>JBHJHM010000153.1:0-12868 GCA_050330865.1 Leptolyngbyaceae cyanobacterium
TGTTTTCATTAGTTCAACTTCCTTAGTAGTTCAATGCGTTTACAAGCGAATAGCTGTGTCTTGGATATCTTGTATCCATTAGTTCAACTTCCGAAGAAGTTCAAAGGACACGAACCAGATACACTGCCTTCCCGCTGTTTAATAGTTTCCATTAGTTCAACTTCCGAAGAAGTTCAAAGTTGAGGTAGGGCGGTTCTAAATTCAATATCCTCATACAGAGGTTTCCATTAGTTCAACTTCCGAAGAAGTTCAAAGGGCCGGGTTCTAGAACTCTTGCCACACAACCATTCTACACCCCCATTTCTGTGGGGGTCGCTCAGACCCTGAAATAAATGAGAAATTGTTGCAACAAGACCCTGTGGAAAACGCCTGAAAGCTATACACAGCAAGGCATCTGCTAGGGTTGACGAAAGAATGCGGGTTTCAGCGATCCGTAGACCCTGACAGGAAATCGAGAAAACCAGAGAAATACCCATCAAAACACCTGGAATAACGCCCCAATAACCGCTGATAGCTAAAAACACGAAAATTTAACCCTTTACCCCTCCCCCACAACTTGCCCCAGCCGCTTCAAACCCTGCAAAACCCGCTCCAGCTCCGGCATCGACGCCAAAGCCGTCAGCGATCGCGAAAACCCATACAGCCCATCCTTCTGACTCACCTTCACAAACGCCGCATCATCCCCATTCGTCATCAGCCCAAAACTAGGTTTTTCAGGCTGTGGACTCGCCATCAAATACGTCAGCGTCTGCGGCAGCGCCGACCAAACCGACAGCGCCGTCTTCTTCGACTCCAGTACCACCACCCAAAACCGCCCCTTCAGCACCAGCACATCTAATCGCCCCTGCAAAACCTCCTCCGGATCTTGCAACACCAGCCGCACCGACTCCTCCGCCCTCACCGTAAAAGGCGGATCGTACAGTCCCGCCAGCGTCAACAGCGGCGATGCCAACAACAGCATCACCGTACTCTCCAACAGGTGCCCCTGCGATCGCTGATACAAATAGCGCCGACGCAGTTCCGCCAGCCCCACACGTTCCGCCTCCGTCAACGCCGATAAATCGGCTCGCCACTCCGGAAAAAACGCCGCATCCTCCGTCCGAGTCAGATGAAATCGCGTCTCCACCTCCGCTAGAGTTGTTATCGCCTCTGTAATTGCGATCGCCATATCACCTACCCCATCATTGAGCCAACCAATATCAAATTAGCAGAGGCGATGATTCAGGCTGAGACCGTAAGACGATGCGATCGACGGTGCTAAGGCATTTCCACTTGAGGCCATTTCGCCACCTAGACATGGCCGGTTTTGATTGTCATAGGCGGGTCAGACGCTGCCGATATCGGCTAAACCTGCCCCTACGCCCTGCCCCACAACAACACCCCATAATGCAACCGCCGAAATGTCTCCAACCAACTGTCTATCCCCTCCGGCACCAACAAACCCTCACCCTCCGGCACCTGCCCAAAACGATATACCGTCCCCGCCGCCACAAAGGCCCGCTGCGGCAGCAACGCAAACTCCGCTGGCCCCTTTTGGTTAGACTCCAGATTGGCCGCTTCGCCCGAACCCGCTGCCACCTTCACCCGTCGTTGAATGCTCGAAATGCCCCCCCAAAGGACAGCCCGATCCGTCGCGCAACCAATCAACGCCCCCCGCCACGCATCGGGATAGCTGCCATACACCACCTGCGATCGCTCCCCCTGCCGTGGCTCAGGTGTCTGCAGCGGGATAGTTTGCTTCGCCAACCCTGGCGTTAGCAGGTAGGCATACCCGGCACCCGATGCTTCTGGCTGTCGCAATGCCGCCACCTTACGCCATTCGGGGGGAGCCGCGATCGGGGCAACTTGCACCTGATGCCCCTCACCCCCCAAACGCACCACCGTCGTCCTTTGCGGCAGATCTTTCGGTGTGGAACCCTGCAAGGCTATCCCCGCGACCAATCGCCAGCCCTGCTTGAGCCGGGTGGCCACCTCCGTAAAATAGCCCTCACTGTCGCGCACCTGCCGCCGTCCCGTTTCCACATGAATGTGGGGCCGCACCTGCACATCCCACGGATCGCTGCACAACTCATCCGGGCTCAAATCATCCTGTCCTTGCAAGTATTTGCCCAGCAACGCCTCGGCTTTCATCCAGCCTTGGGGCTTGCCGCAGATATACTCACCCGTTGCCAGCGTTGGGGGCACCATCGGCTGTAGTTCTGGGTGGCTAAAGGCCAAATACTGCCACTCATCCCCCGCCTGACACGGCTGCAGCCGTACGAGCCGATCCCAATCAGCGACATCCTCCTCCTTAAACGAATCTTCTGCCGCTGCCAACAGGTCACTGTCACAATCTGTTGGGTTTGCCACGGGCGATCCCTTCACACCCACTAAATCCTGCGGTGTCGGCAACCAGAGCTGCCCCTTTGGCCCCTGCAAAAACGGCCCATAGAACTGCAAATCCCGCTGTTTGCGATACCGAAAGCCCCCACGCTGTCTAGTCGTATCGGCTTCCGATGGCCATGTGTAGCGATCGGGCAACAGCCAACGCAATCCCTGAAAAACCGTAATCGGCAACGGTGGAAACAGTCCCTTTGCCCAGGCTCCCTCCCCTGGACTAAAAGGTTTCGCCTCCCGAAACAGCAGTACATCCAATGGCGTGAGGGCGTACCACTGAATGACTGGATGTGTGGCTTGATGTGTGACCTGATGATTAGTCATTGGCTTGCCCCCCATGGCCCCATTGGTAACGCTCCACTCGCTTATCGACCCAAAACGCCATCAACCGCAGCAGCTTGCCCACATCGTCGGGGTGACAGCCCAGCGGCAGCGGATCATGTTTCCAAGGTTCCTTCAGCACCTTCAAATAGGCAGTTTCCCAGTTAGCCTCCGCCTCAAAATGCTGCTTCAAACAATCCCGCGTCCAGTCTTCCCAAGCTTTTAACCAGGTTTCCAGCCGAGGAAAGGCATTGAGCTTGTCATCACGCCCTTCGTTGACAACCTTGGCGGCTTCCGCAAATAAGTAACTGTTTTCAGTCGCGATCGCCCTTCGTGGCAGCAGCTCCGCCAACTTATACAGCACCGGACTGAGCTGATCGCCCGCATCGCAGCAATCCTCAACGCAGGCCCACCAGCTTTGCAGCAAGTCCCCATTCATCAGTGCCTCTAGCTGATTACCGCCGCCATAGAGCACCCGCAAACACAGCCCGTTTTTGCCTGGTAGTTTCTTGGCCCGCTTTGCCTCAGCCTCCCACAAGCTTTCCAGCACGGTCGGCAGAGGAATGGTTTTATAGGCCAGCACAATACCCATGCTCATCGTGGCTCCTTGACCCATCGTAAATAGAGGGCGATCAGGAACCAGCTCCCGTGCGGCCTGGGTCTTGAACTGGGGTTGCCAGTAGCCCTGCTGATCCTCAAAGCCCACCAAAGGATCTTTATTCCGATGCTCTTTATCCTTGTAAGGATCAGCATCGCCGCACCAAGCAGCCCGTAGCGACAGCAAATATTCCGGTAAGTCTTCCAGCGGCATCAGCGCCATCACATCATCCCCGCCGCTGTAAATCACCCGCCCACAAAATCGTCGCTCCGTCAGATACGGTACCAGTCGATTCGAGAAATCCAGCAGCGATCGGTTCAGCCCCACATGGGTTGCTGGTCCCATGCGCTTGCGCGTCTTAAGTAGCTCGGCAAAGCCAGGGAGCTGTTTCTGAAATGACTCATCCAAGCCCGTGAGGGTGCTATTGAGATACTCGCGATAGCGCTTCAGCTTGCTGCCAGAGATATACCGGCCCATGCTGTCCCCATCAGCTAGCACCACCGCCCACCAGTCCGAGGGACTGCCCTCCGTTGTCTGAAATATCTCCCGGTGAACGCTGTCGATCATGCCGCTAAGTTCATTAGCCGCGTCTTTTTCTAACCCCAAATCTTCAGCCAGCCATTTGCTGGAGAACATCACACCGTTGTAATACTGGCGATGCTTACGCTGGGGATTGAGCTGATCGTCTACCTGCAAGAGGTGGGTTGGACGCCGACGAATCAGGTTTTCGAGCGATCGCCGGATGCCTAACTTGGGCTGCAATTCATCCCATGCCCGCTGTAGTTCTGTCCAATAACGCTCAACCAGTGCTGGTTGCTCCAGCATAAAGCGTCCCGCCGCGACTGAACTCAGGTTGGGGAATTTGACGAAGCGATCGTAAAACAGCTTTTCGCGCTCTTCCACTTCATAGCCTTGGACACGTTCGGCCTCTTTCGGCGATCGCCGTTTGCGTAAAAAGCGCTTCCTCTTGCTGGTCGAAATCCCGATAAAGTCAGCCGCGCCCCCATAGACCCAAGCCATCCGCTTCGTTACTTCCAACGCATTCAGCATTTCGGAGCCATTGAATAAACCTGGATAGGCTCTAGCCATTAGCAACCAAAATAGCCGCATTGAAGCGATCGGCATCCCAGCCCCTTCACGCAAATCGCGCACTTCACCCTGATGAGCAATGGCTTTGTACTTAAAGCTTGGGTGTAAGGCCGAAAATTTTCCTGAGACGGTTGAACGCACCCCTGGTGCTGCCGGGATTTGCCAGACGCGGGTGTTTTTGACCGTCTGCAATCCCACCCGCAACCGTTGCTGCAGGCTCCCCCACCAAGTCCCCACATTGAAATCGCCAGCATAGTTCTGTTCTTCCCCCTCACTGGGAATTGCCTCCAAGGACTGAGCCAAGTCGCCCTGCGCTTGCTTCCAAGGGGCATAGGTCTCGGTCGCTTGACTTGCTGTTAGCGGTTGTTTCGGCACCCCTAGCGGAATCGCACTCCAGTAAGGTTCCCAACTGTTCTGGAGCTGATACTCCCAAAGGTCTTTCCAAGACCATCCCGGATAGAGGCGCTTGTCTTGATCGCGATTGGGATCGTGCTGATGCGGATCCGCTTGGCGCTTCTGAGGACACCATCGCTGCATGTCCTGTAGGTGGGCGATCGCATCCGGTGTCCCCAACGGATCGCCCTCAGCATCCAAATTAATCCCTAACTCCTGCAGCACCTTGCCCACCTCGGTCTTTTTGATCCGAGCTGCATTGAAGTCGGGGTGCTTCTCCTGACCCTGCTGCCATTCAGCCAACGCCACGTCCAGCCAGTCACCCACCTTCGCGCGAATATCATCCCGCACCGTTGTCCCTAGCTTGGTCCAGATATCACTGAGTTCCCTTGAAAGCTGTTTGCCTAGTTCGACTGCCGCCGCTTGCCCTGGCACCAATACCGTAATCACGTTCGGAAAGCCTGCCGTGCTAAGATTGTTTGAGCGCCTGCGGATAAATCGCTGCACCGGACGCTGCCCATCCTGAATCTCTTCAAAAACCGCTTTAAAGTCGGCATACTTGTGCTTCAGCAACAGGGCATCCACAATGTCCTGCCCCCATAGAGATGGCACGATGACCGCATCGGGGCCATACTGTTCGGCCACTCGCCAGCAGAGCCGAACACTCAAGTAATGCAGCAGGTATGAACCCGCCCAAAAATCAGCAAACTTACGCGACGACTTGATGAATTCCTGAATGGGACTGAAGGTAAAAACTAATAAATAAGGATGGGTTGGACTGTCTAGTCCCTCCTCCGGCTGCGGATACCGGGCTCCTGTCAGAGCCGAAACCGTTGCCTGGTAGCTTTGCATTGGACTGTCCGGCAAGATTCTATGCGATGGATAGATCAGGCCCTCTTCTGGCAAAGCTTTTGCCAACATTTCGGGATAGAACCGCCAGAACCACCAAAATACTTTCTCAGCTTCCGCCTTCGGACATTGACAAATGGCCTCAAAGCCTGGAAATTCCTCGGGGTTGAGGGACGGAATTGTATCGCTTCCCAAATCACGCTGTTGACCACTAATGGGATGGACCCGTTCTGACTGTAGGGTTTCTGGCAGGTTAGCGTTCTTGTTTGTCTTCTTCAATTTCTGTTCGATAGTCGCATAATCCAAATTGGCGCGATCAGAAGCAGCAGCGATCGCCATCAATTCTTCGCCGTATGCTTGCTTGGATTCCGTGCCTTGTTGAGTCCACCACTTGTCTAGCGCTTCTTTATCTGGCCTAAGACAGACTAGCTGCCCGACGATGTGGTTGATTTCCTGGGTAAGTGATTTGCGTGAGAAGGTATCAGTAGAACGAAGGAGGGCATAGAGTTTGAGCTGAAATAGATCTAACGCCATAAGAGTTTACGTATGGGGCCAAACGTACCAAACAAGTCTTAGCAACTAATTTGGGTGTTTATAGTTGAATAGGGAATACCTGAAGAATGGCAGCAATTCCGGGGAGTTGTACCAAATTTTTCTCTTGGCTTAAGTATTTACCTCCTTTAGGCAAGGTACTCTTTGCCGTGTATCAACAAATGCTCGGATGCTGTTGGGGGTGGCTCTTAGCGCGGATGGGTAGCTGTTTATGGGAAGGTTATTAGCTTTAGGTCCGAAAAGGCTTATCCAGCAAAGGATTCGACCGCTGTTGCATGTCCTTTTGGCGCGGGTGGTTCGCGATGCACTGCTGGTCAAGGGTTTCAGCGATTCTGGGAGGGATTATGAATCGCAAATAGAGAGGATTTATGAGCCTTTTTTCTGATCCGCGCAAATGTGTTCTAGGATTGGCTCAGGCAGTGAGCTTCAAAGGCCCGCCGTCTCAACACTTCCTCGGAAGTGGAATTAATGGAAACATGAAGACAGGTGTTCTCCAGGGATAAAAGGGAACCGACTCCAGTCTCAACACTTCCTCGGAAGTGGAATTAATGGAAACACTATCGGCAGCAGATACCACCCTACATACCTGAGTCTCAACACTTCCTCGGAAGTGGAATTAATGGAAACTTCCTCCTCTCCCTCAGTTTTCTTAATGAAGAAACGAAGTCTCAACACTTCCTCGGAATTGGAATTAATGGAAACATAAGCATCTCCGTCTACGGCATGTCTAACAGACGTCTCAACACTTCCTCGGAAGTGGAATTAATGGAAACCAAAAACAACCCTCTTCCACGAGGGTACAGGCTTCTCGTCTCAACACTTCCTCGGAAGTGGAATTAATGGAAACTGCACATCCCCTGGATTGGCAATCCAGTTCTGTATGAGATGTCTCAACACTTCCTCGGAAGTGGAATTAATGGAAACCAGCAAAGAATCAGACATTGTATAAATCTATACCTCGTCTCAACACTTCCTCGGAAGTGGAATTAATGGAAACACCTCATTTCCCCAGCTACCGCCTGCAAGCTGAGTCGTCTCAACACTTCCTCGGAAGTGGAATTAATGGAAACGGCAACAACCTCCAGAACTTAACATGCGCTTAGCGTTACCGTCTCAACACTTCCTCGGAAGTGGAATTAATGGAAACAGCGCATTGAAATTCCTACAACGGGTGCTGAGCAGTCTCAACACTTCCTCGGAAGTGGAATTTATGGAAACAGGGCAATCGCTAACGCTACTGCGGCGAGTCCGAGGTCTCAACACTTCCTCGGAAGTGGAATTAATGGAAACGGATGAACGAATCCATTTGTTACGATCTCCCCATTGTCTCAACACTTCCTCGGAAGTGGAATTAATGGAAACGCTCTCGTAATGCTCAACGATTCGCTCTAGCACCGTCTCAACACTTCCTCGGAAGTGGAATTAATGGAAACAATCATCAGCGCGAAACAAGGGCGCATTCAGGCTTGTCTCAACACTTCCTCGGAAGTGGAATTAATGGAAACTGGCCAGAAAGCACATCGTCGCCAATTCCGACCAAGTCTCAACACTTCCTCGGAAGTGGAATTAATGGAAACCCTCATCCCAATGGGAGAGGGAACGTATTTAATTGGTCTCAACACTTCCTCGGAAGTGGAATTAATGGAAACTTGATAAAGAATGACTTGGGCGTACCCGCCAACCGTCTCAACACTTCCTCGGAAGTGGAATTAATGGAAACTTACTCAACTGGAAAGGCTCCTTAGGCAGCTGACCCCTAGTCTCAACACTTCCTCGGAAGTGGAATTAATGGAAACGATTTTGAACGAGGCAACCAGACCGCTCAGGTCGAGTCTCAACACTTCCTCGGAAGTGGAATTAATGGAAACCAAACAGCCAACGCTAACGGAACGACCATTGTCGTGTCTCAACACTTCCTCGGAAGTGGAATTAATGGAAACTTTAATATTCTTTTCGGCATCCAAATCAAATATAGTCTCAACACTTCCTCGGAAGTGGAATTAATGGAAACGCCTAGGCATTCTCTGCGTTAATGCCTGTGTTGAAGCCTTTGAAGGTGGTCGGTTAGGAGGTGACGGCATTCACCCTGAAGCAAATGGCGACAGACGCGCTACAGGTTTATCGTGTCAGCTTGGATAGCCTCTGAGGCATCTTTAAGAGCGAGATCTTCGCGAAGTTCGCGCAGGTCAAAAGCAGAGGGATAGGGCTTCGCTTGGGTGGGGACCATCGCGGCGATGACCTGCTGCAAGCTGTCCCCTTGGAGGGTTGCACAGATCACGGTGAGGTCATAGGGTTTTTCCGGCGGAGTGAAGATGCCGCACCAGAGCTGAGTGTGGAAGCTGTAGCGCTCCGGGGGATATCTGACATCGCACGGCAGCTGGAGGAAAGCTGCGGGGTCACCCGTTTGAAAGGCTTGCCAATGCCAATATTCGGGATACAGCTTGCTGGTGTCCCGGCAGCCAGCGGGACCTGGGATGGTCTGTAGGGAGCCAGATAAGGAATCAGATGGCGAATTCTAATGCCGAGCTGTCAAACCCAGGGAGCAACATCAAAGGAATTGAATCAGTCGATGTTTGCTTGCTTGTTGTCACGACTGCAGTGGGAACTGTTCCCGGACGTTGGTCAGCCATCAGGTCAGGGACGGTAATGGATCGGCGCTGAAGGTGATTCAGGAAAGCAATGGCATCGCTATCCTGAATTTGCTGAGCGAAGGTCGGCAGAAACGGTTCGACCGTCGGCTTAGCGTTTATGCGGCTAGACAGCACAGCCGAAGACGTTATCGAGATACACGCGATTGACCTGGCGCTGGTTAACGCCATTCTGCATGAGAAAGAGCGCGATCGCAGCCCCAAAGACGCGATCTTGCTCCCAGCCGGTTCGAGTCTCCAGAAACCCCTGCAGCGAGTCCAGTAATTCTTCGGGGATCTCTATACTCAAGCTAACGGTTTGGGCGGTGGTTCTGCTTGCCATCAATTTTCTTCCTTTAACACTCCTAAGGCACTACGAAATAGCTCTAAGCCGCGCAATGCAAGGTTTCCTGGACATCGTTTGGCTAGAGCCGCTTGGGTAGTGGATGACATTGTGAGACAAGCGTTCTGAATTTGCAACCGCCACTGGAAGAGCAGAATCGTTCAAGAAATTTTAGACTTCACGAAGTCAAGCCAGTTGTACCGCAATTTCTGTGATGTTCCTTAACAAAAATACGTGGCTCAAATCACCCGATGCGCGTGATCGTTTTCCACAGTATGGCTGGGAAGTCAGCAGTAGCCTGTTTACGCCTGTGGAATCCGTGTGGAATGCCAGCCGCGACTTTGAAAATTTGTAAAGTCTCACATCTGCCAACTGATCGAAGTCGGATGCCCCTGCCATCGGGATATCGGTTAGGCTGCTAGAGCCAGATCCGAGCAGCTTTTATCGGTCAAGCTGGATGCTCAATCCAAGTAGCTCTGCTAAAGGCTCGGGTGAATGACTGGGAGCTTGTCGATGATTTGAGGGTTTTCGCCGCGAATAGTTTTCTGTGTCACTAGGTCGTTTCTTTTCTTTGTGGTGACACGGGAAACCCAATAAAAGTACAGCCATCGAGGACCCTGCGATCGCTCAAACTTGAGTGAGCCAAGCACGCACGGGCCGCATTCAGATCGCGCACACGTATGATATCCGTCTGGAAGCTTGTCTCCAGGTCAATGCAGCGCTACAGCGATATCGCTCACGCTACGCGGCATCAGACGAAGCCATGTTTTACAATCAACGCTGAGGTCGGCTGCCAATGCTCTCATCAGGGCCAATGAGCCTGGACCGAAACTGCTCGGATCCATGACTTTGGTCTCGGGCTTGCGGATCCCAGCAGTCGCAGAGAATACGCTACGGTCAGCCCTGGAGCCTTAAAACATGTCAATATAAAGACGAATCGACCATGAAACTGAATCATTTTTCCGTGGGCTGATAAAAACCGCAATTGGAGCTGACGCAGGATGAGACAATCGACCGATAACGGCAACGGCTCCAGCGATCGCTTAGACCAAATCGAAAGCATTTTGGTCCGCATTGCCGAACGTCAAGACCGCATCTAGGATGCCAAAGGAATCTGGCAGACCAAGCATGTCGGTATACTCATCGCCCGTCACAAAGTCGGATCTTCTCCCATGAAAGCCAGAGTTCGATACTTGCGTTTGATGCAATCTTATTCTGGTCTAGAAAGGTCTGTTTCGTTGAGAGTGCAGGGATCCGTGAGGGCGATCGTAAGCAGTTCGTCACTTTGGAAATTTGGGAAGGCGATCGCTTGCTTCGCTTCTTCAAGTTTGATGGATTGTTTAGGCATACTAAATCAGTGGGACAAAGCTGTCTATAAAGAACTTTAGAGGCTTTTAACCTAGACTGGCGTAACCGCCTTAATGAGAATGGCAGCACTGTGATGGCGTATCGCTATCGCATTCATAAACCAGAATCAAATGATCCTTGGGAATCCTATAGCAGCAACTGTCGCTTGCTTAAAGCGGGACAGGATTTGTATCAAGTTTGTACGTTTGCGGGTCGCGGATCAACCAGATAGGACAGGATGTAGTTGTTGGAGAATGTTTTGGGATCATTCAAAGTATTAACAGGATGGCGAAATCATGGCCCAAGCCAAAACTCAACCCAAACTTACCTTTGAAGAGTTCCTAGAGTATGACGACGGGACGGAAAAGCGCTATGAACTTGTTGACGGGGTGCCTGTAGAAGTGCCAGCCGAAAGCGACCTGAATCTTGAACTAGCAATGGCTTTAATGGGACTCCTACTACCCTTCGTTGGCAGCTTGAAGCTTTTCCGTACTAAGTCGCAGCTCGCGGTCTCACCTCTAGCTGGAATCCCCAACCAGACTAGAGAAGCCGACCTCATCGTGCTGACACCTGAACTGGCTACAGTTTTGAAGGGTGAAGGAAGCAGCGTTATTCGGTCGAAGATGCCCAACCCACCTCTAGTCGTTGAGTTTGTTAGCCCTTACGAGAGACCTGGCGACGAAAATTACCAGCGTGACTACCTCGACAAGCGGAAGCAATATGAGCGTCGGGGAATCCCTGAATACTGGATTGTTGACGCCACTGCACAGAAGGTAACGGTGCTCACACTAAAAGGCAAAAGCTACGCCGAACAAGTCTTTACAGATCAGGACAGGATTGTTTCTGCGGCTTTCCCAGCGCTGGTATTGACCGCTGAGCAGATCTTTGCCAGCGATCGCTGAACTCCAACAGCGAACGACTGAGAACACTGAAGCGATCGCTGCCTTGGAACGCCGTCAGCAAGAAACATCAGTACCCTGGAATCTCGATAGCAGCTACGTTTCATCGAGCCAACCCTCCATCAGTGCGATCGCGGTATCGGCGTAAGCCTCATCCAATAATTCTTGAATAGCCGTCTTTCCTAAAGACTGCCATGCCCTTGCGGCCTGTTGTTGCAGCGTGAGCGGTATGGCAGCCGTGACAAAAGCTGATATTTCTTTCTGGGAAGCTGTCGGATTCATCTCTTGCAGCAGTTTCAAGCGTCGCTGAACTTCTAGTACTACCTCAGCCAGTTTTTCTGGAGTTGCGGTGATCGCCTCGGGCTGAGCTTTAACTTCGAGTATTTCACCTTCTCCTTCAAGCTTCTGAACGGCATTATTTAGCTCCAGTTCCAATTGTTCGGGGCTTGGCAATTCATCCTGAAGTACTTCTGGCAATTGATGTGTGGCGACGGCAATTGGCTTATGGAGACCGCGCAATGCATATTCAGCAATCGTTTTATTCTTGCTCTTGCACAAAATAAGGCCAATTGTGGGCTGGTCATATGCTTTGCGCTTTTGTTCATCCACGGCTGAAATGTAGAGATTCATCTTGCCAGAGTACTCAGCCTGAAACTCGTCCATTTTCAGTTCAATAATGATGTAGCAGCGCAATTCTAAATGGTAAAACAACAAATCCAGGTAAAAATCTTGTCCTCCAATGTCTAGGTGATAATTTTTTCCCACATACGAAAAACCAATACCAAGTTCTACTAGGAATTCCCTCATGTGATCTACCAAAGCCCTTTTCAGGTCTTGCTTCTTGGCATCCTTGGCAAGGGGCAAGAAGTTAAAGGTATAGGGATCTTTGATGATGTCTTGAGCTAGTTCAGACTGAGGGTGTGGCAGTGTTCGTTCAAAGTTGTTGATGGCAGCCCCTTCCCGTTGGTACAAGCCCGTCTCGATTTGAGCCACCAAAATCTCTCGGCTCCAACCATTTTCAACGGCTTCACGAGCATACCAAAGCCTCTGGATTGGCTCTTTCAGTTTCTCCAACAATGCAATATTGTGACGCCAGGGTAAATTTGCAATGCTGCGTTGCAAATTTGATTCGTCCGGCCAAGCTGCTGCAAAAGCCTTCATGTAGCCAAGGCTTCGAGCTGAAAACCCTTTCATATCCGGAAACTCTTGCCTTAGGTCTTGCGCCAGTCTACTAATAACACCAGCTCCCCAGCCCTGCTCCTGCTGTCGGGCCAGAATCTCTTTGCCAATATGCCAGTACAGCAGAATCAGCTCTTGATTGACAGCTATTGCTGCTTTGACTTGCGCTGAGCGAATCCGCGTCTTGAGGCCATTCAACAGCGCTGAATAATTCTGATCATTGGGAGCAGGAAGGGAAGACTTTCTGGGCATAACAGTTACTGGGCACATTGCCTGATTTTATGCGTAGGTCGCT
>JBHJHM010000154.1:0-37248 GCA_050330865.1 Leptolyngbyaceae cyanobacterium
TATCCCACAGGTATTCAAGTGAGTCAGGAGCAGTTTAATTCCATCCTGATTGAGCGTGACTCTTTTCATGGGGAGTGGAACTATCAGATATTGCCTTCTCAACAATCGGAATAGTTCAAGTTATTTTTGCGCAGATCCTTACGCCCCAGCAGCTCCCCAATTTGCGCATCACTAAATTTCTCTAGCTCCAGCACCTCAAACTGCGGCGGTTCCCCGGTCAGGTTCTTCGTGGATGCCTGCAGTTCTGCATTCAGCAGCTGCCGCCCCTCGATCGCATCGGGAAAATGCTCGGTGCGGCAGGTCAGGATTGCCTTGGCTCCTGGCACCACCACCTTCGCCAGCTCCCAAAAATTGTCAATCATGGCCTGTCGGTTCACCCGCGCCGCCATCTCATCAAACCCATCAAAAATCAGCAGCAGCTTGCCCATGCGGTTCAGCTGCTCAAAGACGGAGTAGGTTTTTAGAATTTCGTGCTTGCGGAAAAAGAACTCAGAGAACAGGGACTCCACCGTGACCGCCTTGGCGTAATCCCGCAGCGGCACCACAATCGGCACACGGGGTCGCTCGATGCCGCGTCGTTTGGCATCCCGATAGCGCTGCAGGGCAACCCAGGCATAGTGCAGGGCGAACCAGGTTTTGCCGGTACCAAATTCGCCCAAAACCGACAGATGCTCCTTGGCCGGATCATCCAGCCACTGGTCCACATACCCATCAATCCAGCCATCCTCTTCGCTGTACACGCTGACGCCAATTTTCTGCTGGCTAACCGGATCCAGCTCATCCTTACGACAGCCCAACGGCACATACCCTGTATCCACGCCTTTGGTCTTAATATCCGCTGCGAGCCAGTCCAGATATTTGCTAAAGTCAGCGTCCTCATCCAGCAGCTCATCAAAGGTGTAGCAGGTGATGTCTTCGTAGATTGCCTCTTGCTGGGCGGCGGTACGGGCGGCTTTGCTCACGCGACGATTCCCTACCAGCCAGCCCTCGTCGGTTCCCGTTGTAGCAATGGCCTGCTGGAATTCCCGCAGGTCCGCCATGCTCACTTCGCCCGCTACACCGCGCACTAGAATCCGCGAATATTTGCGCCGCGTCAGCGGAAAGTTGATGATCCACTCAAAGTAGTCAGGCGTCCACACTTCGTAGTCGGGATCGCGGTCGTAATCCAGCACCTCAAACCATTCCCCCAACTGATGGGCCAAGTCAACGGCGTCACTGGTCTGGGCTGCGGCAGGGAGAGCTAAGGTTTCCACTCCCGCTAGCTGATTTACCTGCTGATTGATCGCCTCCAGGCTGGGCAACTGCTGGATCTGAGCTTGCAGAGTTTGCAGCTGTCGCTGTAGGCTGTCGAGTTTTTGCTCCTGACGAATTTCTTTCGGCGATCGCGTCTGTTTGACGATCCTCACAAAGACAGCTGCAAACGTCCCCAACTCGCGTTTGGGGTCGAGCCCTGAGAGCTGCTTGCCGAGTTTGAACTGGGCGATCGCCTCCCCTTTGCGCAACCAACCCCGCGGATCATTCTCGCGATAGGCGGCTTGAAACAGATCGCGAACTTCTTTCGCTTTGAAAAACTGCACCAGCAGTTCAGGCTTACACAATCCCGCCTCATCAAAGGCATACTCTACTAGCGCATAAGCGTAGATGTCTTCGAAAGAATCCAAGGAATCGACCGAATCGAGGCCAAACCGCTGGAGTAGGCGGATCACGCGCTGACTACGACCGACTTTTTCTTTAATACCAGAGGCTTCTAAAACGGCATCAATAACTTTTTCAATAACGAATTCCATACCCGTACCCAGTGAACGAATAGAAACTAGCACCCAGCGGAGTCTGTAGCCATTATGCGAACCCTGTTTTAGAAGTGGGGTGCAACGGAACAAATTTCCAGAATTCGTTAAGGGAATGGATGTCTACTACTCATGCAATGAGAAAAGTATTGGTGACACGATGTCTGATACCAGTTCTTCAAACCACAGCTACAGCAAGAAAGGTATGAGGCAAAAAGTAAAATCACCGCACGGCAGCAATTTACCGTACGGCGACTTCATTTCTAATCGGTCTAATGGAACCAGCAACGAACGCTTGTAGTTATCTAGGGCAAGCCCTTAGACAAAGGTCAGGGCTGCCCGAATCCGGTCAATGCTGGCGTTTTGCACTAAGGCAATGAGCTCATCCTGGGCAGCATTCTCCCCCGTCCAGAAAATACCGATGCCGCTCTGACCATTAACGGATACGTTACCCTGGAATCGATAGTCTCCCAGCGCACCCGCCAGTTGAATCCGCTCTTGAGTGCCGACACCAACGATGCGAGCATAGTCACCTCGTCCCTGGCTAGCAGCATTGCCATCGTTGTAGAACACACCAACCTGATCGCCCAGCACCATTAAGTCGTTTCCGGCCTGGCCGATCAAAACATCCCGCTCGCCACGACCCCGACCACTACCTGAGTCGACGCCCATCAGCATATCGTTGCCCGATCCGCCGACGAGCCTATCGTTACCGGTGTCACCCACCAAAGAGTCGTGATCAGATCCTCCCTCCAGAGTGTCATTGCCGGTACCGCCAAATAGCCGATCATTGCCGTAGCCACCGCTCAGGTAGTCATAGCCATCTTCACCAAATAAGATGTCATGGCCCCATCTGGCGATGAGGGTGTCGTTGCCAATGCCACCAAATAGCTGGTCATTGCCGTAGCCGGCGCTGATGAAATCATTGCCCGCGTTACCAAACAGAGCATCGTCACCGGGGCGGCCAAACAAATGATCGTTACCGCCTCGTCCCGATAGGGTGTCGGACGACGCAGTCCCTAATAGATCATCGTGGCCACTGTTACCAGTAAAGAACTTGACGGGCTTGATAGGACTGAGCACCGTAGGAACTGACACATCAGTCGCAAGTTCCAGCCTTCTTGTGGCTGGATTCATATCGCCTGCACCAAATGTCTGCGCCCAATAGTGGGTGTAATTGACTTTGCCCGTATCATTGCCGAAATAGTAGTAGCCCACACCGAGTTCCGTGAATCTAGGGTCCAGCATATTTTCTCGGTGGAAAACACTATTCATCCAACCATTCACGGCAGAGGTTGCAGAGAATTGACCGACGGCGATATTTTCAGATGCCAGACTACTACTGTATTGGGTTGCCTGCAGGCGATTTCTTAAGGTGGAGCTACCGTCCGGAGAGGTATGAGCAAAGTAATCGCCCGATGCCATATCTTCAGAATGAAATTGAGCTGCTTGAATTAGCTCAACATTTAGACTCAGCGGTGCAACACTATTTTGGAGTCGAAACTCGTTGGTTAAAGCCAAAACTTCGTAAGCAACTCTTAAGCCAGAAGGTAGCATCTTTTATCCCTCAGTGGGTTAGGTCAGGAGATATGAGAGCGAATTGCCGCACAAGGTTTGAGCTCTTTTGAGCGTAAGTAAGCAGTTTTTGTGGTTTTCTATTCGCTCGAATTCCAGCTTATGAATCCCAAATTAGCGGTTCAATTTGTACGCAAGTTCCTGGCTTTTTGAGAAATCTTAGAACAGGGACTTGCGTAATATTTCGGTTGAGTCTAAAAGTCTATCAAATGCAAATATCCTGGCGCTTATCAGGACTTTTAGCCTCTGGAATTGGATGTTATTGAGCCAAGAAAAAGACTAGAAAAAATGCTTAGAATCATATATAGATTGGGTATTTTTCAATAGAAATACGAGGTAGGTATTTCGTAAATCTGCGCACAAACTAGCCATGAAGAGAGTCAATTCGACAGAAATACGGAGCTATCAATATTTCAATTCAGTTTTTTCGCGGAGATTTGGTGTAGGCTCGACTTCAACGGCCAAAAACCGCGCCATAAACTAACCTTAGTCTCTTCTAAATGTTCTAAAAAGGCTGCTTCGATAGCGTTATTGCCGTTGTGTTGGGTTGAGACTCCGATGACTGACTTCCCGACTTCCCTACCGAACGGTGTTGCCAGTGGTGACACGACTCAAACTTCCACGGTGCTGTGGACCCGGAGTACGATTCCAGGTGACGTTTTGTTTGAGTACAGCGACGAGGCTGACTTTGCAACCGCTATCGGTACGCAAACAGTGACCGTGGATGATGCGCTGGTGCCTGTCAAGGCAGAGGTGAGTGGGTTACTGCCCGCGACGCAGTATTTTTATCGGGTTACGAATGGTGAGGGCGCGATCGCGACGGGACAGTTTAGAACCCCAGCGGCTGAGGGCACCTATGCGGGTCTACGCTTCGGCGTTGGGGGCGATTGGCAGGGAGAACTGAGCCCCTATCCGGCGATCGCGAATGCGTCTGAGCGTGATCTGGATTTCTTTGTCCAGATGGGCGACACCATCGAGGCTGACAGCGAATCACCGGCTCTACCCGGAGTCACACAGGCTCAAACGCTGGAAGAATTCCGCATTAAACACGCTGAAATCTACACCGAGCGCTTAGGCGTGAACTCTTGGGCCGATTTGCGAGCCTCTACGTCTGTTTATGCCACGTGGGATGATCACGAAATCACCAATGACTTTGCCGGGGGCGCAACGCCAGCCGCCTCGCCTCAGCGCGATCAGATTTTTGGGGAGGCCGCGATCGGCTTTGTCAACGATACGCCCGCCTTTGATGCGGCCCTGGAAGCCTTTCAGGACTACAAGCCCTTGCGCGATGAGTTTTACGGCGAAACAGGGGACGATCGCACCGCCAATGAACAGCAGCTCTATCGCTTTAACACCTTTGGCAGCGACGCGGCAACCTACGTGCTGGACGTCCGCTCTTTTCGCGATGCACCGCTCGGGTTTCTTCCTGAAACGGCCTCTCCTGAAGCGATCGAGGCGTATCTAGAGTCAGCATTTGAACCAGGCCGCACAATGCTGGGTGAAGCGCAGCTAGAGCAGTTTAAGCAAGACTTACTGGCGGCTGAGGCTGCGGGCACAACCTGGAAATTTGTCATGTCGACGGTGCCGATGCAAAACTTCGGCATCCCCGTAGCGGGTGAGCGCTGGGAAGGCTACGCTGCCGAGCGAGCCGACCTTCTAAGCTTCATCGAAGCCAATGACATCGAAAATGTGGTGTTCATCACGGGCGATTTTCATGGGCATGTGGTGAACAACGTGACTTATCAGGAAACGTTCGGTGGGCCTCAGATTGCCACCGATGTTGTGGATGTGATGATGGGGCCGGTAGGTATTCAGCTCACCGTGCCATTTTTGCCGGAACCCTTCAACGAAACCTTTGCCGCTCCGTTTGGTCCCGCGACGGTTGGCTTTACCCCCCAATCGCTGCTGGAAGCCCAGGACAAGAGTCAGGCAGAATACCTGGCGCTGACGGATGACGCAGCCCGCAATCAATTTGTGCGCGAAGTCTTGGATGCGCGCTTAACGCCTCTAGGCTTTGATCCTGTCGGTCTGGAAGGATCTGGCATTGATGCCGAGCTGCTGCAAGGAGAATATATCGCTGCCCATAACTATGGCTGGAGCGAATTTGAAATTGATCCGTTCACGCAGGCTCTGACCGTGACTACTTACGGGGTTGAGCCTTACACCCAAGACGATTTGCTGGCAAATCCCGACATCGCTTTACAGCAACCTGAAATTCGCAATCAGTTTGTCATCAATCCTTCTAGCTTTGAACTTGTCGAGGGGACTGATGACGATGACGTACTTGCGGGCAATACAGGCGCTGACCGTCTTTTAGGGCTGGCTGGCGATGATACGATCGCGGGTGGATTAGGCGACGATTCAATTTTGGGCGGTGAGGGCAATGATGTGCTGCGAGGCGATCGCAACCAACGCCAGCCCGGTGGCACCGTTGGCGGCGATGACGTGATCGCGGGTGGTGCAGGCAACGATCGCATTGGCGGAAAAGCCGGTAATGACACCCTGTTGGGTAATGAGGGCAATGACCAACTTTGGGGCGACGATGGCGATGATGTTCTCCGGGGTGGCCTCGGCGATGACACGCTGACGGGAGATGATTTCTCTGGTGGCGCAGGGTCTGACACCTTTGTGCTGGCAGCAGGAGAGGGCACTGACACTATTGTCGATTTTGAAATCGGTACCGACTTGATTGGCCTGACGGCTGGTTTAGGCGTGGGTGATCTTTCCTTCAGCGGAAACGTGATTGAACTCGGTGCCGAGACCCTGGCTATCCTCAATGGCGTAGACACGACGGCGTTGACCGCCTCTGATTTTGTTTCGGTTGTCTGATCAACAGGAAATTCCGTCGCGCTATTGCTTCGTCCCTCTCAGCCCACGAAGAATCTGTCCGAATACCTAAAATCGATATTGGCGGGCCTTGCCCACCCTACAACAATCCAAGGATCATGGCGATCCGCCAAGTGATTTGTGTGTAGTTTCCGGATAGGTTCTAAAGCCGTTCTGCTTCACAGCTTGGACGGAGCGGCTTCACCCCTGATCGCAGGCGACGGAAAGTGGTTGGCGGTCACGGGCTTGTGGGTCGAGGGATTGGTGCGATCGCGGCGTGCTGAATGCAGAGGAGCCGTCAACGCCCAATATGAAATAGGGCTCAAACAGACCATGGCTAGAGAGATAATGAAAACGAGCCAAAGTCCTTCAATTTGTTCTAAAGACATTGCGATTGCCTCACTTCATAGTTAAATCTGGACTCAAAAGTTCTGATTCCGGATGGTTAGACAAGGAGAGCAGGAAGGGATAGGGGCAGCCTCAATGCAGCTGTATCCGCCACGAGTCCACGCTCCACCGCCTTGAGCTGTAGCGGTTCAAAAATAGGTTGACATAATTGCCATGAGATGCATACGTACAGATACAGAAGAATATGGATTCCTCAGGAGGGTTTCGCGGTAGCGACATCCAAACTTTACGAAGTGGGTTGGGTGAAGCGATCCGTCTAAAGCCAGTTCCCCTGTAAACGTGATTGTGGGCGATGCTGAAGCGACCGAACCGAAGCGTAGAAGTCCTGTTTCCAATGCTGAAGACTATTCCCTGATTGACCGAGATTCTCTGTGTGATTGGGTGGGACGAATCTAAATCTTAGGGACAGTCGTCAGGATATCCCTCTATTTGCACCTCTATCAGGTAAGACTTGTTGTCGTCGTCGCCTTCAAGTCCCAGCACCTCGACTTTGGCCTTAGCCTCATTGTCTAACGGGTCATATCCTGTAGACCCCAAAATATCGGGACCTTCTAGAATCTCGCCATCAGCATCGACAATCAAAATAAGGTAACCCGGTACAGGTGAGGGGACCTTACACTCACTCAACGGATACTGTAGCTTTACTATCTCTGGCTCATCGTCTGGACCCGGAAAGTAGGTATACCAGTCTGGATGGAGGTTGAACCAGCCAATCAGCGCTTCCTGTCGCTTTCGTCCATCTCGATCATTATCCAGACTCTTACCATTGTGTGTGGAATTCAACACAGCTGTAGCAAGCGCATCTGATGGGGAGGGAACTGTTGGTTTTGAACCCGTTGTAGGACTTGTCCCGGGTTCATCCGGCAGTTCGTCAATCGGATCAGAATCCGCTTCGGGTTCGGGCTCAGGGTCGGGGCTGGGCTCAGGTTCTGGCTCGGGCTCAGGTTCCGGCTCGGGCTCGGGTTCCGGTTCAGGGTCGGGTTCAGGGTCGGGTTCAGGCGAAGGAAGCTTTTCTGTGAAGTCAGGTGTTTCTTCTTCTGGAGGCGTTTCTGCTTCAGCGATCGCCCCATCTTCTTTAGCGATTGGCCCATCTTCAATCGTGGCTGTCAAAGCCCCCTCAGGCAGAATTGTTACATCCAGGGCAGCATTTCCTTCTGTTTCCGCTAGCTCAGGTGGGGGTTCTATCACCTCGGCCTGCTCGAAAGGCCAAGGCATACCCATTAGGAGTCCATGCAGCACAGCGGAGACAATCACAAGCACAGCCAGCCGCCAAGGATAGGTGCTCCCTGTATTGGAATTGCGGGATTGCCAGCGAGAAAGACTCAAGATAGGTATCCAAAAATGCAGCAGGACGGCAGTAAATCGTGCTTCGGGGGACTGAATTTCAAATGGTCATACCATAGCGATTTCTGCCGCTAAGCGATCGCGTCAGCGAGACAATTTTCGCAGTGGTCCTACTTTAGAGCTACCCTAGTCTTGGCAAATCCGGCATCTGCCTGCTTTACAGCAGTCTACAGCGCGGCAAGTTTGCTCGGAACCAATTGGGCACTCATCCTTATGAGCCAGTGCGGTTCATTGTTCAAACCACATCCGATGTGAAAACTAGGGTTTTCCCTTGGCAAAACCGGGGGGTCTGGATGTGGTCAAGGTTTATCCAAGCAAGAGCAGCTGTATGAGACGACGGGAAGACTTAACCCTGCTGATTCCAGGAGTTGTATTGGCGATCGCGGCTGTTTTAGTCCTGGTGCTCGAGCCCAGACTTGCCGATCAGCGAGACCCCGAAGAGGACACTATGCTGACTGACCCTTTTTTGCAGTACCCCACCGAAACCTCAGTTCGGGTCGTCTGGTTTACAGAATTTGAAGGAAGCGATCACACCGTCGTGTATGGAACGCGGCCTACAGAAACGCTAGAACCCGGCAACAGCCGTCAAGTGTTTGCTGAGACGCGTCAATTAACTCGGACCCGGGAAGATCAGAATTCGCAACTACCGAATGGCGAGACACTGGAATCCCCCGCCTATCGACCGGTTTGGCGCCACGAAGCCGAAGTCACGGGACTGACTCCAGGACAACGGGTACTCTATGAAGTCAAAAGTCAGCGCGAAGACGGCACCATTCTCACCAGCGATACCTTTTCCCTAGCACCCGCGCCTCCTCTGGGCGAACCGCTCAAGATTCTCCTAACCTCGGACCACCAGCAAATGCCCATGACTGCCGCCAACCTGCAGAAGGTTGAGGAGCATATTGGTCAAGTCGATGCGGTTTTCCTCGCTGGGGATTTGGTTAATATCCCCGATCGCGCGTCGGAATGGTTCGATGATGCTGAGGGGGGAGCTTTTTTCCCAGCACTGCAAGGTCGTGCTAGCTATCGCTTAGAAAAGGAAGGGCGCACAACTACTTATGAAGGGGGGCAGATTATTCAGGAAGCGCCCCTGTTTCCAGCAACTGGCAACCATGAGGTCATGGGACGTTTCTCAGAAGTTGTCCCTCTAAATGACCAATTCAACGATCCAGTGCCACGCCAAGCTGCCATTGAACTCTACGAAACCAACCCAGAATTGTTCAATCCCGATGGGGATCCCACCCAGCAGCGACAGTGGATTATTGATAATTCCTTCAATAGCGACACCTATGAGCAGATTTTCAGTCTGCCGATGAGTACGGTACCCAATCCAGTGCGATCGGAAGAAACAAGTCGCTACTACGCCATCACATTCGGCGACGTGCGCCTGGTCTCCCTGTTTGTCACCAATATTTGGCGACGACCCCAGATTCAACCTGATGTGCGAGGGCGCTTTCGCGAGCGCGCAGCAGACCTTAATAACCCCATAGATTGGGGGCATGGACAGCACATTTTTGAGCCCATCAATCAGGGCAGTTTGCAATATCAGTGGCTGCAGCAGGAACTCAACAGCGAAGCGTTTCAGCAGGCCGAGTATAAAGTCGTGATGTGGCATCACCCGCCTCATAGCCTGGGGGATAATGTGGTGCCTCCATTCACCGATCCGGTTCCTATTTATGATCGCAACAATGATGGCAGTCTCCGAGCCATCCGCTATGAATACCCCATCGACAATGACTACATCATCCGTGATCTGATCCCGCTGTTAGAAAATGCTGGAGTTGACCTCGTGTTATACGGTCACTCTCATCTTTGGAATCGCTTCGTGGGACCAACAGGAATCCATTTTCTTGAAACGTCTAATGTCGGCAATTCCTATGGGGCCTATTGGCGTGAAAAAAGCCGCAGTGTCCCCCCTGCCGAACCGACAAAAGACTTAGATAAATATCAGCAGGCATATTATGCGGCACAGGGCGATCCCAACGGACTCGAACCGATAGTCCCGACAGAAGCACTTAGTCTAGGTGAGGAGAACAATCCCTTTCTCGATGAAAA
The DNA here is from genome assembly GCA_050330865.1 of Leptolyngbyaceae cyanobacterium. Taxonomy (GTDB): domain Bacteria; phylum Cyanobacteriota; class Cyanobacteriia; order Phormidesmidales; family Phormidesmidaceae; genus SIO1E4. The sequence goes on from JBHJHM010000154.1 coordinate 9,996, forward strand.
TGGTAATCCGCTGCCCTATCTTGAAAGCAACGACATTACCGCCTTCAGCATCCTTGATACGGGAACCGGAACTGTCAGCAGCTATTACTTCGATACTCGCAATCCCGATTCCGACGTTATTCTATTTGACGAGTTTGGTTTGGAGTAAATGGTCTATGTCAGCACCGATTAATGCAGAACTTAAGAGCACAACTGAGTAAAATCGCCTTGCAGTTCCAAATCTTCGAGTGCCTATCCTGTGCTGCAGCATTAAAACAGTTTCTAATTCGTCAGGGTATATCCGGCAAGCATATTAAGTTGTCTATAGGTAGTATGGAAGATCCGTTCTGCAATATTTATCATGAAGGTTTACAGCGAAACATATCTATCAACGGACGCCATGAGGCTATCTCTACTATGATTGATGTCCAGGAAATTGTATTCGATAACATTCATCCAGAGGGAATCCGTAAAACAGATTGGCTTGAAAGCTTCTATTGCCCTATTCAAGATATTGGAGGTAGTTTTGAAATTATTGAAACTGAATTTTAGGGCAAAGAATTATGGCTGATTTATTTGATTTGATCATGAATATCCGTAAACGTCCTGCAATGTATTTGGGACAACCCTCGGTTGTTCAGATGCGAGCATTCCTAGCAGGCTATATATTTGCTCGTCGCCAATCGAAGATTCCACAAACTCACCAGGAACAAACATTTTCGATGTTTCAGTCCTGGGTACAAGAAAAATATAAGATATCTTCTAGTCAATCTTGGGATCGGATTATTCTGTTTTTCTCCCAAGATGAGCGAGCTGCATTAGAACAATTTTTTGTCCTATTTGATGAATTTGTTGAATCTACGCAGAATTCTAAAGCTATACAGGCAAACCAATCGAGTCAACTGACAACATCAGCTGGCGCCCAAAACTAAGTTAGATAGGCATCATAGAATATTTACACCTATTAGGAACAAGGCACTACTTCTTCAATCTTGCTGAGCTGAAGAAGGCGTCCGTCTAATGCAGCTAACGAAATATATCGAAGTGATCGTTTCTAAGTCCCCAACTGCCTTCGGAGAAAGGATTACGGAGTAATCCATGTTTCCATCATTTGCTCAACAGACTCGATAGAGATACCTTTGCCTTGGTCGATCTCGTTTAAGCCCTCTTTTACCACTGCAATAAATTCGATCTCTTGCAATATTGACGCAGAGACACAGTTTCGGGCAATCGCTTCACAAGTTCAAGTACGGCTTCTTTATCACTCATTACATAATGCAACTTAGTTGTACTCGTATTGCAAATACACTCCAGCAACTCTGATGGTGCGATCGCACTACCTAGCATCCTGAATTCTTAAGGAGAAGCCGCGACTCCAGAGCCGTATAGAGCTAACCACCAATTTGAGACATGGTGCGGCTATAAGCTCCGGTCGTGCCTGACTCGCGCATTTTGAAATTAATCTCAGGTTTGGCTCCCACCAATTCCGCCACCCGATCGCGAATTTCCGTTAGCGGCATCCCATCTCGTAACAGCTGGCGTAGATTAATCTGCCCAGTCTCATTCAACAAACAAGGTCGCAGCCAGCCATCGGCAGAGAGGCGCATGCGGTTGCAGCGATCGCAAAAACACTCTGACATTTGGCTAATGAACCCCAACGTCCCTTGAGCCCCTGGAATTTGAAACACATCTGCCGGGCCGTTACCCAAGACTGTGCCATCGATCAGCCCCCAGCGATCGCGAATCCGCTGTCGCAATTCTTCTGAGGGAATCCAGCCCCGATTTTGAAACAGATCACCATTGCCAATAGGCATGAACTCGATAAAGCGCACATGCCAGTCGCGGTCAATCGTTAGAGCGGCCAGATCGAGAATTTCGCGATCGTTGACGCCTGGAATAACGACTACATTTAGCTTCAGTGGCGCAAAGCCGATGCGATGGGCTGCCTGAATACCGGCCCATACCTCATACCACCGCGATCGACCCCGCCCCCCAATAATGGACTGAAACGTCTCGGGATCAAGTGAATCGAGGCTGATATTGATACGTCGCAGACCGGCATTCCACAGGGGTTGGGCTTTTTTTTCTAACAGGAAAGCATTCGTGGTCAGCGCCAAATCGGCTGTCTGAGGCAGGTCGGCAATACCCTGCACAATGTCAACCACATCAGGTCGTAGCAGCGGCTCTCCTCCCGTTAGCCGAAACCGGGTAAAGCCAACAGGAATGAATACAGCCTGCAGTAGCGTTAACAGCTCTTCACGGGTTAACCAATCCTGCTGCAGCGCATAAACCAGATCGGTCCCCTCCGGCATACAGTATTGGCATTGGAAGTTACAGCGGTCGATTAGACTGATGCGAAGGTAGTCGATAGCGTTCATGGAAATGGCTATTTACTTTAACAACATTCTAATTGCCAAAGTATGTCACAGGATGCGGGTGAGTCACTAAAGCCGAGGGCTGGTTATACGTTGCCGGTTTTCGCTTGCGCCAGCGCGATCGCGGCGTTGGAGCGGCTTCTGCATCCAGATAAATCGCTGTCGACAGTTACCATTGACCTTATTAATCCTGACCGAACGGCAGAAATTCCAGTGGAGCAGGTAGCAGTACTACCCAATGGAGCAGCTCTGGCGATTACACGCAGTGACCCGGGTGACAATCTAGACCTGACGCGGCAGACACCTGTGTGGGCGGTGGTGGATTGGGGCGATCCAAATCAATCGGAGCAAATTCAGCTGGAAGGGGGCGACGGAATTGGACGGCAGGTTGATAGGGCAAATCAGGCCGCAATTTATCGCTATGCCAAAACGCTCTTAGCTGAGAATCTCAGGCCTCTATTGTCAGAAAATCTGCATATTCGAGTCACGGTGATTTTGCCAGAAGGGCGATCGCTGGCCCTTAGAACCTCCAATGCTGCCTTTGGTGTCGTCGATGGGCTTTCCCTTTTGGGGACTTCTGGTATTTCGGCACCTTTGAGTGCACCAGGACAGCTAGAGGCGTTTCGGCAAACCATCCGTGAGAAGGCCAAACAGTTTAATGCCCTAGTATTTTGCGTCGGCGAAAACGGTCTTGATCGAGCGGTTTCTCTGGGGCTGAATCCTGAGCAGCGGGTCAAAACGGCAAATTGGTTAGGGCCTTTGTTAATAGAAGCTGCGCTCTGTGAGGTGCAATCAATCCTGCTATTGGGCTATCACGGTAAGTTGATTAAGCTTGCCGGAGGTATTTTTCATACGCATCATCATGTGGCGGACGGTCGGCAAGAAATTTTGGCGGCGATCGCCGCCGCTCAGGGACTAGGCACGATAGACATACAACCGCTGCTGAATGCCAGCACTGTCGAAGCAGGACTCGCGCATTTGCGGGACTTAGATAAGACTCAACAAACAGAATGGGTGAAGCGCATTTATGGCGCTCTAGTCGAGCGCATCGACACCCGCGCGATGGCCTACATTCAAACGCATACTGAGCAAATTGCTAGAACAGTTACAGTTGGGTCGATTGTATTTGATCGCCAGCGAGAAATCGTCGCCGCCAGCGATCGCGGACAGGCATTTCTGCAATCCCTCTGGTAAGCTATTAGGAATAAATTTTCAGCTTCCGTTAATACATTCCTCTACAGACATCCATCTACGAATCGTTGGAATTCGTTATCGTTTTACTTACTCAGCCCAAATTGTTCTAGGCGTTTTTCTCTAGATACGCAGACAAATTTGCTCTAGTACGTAATGCTCAACCTGCTGATTGCAGCGGTGTTGGCTAATCCTTAGTTCCCAAATGATTACAGGACTTCTATCGTGACTCCTCAAACTCAAAGTCCCATTACGCCAAACGAAACGACCTTAACTGAGGTCAACCGACAGATGTTGGTGATTTTAGATTTTGGTTCACAGTATTCGGAGCTAATTGCTCGCCGGATTCGCGAAACAGAAGTCTACTCTGAAGTACTGTCGTATCGCACCTCTATAGAGCAGCTTAAGCAGCTTAATCCGAAAGGGATCATCCTTTCGGGTGGCCCTAATTCGGTGTATGACGCGGGTGCGCCTCACTGTGATCCCGGTATCTGGGACCTTGGCATCCCGATCCTAGGGGTATGCTACGGCATGCAGCTTATGGTGCAGCAGTTAGGCGGACAAGTCGAGAAGGCCAAGCGAGGCGAGTATGGCAAGGCCGCACTACATATTGATGACCCCACCGACCTGCTGACAAATGTCGAAGACGGCTCGACAATGTGGATGAGCCATAGTGATTCAGTAACGCAAATGCCGCCTGGATTTGAGGTGCTTGCCCACACGAGCAATACACCTAGCGCCACAGTTGCTGATCATCAGCGCAAGCTATATGGCGTGCAGTTTCACCCTGAAGTGGTTCATTCAGAGGGGGGACAGGCGCTTATCCGCAATTTTGTTTATCACATCTGCGAATGCCAACCGACTTGGACGACAGAGGCCTTTTTGGAAGAGTCGATTCGGGAAGTGCGGGCGCGGGTGGGCGATCGCCGCGTATTGCTGGCGCTATCCGGTGGGGTTGATTCTTCCACGCTGGCATTCTTGCTGCACCGAGCCATTGGCGACCAGCTAACCTGCATGTTTATTGATCAGGGCTTTATGCGGAAGGGCGAACCCGAGCGGTTGGTGGAACTGTTTCATAATGAGTTCCATATCGAGGTGAGTTACGTCAATGCCCGCGATCGCTTCCTGGCCAAAATCGAAGGCGTTACTGATCCCGAAGAAAAACGCAAACGTATCGGTCACGAATTCATTCGGGTTTTTGAGGAAGAGTCGAAGCGCCTGGGGCCTTTTGACTACCTTGCGCAAGGCACCCTCTATCCGGACGTGATTGAATCCGCTGATACAAATGTTGATCCTAAGACTGGTGAGCGGGTCGCTGTCAAAATTAAAAGCCATCACAACGTTGGCGGCTTACCTAAAGACCTGCAGTTCAAACTCGTAGAACCGCTCCGCAAACTCTTTAAAGATGAGGTACGGAAGCTGGGGCGATCGCTGGGCTTGCCGGAAGAAATTGTCCGGCGTCATCCTTTTCCGGGGCCAGGTCTTGCGATTCGGATATTGGGCGAGGTTACGGCAGAAAAACTCAATATTCTCCGCGATGCCGATTACATTGTGCGGGAAGAAATCCGTAATTGGGGAATGTATCACGATTTTTGGCAAGCCTTTGCCGTACTGCTTCCGGTACGAAGTGTGGGTGTGATGGGTGATCAGCGCACCTACGCTTATCCGGTAGTACTCAGGTTCGTTTCTAGTGAAGACGGCATGACCGCCGACTGGTCGCGCACCTCTTTTGACCTGCTCGAAAGCATCTCCAACCGCATTGTCAACGAGGTGAATGGTGTTAACCGAGTCGTGTACGACATCACCTCTAAGCCTCCAGGAACGATTGAGTGGGAGTAAAAAAAACGCACACTTAGTAAAAACTAAGTGTGCTGCCAAATTGAGCTCTTGCGGTTAAATTGACCCTGCTTTTCAGCGTTTGTTCCCGCAGGAGCAAAATTCAGTTTGACCTTGTCAGAGTATGACAGGTTAGTAAAACTGGAAACTTTTCAGTGGGCAGGATACGTCACAGACTCCTGCATTTCGCGATGCGAAACGAAAAACTCTTCAGGCTTCAATTTTTGCCAAAGAAGTGTTTTCGAGGAGTTGCGCTACGATGGGCGCAGCTTAGCCATGTTCCCTGGATTCTGACCCTCAATCTTACATTTGAGCCTCTGTGACTTCCCTGCCCTCTTCTAACCGCGCCGCCAGCGATCGCCCCGTAGAAGATCGTCCGAAGCCTACCAAGGTCGATCGTGGCCCCATGTTCTTAACGGCACTCATGTTCTTAGGAGTTGCCTGGCTAATTTCCAGTGAACATCCGCTCGTTACAGGGAAATTGCCATCTTGGCAGCAGGTCAAGCCGGCTGTCGAGCCGATCCCCCTAGCAATGGAAGGCGGCGATCCGCATGTCAGAGCTTTGATGCGTACCATCTCAGCCGCTGAATCAAACACAGGGGAGCCTTATCATACCCTTTATGGCGGGCTCCGTATCGAAGATTTGAGCCAGCATCCTGACTTGTGCGTTGAGATCCTCGCTGGACCGAATATTGGGGACTGCACCACAGCTGCGGGACGCTATCAGTTTTTAACCACGACCTGGTCGAGTAAAGCGCAGCAATACCATCCTCACACCCCAGGGTGGCATGCCTGGTGGTCAGATTACAGTTTTGAACCGGCATTTCAAGATGAGGTAGTGTATCGTTGGCTCACCGACTATGCTGCTTGGGGTACAGACATTCCTGAACTGCTCTATCAGGGACGTCTGGATGAGGTGCTTCAACTACTCTCCGGTACCTGGACAAGCTTAGGCTACGGTATTGAAGATAATGTCACCACGCCCTATTTGGGGGAAATTTATCAGGCCATGTTGGAAGAGGAGCTGAGACGATAGGAAGAGATAGGGATCACTCTTCTACCCTCTCACCCTTCTACCCTTCCACTCTTCTACCTTCCACCCTTCTACCTCGGTAGTTCCGTTGCAATAGAAAACTATGCTGTGGCGTCTTTGGCTTCGCTTCTGGGCAGTTGTAATCGCGATCGCCATTGCTCTGCCGCTGGTCACTCAAAGTACATCTTTTCTAGCTGCAAGTGCTTTGGCGTCTGTGGAGGTGGCGCAGTCAGCTGAGGTCGAGATGCTGATTGAGCAGGCTGATGCTCAGTTTTATAGCCGCGACTATGCCAATGCTGAGCGGAGTTATCGCGAGGCGCTGGATCAGCTTCAACAGGTCAATTCAGGGTCGCCAGAAATTCCTGGTATTACTTACAACCTGGCTCGGATCGCTCTCATTACCGAACAGTATGCTGAAGCACTCCCGCTGCTGGAATCACTCGATGCGGCAGGGCAGGCTAGCAACGATGCGCTGAATAACTTAGCGCTGGCTCACTTTCACCTAGGCAATTACGCGTCGGCAGAGCAGGTGCTGACGCGGGTTTTGGCAATGTGGGAAACGCTGCGGGCTAGGAATGATTTGGACGATCGCGACAGGGTGACGTTGTTTGAACAACAGGCTCACAGCTACAGCCTGATGCAGCGAACCTTGGTGGCTCAGGGCAAAACTGACGCTGCGTTAGCGATGGCTGAACGGGCACGGGCACGGGCTTTGGCAGAATTATTGGCCCAGCAGCACACGGATGCCCGGGTTGCGGATCCGTTGACCGTGCGTCAAATTCAGGCGACTGCCCAGCAGCAAAATACAACTTTGGTGGTGTACTCGGCGCTGGGCGACGGGCGGCGTATTTTAGGCGACGAAGTGCAGATAGAAACTGACCTGTTTACGTGGGTGATTTCGCCCCAAGGAAAAATTACGTTTCAGAACACCCCACTCAGTGCTTTTTGGACAAGTTCTGGACTCCGCAGCGGTCCTACGAGTTTGCTGTCGCCATTGGAAATGCTGGTGCAGCAGACACGAGAGGCTTTGGGCATTACGGCTCGCGGTGGCCTTGGGGTTGTCCCTGCCGAACGACGGGTCACAGACGAACTATCGCCCTCAAACCCCCTACCGATGCGATCGCTCTACCAAATGCTGATCACCCCGATTGAGTCTCTACTGCCCACCGATCCAGCAGCACTGGTTACGTTAATCCCGCAGGGGCCGCTATTTCTGGTGCCCTTTGCCGCGTTGCAGCATCCAGACACTAGTTACTTAGTGGATCGGCATACCATCGCGCTAGCGCCTTCAGTTCAGACATTAGTGTTGACGGCGCAAGCCGACAGCAATGCCACTAGCAGCTTAGTGGTGGGTAATCCCGTGACGATGCCGAGCTTACCCTCAAGCTCGAATGGCTCCCCTCAGCCGTTACCACCGCTTCCCGGAGCGGAGCAAGAAGCGCAAGCGATCGCGACCCTGTTAGAGACGACAGCCGTTGTGCGGGAACAGGCTACAGAAACTACCGTAGTGCAGGAAATGCCTCAGCAGCGCATCATTCATTTGGCAACCCATGGCTTCTTGAATCTAGATTCGCGACTCAATGAATTTGGCTTACCAACCGATCCTCAGGCGCCGACAGCTCGCGATGCTAGCGTGTACGTGACACCCGGTAGTGTTATCGTTGGCGACAATGTCACAGTCGGGGGAGGAGATGCTGAAGTTGCATTGGCACGGGAACGGGTTGTGCGAGGGCGATCGCCAGGAGTATTAGCGCTTGCTCCCTCGGAGGCAGACGATGGCTGGCTCACAGCCGAAGAAATTGCCACTCTAGATTTACAAGCGGACCTTGTGATTCTGAGTGCCTGCGACACAGGCCGCGGTAGGATTACAGGAGATGGGGTTATAGGGTTGACACGATCGTTTCTGCTTGCCGGTGCCGACACCGTCATTGTCTCCCTATGGCAAGTACCCGATCTGCCCACGGCGGCTCTCATGGTGGCGTTCTATGAACAGCTGATGCGATCGCCAAACAAAGCCCAAGCACTACAGCAGGCCATGCAGCTGACCAAGCAGCAATTTCCCGATCCGCGCAACTGGTCGGCCTTCGTACTCGTAGGTGAGGCAAGCTAGGTGTGGCCAAGTCTTGGCAGTTTGCCTTGGATCAATTTGCTGGAATTAAAGGCTGCCTCAGCCTCTCTGAACTGGCTCGACTGAGTGGATCCTGACGGAAGATACACTATCAACCGTAAAGCAAATATTAAGGTCTATACCGAAATGCCCACGAGCTATGGACATTTCACATAGATGCTTATAATTCTATGTATAGTTGTTTGGAAATGTAGACGGTCCGCAAAAAACCTTTACGTGTCGTAATACGGGACTCTTGATTCAGAGAGTGCTTTAATAATGCCCCGCATACTTGTCATAGACGACGATCCTTCTATATCTGAACTTGTCTCGGTAAACCTTGAGATGGCTGGCTACGATGTGAGCCAAGCGGGTGATGGCGTGAAAGGGCAGGCTCTAGCTGTCCAGCTTCTGCCAGATCTGATTATGCTGGACCTGATGTTACCCAAGGTAGATGGCCTAACAGTCTGCCAGCGCCTCCGTCGCGACAGCCGGACCGCAGAGATACCAGTGCTGATGTTGACGGCGCTGGGGCAAACGCAGGATAAGGTTGACGGGTTCAATGCAGGCGCTGATGACTATCTAACCAAGCCTTTTGAGCTTGAAGAAATGCTCGCGCGCGTTCGAGCTTTATTAAGGCGAACTGATCGGATTCCTCAAGCTGCCAAGCATAGTGAGATTCTCAGCTACGGACCTCTAACGCTAATTCCGGAGCGATTTGAAGCGCTGTGGTTTGACGAAACCGTTAAGCTGACGCACCTAGAGTTTGAGTTGTTGCACTGCTTGCTTCAACGACACGGTCAAACAGTTTCGCCCAGTGAGATTTTGAAAGAAGTTTGGGGCTATGATCCCAACGATGACATTGAAACAATTCGGGTTCACGTTCGCCACTTGCGGACAAAGATAGAGCCTGATCCTCGTCATCCTAAGTACATCAAGACTGTTTATGGAGCAGGCTACTGCTTGGAGCTGCCAGCTGAGGCCTGATAGGAGCACCAGTCACTCCAGCCACCGACATAGAGTTTGGGCATAGGATTGCCTATCAGGGTTTGGGCGATCGCATTCACGCAAGCCGTCACACCCGAGCCGCAGTGAACCACTAAAGTCTTTGCTGCGGGCACAGGAGCCCAGTTTTGCCGGAGTTCAGCCACAGTCTTGAAGCGTCCTTGCTCGTCCAAATTGGACTGCCAGAATAAATTACTGGCACCGGGAATTGACCCTGGAATCGGATCAATAGGTTCTTGTTCACCGCGAAACCGTTCGGGCGATCGCGAGTCAACTACGACGGTTGCAGCTGTATCCTTATGATGAATCACATAGTCGCGATCAACGACCCAATGAGTCTGGAAGCAAGGCGTGAACTGACCAGGCTCTGGGCGTTCAGGAAGCGTCCGTTCGAGGGGATACTGGGCTGCCTGCCAGGCAGGAAACCCTCCATCCAATACCGCCACCGTGTCATGGCCAAGATATCGCAAGAGCCACCAAAGGCGAGCCGCAAAGGCACCCTTGGTAGCATCATAGGCAACCACAGCAGTTGCGGGTTCGGATGAAATACCCAGAGCCTCTAGCTTCGTAATCAACAGTTGCAAATCAGGCAGCGGATGACGCCCACCATGGGGCTGCACAGGACTGGATAGGTCGCGATTGAGATCAAGATAATAGGCGCCAGGGAGATGGTCTTGCTCGTAGGCCCGGCGGCCCTGTTCCGGATCGCCTAGAGCAAAGCGACAGTCGATTAATACCACTTCAGGGCAATGCAGATGGGCTTTTACCCATGCAACATCAACTAGAGGGGTCGGCAAACTGATGTCAGACACATCGTCTCCTCATGCCATCTGAATAGACCTTAGGCGATCGCGCCTCGATCAATCAAGACACTTACTATGCTCAGAGAATTCGAGCTGTGTTGAGTGTAAGCGGGCTAGACTACGATAGCTCCAATGGGCTCAGCTTCGTAGATATAGCCATAATCGAACTGCAGAAAGTTAGCCGTACGAATAATTGAGAACCCAAGCTGGATAACCGTTTCAGTCGTAAAGGTTGCTATCACCATTTCGACCAATCGCTTCCCAGAAAGGCGGGGTTTTTCGACAAAGTAGTTACGACGAGCAAAAAACTGACTTTCACCATCCGGCACGATAATGCCATTAATGCGATGCGTGTGTTGAATTGGCTTGATATATTGCCGAATGAAGGTTTCTTGATTGACTTGCAGCCGGTACAGGCGTTCGTGCTGCGACCAACTCATTTGAAACATCATTTGCATGAGTTCAAATCCCAACACATAGTTGAATACGCTGCCCTTTTCTTGAGGACTCATCATGAGTTTGAGAGCCGACTGCAGATACAGGTCTGGCTGCTGGCGAGTATCTTGAGCCGAGTGAATATAGAACTGGCGAATATATTTTCTCAGGACAGCTTTAGACAAGGTTGTGTTGATATGAAATTGTCTCAGATAGCCTTTCACTTTGTCTTGGGTGTCTTGATCTTGAATAATGCGATATATCAACCCGTCGGCAGTATAGTCATCAAGGAATTCTGCTTGGGTTTCGGGAGGAGCGGCAGACAAAAGGTGGCATAGCGACAATACATATCGCCGCTGAATCCAAGGTAACCCCTCTAGCCAAGCTTGGGCTTCCTCAGGTAAGGCACTGACGATAATTTCTGTGTGGGACTGCGAGAAATTCATAGGGTATCAACACACGATTCCAGACTCACCCATTTTTCCCGAGGATATCGCCGGGTATCGTTCGCTTGGAGAGTCTTCAAAGAAGCCTGTCAGCCACTCCAAAGCTTTGCAGAAACATCATGATTGAAACGTTATTGCACAACCTTTAAAGTGAAACGCAATCGGCAAAGACAGCTCCATCACCCTGCAAGCGATCGCTAGCAGGAGCGTCATACACAACCAAAAGCTCTTGCTGATTAGGCTCCAACAAGGTGATGCCTTCAGCACGATCGCACCCTTCACCATAGGGCACTTCCAGCAAGATGGATGGTGTCAGTAGCGTATCCTCTTGCAGCGCTGCTAATGGTAAGGCAAACACGCGCACCGCGCCGCTGAGAGTCATCGTAGGCCCTGCCAAGATCAGGAGCTTGTCACCCCAAATACACAAATCCCGAATACCTAGGCCTCCTAAGTCGAGAAAATGCTTGTGATAGCGTTCCTTGGTTTTATCTAATTTCTGCAGACGGAGGATCCCTAAATCAGATTCTTCTAGAACCATTTCCAAGAGTACGGACCAACCCCTCAGCACAGGCCCTCGCAGGCCAATCAGGAGGCGATCGCTCAGCACTGCTAGCCCTTCAATATCGAGGCCATTGTCTTTGCCAGGAATGTTGGCCTTCAGAAAGTCTCCTAGATGGCGGTCTGCTGCGAGGCGATCTATGAGCTCATTAACGCTCTTTTGGCGCTTTAGTTGAGCCGCTGTCAACAGCACATTAGGATTTTGGGGGTGAGGGCAAGCCGCGAAAAGTTGACCGTCTATTAAAGGAATACGCCCTAAAGTGTAGCGATTTTCCTCACGTTCAATCTTCCTCAGCCGCTTGATGTTTTCTTTCGTCGTTTTTTCAGATTTTACGGTTTTGCGTTTCAGACTGTGAGAGCCAACAAACCATAAGTAGTGGTTAGCATAGGCGATTCCTTCGACATCAATCTCTTCATCCTTAGGGTTAGGCAAATCTAAAAAGTCAGAAATATCAAAATGGTGGTGATCACTGGCTTGGTCACCCTTCAGGGTCAGTCGCTCTAGGGTCGCAGTTTCATCACACCCAAGCCAAAGGTGAGGACCAATACGACGGACTGCCGACAGGGAAGTGCGGACAACGTCCGCTTCTGCAGTAAAGTTCAGAAGCAGCTTCGAGTGAGCCATAGCAAACAGCAACCTCTCCATAGTCTTGATATAGGGGCCTAATGCAAAACAGCCGCAGCATCGAGCTACGGCTGTTTTGTAGTGGACATCTATATTACTACTCGTCAGCAGCGCCTTTACCTCAAAGGGGCTTACGAAACAACAAAGGCAACTGAAAGGACACCGGCAATTAAAGCGGTCGCCAGTACACCTAGAACGATATAGTTTCGCTTCTGGGCAGCTGTCGGCGGCTCAGCTTCGTACATTCTAGGCTCGACTGCAAAATTGTTTAAACGACCACCATCTTCAACGGTGTAGCGCATAGTAATACCCCTTCTCATAGGCTATTGGTTTTCAACACTCTAACAGAGATGTGAAATATTGTGAAATATTTCTTTACAATATTTGCCTTTTCTAAAGCTTTGCAGATGAAGCGAGCCCTAGGGTTGCCCTCTCTAGCATGTGGATTTTCCAACAATTCGGAGCGTTGTAACAAACGTGACCTTGCTTAGCTGTTAGCATTGAGCGAAGCTTTGTACATCTGCATCCAGCGTGAACGCTTCCAGTGCTAACGTTCTGCAGACCAAGCAGGGTAAGCAGTCTAAACCCACGATGTGGGTTATCCACCGCGTGCATATTCGTTTTTCGCTTACTTTTTTGTGTTCCTATGTCGTCCGTCGAGTCAGGTAAGGTCGAAACGACCCCCTGTTCTACCTCTCAAAGCTACAGCGAATTATTACCAGGCCTTATCCAAGCCAACCGGCTCCTAGCCAATGCTGCAAACCTTCAAACAGCGGTTCCCAGAGCGCTAGCGCATCTAGGAATTGTCATGAATGTGGACCGTGCTTACGTTGGCAGGAATTGTCTTAAGCCAGACGCGGATGAATGGCTTCTAGAAATCCAGTACGAATGGACCCAGGACGATGCCATAGTCGAAGCAGAACAGCAGCGGTTTACCTGCGGTTTTCAAAGTATGTCGCGATGGCTGCAAACTTTTACCACAAGACAACCTGTTTGGGGCTCTCTCAATAGCTTTGCAAAAGCTGAGCAAACATTTCTGCGGCAGCGCCAAGCTCAGGCTGTACTGCTCATGCCCATATTTGTCGAACAGCAGTTTTGGGGAATTATGGGGTTCGATAGCTGCTATTGCGATCGCTCGTGGAACGAAGCCGAACGGACAATTGTCCAGGCAGCAGCCGATAGTTTAGGCGGGGCGATCGCTCATCAGCAGAGTTTAGCAGCTCTGCAAGAGTCCAAGCAGCTTTTGGAGATGGTATTTGATGTGCTCCCTCAAAAAGTGTTTTGGAAGGATAAGAATTCCCGCTATCTTGGATGCAATAAAGCTTTTGCTCTGGATGCAGAGATTGACAGCTCTAACAATATTCGAGATAAAACAGATTATGATTTGCCTTGGGGAAATACTGACGCTGATGCCTATGTTCGAGACGATCAAGAAGTCATCCGAACCGGCCAAGCCAAAATTAATTTCGAGGAACTTCAGCTTTGCAAAAATGGAACTCACCGTTGGTTACGCACGAGTAAAATTCCTCTTAAATCTGAGGCTGGAGAAACTGTCGGCTTATTTGCCTCCTACGAAGATATTACCAGTGAGAAGGAATTTCAGGATCAGCTGCGTCGGACTAATGCTATCCTGCAAGCCCAACAGGATGCTGTCCCAGTAGGCATTATTATTCTTGACGAGCATCGTAAAGTTGCTTCACTTAATCAGAAATTCACCGAAATGTGGTCGGTTCCTGGGAATCTATTAATTAAAAAAGACAATCATGCGCTTTTAAGACATATCCTTGAGCAGCTAAAAGATCCCGATGAGCTTTCAGCTAAAATTAAATATCTTCAGCAGCATTCTGAAGCAAAAAGTCAAGAAGAAATCCAGCTTAAAAATGGCAGTGTCTTCGATCGTTTTTCAGCCCCGATCAAATCAGCAGAAGGAGCTATTTTAGGTCGTATTTGGTATTTTCAGGACATTACCGAACGTAAGCAGGCAGAACTACAAAAGCAAGAAAGTTATGCCCTTCTAAACGGTGTTCTTAATAGCACAGAAGATCTGATCTTTGTGAAGGACATCCAGGGTAAATATCTACTAGCGAATGAAGCCATGATTCGCCTGTTAGGCAATGGCCAAAAAGACCTTGTGGGTAAGGATGATGCCCAACTCTATCCGGCTGCGATTGCTCAAAAAATTCAAAATCGCGATCAGCAATTGTTTCAGAAGAGACTTACCCAAACTTATGAGCAGCAGTTGCCTATCCGAGGTGAACTCCGAACATTTTTGACTTCAAAGACTCCCTATTGGGATGTTGACAACAAGATTGTGGGGCTAGTGGGCATCAGCCGCGATGTGACGGAGCTACAGCAAGTGAGGGAAGAGCGCGATCGCTTTTTCCGACTTTCTAGCGACATGATGTGCATTGTCGGGTTTGATGGCTACCTCAAGCGCATTAATCCTTCCTTTACACGGATTCTTGGCTATGCTCGCGAAGAGCTATTGACCATGCCGTTCACGATGCTCATCCACCCCGATGACCAGGCCAGAAGCGAACGGATGCTGAAGCGACTGATGGGGGGAGCACTATTTCAGACCTTTGAAGACCGCTGGCAATGCAAAAATGGCGACTATCGCTGGTTTTCTTGGTCGGTGACGCCCCACAAAGAGAGTCAGGTTTTCTATGCAACTGCCCGTGATATTACTGATCGTCGTCAGACTGCAGCAGCGCTTCAGGAAAGTGAACAGCGCTTTCGGGATGTCACTGAGGCTGCCGGCGAATATGTTTGGGAAACGAATGCCGAAGGAGTCTACACTTTTCTCACGGAAAAGGCTGAAGGTGTTAAGGGGCATAGCATTGACACTCTGTTGGCGCGATCGCTCTTTGCCTTCGTACCCTTGGAAGATAGAGCATCCTTGCAGCAAGTTTTACAAGAGGCCTCTGCCCGCAAGCATAGCTTCAAGATCGAGCAACGCAGCATTACGGCTGCTGGTGATATTGTCTGGGAAGAGATCAGCGGTCTGCCTAAGCTGGATAGCAACAAACAAGTCGTGGGCTTTCGCGGAACCGGCCTCAGCATTACGGCCAAGAAGCAGGCGGAAGCTTCCCTTAGACTTTTTAAGCAGGCTGTAGAAAGTTCCAATGATGCTCTGTGTATTACCGATGCTGACTTCGAGCCCGTTTATTACAACCAGGCCTTTGCTGAACTCTTTGAAATTGGGAAGTCGTTGGACTTAGCAGTGGAGTTGAGCCGTGGCGAAGCCCTCTATAGCGACCCTCAGATGGCCCAGACTATATTCCAGACAATTCGCAAGGGACAACGCTATGCCGGTGAAGTCATGATGCGCTCTTACCGAGGCAAACCAATTCCAACCCTGCTGCGGGCAAGCGCGATTCGGGATGAAGTAGGCAATGTCGTCGGCTCTATCCGAGCTTACACCGACATTAGCGATCGCAAGGCCGCCGAAGCAGAGTTAAAACAGCAAGCAATGCTTGCAGCCTTCCGTGCGGAGATTGATAGCCTTTTGACCCTTGGCGAAGATATTGGTCCCATGCTGCAGGGCTGTTGTGAAGTCATTGTGGAATATATGGCGGCAGCATTCGCTAGAATCTGGACCCTGAATGAGGCCGAAGCTGTTCTCGAACTACAGGCTAGCGCCGGACTTTACACCCATATCGACGGTAATCATGCTCGGATTGCTGTCGGTAAGCTCAAAATTGGCTCGATTGCAGCTAAAAGGCAGCCTCACTTTACGAACGATCTGCAAAATGATCCTCACATCAGCAACCCTGGTTGGGCTCAGCAAGAGGGGATAGTCTCCTTCGCGGGTTATCCTCTGACGGTAGATGATTCCCTGATGGGTGTGGTGGCTCTATTTGCGCGCCAGCCGCTGTCTGCCAAAGCTTTGGGGATACTCGGTATGGTAGCCGATGAAATTGCGCTAGGAGTCAAGCGCAAACAGACAGAAGTACAGCTTCAACGCTCAGAACACCAGTTGCGCCATCAAGCGGAGGCACTGCAAACTACGCTGCAAGAACTGCGACGAACCCAGTCTCATTTGGTGCAAAGTGAGAAAATGTCTTCCTTGGGTCAGCTGGTGGCAGGCGTTGCTCACGAAATCAATAACCCCGTCAATTTCATTTACGGCAATCTTGCCCATGCCCGTGCTTACACCGAAGATCTGCTGAAATTGGTAGAACTCTACCAAACTCACTATGTCACTCCTCATCCAGACATTCAGAAAGAAGCTGACGCGATGGAATTGGAGTTTGTCATGCAAGATTTACCCAAACTCATCAATTCAATGAAGGTCGGAGCTGAGAGAATCCAGGGTATTGTGTCGTCTTTGCGGACATTTTCCCGGATGGATGAGGCTGAAATGAAGGCTGTCGATCTTCACGCGGGCCTGGAGAGCACCTTGATGATCTTGCAAAACCGCCTCAAGGCAGGCCCAGATTTGTCGGCAATCAAGGTGATTCGGGAATATGGCGATTTACCCAAAATGGAATGCTATGCCGGTCAGCTGAACCAGGTTTTCATGAATATCATCAGCAACGCAATCGATGCCCTGAAAGAGGTTCGCCTATGCGGACATGCCAACAAACGCGATGCCTGTATTACTATCCAAACTCAGCAAACCGATACTGGTCATGTGAACATTCATATTACCGATAACGGTTCTGGCATTCCCGAAACCATCCGCGATCGCCTATTCGATCCGTTCTTCACCACTAAACCTATCGGTAAGGGAACCGGGATGGGTCTTTCTATTAGCTATCAAATTGTCACTGAAAAACACGGCGGGCGTTTGACCTGCCAATCTCAGGTCGGTGAGGGAACAACGTTTACAATTGCAATTCCATCCAAGCAATCATAAGTGAGTGAGTGGTGGTTGGCCGTTGATTATTAGTCAATCATTGTGCTCGGTAATTCACGGCTCTCTCTCCAACATGACTTTCGCTTCGGCCAACCGCTGTCGATGCTCTGGGGACACATCTGGATAGGCAAGGTTTAGCGATCGCATCTTTTGACCGATAAAGTAGGCTACAGCCAAGCGGGCAAACCACTTATGGTCAGCTGGGATGATATACCAAGGAGCATCTTCTGTGTTGGTGTGAGTAATGGCATTTTCGTAGGCGTTCATATACTCATCCCAATAAGTACACTCTTGAGCATCACTAACAGAAAATTTCCAATTTTTTTCAGGTCGGTTGATACGGTCGAGAAATCGTTTCTTCTGCTCTTCCTTAGAGAGATGTAAGAAAAACTTTAAAACGTGAACACTATTATTCGCTAAATACTTTTCAAAATTGTTAATTTCTTCAAATCGCTGCTGCCAAATGAAGTGGCCTTGGGCTGAAGGCGGTAGCTGTTGTCTTTTCAGAAGCTCAGGATGGACTCTGACAATCAGCACTTCCTCATAATAAGAACGATTGAAAATACCAATACGACCTCGCTCTGGTAACGCTTTAAAGGATCGCCAGAGATAATCGTGGTCAAGCTCTTCAGCAGAGGGGTGCTTAAAGCTAAAAACTTGGCATCCTTGGGGATTAATGCCTGACATGACATGCTTAATGGTGCTGTCTTTGCCAGCAGCATCCATTGCCTGAAAGATAATTAGCAACGCGTGAATATTTTGGGCATAGAGCTTATCTTGGAACTTCGCTAGCTCCTCAATGCTCCACTTTAAGAGCTCTTTAGCCTCATTCTTCTTAAGGTATCCAGTGTGCTCTGGGTTATAGTTCTTTAGCTTGACCCGATCGCCTGGTGATGCCACCATTTGGGCGGGGTCAAGTGCTTTAGCAACATCTTTGTATTTCATATCAAGGCACAACAAAGTCTGTGGGGACTTCGCTTTCTACGGCTTCTTTTTCAGGCAAAAGCGTCACCAGAACCACCGTAATGTTGTCTCGTCCTCCCCGCTGTTTGGCCGAGTGAATCAAGGTTTTGACTGCGCTTTCCGAGGCTCGAATAGACTTCAGGTGAGCAGCAATCATCGAGTCTGGTAGTTCTTCCGTCAATCCATCGCTGCAGAGTAAAAAGCGATCGCCAACTTGAGCCTTAATCGGTTGAATATCGATTCGATTTAAATCTTCGCGGCCCAGGCACTGAGACAGTACATGTCGCCAAGGATGCGTTCGCGATTGATCCAGGGTGAGTTCACCATCCCGAACCGCTCTAGCAATCCAGGTATGATCTTCAGTTAACTGAGCAATCTTGGGTCCGCGTAGCTGATACAGTCGCGAATCGCCCACATGAGCACACCAGGGCTGCCCATCGCGTTTTCTAAAGGTCAGCACAACCACAGTAGTGCCCATGTCAGCCCGCTCTGGGTTTTGCCTTTGGTCATCAACGATCGCCTTGTTTGCCAGCATCAAGCCTTTCCGGAGAATTTCCTGTGTCGCCAGGGTATTCTCCCACTGTTCTTCCAAGTAAGCACGAATCGTATTGGTGGCAATGTGACTAGCTTCCTTCCCTCCTGCGTGCCCCCCCATCCCATCGGCCACGATGAAGAAACGACCGTCAGGGTCGATGTAATAATCGTCCTGGTTGCTAGATCGCAAGAGCCCTGGGTCCGTCATCCCAGAGAAAAGTAGCCTCAGCATGAACTTTTTCCCCTACTATGGCAGTCGATCTGCCCGTCCTAGCTGCAGCATCAGACGCACCAGACCAATGCCGGCAATGCCTGCCACACTGAATGCAGCGATCGCAAGCCAGAGATATTCATAGACCAACAAGATAGTCGCTGATAGAACAAAGGCTCCAACCAAAAGCGTATAGTTAGTTGCCATATTGACACTACTCACGCGCCGGAGAATACGATCCGTCTCAATTGACCGAACCCGTACCCGAATGTCGCCCCGTTCTAATTTCTCTAGTGTATCCTCCAATCGACGAGGCAGCCCCAACGCAGTTGTACTCATTTGAGCTGCCTGACGCCCGATTTCTCCTAGCAAGGTATCGGTAGAGTTTGGCGAGTTGCTGTTAGTCATGAGTTTTGTTGCAAACGGTTTAGCAGCTTCCATAAAGTTGAAATTTGGATCCAACCCCTTTCCAACCCCTTCCAGAGTGGAAAAGGCTCGCATTACAAAAGTGAAGGTGGCTGGAAACCGAAAAGGCTGATCGTAAGCAACCGCATATAAATCATCACTGATTTCAACAACAGACTGCTCCTCAAACGGCCTATCCATCAGATTATCCAATATATATTGGATGGAGCGACGAACAGGCCCCATATCTTCAACTTCTGCTAAGGCTCCTAGTTCAACCAGAGAAGCTACAACGACATCAGCATCGCGCTGAGCAATTCCCAGGAAGGTAATCATCAGGCGCTCACGAGTCACAGGTTGAACCTGGCCCATCATGCCAAAATCATAAAAGATAAGTGCACCTTCAGGACTAACGGCAATGTTGCCGGGATGGGGATCGGCGTGAAAGAAACCATCCTCTAAAAGCTGATGCAAGTAAGCCTTGGCACCCAGATAGGCTAAACGCTTGCGATCAAGACCGGCTGCCTCTAAAGCATCGTAGTGACTAATTTTGATGCCTGGCATGTATTCCAAGGTCAGCACTCGCGGTGAAGCATAGCGCCAGAAGACCCGAGGAACCTGCACCCAGTCCTGTTGCTGACGAAAGTTACGCCGAAAAGTGTCCGCGTTACGACCTTCGTTGATGTAATCAATTTCTAACCAAAGGATGCGACAGCACTCCTCATAAATACCCAGCCAATCACGGCCTTTACCCCATTCGGGATGGCGCTGAAAGTAATAGGCAATGCCGCGCAAGATAGACAAATCGATTTCAAAGAGCCGCTTGAGACCCGGACGCTGCACCTTAACAACCACCTCTTCGCCCGAGTGAAGCTGCGCTCGGTGAACTTGTCCGAGGCTAGCGGCGGCTAGCGGAATCGGATCAAAGGTGCGATACAGTTCGGGAACAGGCTTGCCTAAATCAGCCTCGATAATTTCTTCAATCTGCTCGTAGCTAAAAGCCGGAACGCGATCTTGTAACTTGGTGAGTTCTTCGACATATTCAATCGGAAACAGGTCAGCTCGGGTTGAGAACAACTGGCCCAGCTTAATGAATGTTGGCCCCAAGTCTAGGAACGTTTCACGAATCCAAATTGCCTGTTTGCGACGACGCGCCGTCAGCTTCTCAGGCGTTCTTTCACCGCGATAGCTCCATCGCTTGCTGTAAAGCCAGCGAGCCCCTAGAAACCGAAAAACGAAAGACCAAATATCGAATGAGCGCTTTACCCGCGAATAGCGCTTGCGGTTCCAACGATAGGCACGACTGCCGCTATAGGCAACCGGAGTCGGCTCTGCATCGGTAGCGATCGCAGCCGCACTCTCAGAGACATGAAGAGCTGAGCCGTTCCTCTCGGCGGCTAGCGTACTGCTGTCAGGAGATACTGTATCAGCCACTGCCAAAGATGCAGCAGAAGGATCCGACGACTCGGATGCTCCATTCAAACCATCTTCAGACATTGGGGGAGAGGAACTCGCCTTATCGTAAACAGCAGACACTCAAACTCCTCAATTAGCTGGCAGTGAAATAATGAACTATTGAAATATTCAAGCCCATTGCAGTACATGAATCCACAAGGCTCAATTCAATTTAAGGACGCCCGGTACTGCTGCAGAGTCGATCTTACCTGGGCGATCTCCGCCCGCAGGTTATCAATCGTTGCTTGCAGATCTTGTCCTGTTGCGCCTGGAGTTGCCGTCGGGGCCGCCGTGGACGTTTGCTGGTAAGCGTTAACCTCCTGTTGCTGAGCACGAGCCACTACCTCATCGGTAAAACGCCTCAAGCTTTCGCGTTGCTCCGCATCAAACTTACCTAAGTTGCTGAGTGCCTCTGTCGTCGCTTGTTCTAGCTGTTCAGCAAGTGCCGTTGCCAGTGCTCGACCCACAAAAAAGGCATGCACCATAGGGTTGCTCATAATGTCACACTTTGTTACGCCCGTACCCAGAATTATAACGCCCTCGTTCTGATCCTGACGGGAGAATTCGTTCTGAATCCTTAGCTGGGGATGCAGCCCTAAGTTGGCATCGGTTGGCATCGGAGAAATGAAAAGCCCTATATCTTAATCGATCACCCTTCAAGTATTCAACTAGCTCTCCGATGTTGGGGCTGGGGCCGGGGCTGGGGCCGGAGCCCATTCACTTTTGGGCGAATTTCTATAGTCTGGTTCGACCGTTTCGTACACATTGGAAAATTCTTCTTCGTCTGCCGAGGGCGCTACGAATGTTTCTAAGGTCGCATCCGGTACTGAGGTATCTTCAGAGACGTTTTTTTCCGTTGATGGCTTTTTAACCGGTTCACCTGAAGCCCAAGGGGCCGGAACTTTTGGAGAATCTTCTTCGAGGGAATTAATATCTTCAGGGCTCGCTTCAAATTCTTCCGACACTTCAGGGATCCATTCTGGTTCTGGCTCTGTCGCCTCCCAACGGGGTTCTACCCAACCCTCTTCGTCAACTGGCTCGTCCCAGGTGAACCGACGAGGCGTCTCAAAAACAGCTTCTGGATCACTTCCAGACCAGTCTGGTTGAGAGGGAAAGGACTGATCGGGCTTAAGCTGGATGTCGCCGGGTAGGCTCCCAGCATTCAGTCGCCAAGCTGTTCCGAGCGTTCCTCCTCCAACGGCAGCCATTAATGCCGTTATGCCCAAGGCTGGATAGAGACCCCAGCGATTAGGGCGACGGGCTGGTTGAGGAGGCTGAGACGTGTCTTGGGGTGACTCACGATAATCAGAATGAGAATCCGCATCAGGCAACGTTGACAGCCATTCACGGATGGTGTCTTTGAACGTTGTCGAGGGAGACGTTACGGTTCCCTGCGAAATTGCCTGCACCACGGATGGATTGATATTTGGCTGTTGCTGCTGCAGCATCTGAGCGAGTTCCGTTGGCGCATCAGTTTGGGGAAGCTCTCCGGAAAGGCAGCTGTAGAGTAATTGCGCCAGCGATCGCACCGCCAAAGCAGACGCCTCGTCAGCGACCCTTGTCTCTGAACTCGCGGTGTGCTGTTGCGGGAGGCCAGTCAGCGTGATGCGATCGCTATCTGCCGTTGTCCAAATGCGGTTGAGAGACAAATCAACCCCGACAACTCCTCGGTCGGCCAACCAAAGGGCTGCCTCGGCAACCGTTCTAACGAGTTTCAGAGCTTGCTCAAGTGGCATGGGAGTGTGGGGACGGTCAGCCAGGGTCCACGGTCTACCCACCGTCGTGCTCATTGCCCAGCAAAGCGTGTTGGCCTCGCCATAGAACAGCTGAAACGGCTTGGGTAGAGGAGCTTGCGCGGCGAAAGAAACTCCCTGCAAATGGGCAATTAATGTCGACAAAGCAGACGTATCGGTCGCAGTCGCTAGGGAACAAACTTGGATGTATACCTCCGTTCCTGTGGCAACATGGGTTCCCCAATACAAATCCCCGTTGGGCGCATCTTCTAACAATGCGTCGATAACGTATTGGCCATTTTGCAGAGCAGTGCCTGGAGAAAGCGCCATAGAATTCAGCCCATTACACTTATATTGCTTCGGTTCAGCCTGTTCAATCTACCCTGTTGCGATTCTAATGGAAGGTGTTTGAGATACGGTTTGCTTTGGCGGTTGATGGCTTTAGACGTTACTAGCAAGGGTCAGAATCTACAGCTTCATCCCCGCTTTACTCAACCAGCTTCTCTTCATTCACGATCCAGGAGGGTTTGTCAGGGGATATTGGTGCTTGATAAAGGCTTTGGCGGTTGCTTGATCACTCACCTCGCCGTCGAGAGTGGCAGCTTTCAGGGCTTCCAGCATACTACGGTATTCGGGACCAGGAGAATACCCCAATCGCTTTAGGTCGTTGCCATTGAGAGGGGCTTTGATGTGGCTCCAAGTGGTTAGATAGCGCCAAATAGTACTGCCTAACTGATGCGGAAAACGGACGCTCATCAAAATCAGCACCTCAATGGCAAAGGATTGAAGCAGCTGTGTACAGCGGCTGGGGCGATCGCACTGCGGCAGTTGGTCTAGCAAGCAGGCTTCGGTCGCTGCCAAGGTTGCCAAACGAGTAACGCTGCTCTGTGGCAATTGCAGGTTTGCTGCTACAGTTTGTCGGGCCTCAGGTGCGATCGCGGCTATTAATAGTTCAAGACGTAATTGCCAGGGAGTCAGCTGTGACAGCATCGCGACTCGATCAAGCCAGCGGCTGAGGCGGCGAAGCTGTCGCCAGAGATGATGCGTCAGAACCAGCTCGGGATGAAGGCATTTCAGGGCGCCCAACTGGCTCAGCAAAGCCAGTGCCCTCTCCCAATAGGGCGCTTCAAGAATGTATTTCAGCTCGGTTCGCAGACGTGTCTGCAAAGCAGGCAGCTTCACCATCTCTTGCTGCAGGCGCTGATACAGACCGCTCTCAACCGCGTGGCGAATGAAATCTTCTGTCTGTGGTTCGATAACGAAGCCGAGTCGTACCGCAAATCGTACGGCGCGATAAATACGTGTGGGGTCTTCAATAAAGCTATTGGCATGGAGCACCCGAATGTAGTGCTGTTCCAAATCGAGGCGTCCGCCAAAGAAGTCCAGCAGATATCCTGACCGAGGTGGCGTCAGGCAAATTGCCAAGGCATTGATCGTAAAGTCGCGACGATATAAGTCTTGCTGAATCGAGCTCGCTTCAACTTCTGGGTTGGCAGCTGGGTAAGGATAAAACTCGGTACGGGCTGTCGCAATGTCGATCATCAGCGGCGTTTGATTGCGATTTTCGTGCCAGACTAACGCCGCTGTCTGAAATCGTCCGTAGACCTGCAGCTCAGCTTCCGGATGTTTGGCCTGTACAGCTTGAGCTAAGACGACTCCGGCTCCCATTTCGAGCGTTTGCGCTGCACTATCGACAACCAGATCGACGTCTTGCAGCATCAAAGGTTCGGACAGGGGTGTCAAAAAAAAGTCCCGGACAGCTCCCCCAACGAGATACAGCTGCCAGCCCCGCTGAGCTGCGACCGCCGCCATATCTGCCAACATATCCCGCAGCTCTGAGGGCAAACGCTGCTGCCAAGATTGCCAGAGTTGGGAAGCAGACGATGCAGCGACGGTTGGCAACGAGCGACTAAAGGAAACTTGGTTTGGGTTATTGAGCTGCTGCTCCTGATAAAGGCGTCGCAATACATCGGTTCGAGTCACGATCCCCACGAGCTGCCCGAATTCAACGACTGGCAAGCGACCAATATCATAAGTCACCATCAGGGCCTCAATCGCAGGTAAGGGGGTTGAGGGGGCAATTGTTTTAACACGAGTGGTCATGTAGCCCTTGACTGGAGCATGGCCAAATCCATGGTGTAAGGCCAAGTCGATGTCACGTCGAGAAATAATCCCCACGAGCTGCCCATTGCTATCCACGACGGATAAGCCCGAGTGACCGTAGCGCAGCAGAACTCGTTGAGCCTCAGTAATCAGGGTTGTGGGAAGGATAGTTCGGACAGGCGCCGACATCAGTTCGCGGGCGGTGGGCAGGGCCGGAATTTGGGCTCGCACTGAACTTAAGACCTGTTCCAGAATTGCTGCAGGCCTATCGGTTGTCAGGGTCACTGAAGCAGCAGCAGCATGCCCCCCGCCCCCCAGCGGTGTAAATATTGCCTGAAAATCGATACCTGGGCGATCGCCGAGGGCCACTGTTTGCCCCTGGGCCCGGCCAATCAAAACCAATTTTTGGGTTGCTGTCTTTACTTGAATTTTCTTTAAGGGGTAACCAGCAGCAAGCACGAGACTATCGATATCCAGTAACGCGATCAGTCGCTCTGCTAAAGCAGATAGTCCGGGAATGTAGTGGGGAAGCGCTAGCGTTACCCAACCCAACCGGTGTCCGGCGTAACTTTCTTGCTGACAGTTTGAGAGTGCGATCGCCAGCAAATCCTGTAGTTCCGAGGATAAAGTGGGCTCAACATATTCGGCGATCGCGATTTGGTTAGCTCCCTGTTCCATCAGCCAGGCTAGTGCAGCTGCATCTCTGGGTGTCGCCGCCGCAAACGTCAACGATCCGGTATCGACGTGAATGCCGAGTGCCATTACGGTTGCTTCTTCAGGTGTCAATGTGATTGCCTGATTTTTCAACTGTTCGACAATCAGAGTCGTGGCCGCACCGACATCTTCCCAATAAACCACTGTGGCAGGGATGTCTCCTCCAGCTTGCCAGTGGTGGTCATAGACAGTGATATGGCCGCCCCGTTCCGACACCTCACGAACCCAGTCAGCCGCAAGCCCCAAGCGTTCCAGCTTTTGGGTATCCACAATGAAAAGCGATTGAACTGTGTGGACATCGACAGCACGATGCTCAAGCAGCGCATATGCGTCACGATGTAAGCCTAAAAAGGCCCCTACGGTAGCGTGGCACCCACCTGTCAAAACGATGCGTGCTCCTGGATACAAGCACGTCAGCCCAACAGCTGCACCCAGCGTGTCAAAGTCAGCCGTTGTATGACACAGCACCAAATCCATCACATCTCTAACCCAAGCCTTCCGCCGCATCCCCATTTCTGATAGCTTACTAACATACCGTTAGTTACTGACAAACGTCGTTTGTGGAGTAGCTGACAGCGCTGTGTTGAGAGCAGAGATTTAAAAAAATGGTAATTATTTTCCAGGTGACACTCCTGGCACTGGTTCTCCTATCTTTTGTGATGATTGTCGGTGTTCCAGTTGCCTACGCATCACCCCAAAATTGGGATCAGTCCAAACGATTCATTCTCTTAGGCTCTATTCTTTGGGGTATTTTGGTTGTCGTTGTCGGCAGTCTCAATTACCTTGTGGTGTAGTCGTTTAGGCTATCGAACTTCATGACTGTTTTGGAAGGAAATTTTCACCAGGGTGAACCGTTTCGCTTTGCTCTGGTGATTGGTCGTTTCAATGACCTAATTACAGAAAAACTGCTTGCGGGCTGTCAAGACTGTCTTAAGCGACACGGTGTTGATATCAATCCCCACGGCGAACAGGTAGATTATGCCTGGGTTCCTGGTAGTTTCGAGATTCCCATGGTGGCTCGCCAACTAGCCCTAACCGGGCGATACGATGCCATTATCTGCTTGGGTGCCGTCATTCGCGGTCAGACGCCTCATTTCGACTACGTAGCTGGCGAAGTGGCAAAGGGTGTAGCAGCTGCAGGATTTCAAACGGGTGTCCCGATTGTCTTTGGTGTCCTGACCACCGATTCGATGCAACAGGCACTAGAACGGGCTGGGATCAAGAGCAATTTGGGCTGGAATTACGCTATGAGCGCGCTTGAAATGGCGAGCCTCATGAATCAGGTTCATAGCCTTTCTGCAGGGGATGTGAATGGGTTACCAGCCGGTTCAGCCCCATCCTTACCGACAACTGCTTCGGTGGTTTCCTCACCGGCAACATCTGATCCCTAGCAAATGTTAGGTCGGGAAACCTTGACAAGCCTATCTGTGTCTGGAATACTAGTAAAAGTCCGAAATCAAGCTGCGGGTATAGCTCAGTGGTAGAGCGTCACCTTGCCAAGGTGAATGTCGCGCGTTCGAATCGCGTTACCCGCTTAGTATTCTAATCATTTTGAGTTTGACGAACTGGAGAGTTTATTGTTCGCAGCCCTTTTGCTCCGGCAATGTGCATTTCAAGGACTGCGATCGCAGTCAGCACAATGCAGCTTGATTCTTAACTCTAGTATCTAACGGCGAAGTTGTGCGGCGATAGAGAGTCTTGGCAACCTAGCCGTAATAAATGAGTAAAGTTTCTACCGCAGCGTGACCTGTACGTTTATTCCCATCTACAAACGGATGATTCATGATGATGGAAAATCCTAAAGCCGCTGATTTCTCAATCAGGTTTGAATAAAGTTCTTCCCCTCCAAATGTCATCTGAGGCTGAGCGATCGCTGCCTCC
>JBHJHM010000155.1:0-9659 GCA_050330865.1 Leptolyngbyaceae cyanobacterium
GCTCTTTGGCCATCCCTTTCCTGACCTCTTTGAGTCGGTGCTCAGTACCTTTACAGAGTTACCCCTACCTAGACAGTCTTCCTTGTCACAACAGCCCAATCCCTGGCACGGTCAACCTATCCCGGCTTGAGTTGATACCCCAATTTTGCCTAACCAATCAGTATCGTATGAAGACAGCACAGGAGCCTTCTGGTAGCGTTATCTCGTGATACATTTGAGGGTGTACAAGCAGTGATTTTTAGAACCCAAGCCAGGTATACACTGATCGACAAGCTTTATTAAATTCCTTAGGTTTAGATAGAAAAAAATCAAAACTTTTCATAGGTGCTTTACAAGCTATTTCAGGACTATCTTCAAGCAAATAAGGTATGGTTATTGTTCTCAATAAAGCTTCGTCCCTTACGAATTCATTGAACTGCTGCAAGAGAAATCAGCATTCTTTCAGTCAAACAAAAGGCGATTCATCATCCACTCAGAATTCAGTATTCCAATAAAGACTAAATCCTATGACATCTTCCCTAAAGAAGCTTGCAGTTAAAGGGTCGGCCTGGACCATTATGGGCTACGGCAGCAGTCAACTGCTGCGCTTTGCAAGCAATATTGTCCTGACTCGTTTACTGATACCCGAATATTTCGGTGTAATGGCTTTGGTCAATGCATTTCGTCAGGGATTAGAACTCTTTTCTGATATTGGAATTGCTCAGAATATTGTTCGTAGCAAGCGCGGCGATGATCCCGAATTTCTAAATACAGCCTGGAGCATCTCCATTTTGAGGGGACTTCTGCTGTGGGCAGTTCTAGTCTTATTGGCCTATCCCATATCCCGCTTTTACGAGGAGCCACTCTTATTTAATGTCCTAATTGTTATCAGTATCGTAACCATAGCCCGGGGATTAGTCTCTACCAAGATATATACGCTGAATCGACATCTGGTTATTGGTAAAGTCACTCTATTCGAGTTTGCTTCCCAATTTGTTGGCGTAGTAACAATGGTATTTGTCGCCTGGCTTTATCCTAGTATCTGGTCATTAGTCATTGGGGCAATTGTTGGGCAAACATTTAGATCCGTACTTAGCTATATCCTTTTTCCAGGCCATCAGCATAAGTTTGTGATTCAGCCGGAAGCCCGTAAAGAGATTGTCTCTTTTGGTCGATGGATTTTCCTCAGCAGTATCGTTATGTTCCTCGCTGATCAATCGGATCGGCTTATCTTAGGAGATAAAGTCTCGCTCAGAACATTAGGGGTTTATAACATTGCTTACATGTTCGCTAGCATTCCCCAACAGGTCATGAAGCAGATGAGCTTCAAGGTCATTTTTCCTATCGTATCTAAGCGTGTGGATTTGCCAAGAAAGCAGCTGAAGCGAAAAATTAATCGTCAGCTCTGGAAGCTTCACAGCGTTCTGATTCTCATGTGTCTGGGATTGGCTGGCTTTGGTGATTTGATTATCAATTTTCTCTACGATAGTCGCTATCAAGAAGCGGCCTGGATGATGCCGCTACTGGCCTTAGGAAGCTGGTTTTCAGCTCTGTTCTTCATTGCTGATCCGTGTCTACTAGCACTGGGTAAATCTTTCTACAGTGCTCAAAGCCGAGTTTTTCGACTTGTACTGATTATGGTGGGGATTCATGTAGGTTTTGCAAGGTATGGAATTTTGGGGGCGATCGCAGTCGTAGCCCTAGCTGATTTACCGTCTTATGTTGCTTCCCAATACTATCTTCATCGAGAGGGACTAGGCTCTGTTCTGACCGATATGAAATCCACGGCAGTCTTAGTGGGATTAATTGCTCTGGTCTTTTGGATCCGTTCCATGGTTGGGCTGGGGCTACCTTTTGATAAGTTACCGACCCTCTAGCACATCACGGCAGCAGTATGCTCACTATTCAGAATGCTGGGAAGGCTTATCTGCCTTAGGTTTGAATTTTGAATTTTGAATTCCGCGTAGCGGTAATAGCTTCTCTTTAATCAGACAACCTATTGTGTTCGAGCGTTATGCAAAATCAAGTGACTATGTCGAATCCTAGCTCTCCTTTATTTGCCACAACGCCGGTAGTCAAAGAATCTGTTCCACCAGTGGTTGTGATTGGTTTACCCCGTAGCGGATCGAGCTATCTCGCGCATGTACTTTCCTGCATGGAAGGCTTATATGTCTTTGACGATCTCTATGCCTATCAGCATGCAAAATCGCTGGGTTTGCAGGGGACGCTTGCCACAGAACAGCAGAAGGCCTATCTCAACAAACTTGGCTGGTCGGCTCGCGGCAAAGTTGTTTCTAGAAAGCAGGACTATGCATTCGCACCGCAATGTACCTGGGAAGAGTTGCACGCATTGGAAGAGGCTATTCTCAAAGCGTTTGAGGGGCAATCGGTAACCTGGCCAATGCTGCTCGAAGAATGGCTGACTCGACTGGCGTTGCACCATCAGTGCGATCGCTGGGGCTACAAAACGCCCCAGGATTTCATGCATTTAGATGAGCTAACGGCGCTGTTTCCAGGCGCAAAATTTGTTTTCGTCATGCGTAACCCACTGAAGGTCATGGCATCTTTCAAGAATCTGCCCAAGCCTGAGGTAAAAGGTAAGATTGGCGACGGTTCATCGAGTCAGTATCATCCGCTGGTCTATGCCAATTATTGGAAGCTCGCATACCAGCGCACGACAGCCTTTATGAAAAGGCGTCCTGAAGTGCCTGTGTATATTGTTAAATTCGAAACCTTAGTAGCACACCCTGATAACGAAGCCGCTGAACTGGCGGAGTTTCTCAATACTCGGGTCACGCAATCGGTTCAAGTCGAGCGTCCCAATACTTCTTTTGATGCCAAGAAGCGGCGCGATGTTACCGACACTGAAGTCTGGCTTTGTGAACGTATTGCAGGGTCGGTTATGCAGCAGGCTGGCTACGAGCTCAAGAAGCAGAGTCCTCGGTTCCAAGATATTCCAGATCTAATTGGCACAAGCTTTAACTTCGCGTCTTACCAAGTTCAGCGCCTTGTTTCTAATAAGCGCGCTAGACAATCTGTCCAGAATTACCTGAATAACTTCCTTGGAAAGAAGAAGTAGGTCGGTACGTTTGGGGCAACTGCATTCTGTTTGGCTGAGAAAAGGGAGGAAACAGGCTCAGGACAGCCCCTAACTCAATTGAAGACCTTAGGGTTTGGCAATTGTCAAACTGCCGTATCGATCTGCTCATGCGAAATCCTGGTGGCACATCCCTTGTTAGGTTCAGGTCACTCAGCCAAAACAGGACTAGGGTGCGTCCTGGCAACCGCCCGACGCACCCCATGATATGGATTGACTATGCTACGAGTATGAAGCCTAGTAAACAGGACGGGGATCACGTCCGCCGCGTGCCCGCTCTTTAGCCTTAGCTGCACTCTTTTTCAGGGCATCTAAACGCTTGATGTAATGGTCACGCTTCCGTTTTTTAGGAGTTTGTTCAATTAGGGTCTTCAGAGCACTTCCCAGACTCTTATAGGCGTTGGGCAGGGTGTAGCCGAACCGTGTGGCGATCGCGATCGCGCGCTCATCGGCCTCAATTGCTTCTTCCAGAGATTTGATTGGATTGTTGCGCTTGTACAAACGCCAGCCCGAAAAGCCACAAAGTGCCAGGGCCAGCATTAGCAGCAAGCCATCCTGGACCCACAGTTCGCCGATGGCACCGCCTAGACCAATGGCTAGCGCCGCCATCTCCCACCCATCTCGGGGGATTGTATCGTTTTGGATACGGCCAACTTCATGCCAAAAAATTAGATTTCGCTGATCCAGAGCTAGGCTTTCCCACTTCGCAAGGTCTACCTGAATTTCAACCTGATCCTTGCCCAGTTCTTCACAGGTAATCAGCGGCGGTGAAACATCAGTAGCTGCCTCAACCGTAACCCAACTCTGAAGTTCTGGTGGCAAAAGGCTACGAAGGCGTCGTAACTCACCCATGTCAGCTCTGGTCGTGGAGGTTGCGTAGGAAGTCATGGAAACCTAAATAATACTCAGACCACCTTGAGAGAGATAGCCCTTCTAGGTGTTGTTGCATACATGTTAACCAAAAAATATGGCCGTGTTGATTACAATTTGCGCTTGAGTTTTCCAAGACCGCCCAAAACCAAGATGAGTGCTGCTGCCACACCCGGCTCTGGAACCGATTCTGGCGATGCCGATGGGGCTTCATTACGCAGCGGCAAATGAATGGGTTCCGTCGTTGGATCCAGGTGAATGATTGGCCCATCTTGACTCAGGCGATGTGCAAAGTCCTGATCAGCCTTTGACTCATCCGTTCCGTCTAGCCGAATCATGGGTCTGTTTTCACGTGGTTGATCCTCGAACTCCTGATAAACCCCTAACTTCTCTAACCGACGCTTCTCTGTGTCTACGTCTACTTCTACTTCTACTTCTATATCTGCCACTCCTCTCGCATCCATAATGGCGTCAAGAACCTCGAAGTCAGGAGTAAATAGAGTGTTTGGCGCCACAATTGGCAGTGTGTCAGGAGCCTTGAGACCATGAGCAAATGGAATATCTAAAGTGACGTCAAAGAATATCGCATCATGACGCTCAGATTCACTCCTCAGTAATTCAGAAAAATGATTCTCTGCCGGTAGCAAGAGGGGAAGCCTATCGCTCGTATACGAATCAACACGTCCAAGTAAATCGTGATGGGCTACGGATGAACTGTTTGCGTGGAATGTCTGTAAAAGGTCTCGCTCTGAGCGGAGTACAGTCTCAAAAGAGGCTCCTCGGATGAGATGAGTGTCTTGGGTTTGCTCAAGATCAGGCTGAGAAGTCGCCCTCGGCAGCATCTGCGATCGCGTCTTCAGTTTCGCAAATTTGGCCGTTAGAGGAGCTGAGCTGGCAACACCTGATATAGCAGCATCCGTTTCTCGCTTAGGCTGAGCAGGAGACTGATGACAGTAAGCTGCATCATCCCGGACCCCCGCCTGTACAACCACTGGCATTTGCTGGTCATCACTCCAATTAACGGGCAGTGCGGGCAGCTTGAAATAGGCTGACATGGGGCGAGTTACAGTGCGTCCATAGCGATAGCACAATGGTTCGTCATCCCAGATCCCCGTGCGCGTCGTTTGCAGGACAGGCTGGCGGTTGAACCAATTGCCTTTATAAGATTTGTTGGTCTTGTTTTTGGGCTTCAGAATCTTTGTCGACTTGGCAAGGTCTCTGTGATGCTGTGTTGAGGTGTCGGACCGGGGCACATCTTTGGATAGCTCAGGATTGAAGGTTGCCGCGATCGCTGCTGCTAGAATCAGCCACAGCACTGGAACCGACAGTAATACTTTTTCGCCTAGTGTGAGTTTCATAAGTCTTTTGACGCATCTTCCCCATCCGGAAACAGTGGCGCCACTTAAAGAGAAGTTGAGTTCTTTTAAGGGTTTTTACTTACATTCGAGCAATACTGACCTGAAACGGGAAATTTTCCGAAAGTAGAATACTGCCAGCGAAAGACAAAGCTCTACAAGAGCCAGCATTCAGCAGAAATCTGTATTCCTTAGATCTTGCACCCAGCTGGCCATGCCCAGACATCCGCGCCGAGTTGAAACCTCAGCGCTCACTGAGCCAAGTCCCTAAAGGGACTACAAAGGCTAAACCCATTGATGCATAAGGATTACACGCCCTTCAACCCCTTCAGGGGTTTGAGTCAGTGAGCCCTGACACTTTCAGTGCAGGGCGGTGTTTAGCGGTTTCCCGGCCAAGTACAAGATCTGAGCCTTGAACGAACAGCAGTGCTGCTCGATAAACCCGAAGGAAACACAACTGTCTTGTTCTTGGCGACAATCAGCCCTTTTTAGGTCAAATTAGTTTGTGTTTCTTAGGAGTATTCCGAATTCCTTCCTGACTATGGTTTTCCTGACTCAATGAATGCTTCATCCAAGCGAAACTGCCTGAAACAGGAGGACTGCGACCAACTCATCTAAAACTCAGACCGTCTCGCTGAGTGTTTGGGTGATATCTGTCGTGAAAGCATGTTTGTCGTGAAGGCGCACCTGAGCAAAAGCGGGCATCAATTTGACACCCTTTCTGCAAGGGTATGCGAGCAACTTGGAAAAGTCAACAAACTTTTTGGGGTAATTTATTGTTGTCTCGTGAAGTTTGCCAGATAAGAGCGCTATCCCCCTGTGCTTCTAGCTGGGCGATCGCCTTTTGGAGCAAATCTTCCCCCTCCAGAACCGACTCAATTCGGCAGAGGTTTTCTCGGAGTTCGGCAGCCCCGGCAAATCCCTTCACATACCAGGTCATGTGTTTGCGCGCCTGGCAAATACCCCGATAACCTTTGTACTCAGCAATCAATCGTAGATGCTCCTGGGCACAGAGAAGGCGGTCAACTGTGGTAGGTGCAGGTAGGCACTGTCCGGTTTTCAGATAGTAGTCAATTTCCCCGACGAGAAAGGGATAGCCGAGGGTTCCCCTTGAGCACATCACACCATCGGCCTGAGTCACCTCCAAGCAGCGAACAGCAGCATCAACCGAGTCGATATCGCCATTGGCGATCACCGGAATTGAGAGAGCTGCCTTGACACGACCAATCCAATCCCAACGAGCTTGGCCAGTGTAACCTTGGGCACGAGTGCGGCCATGCAGGGTCAATAGCTGCACGCCCGTATCTTCCATACGGCGTGCAAAATCGATAGCATTGATATTTGCGTCATCCCAGCCGATGCGGGTCTTAACCGAGACCGGCACCTCTACGGCTTCGACTACAGTGCGAGCGATTGCGACAGCCATCTGAGGATCCTTCAACAGTGACGAACCGCCCCCTTTACGAGTAATTTTGTTGACTGGGCAGCCCATGTTGATGTCGATGGTATCGGCTCCTTCTGCCACAGCCCTACGAGCCGCCTCCGCCAGGAAGTCGGGACGGCAATCGAAGAGTTGAATACTGATCGGGTGCTCATCCGGATCGACTTCCATAATTTGGGGCAGGGTGTCCAGATGACACACCCCAGCAGCATGCACCATTTCGGTATACAGCATCGAAGTCGGGGCATATCGGCGCACCAACCGCCGAAAAATTTTATCGGTGACGCCTGAAAGCGGTGATTGCAGCACCCGGCTTCTGACCACAACGGACCCAATCATGAGTGGGGCTGCTAATCGTTCATGCAAATCAGGAGACAAGGAAGCCATCGTACGCCCCAGGTAAGCTGTACTCACCCTACATCGTATGTCGTCGACCGATAAGCCAATAACTTTCCATTTCACCTCGGCCTTTAACCGCAATAGTCCCTCTGGGCTCAAACAGAAAGCGATTCTTTAGGCGCTCGTAGACTTCGGGAGTGACCTGAATGCGATCAGGAAGTCCGGTTGTTTCCATGCGGCTGGCAATGTTGACAGTATCGCCCCAGAGGTCGTAAGCAAACTTACGTACTCCAATGACGCCAGCAATAACGGGACCTGTGTTGAGACCTACCCGTAACTGAAAAGGTGTACCGTCCGGGCGAACAAAGTCTTCCATAGCCTGTCGCATATCCAGAGCCATCATGGCAGCCGCATCGGCGTGATCGGGACGGGCAATCGGTAAGCCGCCGGCCAACATGTAAGCATCCCCAATGGTTTTGATTTTTTCCAATCCATGGCGCTCAGCCAGGCGATCAAACGTAGAAAAAATGTCGTTGAGCAGATTGACTAACTGTTTCGGACTCATTTGTCCAGAAGCGACTGTGAAATTAACCAGGTCGGCAAAGAGGACTGTGACTTCGTCAAAGCTTTCCGCGATTGAACGAGCCCCTGACTTGAGGCGCATCGCGATTTGGTACGGCAGAATATTGACAAGGAGGCGATCAGCCTGCTTGCGCTGCTGCCGCAACTCCATTTCAATGCGTCGTCGTTCAGTAATGTCGTGAACAATGCCTTCGTAGTACAAAAACTTGCCATCAACATCGGTGACTTTGCGAATGGTCTCGCTGATCCAGATTTTGCTACCGTCCTTACAGTAGACCTCTGACTCGGCATCGACAATCTTTTCAAACTGCCTGAGATAAACAGCCAACTCGTCCCATCGCTTGGGTTGGACATACAGCTGTTTCCCAACGTTCGTAATGCTTTGCATCAGGTCTTCGGGTGATTCGTAGCCGTAAATTTGAGCAAAGGCAGGGTTGACGCTGATATAGCGCCCATCTTCAGCAGTTTGGAAAATCCCTTCAGTAGCGTTCTCAAAAATGCGGCGATATTTGGCTTCCGTTTGCCGCAGCGTATTTTCTACTTGCTTACGTTCGCGAACTTCCTGCAGTAGAAGCGCGTTCTGATGGCTTAACTGCTGCCGTTGTCGGTAGCCATTGAGCTGATACTCCACACGGGCAATAATTTCTTCTGGATCGAGGGGAAGGCCTAGATAGTCACTAGCACCGGCATCAAAGGCCTTAGCAATCTGATGCGGGGTGCGATCGCCCACCATAATCACCGGAATATCACGTGTCAAGCGTCCTCGTTTGAAGGATCGACACAACTCATAGCTATTGGTATCCAGTAAAGGAATCCCAATCAGGATCAAATCAGCGATGTTTTCTGTAGGTTGTGGCGACTTACCGTTTAAGGACTCAGCAATCTGGAGAGTATAGCCGTGGGCTTTTAGGGCCTGAGATAGCACATGGGTCGCAGTCGGGTCAGCATGAACGACGAGCAGGGTCGTCTCATCTCCCCCCTCTTTGGACATGTTGGTTGGCTCGACCTGACTGTTCAAGGCTGGCTATCCTTCGTAAATTGCACGACAGATGATTCAAACGCAAGCGTTGTTGGCAGGTGTAGATCCTATCCTGGTCTCCTTTTGCCGGTTAAGCATACATATGATCGCCAAAGAATCAAAAAAATTAATTCCTGCGATCGCATTACAATCACACAAATCCTCAAGGAAATGAACAAGCCATCCGGGTAAAACCACGGGCAATTTTCCCAAATTAGCAGTTAGAGCTATCAATAGTGAATATTTCTGAGGCATACAGAAGCCGAGAATATGGGATTTATTGGGCTTTCAACGCACATCCTAGAAAAGAACTGCAAAGGCTTTGTAACAAGTTCGTATCAATCAAAAGACGACACGTTACGTTACGAATCAAGCAGCCATGGGAACAGTCAGCGTCATACAAATAATCTGGCTGTAATCAAGATCCTAGTTTGAGAGTGAAAGTCAGCATTGTCTATGCAAAGGGAGTCCTAACTCTAAATTAGAGCAAGAACACTCTGATTCAGAGTACGTTCAACACTGCTGTAATGTACAACCAAGGTAACAGATGCACTCAAGGATCGGGCGATTCGCGGACTTTGAGGGGCATGGCAGCGATACCCGAAAACTTTTTGCCGGGGGCAATGCTCGGAGACCATTCAGTCGACGACGCTCGTCACAGTCGCATGTTACTGAGATGTCCAGTTTTATACAACCCAGTGAGTCATGACTGGCGAACATAATAGACAAGCCAAGCATATCCTCACGACAGACAACTTCGCAGCTACTCAAGGCTAAAAGCTTTAGAGGTTTACTGGCTGTTGAGCTGTGTCACAGAACATCACAACTAATCTGTTTAACTGAGATCTTGCACTAGTACATCAGCACCTTGCGTTCGCCCCCTAAATCCCCCAATTCTGGGGGAATTCAACCTCAGAACCCCCCAATTTGGGGGGCAGGGGGGCCAAACCAGGCGATGTAAGCTCAACTGCAATATCT
>JBHJHM010000156.1:0-27607 GCA_050330865.1 Leptolyngbyaceae cyanobacterium
CTTTTCGATGGCTTTATGGACGGATTTTGTCGGTCCCTTGCTTGCCCTCAAGCCCCATAAACGTCTCTATTTTCAGCGCGGTTTCAATGCTCTATCCCTCATGCAGCAAGAGCTGTAGCTAGGTTGTCACCCTTTAAGGTCCAGCTCTTATGGCGTGGTTTCGACTACTTACTGCAAAAGTTTGCCCGTTAACTAGGCAGCGATCGCTCATATCGCTCGGGAACTACTCCATTGGAAGCTACTCCAGCCAATGAAAAGCGCCCTCTCTCAGGCGAGGTTGCGACTTCATCGTGCAAAGCCGATTAAATCTCTACCCAAGGACCCGGTGGCTGCTCTGCAATCTCAACTGAGGAAACTTCGGTTTTGTAAAGCGTAAATCCACGCGACTGATAGTTTCTGAGGGCATAAGGGCCGTCCAGGCTACAGGTGTGAACCCACACTCGCTTAGCCTCCATACGCCAAGCTTGTTCGATACCAACCGTTAACAGGTGCCCTCCCAGACCTTGGCCGATAAACTGAGGCAGCAAGCCAAAGTAGGCAACTTCAACCATGTCTTCGGGCTGTGCTTCTAGCTCGATATATCCTGCTGGAGTTCCAGAGACGTAGGCTACCCAGGTTTTGACATTGGGTCGATTGAGGTATGCAGCCCACCGCTCGTAGGTCCAACTCAGGCGACCGCACCAATACCAGTTACCGCCAACACTGGTATAGAGAAAACGGCTGAACTCAGGACAGGGTATTTCTGCCTGCCGAATGGCTAGATCAGGATGCTGTGAGACCTTCGGGCATAGCTGCTGCCGATCCAGCATCTCTAAATACCAGGTCGTGAGTTCAACCTTCATACGGCTTGCTGAGGGCTAAGTGTCTTTTGCAT
This sequence comes from Leptolyngbyaceae cyanobacterium, assembly GCA_050330865.1. Taxonomy (GTDB): domain Bacteria; phylum Cyanobacteriota; class Cyanobacteriia; order Phormidesmidales; family Phormidesmidaceae; genus SIO1E4. The sequence continues at coordinate 875 of JBHJHM010000156.1, forward strand.
TATCAAAGGCGACAACGTTTACAAACAGCCTTTCATAATACGGAGTACAGGAAACAGTCCTCTTATGAAAATTTTTACTCGCGATGAGGTGCTATTGATAATAGCGTTCGTCTAGCCATACTCGGAGTTCGCGTTCTGTCGTGAAGGTGAATTGTGCCTGCGTCACAGGATCATACGCAACAAAATAGTCATTGCCTTCGCAATCGCGCTTCGTCAAAATACGAGGTTCATAGGAATCGCAGAAAAACGCCAAAAGCGATCGCCCAGTATGGCCCAGGCGTGCTTTCAAATCGCTCCATAGACGAGTCCACAACAGTTTCTGAGGCAGTCGCGATCGCCGCTCCAGCAAAACTATAGGCAATTGACTGTCAGACTCAAGCTCAATGAGTTCCAGACGGGCATAAAGTTCTCTGTTCTTCATAGGGCTGTCCTCCTTAGGTAAAGGGCAGCACGAATCGATCCGGCATAGTTAAATTTTCCTCAACATTCCAGGATCCGAACAGAGGCAATTGAGATAAATTGTTTCGGTTACAGTTCGGACTTTGATAACTGTTCCGGTCAAAATATCCCGCAACTGTATCGCCCACGTTTCTCCTCGTCAAACACCATGAACATCTCCCCCATTACGCTCTCGCGCAATCAAGTCCTCTACGAGCAAGTTGCCGAACGGTTGCAGGGATTGATTACCGAAGGAACTCTCAAGCCAGGCGATCGTCTCCCCTCGGTTCGTAAGCTCCGAGAGCAGCTTTCTGTGAGTACCTCGACAGTCCTGGAAGCTTATCGCTTGCTAGAAGATCGGGGATTAATTATGGCGCGTCCTCAATCGGGCTACTACGTCAAGCAAACCGCGCTGGATTTTCCTCGCGAGCCCTCGGCTACAACCCCTTCACTTCAGCCCCATGAAATTGACATCGCCTTGGCATTTCAGGTGACTAGCACAATGGGGGACCCGGGCATGATTCCGTTAGGAGCAGCCTTTCCAGCTATGGAACATTTGCCCCTAGCGCAGCTCAACCGCCTCATGGGAAAAGTGTTACGCGAAAACTCAATAGCTGCCCACTCCTATGGAGCCATCACCGGATGCGAAGAACTCCGTTCCGAGATAGCACGGCGAATGTTGGATGCTGGCTGCTCGGTCTCACCCGAGCAGCTCGTAATCACGAATGGAGCAAACGAAGCAATTTATCTTTCATTACAGGCTCTGACCCAACCAGGCGATACGATTGCGGTCGAGTCACCGACCTACTTTGCTGTTCTAGAGGCTATGAAGGCGCGACAGCTTAAAGCACTTACTGTTCCCACTCACCCCCGCGAAGGTTTGAGCCTTGTCCATTTAGAAGAAGCATTTCAAACCGGCAAAGTTGCAGCTTGTCTATTAATCTCTAATTTCAGCAATCCCCTTGGCAGTTGCATGAGTGATTTGAAGAAAAAACGTCTGGTGGAGTTGTTGAATCAGTATGATGTGCCGCTGATTGAAGATGATGTCTACGGCGATTTGTACTTTGAGGGAACACGGCCCAAGGCTATCAAAGCATTTGATACCGAAGATCGCGTATTGTATTGCTCTTCTGTAAGTAAAACAATTTCTCCAGGTATGCGGACAGGTTGGTGTGCTGGGGGACGCTATCATTCAAAAGTTTCTAAAATGAAATCCGTCGTCAACTTTGGGACGTCTATCGCGCTGCAGCTCACTGTGGCAGCCTTTCTTGCTAATGGGGGATATGATCGCCATCTCAGACAATTACGTCGGGTTTATCAATCGCAAATGAACCGTATGCAACAAGCTATTTGCGACTATTTTCCAGCCGAAACCTGCATTAGCCGTCCTCAGGGGGGACATGTACTGTGGCTTGAGATGCCCAGTGAGTTTGATACTTTGCGGCTGTATCGAGAAGCATTGGAGCATCGCATTGGGATTGCACCCGGTATCATGTTTTCAGCTTCTGGCAAGTGCTACAACAACTGCTTCCGAATCAACACTTCAGTTGCCTGGACACCCGCAATTGACCAGGCAATTCAAACCCTCGGACATTTAGCGAAGCGGCAACTCGCAGAGCACCTACTTCAGGAGAATTCTCCCTAGTGAGTGAGTCATCAGTAAGCTGAATGGTTAGGTTTTGGAAAGCTGTACAGTCGGGCAGGTGTGCTATTTCCAGGCCGATAAAATGTGAATTTCATAGTACAAAGTCGGCAGGCCATGACTCACCGGAATAAGCCCAGAACAGCTTGCTGGACTGCAGGTGAGTACTCGATAGGGTTGCTTTAAATTGCCTTGAGACACTAGTGACTCTAGGCATCAATCCATTTGCTTTTGGCTCTAGCGAGGCGAGGGGCAGCTATAGAAAGTACCAGAAATGTGGGCCAACCCAGCAAAGTGTGGTAAGCCCTGACGGGATATATTGGAGCAATTTTGGCAATTATCGCTGCCGCGGTATCTTCGCCTTTCCTTCGCATTGTCTCCTGACGAGAAGGTGGCACAATAGTATCTTTCTCTACGGACTTGTTACCAAATCGTTGGATACGCGATGTAAGCGCTTTCCGTTATAACATCACCTTTATCCACAAAGCGGATTAAGGGCACGATAAGTCACAATCTGCCAATAACCCGCTATTCTGTCATTCAGTGGTTAATGGACTACTCAAGACGGCTCTATTTTAGAAAACTGGAAACTAATCCCCAGCGACAGTATGGTCAGGATTTTATCCTTCTGGAGGCAGTCATAAGTTCGTCGCGATACTATAATTTCTCATATGAATTTGATGTTCAGATTTCAAAGGAGTGCATATAATGTGGTGGTCAGAGAGATGTTATATGAATGTATCTATCACTCGTAGCGTACAAATCAAGTGGTAGCTAATGCATTCGATACCGACAAGCGATCATCATGAAATCCTGCCTCCTTTGGCGACAACTATAACGAAGAGGTTCCCTAAATAATGCCGACGACTAAAGCAGATGCCTTAACTGGCAAAGCACTGCTCCAAAGAGTGAAAGAGCTTTCTCACTTAACCAAGCGGGAAAAAGCAAGAGAGTGTGGTTATTACACGCTAACTAAAGACAATCAAACTCGGGTTGATGTAACGGGCTTCTATGACGCATTGTTGGAAGCTCGAGGTATTACCTTAGATCCAGACAAAGGTAAAGATGGCCGGGGCCGTGAACCTACGTACCGGGTAAGCGTTCATAAAAATGGTCAGATTGTCATTGGTTCCACTTATACCCAGGAAATGGGGCTTAAGTCTGGTGATGAGTTTGAGATTAAGCTGGGATATAAGCACATTCACTTGATCCAGCTTGACGATGAAGAAGAGGATTAGTGACAGCTGTCCTGTTATCGTGAGTCTGTCCTGAGTTGTTGAGAGAAGGCGATCGCAAGACAGGATTAGTCGTCTCTGGTTCAGAGTTGGGGGTCACTAGTTTTCGGTGAGTCTCTTCCCCTCGGATGTTAGCGATTTGTGCTGAAGAAAATACAGCTATCCTTGAGCGAAGCATGATGAGGCGATCGTGCTTCGCTTAATGATCTATTGGCTTGGTTCAGGGCAACTATAGACTTGGCAACTTAGGGATTACCTTTGAGGCCGGAGTTCGAATTGATGACTCAATTTTTTGGTGCGCTGCATGCATGTACCAGCTTGGCAGGTCAGAGTGTCGGCATCAGTCTGCGGCTGGTTATCTTTCCCTTTAAATCCGGAGTATTTTGATACCAATTCCAGCAAAAGAGCTGCTTGCCATACCTCTATTTTTGGGGGTCTGGTTGTCTATTTGGATTGCGTTCGCTTTTCCTTTGATCAGGAAATTTCAGTGGTCCCCCTTCCAGATCATCGCGCCTGAAAAAAAATTGTTGCTGCTGTTGCCCCTATATCTTCCAGCTCCCATTGTGGTATGGGGCGCAATTGTCTTGTTGGAGCAGTCATGGTTCCAAATTGGGGTGATTTTAGAGGTTGAAAGTCTGCTATCGCTGTTTTATGGAATGGGAATTGCGATCGTAGGGCTATGCTTAGTACTTACCCTTAAATGGATTTTCCGGCTAGTAGCGCTGCGAAATTCAGAAGACGTTAGCCTAGCAAGTGCTGGTAAAACTACACGAATTCAAGAAAGTCTGGCCATTCTGGGATTTTTGGCCCTCGGCCTATGGATTGGCGGAATTGAGGAGCTTGTCTTTCGCGGATGGATCCAGACTCAGCTAGAAATCAGTTTTGACGGGTGGCTAGCCGCCTGTATCGGAAGTGCTATCTTTGCTGCTGCTCATTTAATTTGGGATGGACGTCCTGGACTTTGGCAACAGCCAGGTTTGTGGGTTCTGGGATGGGTGTTAGTGGTCGCTCGCTGGGCTGATGGAGGCAATCTGTCACTTGCCTGGGGACTTCATGCCGGGTGGGTAGGTGGCTTGGCTTACATTGATGCGTTTTTGCCTCCTCAAACAGTCGAGTATAGTCCGCAATGGCTGACAGGCCGCCCTAATCAACCCTTGACAGGTGGACTCGATTTTTTGCTGATGGGAATAACTGCTGGGTTAGTGTGGTGGACAAATGGTGGATTACCGTAGTACAAACTCTGTTTATTCACGCCACACTATTGATTAACTAAGGAGATTTCTAGAAATGAATGTACCACTGTAGGCTGGCGTCGAGGCACGAGACCCAGCATTGTCAACATCCCGCTCTGTTGGGTTTTGCTAGCGCTGCAACCTAACCTACCACTAAGAAAAAAATTACCTGATCGGAGGGTTGAGTCTTCTATTTCGACATCAACCTACGACGGTATATTCACTGTAAGAAATCTCCTGAGAAGTCAACAGGCTGTGCTCAGCTCCGGATGTGTAGCAAACGTCAGAGCGTAAGGGAACCTTTATGTGGGATGTTCAGCTTGCTATAGGTCTCGATCTACTGGCGACTGCTATACATCTACTTGTTTGTGTGTCAGAGAGCCTACCTTGATGAGGCGCAAGCAGTAAAGTCAGAACTAGAGGTTTTCGACTTACAAATGAGTTTGTATAGAATAGCGGTTGGTATAGCGCTAGCTGCGAAATGCAGAAACATGGCCTGAAATTGTCCTAGTAAGGCACAGAAACTAAGACTCCCGGTAGAGCCTCGAAAGGCCCTGTAGAAAATTAGGCACCCCTAATCAGGTTTATTGCATCTCTGTCGAAATCATCTGATGGGCTCCAGATACCATGACCCGTTAGCTCAAAACACTATGTCAGAGAATCCTCTTTCATCTGCGATTGAGACCTTGGAAATTTTGATGCAGAGTCGTTATAAAACAGAGACTGATCAGAGAGTTCTACAGAATATCTTGTCTTGGTTTGATGACTTTCGCAGATTGCCAATTCCTCAAGAAGTGTGGTTGCAATGTCAGCTAGCCCTGATCGAAGGCTTCACCAATGTTGTCCGTCATGCCCACAGAGGCTTACCGACTGAGACACCCATTGAAATTGAAATCACTGTAACGTCTGCCTGTATGGACATGAAGATTTGGGACTGTGGCCCTGGTTTTGATTTTGAATCCGTACTGAGTAACAAATTGCAACATCCTAATCCAGATTCGCCTGGTGGTCGAGGGCTGTCGATCATGTATCGTGTTGCTGATAACGTTGAATACTCCAGAACGACCGATCAGCGGAACTGCCTGCATATTCGGAAATGCTTTGCAGACCCTCTGTAGGGCTTTAGAGTTATGGTTGTAGGGCTTCTGGTGTATCCGGAGACCGTTTGCCATGAACTCAACATTTACTCCATGGTTGATCGCGATCGCGCTAAATACGCTGCTATTGGCGATCGCGTGGCTATCCCCTAAAAAGCTCCTGACTCCAGCAGGCTATGCTCATGCCTGGGTGCTCGGTGTCATCGTGTGGGGCTGTCTCGGCTGGCAGGGCTACGTCGTAGTAATGGCCTATTTCCTCATTGGTTCTGGCGTTACCCGCATTGGCATGGCCGCTAAGGAAGCAGCTGGCATCGCGGAAAAGCGGTCTGGCATGAGAGGACCTGAAAATGTTTGGGGATCGGCCCTTACCGCAACCGTTTGTGCGCTGGGGACTATTCTTGCGGGGGGTGGTTGGGGTCCTAACCTTGCCGCTATCTGGGTGCCCTTGTTTGGGTTAGGCTATGTCGCTAGCTTCAGTACCAAGCTAGCGGATACGACTGCCAGTGAAGTGGGCAAAGCCTATGGTAAGCGCACATTTCTGATTACGACGCTGCAGCCTGTGCCTCCCGGCACTGAAGGGGCTGTCAGTCTGGAGGGTACTTTGGCTGGCATTCTGGGTTCAGCCATCATTGCTGCGGTTGGTTGGGCAACCGGACTCATCACACTCTCCGGAACCCTGATTTGTCTGATCGCCGCCTTCATTGCCACCAATCTTGAAAGTGTTATTGGAGCTACCCTACAAGAAAAAGTGCCGTGGCTTACCAACGAACTTGTCAACATCGCGAATACAACGATTGGCGCAATTGCCGCGATCGGACTAGCGTTGGTGATTATATGACGTTTTAGGATGATGACGTTGCCCCTGCTACTCCCCCTTTCTCTGAAACGATGTCTTTATCCTGGTTAACCCCTAGCCACAGCATTATGCTGGCACTTTTGACTGGTTTTGCGATCGCCCATAGTGGTTTAGCAGCACTACGACCCCAAGGCGAAAAGCTCATGGGTGCCAGAGCCTACCGGGTACTATTTGCCCTGGTTAGCATTCCATTTGCCAGCATCTTGATTATTTATTTCATCAACCATCGCTACGACGGGCTACAGCTTTGGAACTTTCAAGGTGTACCCGGTATGATGGCTGGCGTCTGGATAGCCTCAGCAATTTCGTTTTTGTTTCTGTACCCCGCCACGTTCAACCTGCTAGAGATTGCTGCAATTGAAAAACCTGCGATCCATCTCTACGAAACCGGAATTATTCGGATTACCCGCCATCCTCAAATGGTGGGGCAGGTAATTTGGTGCATCGCCCATACGCTGTGGCTTGGTACGACCTTTATGCTGGTGACCTCAGCCGGACTCATTGCTCATCACTTATTTGCCGTATGGCATGGCGATCGTCGCTGGCAAGCGCGCTATGGCAAAGCTTTTGAGGCAGTCAAAGAGAGAACCTCTGTGATTCCTTTTCTCGCGGTTTGGCAGGGACGCCAGCAGCTGAAATGGCAAGAATTCTTACGACCCGCTTATGTAGGCGTGACAATTTTCGTGCTGGGTTTTTGGTGGGTGCACCCGCGCTTGATTCAGGCTACGCAGCAGTTGGGATGGTAGGGGGTCAAACAATAACCATCGACCGAGAACTAACCATCAACCGTAGGGCGCGATCGCGGTATATCGAATAATTGTTGAATGGCAGTTAAGCGATCGCGGCTATCCTCCCCCTCAGCAGTCCATAGTGTGTCGTAGAAGAAGAAGGACATGCCTGCAAAGCCCATGTCACGAGCTGTTTGGGCCTGCTGCTGAATTAGAGACATAGATACGGGAGCATCTTTAAGCCCAGTAAGAATTCCTACGGCGGTGGGAATGTGCTGCTTTGCCTGCTGAATCTGACGGGATTGAAGGGTGTTCCGGAAGCTCACAACGCTGTCGCGGTAAACCTGAATAATCAGCTCTTCCACATAACCAATCTGTCGCCAGCGGGGCCAGTCTTGCAAAAAGTTGTTGTAGGCAAAGCGAGCGGGGTTAGGCGATACTGATAGCGTCGAATCTGGGCGTCGAGCTTTTACCACCCGAAAAACATCACCTAAAAACGCGGTGATCTTGTCAGCACGCCAGCGCATCCATTCGGCATTGTAAGGATCAGACGACGGTGACCGTCCGCCATGTTCTTGTTGATAAAGACCGATAGTGTAGGGATCGTAGCCAAAAGCCACAGGAAGGCTGAAATGGTCGTCGAGTTGCAGCCCATCAACGGGATAGTTATCCATTAACTCGGCAATCAAATCAAGGATGAACTGCTGCACTTCTGGATGAAAGGGATTGAGCCAGACACGGGTGTGGCGACCTTCTTGATAAAGCTGGGCATTGGGGAGCGCACCGCGCTTTTGCGTGAGCCAGTCAGGATGGCGCTGGGCTAAGGGTGAGTTTGCCGGAGCCATAAAGCCAAATTCAAACCAAGGAATTACGCTTAAGTCGCTTGCGTGGGCTAACTCCACCATCTCCAGCAGCATATCGCGATCGCCTTGGGCATTCTCTAATGCTTCATTGCGTCCCTCATCTTCCAGATCAGGATACAGGCCCTGCTTGTAGCCAGTTTCACGCTGACCCACCTGACTGGGGTAAAGTGTGTAGCCCCAGCTCCAAACAGCTGGGTATACCGTATTGAAATGACTATCAGCTAGCCGCTGCAGGCTATCTTCCAGCGCTTCTGAAGTGAAAAGGACTTGACTATCAACATTAGTAATCCACACGCCTCGCAGCTCAGGTTCGGCGTTGATATTAGCGTTGGCAGGGAGTCGCCAGACAGTAGTTCCCTGGCCAGTCCATACCAGCAGAGCTGTTAGCAAAATCAGGCCCCAATAGCGCACCCCAAACCAAACTCGTTTCATGTGTCATCCCAAACTGTCCATCCTCTAGCTTCTCAGAGTCGGCCCATGATTCCGGAGAGACTTTTGAAGGTTACGATGAAGCCTTGTTGCGTTGCCTAAATTGCGTGCGCTACCCCAGCCAGTCTCAGCCTCGGATTCGTCACTTACCCAGTGCAGGAAGCCTATATGCCCTGTTGGCCTATGGTTCTTGGGGTGTCTTTCCCATCTACTGGAAATTTTTTGGCTCCATTTCGCCTGTGGAAGTGCTCTGTCATCGGATGGTGTGGTCGCTGGTATTCTTGGGTCTGCTCCTTTTGCTACAGCAACGACAGGCTGAGCTGCGCGCCCTTTGGCAATCACGTCAAACGCTAGGCATGCTTCTGCTATCGGCGGCTTTACTAACCGTGAACTGGGGTCTCTACATCTACGGTGTGAATACCGACCGAGTAGTCGAAACCAGCTTGGGCTATTTCATTAATCCCCTGGTGACGGTGCTGCTGGGCTTTGTGTTTCTGCAAGAGCGCTTACGGCGAGGGCAGCAGATTGCGGTGGGGTTAGCCGTTGTTGGAGTCGGCTATTTTATCTGGCAGTTTGGTACGGTACCCTGGATTGCGCTCGGGCTGGCATTTACCTTTGCATTCTATGGTTTGGTCCGGAAGGTGGTGGCCGTTGCCCCGATGGCTGGCCTCATCGTCGAGACTCTTCTCATCACTCCATTCGCTTTGATGATGATGACTTACTGGGGCCTCACAGGCATAGGGCACTTCGGCTCATCTTTGCAACTAACCGTGCTCTTCATTGGTGCCGGTATCGTTACATCCCTGCCCTTGCTGTGGTTTAATAATGCGGCCAAGCGACTACGGCTTTCAACGCTGGGATTCTTTCAATATGTGGCTCCCTCCTTACAGCTAACGCTAGGGGTGTTTCTGTATGGCGAATCGTTTACGTTCACCCACGCTGTCGCGTTCGGCTTCATCTGGACGGCGCTGCTGCTTTACTCTACGACTTCACTCATCGAGCGAAAGTTAGCGTAGGTTAAAGAAACGCTTCGCCAACCGAGCATCCCTTTCATTACGGCCTGTTCAACTTTTTAGTCAACATCCTAGCGGCCTTGGTGACATATCCCTACCAAGGGAAGAAATTGGTATTGGATCTTACCGAATTAATGTCTACTTCTTGCGACGCTTCCAGCTGAGTAGACCCAGCCAACTCAATAAAGCCCAGTTACTAACTGTAAAAGGTTCCGGGACGCTGGCGACCCTGAGGGTCACATCGTCAATAAAGGGGGCTACATCGACCCTTGGATTTCCCAGGTTCCGGGGGTCAAAGATCACTGCTGCTTCCCCATTTGTGTTGGCTTCAAAGGTTCGAGTCAGCATCTGCGGAGCGTCATCGAAGCGTAGAGTGACCGTCTCATCAAATAGATCTCCAAAGGTAACTCGAAGGCTAGCCTCTTCTCCAAAAAAGGAATCCTGCCAGGCAAATAATTTGAATTGCAACTCGAAGATCTCTCCCTCAGAGAAAGCAAACGTATCCGATTGAATCGCGCCTCCCTCAGGCGGTTCACCAGCCACGTCAACAATTTTTCCCTGCCCGGGTGCAATGGGCTGATTGGGAAATAACTCAAAGGTTTCATCTAATGCATTGACACTGCCGGAGAGAATAGTGAAGCCACTATCACCCAGGGAAATTCCCGCGCCTTCAATCGTTGAAAATCGCGTTCGGGGATTAGAGGTGGTCGGCGTTTCCAAATCATTAAAATCGGCTTGCAGCAAAATTGTTGAAGCGACGGCTGGATAGGCCATCAGGGGCGTGACACTCAAGCCAGCGATCGCCGCTAGAATAAGCGCTTTCTGATTGCAACCAATGCACTTAATTGCCATAATTTGCCCTCCTGCTTAACTCAATGAAGTTGCACTTTGATAAATTTCGGAAACATAGCTTACTCCCGAAACCCCAAACATCTTTGAAACTCTGCTTGTGCTGAAATCTTCCTACCGGAATTGGATTGAGCCCGTCAAGCCAGTTTGGCATCTTGTTAAAGATAAGACGTACGCATGACCCTCTTGCATCCTCTCTGGGCTTGATCTGGGTTATGAGGGGATACAAATTTTGAGGTGTGCACACTACCGCCAAATCTTTAGCGTGCCGTCCTTACTGCTGCTGACGAGCGTGTAGCCGGTTTCCGAGAAGTCTACCGCTAGCACCCAATCTGAGTGCTCAGTAAGCGTCTGGCGCAGCTCGCCGGTTGCGACATCCCAGAGCTTGATGGTCTCGTCTAGGCTACCGCTAGCCAGCGTTTGGCCACCGGCATCAATAGCGATCGCTACCACGCGATCAGCATGTCCGGTCAACGTCGCTTGGAGCTCGCCTGAGGGTAACTCCCAAACCTTGACAGTGTTATCCCAACTGCCGCTGGCTAAGGTCTGACCATCGGGACTCACCGCGATCGCTCGCACAGCATCTTGGTGTCCAGTTAGCGTTTGGATCAACTGTCCGGTTGGCAAATCCCAAACGTTGATAACACTATCGCCGCCAGCACTATACAGTGTCTGCCCATCAGGACTGATAACTAAAGACCAAACCGGAGCCTCGTGAGCCGTAAATGAATTCTGCAGACGTCCTGTTTTGATATCCCAGAGGTTAATCTGACCATCGTAGCTGCCGCTCACCAACGTCCTCTCATCAGGCGTGATGGCAACCGTCCAAACCGGTGCTTCGTGGTCCGACAACGTCTGCCGGAGCTCGCCAGTCGGCAACTCCCAAAGCCGAATTGTTTTGTCACCGCTGCTACTGACTAATAGCGTATCGGAGGGAGAGATAGCCAAGGCTCTGACGATATCAGTGTGATCGAACAGAATCTGACTAACTTCGCTGGCATCCAAGTCCCAAAATTGCACGTCGTCATCGCTGCCGGTAACCAGCAGTAAATCACGTGAACCAAACGCCGTTGTCCATAGTTCGGTTGAGCCGGCAGGCAAGGAGTCCACTAAAGACAGAGGCGCGATCGCAACGGGAGTGGTTTCTGGAATGTTGCTGCTAGGCGACGGTTCCGGCGTCTCAACCACTGGATCTTGAGCGCCGGTTTGCTCAAAGCCGAACTGCCAGATGTATATGCCGACGAGCGCCATCAGCCCTACCGGAATGCCCACACCCAACCATCGCCATCGATCGCGCCGCTGATTCGTATGCGCTGCTGGGCTTGCAGGTCGCTTTTGCGGCTGTGTTGGATGCGGGGGCAAGTCTTGTATGAGCTGTGCTGACGTTGGAGCCGTGGGTCTAGTCGGCGATGATGGCATCGCTGAAGATGGACTCTTCACAACTTTTGAAGAGGACGCTGGCTGTAAACGTCCGGCAATGTTTGCCGTCTGAAATATCTGGGTAAATTCGTCTGGTTTAAAGTCCCGACGGGGGGGACATCGCTTCTGGCGAGGATACTTGAGATAGACGTATTCACATCGAATGTTGCTTAACTGGGTAGTGGCATCAATTTGCCAGCCTTCTAGACAGGCTCCCGTCATTAAGGTTTTAGAAAGATCAGTCTTAATTGCTTGTACGTCCACCAGCACCGTATCTTGCAAAGTAGCCCCGCTCAGATTCGCTTCACTTAAAATGGCTCCACTGAGGTCAGCTCCCTGTAGATTGGCCTCCCCAAGATACGCGCCGGTTAGATTCGCTCCTTGTAGCTGGGCTCCTCGGAGGTCGGCACCGATTAGGCACGCTCCCTGCAAGTTGGCTTCTTGCAACGTGGCACCGCAGAAATTCCCCTCAAACAAGTAAGCATTGTTCAAATCGGCGCGATTGAGACTGGGCGCAGCATAGGAGTGCTCTCGTCGCCAAGCGTTCCACTGGTCTATGCCCTGCTGGATGAGATCAACGTAGTCCATCTTGGTGCGTGGGCGATCGCGACCCACTAAACATCAGTACCAATTGTACTCAGCCTCAACTTGAACTGGCCCACCAAGTCTGCATCACACTGCCATCGAGAACTTGGCTCGCCAATTCCTGGTATTCCGGAGCGAGCTTATGCTTCCAAGCATCCGCAACGGAACTGGCCGATTTATCTAATTTGCCCCACACAGAGGTATTCAACCCCCGGCTGATAATACGCTCTACTTCGGGCGTCCATGGGAGCTGGCACAGATCATACATCTTGCGTGCATAGTGGAGCGGATCTTGAGCCAGATCCTCGTAAACAATTGGCAAATAGTTCGGTGCTTGCTGACCTGCTAAATAAATCATTTCATTGTTGTAGCGCCATACCCAAGCAACCGCTTCCACTAGGTCCATCGCCTCAATATCACCCAATCGTTCTTGCCATTCTGGGTGCAGCTGTGCAGCCTGCCGCAAAATATCTTGATAGAGATGTCGTTCGTGAGCTTTCTGCTCCGGCGATAAACCGGTAAAGAATCGCTTAATCCCAGAGTTAAGTTGTCCTCCTGGATGACGCGTGATGTGGATAACCGGCACCTGGGGACGATGCTGAAAAATCCACGCGGCGGTCCATGCCTTCAGATCATTTACTTTCAAGACAGCCAAAGCCTGACGCAAACGCGCTGGATTGCCGAGCCACCCAGGCAGCTGCCATTCGCCCCGCTGCAACGCTGGGAGCAAAGGCCGAAGCTGTTGCTGAACTTTAGGCCGAACAGGTAGGTAAGCAATTCCTGTTTTTTGTGCCCAAGGATGAATATGGTCTTTAGGATTCTCAATCTTCAGATCCCGCTCACCCATTCGGTGAGCCGTCCAGGACACAAACTCATCCCACTTAACGGCCATTAGCTCAGACGTATCACCGTTCAACGGTGGCGATGGCAGCTGATGATAGGGAGAAGCCGAAATCTCTTGGGGCTCATTCCGGCAGTGGGTCTGGCGGCTAGCATCCAGCATCGTCAGCAGCCAGTTGGTGCCCGATCGACCGTTCCCAATAATTAGTGCATAGCGCCCTAGGGCAGTACTCATATCGACTCTTCCTCGTGCCATAAAGGTCGCGAATGCAGCGCCATCGGAGCAGTGTTCCCCAATAGGGCACCCCATTCCTCGACCTTATTTGCACTCTACCCCAAGCCGTCTCTTCGTCAGGGTGAAGGTTGGTGAGGTCTCAGTGAAGATTAGCGCTAGTAGTACGTTCCCACCTTGCGATGATGAACGGCTGTCATCCCCTCAGGGTTAGAGACTTTACCTTCTTGCACGGTGCAGTACACGATCCAGTGGTCGCTGACTTCCATACGGCTGCTCACAGTACATTCCAGATAGGCTAGAGCATCCGCTAGGATGGGTGAACCATTATCAGCAGGGCGAGTGCGGATGCCAGCGAAGCGATCGCTGCCAGGTTGGAACCGCTTGAGGAAATGCTTCATCAAAGCTGAGTAATTGCCCTCTTCTAGAATATTGAGGACGAAGGTATCCCCGACCTGCATAAGTGACTCAATGGCCCGGTCCTTGGCGACAGCAACCGTGAAACCTAAAGGTTGGAAGCTGGCCTGCGTTACCCAAGAAGCCAGCATGGCACTAGTCACCTCCCCCTTCTTGGCGGTGATGATGTAGAGACCGCTGCTGATCCGCCCCAATGCTTTCTCCATATCAGCGCTGAGAGACTTCAGCTTCTTCAGCTTTTTGGCTTGTCCCAGAAGTTGTCCCAAGTCTGTGCCTGCCTCCTCACAAAGCTGATAGGTAGCTTCGTCAGGCGTGTCCTTGATCCGAATGGGGTCAAATCCGATCTGCAGTTCCAGATCTTGGAAGCGCGTGGCCAGAGTATCGATGGGCTCATCGTCACCACCATAAGACTCAAATAGACCGACCGTTTGCTTATCTTTAGCAGCGGCCAGAATAGTGCCCAGTGCCGCCTGAGCGGTCTTAGCACCCGAGGCAGGGGGCATTCCCATAACAAGTCCTTTGGCCCGCCCCACCAGCTCATTAACTTCCTGCGGATCGGCAGAGCGCAAGTCCATCATTTCGACGGTGACGTCGGCTTTGGTAATCCCGCGAGCGACTGCTTGAGAGATGCGATCGCTGTAGCCGTAGTCCGACATGTAGAAAACAGCCACCAATGTTTCTGACTGGCTCTTCTCTTTGCTCCAGCGGCGATAGCGTCCGGTTAGTTCGGTTAGATTGTGGCGCAGCAGAGGACCGTGGCCGGTGGCGATGGTTGTAATTTCGGGTAAGGCGTCCATACGCTTCATGGCGGAGAGTACTGAGCGGGCATTGGGAGCCATCAGACACTCGTAGTAGAAGCGAAAATCGGGAGAGAGCGCTGCCAGGTCTTCATCGAAGGTAGCAGCACTGCAATAGTGCATACCGAAGGCATCGCAGGTAAACAGAACCTGGCTCTTATGGTCGTAGGTGAAGATAGTGTCGGGCCAGTGCAGGTTGGGGGCATTCACGAACTCCAATACGTGACCATTGCCCAGATCCAGAGTGTCGCCATTTTTTACCTGCAGGCGCTCAAAGGGCTGATGCACTAAGTCATCGAGAAAAGCTAGGGCTACCTTGGCACCGACGACGACTGCCTGAGGAGCTAACGCCAGGACGTCGCGTACCAAACCGCTATGGTCAGGTTCGGTATGGCTAATGATGAGGTAGTCAATCGTAGCAGGGTCAATTTCGCCTTTAAGTGTATCGAGGTAGAGCTGCCGGAACTTGGCATGGGAGGTATCTACCAGGGCCGTCTTTTCGCCTTTGATAATGAAGGAGTTGTAGGTAGTGCCATTCTGTAACCCAAACTCAATGTCGAAGCGATCGCGATCCCAGTCCATGGAGCGGATGGTGGTGGTATCTGGGGTCACCTGATCGACCTGAATGGTGAGGCGCTTTTGAACTTTAGGTGCCGCTACGACCATGGGATCCTCCTAAGCATTAAAAGACTTTAGCAACAGCAATGTTTCTTAAATCTCTTCTATTGTGCCTTATTTAGGCTGTAGAGAAAAGTTACGATCGCTTATCGATGGCGCAGGATTAGCTAAAGCAATGGCTATGGAACTACAGCATTTCCCCGTAGAACCCACAGCGGACGGTAGCCAGACCTTCTATTCAGAACGGTTTGGTGAGTGGTTTCATAGTCGCAGCGGCGCGTATGAAGAGGCGCGGACCATCTACGTAGAGATGACGAACCTGATTGAACGGGCGCAAACACAAGATCAGATTACCGTGCTCGATGTCTGCTACGGGTTAGGCTACAACACCGCTGCCGCTTTGGAGGGCATCTGGTCAGTCAAAGGAAATGCCCAGATTCGGCTGGTGGGGCTGGAGCTGGATGCTGCAGTACCCCAGGCTGCGATCGCTCAAGGGCTCCTTAATAACTGGCCGCGATCGGTTCAAGCAGCGCTGCAGGCCTTAGCCACTGACAGACACATTCGCGATGCCCTGTACGCGGATCTCCTCATCGGTGATGCTCGTCAGCATATTCAATCGCTGGTTCAATCGGGCTTGCAGGCCGACGTCATCTTTCTCGATCCCTTCTCGCCCCCCCGCTGCCCCCAGCTTTGGACGGTTGAGTTTCTCAGCCTCGTAGCCCAGTGTCTGCATCCCCACGGCATTCTGGCAACCTACTCTTGCGCCGCCGCCGTCCGTACTGCCCTGCAACTTGCAGGACTACACATTGGCTCAATCCACGTCGTCGGTCGCCGGTGGCCTGGCACGATCGCTGCCTGCACCCAGTATTCTCTACCGCCTCTCTCGCCACAAGAAAAAGAACATCTTGAAACTCGCGCTGCCGTTCCATACCACGATTCCACTTTGCAGGATACGGCTGAGGCCATTCGACACCGAAGAACCCGAGAGCAGGCAATATCTTCACTGAAGCCAACTGGGACTTGGCGAAGGAAATGGTTGGGAGGATAGTGGGATAAGGTAGTGATGGAGCAAAATTCGAGCATTAGCAATGAAAATACAGTTACCCGTACTTTGACTGCATTGATTTGATATTAAACGAGAATGATGATGCAAGGTTCTATCATATAAAAAAGTAAAACATGAAACGCAGATTAGTATTAGTTGCTCCAGGTTTAATCGTTGCTATAGTTGTAGGCTTCAAAACTAACACGTTTGCTCAAGATCAATTGTGCTATCACACCAACACAGAAGGAAGCACATTAGATTTGAGTGATATTTGTGGAGTTCAGGAAGTTGAACGTATTTTCCCAACCAAAGAAGAACTTAGAGCAAGGTATAAAGAACCTGGCTTTAACCTGGTTATTGATGAGATAGTCTCTCATGGTGAAAATAGCCACTCGCAAAACCTCTATCAAATTCCGGAACCGACGCAGGAAGAAGCACAAGAGTTTTGTGATGCTTTCTCTTCTGTAGATTCTCATGGTGCCACTGAAGAGACTGAAGACTTTTATGCTGTCCTAGAAGATAGTTGTGAGAGAGCGAATCAGTAAAAGCTAATACAGCTAGCAACCAATCAAAGCGTGTTAGTTGAGCTTAGTTGCGTTAAGTATAGCTTTAGCCATCTAGGCTAGGACACCGAGTAGCATCCGGTTGTTAAGCACATAGATAGATGGCTTCGCCGTCTTGTCCTGACGGACTTGGCGACGGTTATAAGTAAATTGATCAACCCAAATAATCTACGAGAAAAACTTTTGTCAGTCAGGCTGATTGCTTAGAAGAAGTTGTGATAGTGCAGATATTACCGATTGAGCAGTTGACGCTGTATGACCTAGAGCAGCGGTTCGGGCTTCAGGAAGTTTCGGATGACACCTTCTTCGCCGAATGGCAGCGAGAGATACCTGGGCTCAGCTCAGCCGAACAAGACAGATTGGAGCGAATAAACGCCGCCTATGCCAACTTAGAGCGGCGATCGCTGTTAGAAAACACAATGAAACTGGCTGTGGTTGCACCACTAATCGACTTAGCCGGATTGTTTTTACCCCCTTTTTACGTCACCACTGAGAAAACCGTAGAAATTACTGCCGCAACCAATGAATTGACGATCAAAGGACAGCTAGATGTACTAGTGCTGAAAGATCAGCTTTGGGTGCTGATAATTGAGTCGAAGCGGTATGATGGCAACCCCAAAATCATCACTACCGCTGTATGGACTGGTGACAAATGGCCGTAGTTTTGTGTTTCTAAAGCTTGTAGGCCAGCAATATGCTCGATCAAAAGAGCTGATTTTGGATCAGGATGACGGACTGGCTAAGACACTGCAGATTATGAAGGTGTTGGCAGAGATTGTGGCGGCTAGTTCGCAATCTTAACTGCTGCTTTGCCTAGTTTGGGGCCGAGTAAGCCTCAGGTGTCGACGATCGCATCCATCAGATCATGCAATGTAATGTGTAAGTCAGGGAACGTTACCGATGGGATTGTTTGATTAATCCAGTATCGCTGTTTAGTGTAGCGATGCCCGCCAAAGTGCAAACCGTCACGGCTGGTTGCTTGGGGGTGCCGATATAGTCAACACCACCCAAGCCGCGATAATCCACAATCCAATATTCGGCCACTTCTAGAGGATCATCGCCGTACTGAGCAACAAAATCTTCAAAGGTTAGCGGTTTTGTTAGTGCTGGAATCACTGGCTAGCCCTCGCAACATGGCTTTTGTTATGGCTGTTCTTTATTTTAGACAAGCAGCAGAACACGATCACCGTCCACACCTTCGCGCCATCACAAATCGCTCTATGCCAGCAAGATCCATACATGCCTGAATGCTTGCATAGTCGCCAGCTTGGGCCAACAGTTCCCTGACAGCGGGGGCCTGTCCCATCATCAGTTCTACCATCCAGAATCCATTCGGTCGTAGGAACTCGGGAGCGGCTGAGATGAGGTGACGGATGCAGGTGAGGCCGTCTTGTCCACCATCGAGCGCTAGGTGGGGTTCGTGATTGGCAACTTCAGGTTGTAGCGTGGGGACGATCGCACTGGGAATATAAGGCGGATTCGAGACAACGCCTGCTAGCTGTCCGCGCCAGGATTTCAGCGGCTCGAACCAAGAGCCCTGGAGAAACTGGATGCGATCGCCCTGCCCATTCGCCATCGCATTCTGCTTCGCCATCGCCAGAGCTTCAGGGCTGATGTCCGTAGCCAGGATAGTGGCCTCGGGCAGAGCATCAGCTAACCCCAGCGCGATCGCGCCACTGCCGGTACCTAGATCGACCCAGGTTCCTCGCCGCAGTTGGTCCGGCTCAGGGTTTTGCTCAACGGCAGTGACAACCTGGTCAATGATGAGTTCGGTTTCAGGTCGGGGGATGAGGACTGCGGGTGAGACATAAAGGGTGAACCGGCGCCAGGGAGTTTCACCTACCAGATGTTGAATGGGAAGGCGATCGCGCACGCGCGTCTCCCACAATTGCGTTAGGTCCGCCAAGGATACTCGTGAAGGCACCTCCCCCTGAGTCGCCACAGCCCCCAAGCGCAAAGACAACCCATCCACCTGACACAATCCCTGCAACAGCCAATCCACCTCAGCCACATCAATGTCGGCTACCTCTGCCTGTTGAATTGCCTGCTGACGCCACCCCCAAAGCGCCTGACCAGAGATTTTGTGGAGAAATTTGTCCATGACGTCCCTTCTCTAGAAACTGAGAGTGTAGGGGTTATGAATTCTACTCTGCGGGAAGGGCACAGCCCTACGTTGATGGTTGATGGTTGTAGTTCTGAGTTTTGAGTTCTGAGTTCAATTCAAAAATCAAAACTGAGAATTCATAACTCCCCGCCCGTTCCCCGTTCCCTCTTCCCTCTTCCCTACAAAACCCGCAACACACTCGGAACCGTCTGCGTTTCCCCAAACTCGCGAACTTCACTTAAAGCAGTTTGAAAATTGCTCTCTTTAACCTCATGGGTTACCACAACAATCTCAGCAATGTCGCCCAGTGAATCGATCTGGACAACCGATTCGATGCTGACGTCGTGATTGCCAAAGCAAAGCCCCAGTCGGCCAATGACGCCGGGTTGGTCCTTCACCAGCAGGCGCACATAGAAGCGGCTAATGATATCGGCCATTGAACTCACGTTGCAGTAGTGCTGGTGAGTGCAGGTCAATAGCGGATTTTGCGAGGCAGGATTCGCGTCTGTGCCCTGCGATTTCAACGCAGCCGCAATATTCAAAATATCGGCAACGACAGCGCTGGCGGTGGGTCCGGATCCCGCACCGGGGCCAAAGAACATGACCTGTCCGATGGGATCGCCCTCGACCAGGATGGCATTGTTGACATCGTTGACGCTGGCAAGCGGATGATCTTTGGGCACCAGCGTAGGATGAACGCGGAGCTGCAGTTGCTCCAAAACTTCATCCGACACAGGGCAAGAATCCTGACGGGCGATCGCCAGTAACTTGATAACAAATCCCAGGCGGTCAGCATAGGCAATATCAGCCGCACTGACATGACGAATGCCTTCACAGTAAACCCCAGATAGCTTAATCCGTCCTCCGAAGGCTAGCGATGCCAGAATCGCAATCTTGTCCGCGGCATCAAGGCCATCCACATCAGCAGTCGGGTCGGCCTCGGCATAGCCCAACTTCTGGGCATCCTGCAAAATTGATTCAAAATCGCCACCCTCTATCTGCATACGAGTGAGGATGTAGTTTGTTGTGCCGTTAACAATGCCCGTCACAGCGTGGATTCGGTTGACGCCGAGCGCCTGCTTCAAAGGCTGAATCACCGGAATGCCGCCCCCCACCGCAGCCTCCAGCAGGACATAAACTCCCGCTTCGTTGGCAGCCGTGAAAATTTCGTCGCCGTAGCGAGCAATCACGGCCTTGTTAGCCGTAACAACGTGCTTGCCGCAGTGAATTGCTTTCAGGATGAGCGATCGCGCTGGTTCTAATCCCCCGATTAGCTCTACCACCACGTCAACATCAGGATCGGTGACGATAGATTCCAGATCTTGCGTTAGGCAATCCGAGGAAATGTTGATGGCGCGGGGTTTGTCGAGCGATCGTACGCCAACGCGATAAACCTCAATCTCACTCACTAGAGCATGTCGCCCGGTTGGGTCTAGCAGGATTTTTGCGGTCCCTGTACCCACTGTGCCTAGTCCCAACAACCCTACTTTAACCGTCACGTTTTGCCCCTATCTTGAACCCATTCCATCCTAATACTCGTTTTGGCCCCTGAGACGAAGTATTTTATAGCAGCTCTCTTCGCAGCCTGTTGGAGCGCTCAAGCACAATTGGAAAGGTTCCCTTATCCGAAATCCTGGTGGCACATCTCGGTTGCGGCAAATGGCTCAATCGGTTGCGGTGCGCTGGCTACGCCGAGCACACCCTATCGATGATTTAAGGGGGCTGGAAATCGCTTTGGTGTGAGAACAAAAAATGGAGAGGTCCGAGAACCCCTCCAAACAATAACGGAACGATAGTCACATGAGTCTTCACATCGCAGGCCAGGTTACCGTCATACCTCAAAACCTGCTAGCCAGCCCAACAACAGAGACTTAATAGGTCTCTACGTGCCAGCGGTGATCTTTTTTCATCTGCTTGCGGAACTCTTCCCAGTTCACACCATGCTTCTCAGCTTCGCCGGAGAGAGCCTCATCAATACCATCTTCCATGCCCTTCAAACCGCACATGTAGGTATGGGTATTGGGCTTCTGCATGAGTTCCCAGAGGTCGGCAGCATACTCAGCGACTCGGTGCTGAATGTACATCTTGCCGCCCTGAGCATTTTGCTGCTCACGACTAATCGCATAAGTCAGCTTGAAGTTGTCAGGATATTCAGCCTGCATCTTCTCTAGCTCCTCTTTGTAGAGGATATTGGCGCTGTAAGGAACACCGAAGATCAGCCAAGCCTTGCCCTTAAACTGATACTCAGGATTGGCTTGGCGCTCGGCATCCAAGAACATCCGCCACAGATAGGCACGGAAAGGTGCGATTCCAGTTCCGGTTGCCAGCATGATGACAGTCGATTCTTCATCATCCGGCAGCAGCATTTCCTTACCAACGGGGCCAGTAATTTTGACATCAGCACCGGGGTCGATCTGGCACAAATAGGTAGAGCACACGCCATAAACTGTTTCGCCAGTCTCGGGATGCTTATACTCTAGCTGGCGGACACAGAGGGAGACAGTTTTGTCGTCCATGTTGTCACCATGGCGAGTCGATGCAATGGAATAGAGGCGAAGCTTGTGTGGCTTGCCCTTCTCATCCGTTCCCTCAGGAATAATGCCGATGCTCTGACCTTCAAGATAATGCAAATCACCTTCAGAGAGATCCATGGTGATGTGCTGCACAATCCCAGAGCCTCCTTCACGAACCAAAGGCTCGTTAGAGATGACCTTACCAACGAAGGGATCTTTGGGACGATAGATATTAACCGGGACTTCTTGCTTAGGCTTAGGCTTCGCTTGAGTCATAGACTTACCAGTGTCTTGCTGTGCGGTCGCTGCAGGAGCGGTTTGTCCATTGGTATCGTTAACCGGACGGATGCTGACAATCTTGCCACCCATCCGAGTGATGCGCTGCATCTCTTGATTCATTCGACCGTAGGGAACTGTGATAAATACACTTCCGCTACGCCGAACGGGGCTGGTAGCACGATTTGCTTGCAAACCCTGAACTTCGTAGACGTATAAGCGACTTCCCGCCACAGTACTGGTGTTAACACCACTTACGCTTGGATTGTACATGTGCTGACTTTATGACTCTTGGAACCCATCTGATGCAATCAGGCCGCCTTAGCGAGAAACACCTGACTATATCCACAGGCTTTTCCTCTAAACGGCGCTAACTTTTTTCATAGCGTATCACTGTAACGGAAAGCTTCCCTGATCAAAAACCCACAGATTTGCAGACTGTCCGCCGGGAATATACCAATGGCGATCGCATATTTCCTGCTTCTTTCCTAACGTTAATCGGTTTATTCAAAACCGAACGGGTTTTAAGAGTGTTTTTATATGTAAGAAGAGAAAAGTGTGGAGTGGATGAGCGGATGAACAGGAAGGAACACCTCAATTCACGACCCCAATTACGCCATCACCCTATCACTCCACCCCCCTTCTCACTTCTCACCAAACCATGACTTATTTTCCACAAGCGCAGAAAGTTCTAATATTGCTGCTTGTAAGCGGTGATACCAATTTGGTAGGATTCACCATAGTTGAGAGGAGCAGCTTCGGACTTCCGTGTATTGGGGGTGAGTGGCTATGCGCCTCGGGGAATGTCTTCTCCGTGCCTCGCTCTACAAGCGTGTTTTGTTAGCTCGTAGGGCACTGCGACAGTGATGGGGTGTTGGGTTGACAGCCAGCTTACGAGCCCTCGGTCACAGATTGCGACCTTTCTTGTTTATTGCAGTTTTTAAACCCATATTTTGTTTGAGGAAACTATGACAGATAAGCCGGATCGCGTAGTTCTAATTGGGGTTGCTGGAGACTCTGGGTGTGGCAAGTCTACTTTTTTGAGACGTTTGGCCGATCTTTTTGGTGAAGAGTTCATGACCGTCATCTGCCTGGATGATTATCATAGCCTTGACCGTAAGCAGCGCAAGGCTGCTGGGGTAACAGCACTGAACCCTGAAGCCAACAACTTTGACCTGATGTACGAACAGGTCAAGGCGTTGAAAGAAGGTAGTTCCATTGACAAGCCTATCTACAACCACGAGACGGGTGAAATCGACCCACCTGAGCGGATTGATCCGAATCGCATCGTTGTCATCGAAGGTTTGCATCCTCTCTATGACGAACGTGTCCGTGAACTTGTGGATTTCAGCGTCTACCTCGACATTCACGATGATGTGAAAATCGCCTGGAAAATCCAGCGTGATATGGCAGAGCGGGGCCACACCTACGAAGACGTTTTGGCATCTATCAACGCTCGTCGTCCTGACTTCGAGGCTTACATCGACGTCCAGAAGCAATATGCCGATGTCGTGATTCAGATTCTTCCCACGCAGCTAATTCCTGACGATGAGGAGAAGAAGATTCTGCGCGTCCGGCTCATGCAGAAGGAAGGTGTTGAGGGCTTCGAACCCGTATATCTATTCGACGAAGGCTCCACTATTGACTGGATTCCCTGCGGTCGCAAGCTGACCTGTTCCTATCCAGGCATCCGCATGCACTATGGTCCTGACAGCTATTTCGGCAACGAGGTTTCGGTTCTGGAAATCGATGGCCAGTTTGAGCGGTTAGAGGAGCTGATTTACATTGAAAGCCATCTCAGCAACACCTCAACTGAATACTACGGTGAGATGACCGAGCTGCTGCTCAAGCACCGTGAATATCCCGGTTCTAAAAATGGCAGTGGACTATTCCAAGTTTTGGTGGGTCTCAAGATGCGGGACACTTACCAGAAACTGACTGCAAAGACCCCGCAAGCGGTTGCCCAGTAGCAGTTTTGAGTTCGATCAGTTCTATTTGCTCAAAAGCCGATGTGTTTTGCATGTCGGCTTTTTTGGCTGTCGCGAAGGGGGGGAGTAGAAGGGGACAAGGGAGCAAAGAGGCCAGTTAAAAGGGGAGCAGAGTAGGATGAATGCCCTGTTCGTTTAGAACTGTCGTCGCGCAAAAATGACGGCGGACAATGTTAGCAGCAGGGTAATGTAAAACACACCATAGGCTAAATTCAAAAGAAGATCTGGGACTGAGGGCAGCAGTGCTAAGCCATAGACGGCTTCGTTGCGGAGGTTGAGACGTTCTAGGTCGGGTAGAACCAGGTAAAGGCTGTTGGTAATTCGCTGAAGACTGATATTTTCGGTAAGCTGCCCCAAAGCTACGATGTCTTGACTGAGGTGTCCCATCAGGTAGACGGCGATCGTTAGCAGAGTCGCGAGAAGAGAACTGGTGAAGGCTCCGAACAACATGGCAGCAGCGGTGAGCAGTGCCATCTCCACAAAGGTGAAGAGAACCGCTAGCAATATGCTCGCCCAGACGAAAGTGATTTGGTTGATAGCCAAAATCCCTAGATAAATTGCCGTTAACAAAACCATCAGAACGGCTAAAACTGCCGATAGTCCTAAATGCTTGCCAATGATGAACTCCAGGCGGCTAACAGGTTTGGCAATAAGCACCAGAACCGTACGCTTCTCAATTTCTTTGTTGATTAAGCTAGTGCCTACAAAAACGGTCACAATCAGCCCTAACAGATGAATGCCCGCAAGTCCCAAATCGAGCGTGATTTTGTCCTGGGCACCTGCAGCTACTTGGGGTAGCAATCCTGAGACGGCTAGTAGCAGAAGGGCATATAGGACAACTAGATATAAGACGCGATCGCGGATAACTTCTTTGAAGACATTGCTGGCGATAACCCAAACACGTGACAGGCTCATAGCTGATTTTGGAGTAGAGACACAATACGTTACGACAGGGTGAGATCGGGTTTCCCAGAGCGTTTGGGGGTTGCGAGACCGCAGGTCACCTCAGCCATCGGCGTGGTTTGAACGACTTGCGTAGAGGAGGACGTTGATTGACGATTGCTGTCATCCGATGTGGAGGGCGATCGCGGATGAATTGTGCAGGTTGTCTCGAAATAATAGCCATTCGGATTAGCCGAAGGCCCCAACCATATGGCTAACAAATCCAATGCATAGCCATCCTCTAGCGTCCGCGGTCGCCGAGCTCGGAGCCGCCAAAGACCTCTTTCCAAAGACCCATCCAGCGCGCCAGTAACCTCCGGCTCAAGCTGGGATAGCTGAGCATCGACATTTAAGAGCCAGCGTTCTACATGCGGCCAAGGAGCCTCATTAAGAGCACGCTCTATCTCTAGCTTTGTGGCGGTTAACAGCGAAACGCCTTTGGCCCTATCTTCTGATTGTCCAGCCAAACGATAGACAAAACCACTGTTCCCAAAGTCATCAGCAATGAGACTGGGATAGTCTTCAAACCAGGACTGCAGTCGAAAATAAAACTGAAACCAACTGCTGAATAAAAGCGCCATAAGCAGCATTAAAATCAACTGCTGCCGCACTGGTGGGCGAGGTGCTTTGGGCTTAAATTCCCAGGTTAGAAATTGGGGCACGGCGGCGATGACGACGGAAACGAGCGGCCACGCCATCAAAGCCATAGAGAACGTCCCGAAGGGCAACAGATTGAAGAAGTAGAGGCACACGATCGCGCCCGCTACCCAAGGCGAGAGTGAGAGACCGAATGGACGGATCTTTTTTTCTTCTAAAAACCAGCCCACACCGAGCGCGAAAAAGATCCATCCGGCGGTTGCAATGAGATTTTCTGTGACGGCTAAGGTCTCAGCGAGTCGTGCCACCCAGGACATCACTAAAGAAAAGATTCCCAGGTAAACAACTGTTTGCCAGGAAAAGTAGTCTTTTGGAAAAAGGAAATTAGCAATACCTGCCCATAAAGCTCTGAGAAGCTGAATCATGTTCTCTACCCAATCCGAGTCCGCAACAGCAGCAATAGCAAGACAATCGTGAAGCTAAAGGCATTGGCCCGGAGCACAGCTAGGAGATGAGGCGGCGTAGTCACCCGATTAGGCCGCGATCGCCCGTACCGAATACGATTAGGATTCGTCCGATCAACCGGCTCCACAATTGGATTGCCCAATATCCAGGTCAGCCACTCCAATGCTTTCGCCTAAATCCAGAAACTAACAAAAAACGCCAGTAGCCCCACTGCAACCACGGCTGCCCCGATCCCCGTCGCAATGGACTCGACGGAGTTGCTATAGAAGTGACCAAACAAAACGTAGCTGATGATCTGCGTTTCAGCATAGGCTGGCAGTAGTGGCTCAACGCCCAAAAATACAATCCACCCAATCACGACTGTCAGAATATTGATGCTAGCCGCGTACCGAATACTGGGCTGAAACCCCAATCGCAACTGTCGCCGCAGCATTGCCGCCTCAACCGCGATCGCCACCAATAGCAGCAGGCTTTGGAAGACAATCGCTCTTAGCGGAAATATCGCTGTTTCGTTCAGAAATAAGGAAAAGGGCATTTTGGTGTTGGTTGTTGGTTATTGGTTGATAGTTGTTGGTTATTGGTTATTGGTTGTTGGTCGTTGGTTATTGGTTGTTGGTTGTTCGTTAATGGTTGATGGTGGGGAATTGGCTTCGCCGTGAGCTTTCGACCTGAGGCTTCGACGATGAGCTCAGCCGAATCGCTCAAGCCGAAGGGCTTCAGCCATGGGCGTAGCCTTCCCAGAAGGAATACGGTGGGTGGTTCAAGGTTTGAGATTTATGATTCAGGGTCCAAAGTTCTTCTGCCCTTTCACCCTTCACCCTTTCTCCATTAACTCATTACTCAATCACTCCTCTACTCTCCCACTCCCCAAAAACCCAAAAAACAAAAACACCAAAAACAAAAACCACAACAACAAACACCAAAAACAGAAGAAACAAAAAAAAAAAAAA
>JBHJHM010000157.1:0-20566 GCA_050330865.1 Leptolyngbyaceae cyanobacterium
TTTTTTGCTTTCTTTCTTCTGGGGCTGTTTTTTTTTTGTTCTATTTATTAATTATTAATTTTTAAAATCCCCAAATAACCCCTTTTTTTTTTTTTAATTTTTTTTTTTTTTTCTAGTTTAATTTTGTCTTCGCTACTACTACGAAATTTGGAATTCTTACACGATTCGGAAGTCCCTATCAACGGCGATCTATTTTTATAGGGGCCATGCTGCTGGTTGTGCCGATCGCCCAGGCTACGCCCGTATTTCCGTCGGATGAAGATCCCCTGTTTGGTCCCCTGCCAACCCCGACAGAAACCCCTGGAAGCGAAGGCGATGGACTGGATGGCGAGGAAGAGGTTCCAGAAACCGAATCAGAAATAGAGGGGGAGAGAGACGTTTTCGAAACGCAGCCAGAAGAAGAGATATTGGATGTTGATAGGGAGACTACAGAATCTGAACGGCTGCCCGAAACGGATCGATCGCAGCTAGCCCTTTCCCTCCCTGAACTGATTGAGCTGGTCGTTATCGGCAACCGCGACCTGCGAGATCAACAGCTCCAGCGCCTAATTGAGCAGCAAGAACTTCAAGAAGCAGAAGAGCAGTTCGATCCCCGGTGGACGCCTGCTGTTGGTGTGGGGATTACTCAGCGCTTTGACGAGGGCTTTGCAACGCAGGCCCCGCTGCCAGGTGCAATTGGCGGCGATACGACAGAATTAGGCGATCGCACGACCCTGACGCAAAGTGCTGGACTCCTCGGTGAAATTAACACTCGTCAGGGGACAGAATTCAACCTGACTCTGGATACTTTAGGCGATACTCCTATTAGCCTACAGGTTACCCAACCGCTGCTGAGGGGCGCTGGGACTGCCGTGAATGAAGCACCTGTGGACATTGCCCGCTTGACCGAGGCGCAAAACTGGCTGGAACTGCAAGATACCCTGATTGACACTGTCAGTACCACAGTCATTCAGTACACGACCCTCATTGAAGCTCAAGAGTCAGTCGTGATTCAGACTCAAGCTCTAGAGCGTCGCCGCGAACGACTACAGATTCTTACCGCGCTGGTAGAGGCGGGTCGCAATGCCAGAGTGGATTTGGTCGATGCTGAGCGCTCAATAGCCGACGCTGAGCGTGACTTGTTGCTGGCTCAGACTCAATTAGAGGAAGCGAATACTGCTCTGCTAGACCAGATTGGGACTGAACAGGCAGTTTTGTTTATTGCCTCTGCCGACACAATTGCCGATCTGTTTACGGCAGCGGCGGTGCGGGTCGAGACGTTCGAGGTAGAAGCACTGGCGGCGATCGCCTACCAGCGCCGTCCCGACTATCTTCAGGCTGAGCTCGATCCTGATGTCGCGCAGCTGAATCTGCGGGTAGCTGAAAATGACTTACAGTGGCAGCTGAATGTCGAGAGCACCGCTGACCTGGGTGATTTTTCCGAAACGACGCTCGGTCTGGTTCTGCGCCGTACCTTTGATGAGCCAGAGTTAGAAACGGCGTTAACTCGCAGCCAGGTGGAAGTTGCGCAGGCCGAGAACCGTCTGGCTCAGCTGCAGACAACCATTCGTAACGAAGTGATCAACCAGCTAAACACAGTGCGGGCAAATCTGGCCCGTGTGGATGCGGCTCGACGAGCCACGGAAAACGCCCGACTACAGCTAGAAGTCACTCAAGAGCTGTTTAATCGAGGGCGCTCAGGGGCCGATATTTTTCGCATCATTACGCAAGAGGAAGACCTTGTGCAGGCACAAAGCCAGCAGCTCACCGCCGAGATTGAATTTCTCAACAGCATCGTAAACCTGGACCAAGCGGTAGGACTCACACTCGATACCTGGAGCCAGGAAGTCGACTTTCTGCCGGCACTGCTAACGCCGCGATCGCTGGATGCGTTTGAAACCAATGCACCCATCTTGGGAGAGTAGGAGCCTGCCCTGAGCAGAGTAGAAGGGTAGGGGAGTGGAGGAGTAGAAGGGTAGGAGTGTAAAAAGGTCGAGGGGGATGGGAAGCAGATAACACCAGTTCTCTAAATCACGGCTACAAAAAGGAATCAATGTAGCCCCGTGACATGTCGTGGGGCTGACGGATCTGTAGCGTTTACAGCGGAAATTGGCATAACACACCCTATCCCCTTTCACCCCTCAAATCGCCGCTTCCCGCTGAGAACAGCAGCGTTGGTATCCATATCAGCGGTTTTCAGATTAATTTCATAATATCTTTGTGAAACTGTCAGTAATCTATGGCGTCAACATGTCTGTGCCTACGGGTATGCTCAGATAGCATACGCTTGGATATGACTTCACGAAGTAACGTGGACTGATAGAAATCTTTCTGGTCGGTTCACGTTTTGTGATTGTTGGGCCTTAGTGCTGAACTGCCTTAGTCTTACGCGATCGCGCAGGAAGCAGCAGTTAAGTTTAGGGTGTGTGTCCTGTATACAAGTATTTAGCAGTATTTACCAGACAAAGAGGATGCCTTTATGAAAGCCATGATTCTGGCCGCCGGTAAGGGAACTCGGGTACGGCCAATCACTTTTACGATTCCAAAACCGATGATTCCTATTCTGCAAAAACCCGTGATGGAATTTTTGCTGGAGTTATTGAAGCATCACGGTTTTGATCAAATCATGGTGAACGTGAGCCACTTAGCCAACGAAATTGAGGGCTACTTCCGCGATGGTCAGCGCTTTGGGGTAGAAATTGCCTATTCCTTTGAAGGCCGCATTGTGGATGGCAAACTGGTCGGTAAGGCTCTCGGTTCCGCCGGTGGTATGAAGAAGATCCAAGAGTTTTCGCCCTTCTTCGATGACACCTTTGTCGTGATGTGTGGCGATGCGCTAATCGACCTGGACCTGACCGAAGCGGTACGCAAACACAAGGAAAAAGGCGCGCTGGCTACCATTGTGATGAAATCAGTGCCCCTCAAGCAGGTTCCTAGCTATGGTGTGGTGGTGACTGACAATGACGGTCGCATCAAGTCTTTCCAGGAAAAGCCCAAAGTTGAAGAAGCCCTGAGCACCGATATCAATACCGGTATTTATATCTTTGAGCCCGAGATCTTTGACCAAATTCCTGCCGGTGTGGAATACGACATTGGGGGCGACCTGTTCCCCAAACTCGTTGCCGATAATGCACCGTTCTATGGCATCCGAATGGACTTTGAATGGGTTGACATTGGCAAAGTCCCTGACTATTGGCAGGCAATTCAGGATGTTATGACAGGTCAGGTAAAGCTCGTCGATATTCCTGGACAAGAGGTGAAGCCAGGTATCCACACGGGCCTCAACGTCAAGGTCAACTGGGATAAGGTCAATATTAAAGGGCCGGTCTACATTGGGGCTCGAACTCACATCGAAGACGGAGCGACCATTATTGGTCCTACTATGATCGGCCCTAATTGTGCCATCTGCAGCAATGCGATTGTTGATCGCAGCGTTGTGTTCGAATACTCTCGCATTGGCTCCGGAGTTCGTCTGGTCGATAAGCTGGTATTTGGCCGCTATTGTGTGGATAAAACAGGTGCCTCTATCGATATGCAAGCAGCCGCGCTGAACTGGCTAATTACCGATACGCGTCAGGCCGAGCTGGCAAAGCCCCCTATTGAGCATCATGAAATCGCTGAACTCATGAGTCCCAAGTTAGAAGCTATCTAGCTTCTGACAGTAACTGTCTCGATCTAATTGACCCAACATTGAGCCCCTGGTGTGAAATATGCCCTAGGGGCTTTGTGCTGAGGAAAAGCTAAGTTTTTTCAAACTTTTTAAGCCAAGGGCCGGACTTCTCCTGTAAACTCTCCTCTTAGTGGAGATAAATACCTCCATATAGAGGAGAGTTTAGGATACTTCAAAGGATTACCCATGAGAAAGTTCTTAGTCGGTGTGTTGAGCTTGGTACTTTGCTGGTTGATGGTTGCAGCTCCTGCCAGTGCTGCCGACCTAGCCCAAGGATCACAAGTCTTTTCGTCTAACTGTGCAGCTTGCCATGCCGGTGGTAATAACGTTGTCAATGCAGCGAAAACCCTCAAAATAGATGCCCTGAATCAGTACGAAATGGCTTCGGTAGAGGCCATCAAATATCAGGTCACAAATGGCAAGAACGCTATGCCTGCCTTCAAAGGACGCTTGACGGACGAGCAAATTGATAGTGTCGCTGCCTATGTTTTGGATCAAGCTGAGAAAGGCTGGTAGAGCGATCGCACAGCTCGGTCGAGTTGGGATAGCGCTTCTACTGCTAATTGGTTTGATGGTCTTGAGCCCTGCATGGGCCCATGCAGGGCCACTTCAAATGGGCAAAGAAGCCGTCCACAATCAGGACTACGCGATCGCACTGCAGCTCTTTAGCCAAGCTATTCGGCAACAAGACGACCCTGGCGCCGCCTACAGCAATCGCTGCTTGGTGTACCTATTGATGAATCTACCGCAGCCTGCGGCAGAGGACTGCACAGTGGCCCTGCAGTTAAACCCAACTCGTTCACGGGTGCGGTTTTATCGCGGGCTTGCCTACTATCGGTTGGCGCGTTACGACGAAGCCAATTCGGACCTGACTCAATATCTGCAGCGGTTTCCGCAGGATGCTCGGGCGTATTACAATCGCGGTCTGACTATTTTCGCGGGTGGAAAGGTTGAGCCGGCAATCGCCGATTATCATCAAGCCATTGCCTATTCATCCGTATCGTCTTTGCATCCGCTAGAGATCGCTAATCTCCCCAATGACTTGGGGGTAGCCTATCTAGCCGCTCATCAGCTTGATGCTGCGATCGCAGCTCTCGACAAAGCCGTCGCTCTGACTGCTGATGATCCCCGGGCTTACTTTAATCGGGGCTGTGTCGCCTATCATCAGGGCCACTATGCGGCAGCACTGCGCGATTTCGAGCACGTACTGGCGCTCGATCCTACCCATGCTGAAGCATATTTCAGCCGCAGCCTAGTCAGACAGCAGACAGGGCACTACAACGGCGCGATCGCGGATCTTGAAGCTGCCATCGAGCATTTTCAGCAGCGTGGTGATACTGAAGGGGTCCATCGAGCCAAAGTGCACTTATGGCAGTTTACGCTGCCGGCAAGGGCGATCGGGTAATACCCGTTCTCTAAATCACAGCTACAAACTAGAGCGTTTACAGCGGCAATAGGTATGGGCCTAGTTGCAGAGGACTGGATTTCTGTGGGATCGGGGTTTTCTGGTCTGGCTCCATTAAAGACCACCAACGTCCATATCAAAAAACTTGATCCCTCTTCGGCATACGTCCTGTTCCGATCCATCACCAACATTCACTCCGAAAACTGATGCAAAAACTTTTCAAGCAGCTTACAGCAATTACCCTTCTGACCACAGGCTTAGGCATTACAGCGTTGTCTAGCGTTCGAGCTGATACAGGGCATGGGGATCACAGCGCTCCCTCGCCTGCAGAAGTGCCCCATGGCGAGGATCATGGCGGGCATGAGGATTCCGGAACGGGCGCGATGCCGCATGGAGCAGGGCATGGGGATCATGGCGATCATGGGGCTTTAGAAATACCGGCGGATCAGCCCGTACCCACGGTTTCATTAACAGTAATGCCTGATCCCGTAGGAGGGTGGAACTTAGAAGTCCAGACTGAAAACTGGACGTTTGCTCCAGAACGAGTTAACCAAGCCAATGTGCCCGCCGAAGGACATGCTCATCTTTATCTCAACGGCGAAAAGCTCACCCGCATCTACAGCAACTGGTACTACTTGCCCGGTCTGCCGCCTGGCGAGCATACGCTAACCGTTGGATTGAATGCCAATGGTCATGAAACACTGATGCATAACGGACAGCCTATTGAAGCATCGGTCACCATGATAGTGCCCTAAATCATGCCCCCTGGGGGCATTGTTTTTCGTGGATCAGAGCGATTAACTGAATGAGAGGCATGCGCGCATGCCTCTCATTCAGTTAATCGCAGGAATGACGCATGTTGAACAATGCATCGCTACAGGTGACTGTACTGGGGTTGATCGCGTCTGGGCTACTTTTAGGGTGCGGTTCAGGGACAAATACAGCGGAAAATACAGATTCGTCAGAGCCCGTTGCTACCGACCCAGAAGAGGTGGCAGCGACTGACCCAGAAGAGTTTGGCGAGCTTGAGATTCGAGCCAATGGCGAAGACTTTGTCCGCCAAGGGTTTGTCAGCAAAGACGGTTGGCAAATTGACTTTGACCATGTGTATGTAACGCTGTCAGAGGTGACCGCTTACCAGAGCGAATCGGCCTTTGATCCCGATACTGAAGAGCTGCCTCAGGCGCAGAATATCATTAGTACCGATCAGCCTATTACAGTTGACTTAGCCGCTGGAGATGAAACCGCTGATCCAGTTTTGGTGGAGACTTTAACAGCGCCACCTGGTCGTTACAATGCGCTGTCTTGGCAGATGACACCAGCGGATACAGGTCCGGCTGCAGGATATCCCCTCATGCTTCAAGGACAGGCAAGTAAGGCTGGAGAGACTATTGACTTCACCCTGAAGCTATCCCCAACCCTACAGTTCGTCTGCGGCGACTACGTGGGGGATGATCGCAAAGGTACTTTGGCCGCTAACGATAAAGCTGACCTAGAAGCAACGTTCCACTTCGACCACCTGTTTGGTGATGGTGAAGCACCGGCTGACGATGCCATTAACCAAGAAGCTTTAGGATTTGATCCACTGGCGGCAGTGGCTGAAGGCGATACGCTTGATGTGGCAACGGAGGAATTGCAGTCGCGGTTATCTGCCGAGGACTACGCTTTGCTCATAAATATCTTGCCAAGCTTAGGGCATGTGGGTGAAGGCCACTGCCGCGAGACTGAACTGGCCGACAGTTAGATGATGAGTTTACGTCAAGCATTGGGGATAGGGTCGCAAGGTCTCTGGCTAGCCGTTTTAAGCGCCAGTTTGCCGACTGAGGTACTGGCGCATGGTGTACAAGTTCAAGCCGGAACCGCGACCGCGGTGGAAATCCAAGCAACTTACGACTCGGGTGAGCCGATGTCGGGAGCCCAAGTCCAAGTCTATGCTCCTACCGATCCTGAAAATGCTGCATTCACAGGCGTAACGGATGAGTCAGGGCGCTATGTCTTTGTGCCTGACCGCCCCGGTGACTGGGAGTTATCGGTGCGGCAAGCAGGCCATGGCGAGATCACCGTTATTCCGGTATCTGAGACAGGCGCTGTCACAAACGAGTTTACTGGCTCTTCAGGACTCACGACCTTGCAGCGTGGCATCGTCGCTGGAGCCGTGATATGGGGCTGTATTGGCACAGCGCTCTATTTTCGCAGAGGTAAGCATTAGTGCATATTCCAGATGGTTTTTTGCCAGCCCAGGTGTGTATCGGTGGGTATGCCCTTTCAGGAGGAATCACGTGGTATGCCTTACGGCAAATTCACAAAACCTCAGATTCTCATGAAGAAATTCCAAAGGCAGCCCTCCTAGCGGCCACCTTCTTTGTGGGATCTTCGATTAATGTTCCGATTCCGCCCGGCAGTATTCACCTGACGTTCAATGGGCTGCTGGGAGCGCTTTTGGGCTGGTATGCATGGCCGGCTATTCTGATTGGTTTACTGCTGCAGGCAGTACTGTTGGGTCATGGAGGGCTCACAACCTTGGGAATCAATGCCGTCATAATGGGCCTACCAGCGTTAGTTGCCTCCCAAATTTTTCAGTTGCGGTATCGCCTGGTTCAGCTATTGAAACCAGGATGGTCTGTAGGAGTCTTTGGCTTCTTAGCGGGATCGGTAGGATTTGGGTTAGCTGCTTTAATTTTTTTCGGACTAACTATCTTCACGATTCCGGCTGATTTGGATCAGGCAATTGAACAAAGGGCCCTAACGACACTTATGGCTGCCTACATTCCGTTAATGATTGCTGAGGGCGGCTTCACCGTGATCACCACCCTCTTTTTATTCCGTATCAAACCCGAATTATTGGAAAGTTAACCTTGTGGCGATCGCCCTTCACACTAATCTTTATCTCCATCGGGAGTCGCTTATACATCGCTGGGCCGTACGTCCTAAGCTCATTAGCCTACTCACGCTAATGTTTGCCATTGCTCTCGTGCAGCATCTGGTGCTGATCCCCTGGGTTTTAGCAGTTGTCACCGTCTTATATGGCTGTTCTCGATTACCCCTCAAGTACCTGCTGCATCGCTTGCCCTATCCTGGGCTGTTTGTAGTGGCTATGGTCAGCGTATTGCCTTGGGTTTCAGGCAATACTGTGATCTGGCAATGGTACTGGCTAACTTTGAGACTAGAAGGTATTCAAAGCGCAGCTCTAATTGCGGGGCGATTCCTAGCCATTGTGATTACCGGGTTTATCTTACTCGGCACAACACCGTTTCTCGATATTCTCAAAGCGCTTCGCTCGCTAGGTTTACCGCCTCTGCTGACCGACATGACGTTGCTGACCTATCGATACCTCTCAGACATTGCAGCACAGCTGTTCACGATGCAACAGGCAATGCGTCTTCGCGGTTTTGGTGTGTTGCAGCAAACTTTGTGGCAGCGATGGGTTCGATTAGGATCAGTATTTGGCAGCCTCTTATTACGCAGCTACGAACGATCGCAGCGAGTATATAAAGCCATGCGATTGCGGGGCTACGGACACAACTCTGCTAAGACAGGCTACGTAACGATATCCCGTTCGTCATTTCACGGCATTACTCGCCTGGCAACTACCCTAACGCTGGTTGCCGCCTTTAGTTTTGTTTTCGGAGAATGGATGCTTTCGCGCCTATGAGCCAGCTCTTGTCGAATTCAACGCCTCCTGTCATCGATCCTCGATTTCGCCCTGTGGCGATCGCCCTCGACCAGGTAGCATTTTCTTACCCTGACCGTCCCAATATTCTGCAAGACATTACACTAACCATCCGAGAACACGAGCGCGTAGGGCTAATCGGCCACAATGGCTGCGGCAAAACCACGCTTTTCATGCTAATCTGCGGCCTTTTGAAAGCTAGTGCAGGAACCATTGCTCTATTCGACAAACCGGTACAGCCGAATCAATTTCAGCCAGAGGTTGGATTACTGTTTCAGGATCCGGAAGACCAATTATTTTCGCCGTCTGTACAGGACGATATCGCTTTTGGTCCCGAAAATCTGGGTTTAGACGCGCCAGAAATCATCGCTAGGGTGGATGCCGCTATGGAAATCACAGGGATCACAGCCCTGACGGATCGTCCGCCGCATCATCTCTCCGGTGGTGAGAAACAAATGGTTGCGATCGCGGGGCTGCTTGCCATGTGTCCCCGCGTTTTGCTCTACGACGAACCGACCGCTAGCCTCGATCTCCGCACCCGTCGCCGTCTCATTCGCTTTTTACAGCATTCGGATGAAACCCTGCTCATCGCCTCGCATGATTTGGAATTTTTGCTAGAGGTGTGCGATCGGGTACTTCTCATCGACGAAGGACGTGTAATTGCCGACGGCATTCCTCACGAAATTATGGGTAACCAAACACTGATGGAAAAGCACGGTCTGGAGAAACCGCACTCACTGATTCCCCATGCTGAGCCGCATCACGCGCAACCGTCTACGACCCCAATCCTCCCGGAATAAACCCAACCACCCATCCGATCGCGCCGCCGAGCAAGACCAGTTGCCAGGTCGGGACTTTCCAGCGAATCAGCGCTACCAGGGCACCGATCGCGATCGCTCCAGCAATCATTGAGAGCCACCATGCGGGTTGCTCAATGATTGCGGTTTGCGATAAAGGCACTGCAGCGACCGCGATCGCGCCCAAAACGCCGGGACGGACGCCCCGGAGAAATGCTTTGACCCAGAGATTTTGACGCAACCTTAGTAGCAATGGTGCACCCGCCATAATGAATAAGAACGAGGGGGTGAAGATAGCAACGCTAGCGACGAAAGCGCCCAAAACCCCTGCCACTTTGTACCCAACGAAGGCTGCCGTCAGGACCACAGGACCAGGGCTCAGCTGCCCAATGGCAACCCCATTGAGAAACTCGGTTCGTGTCAGCCACTGCAGTTGCTCAACCACCTCAAATTCCAACAGGGGAATAATCACTAACCCACCCCCGAAAATAGTGGTACCCACCTTCACGAAGAACCCTAGCAGGGGCCAGAAATAGGCGGTGATTCGCTCTAAGCCCCAAACGCTGGATAGGGTTAAGACCTCAGCCGATGCTGTAGCAACTGGCAAACTGGCCGTTAGGCCCAGAGGTAGCCACAGCGCTTGGGGTGTGCCTGCCTCGCGGGGACGATAGGGCCATAGACCCACGATTCCTGCTAAGACAAAGACAAAAGCAGTCCAGGCGCCTAAGTTGCCGAAACTAACCGCTAGCCCAACGGCAATCGCGATCGCGACACCAATCCAGTCGCGAATGGATTTTTTACCTAACTTCCAGCAAAACCCCAAGATGATGGCAATCATTACGGGCGAAATGCCAAAAAAGACAGCCTCCAGCTGGGGTAAGGCTTGAAAGCGAAAATACACCCAGGACAGAGCCAGCACAATCAAAAAGGCAGGAGCAATAAAAGCAATGCCAGCCACCAGTGCGCCTATTTGCCCAGCTCGGACGTAACCTAAGTAGATCCCCATTTGTGTCGAAGCAGGTCCGGGCAGCATCTCACATACGGCTAAACCATCGCTGAACTGCTCTTGCGTCAGCCACTGGCGACGCACCACGGCTTCATCGTTTTGCATGCCAATGTGGGCTTGAGGACCACCGAACCCAAGGACGCCTAAGCGACTAAAGAGCCTGACAAGCTCACGCAGAAGATCTGGCAAAGACGCTGTTGTAGGTACTGTAGGGGGAGCCATAACATGTTCGGAATTGGGGGCTGAGTTTACGTAGAAATAAACTGACCGCAGAGCCCTCTGGACGACCGCAGCTCCCCTTATTCTCAGCGGTCCTGTCAAGATCCTATAGCTGTCCAGAACACATTCTCAGATGCAATGTGACGAAAGACTCCAACCCCCATCTTCATCGATGTGTTCCCCAAGGTAAACCAGAGTCAAGCTCTGAAGAGCGGCGGAAACTTGGATAGTTAGCCAAAAAAGAATTTATTCATAGACAAAAAAGAAATAAAAACGCAAAATCGATAGAAAATGATCTATGATGGCAAAAGCGAACAAAAAGGGGACTTAATCCGTTGTTCCACGCAACGCTTCACCAGCTCAAAGTTTTTGAGGCCACTGCGCGCCATGGCAGCTTCACCCGGGCAGCAGAAGAGCTTTATCTTACTCAGCCGACTGTTTCAATTCAAGTTAAGCAGCTTACTAAAGCTGTCGGCCTGCCTCTGTTTGAACAGATAGGTAAGCGACTGTACTTAACTCAGGCGGGACAGCAACTTTTGGAAACCTGTCAGCGGGTTTTTGAAGGACTTGAGCAGTTTGAGATGTCGGTTGCTGACCTTAAGGGGATGAAGCAAGGACAGCTTAGGCTGGCTGTGATTACTACCGCAAAGTATTTCGTCCCTCGTTTGTTAGGGCCATTTTGCCAGCGTTTTCCAGGAATTGACATTTCATTGAAGGTGACAAATCACCAGCATATTCAGGAGCGCATGGCGAATAATGAGGATGATTTATACATCATCAGTCAGGTGCCTGAACAGCCGGACCTCAAGGTATACCCATTCCTTGAAAATCCTCTGGTCGTTTTAGGGCCTAAGGATCATCCTCTCGTTGGCAAAGAAAATATTCCCTTCAAGGTGCTTGATGGAGAACCCTTCATCATGCGGGAACCGGGTTCCGGCACGCGTCAAGCCATTCAAAACTTACTGGATGCCCATGATGTCGAGGTCAAGGTGCGGCTTGAGTTGGGCAGCAACGAAGCCATTAAGCAAGCGATCGCGGGCGGTTTGGGCATCTCTGTCTTGTCACTACACACCATCATCTCGGAAGGGACTTCTGGTGAGTTTGCCATTCTTGACGTCGAGCACTTCCCTATCGAGCGCCACTGGTACGTTGCTCACCTAGCAGGCAAGCAGCTCTCGGTCGTAGCCGATACCTTCCTACAATATCTCTTGGCCGAAAGCCACCCAATGGCTGAAAAACTCCTTCCTGGCATTCGTTCGGCGGCCCTAACGTTGGACGATAATGGCAAAGAACCCGCACTGTCAAAGTCATCTAAGTAGCGCTTTGATACATCTAGCGAGCTTGGCGCTTGGCATAGACATTCCTGATCAGGCCTTCATGGATCGTCGAACCCGGTCAATCCATCCATGACTCTGGCTGAGGACTTCGGTGTAGGGCAGTTCACTCTCCGTTACCAACTCCATCGGTAGAGGTTTGCTGAGTTGTGGAAACCATTCTCACAGCAATGCTTACGGGAATCGCTCGTTTAGAGCATCACCGGCAATGATGGTGGTTTCGAACAAATAATGGCGATTTAAGCGATAGCGCTGATCTTTCTTGACTATGGCCATAAATTCTTGATGCCCCTTGCGGGTTCGACCCACTAAGCAACCTGCACTTGCAGTAACGATGTCGTTCCCTGGATAGTCGTAACCCCAGTGTTGATTAATGCCAAACCCACCAGTATCTACCTGATCATTTGTACGCATAAAGTCTTGGTTATAGTCACGATAAACACTGACTTCGCCGACCTGAACCAGTGCCTCATGCGGTTCAGCAGTTCCGTGAATGTCAACCTGCCAAGCTTTATACTGACCAAATTTAATTCTGGCGGCTCCTCGGGCATTCATTGGGGTATACGTGTAGTAAGAACCGGGTTCTGTCGTAGCTTCCCAGTTGCCTACAATGTTGGGAACGCCATTTGCAAAGGTAATTAGGAGACGGCGATCGTTGAAGTAGTTGGGGCGATCGCGGTTGGGCTTGCCATCTGCGTCTGCACCTTCCAGATAGACAATGTTGTATTCGTAGGGTCTAGTGGCGATGTTGTATCCCTTAGCCTGCATGTATTTAATAATGCGACTGGCTAAGTCACTTCCTAGCTTGAGAGGTGCTTTGGGAACCATCTCAGCCTTAGTCTCAATCAGCTTCTTGGCGGTTTCTTTGCCTAAGAATCCTTGCTCAGAGAGTTTCATTAGCTCCTGAAAGGTTTGCAAAGCCTCCGCTGAAATAGGGCCAAAATTTCCATCTGCTGATGATGATAAGAGCCCTAAATAGATCAGGCGTGACTGAATTTGCGTTGCCAGGATTTTGTTAGTCGCGATCGCTTCTAGGCTAAACTTTAGATCCTGTTTAAGAAAATCTTGAAGCTTCAGAGAAATCTTGCTAAAAAACTGCGGTGCAGGTGTGCCATCAGCATTTAAAAGCGCACAATGATTGGCAAAAACAAACCAAGTATTGCGTCCTTGACCGCCTGGACCTGGAAAGGCAATTTGTTTGTTGTGGTCGTCTATGCCAAACGCTAGGCGGAAGTGAACACTATCGGATTGATGAAAGTTATTAACGGGAAACTCACTGCCAGCTTCAAGCGCATATTTTTCATCGCTGGCTAAGTCAGTAACAGGCTTGTTTTCCAGCTTCAGAAAGGTATCCTGCACGACCCGAAGTTTGAAAAGATTGTTCATGGCATACTCGTTGAACGCGTTAATTTGACAAGGCAGAAGACATCGAACGGAACAAACCCCGTAGTCCTCAGCCTGTCCTCTAGCTATCCATACGGAGGATGCGATCGCGATATGCACGTTAGCGATTAAAGAAATCTGCTTTGATATGCGGGGGACGCAGGCGTTTTCGATGATGCGTCCCCGACATGAAAGCCCTTTTGCGATTTTGGCATTTCGAGGTATTGAAAAGGATTAACTTGATCTGCTAACAGATATCATCATCTTGAAACGAAAACTGCTTAGGGGATTTCCAGGAAAGAATTTACCAACTGTAGGGTGTCATTAGCGGAGCGTAATGCACCGCAGCCCGGTATTTTTATTCCTGGAAATCCCCTTAGTACCGCCATGCGGAATTCAAAATTCAAAATCACGGCGGGTGAGCCTTTCAAGCATTCTGAAGGGTGCGCGTACTTCTGCCATCGAGTACTAGCTGCATGGACTACCGGATTTACTCGTTGGTATCCTCAATTCGCTCCAGTAGAACTGCCTGACTGTCTTTTAGCTCAAACCCTTTAAAGGCAGCGGCTTCTGCGGCTACAACACCGGGGGATGCTATGGCAATTTTCCACTCATGCAAATCAATTTGCAGCCAGTCGTCCAAGGTAACGAAAAACGGATCACCCCCCATGTGGGCAAGCATTGCTACCTGATGGCCAGTAAATTGACTATCGGAAGGAGCCGTACGCACACCATAGAATACTGTCTGTTCATCAGTACTAACGCGATCAAAGCGGTCTGTAGATGCTAGGTTTTGACGCAGCCAGGGATGGGCACGACGAAAATGACGTAGATTGAGGTTAAAAGCTACCTGGTCAGGAGTGATGACGTCTTCCTGCAGCCAAACATTGCACATTGCATGAGCATCTTCCATGAAGCAGTGGGCAAACCTTTTTAGGGTCCCAACGTCAAGCTGTGTCAGAATCTCTGACTTATTAGGAACGTTAAGCTTTTGTAGCTCCTTGGCTGATTTGCCCATTTCCATTTCAGCCGGGTCTATCTTTGAATCCCCATCGGCACTGATAAATTTTTGACACAGGTGGGCAACTTCATTGAGGTCATAGTCAGTTTCGTTGATGGCGTCGTACAGTCCTCGCACAAACTGACGCAGCTCATCGAGCTTGGTAAACCCCATTCCTTTCAGACGGGGAAATAGCTGGGGCCAGTCATAGGTTTCGGGAATGATTTGCCAGTCTAGGAAACCGCCAGCTTCTTCAGCAACCACTTTGACGCCATAGCGATCGTCTGTGTTGCGGAGAAAGCCCCAGGGTGCCCGCATCGTGCAGTTGATGAAATCCATTGGCACGCCAGGACTGAAGCCATAGGTCATGAGCGCAACGGCTGGATTGTCATAGGCATTGTTCAATACCTCAGGTAAGATATCACCTAGGTTCCAGTTAATGTCTAGATTGGGATCAACCTGCGTACCGCGCCGTAAAGTATCGTGGTTGCCACAGCCCGTAATCCAGTTAGCACCCAGCTGCATTTGCTCAACCACTCGCTCCCATTTGCGATCCCAGAAATCTAGAAGACTGGGGGTATTATGGGCAAAAATCAACGGTCCCCACTGGAAATCGTCGGGCTTGAATTCAATGATGTCGCGGTAGGTTGAAGTCTTCTCCCAGCCTTCTGTTGGCCAAGGACGACCATCTTCGAAGATGGCAAACAAGCGACGGGGGCGATCGCCAATCTCTTGCAGCACTTCGGCCATATCACTGAGATAGTTATCGTCATACTCAACCCGTCCTGAAAGCGGATTGAAGAACTTGAAGTCTTGCGCACCATCAATCCGAATACCGTCGGCACCGGTATTGTTTTTGCGTCGCTGCATTTCTAGCAAAATAGCGCGAACAGTCGGATTTTGATGGTTCACATCCTGACCATACATATTAGGTCCCTTTAAAAAGCGACCGTTCAGCAAGTCAATACCTTGATTATCCGCGTGACCATAAACGATGTCATAAATGACCTGAATAGGCCCCGTAGGAAAGGTGTGAAGGGTTGCGATGAAATCTACCAATTCATCCGGTCGGAGCGTTTCCAAAACGGCTGGATTCGTGGCCGATGACCCAAAAATGACAATATCGTACCCCCAATTTTGGGTATCAGGCTTCTTTAAAGTGACGTTGACGTCACCTATTTCTCGCCCAATCTCTTCTGTTTCTGGGTCCATGGCGTCTTGGTCGTCCTCTTCAATGATGAAGAAACCCTGGTCTGAGTCATGACTACCGCGATACTCAACGGTAGGTTCAATCGGCAGCAATTGCACGGCATCGTAGCCAACAAAGTTTTTTTCCGCCGACGTGAGCGGTTGTTCCTGCCTGATTTTGGCTGCAATGCGTTGATAGACCTCGGTCAAACCGCTGAGATAGCCGTTGGGAGAAGCCGTATTGATATGAAGCTGCAGAATATTGCTAGGAGGATGAACGCGCACAACACCGTCTTCATCGCGATCGCCTTGGCCAAAGTAGATGCGATCGGCACGGTTTTGCTGTAGCCAGTCCGTATCATAGAGTTCGGCTGGAGCATAAACTCCATACGGTAACGAGGCGGCTAGGCAATCACCAATGACTTGCACTTCATTCGTATTCATGTCCAAGTAGCGCAGCCAATACAGAGACCCTAATTCATCTTTGTTGCCTGGTTTCATGCCTGCAACCACGCCCCAAAAATGCTCTCCTTGCTTCACGAGTTCGACATAGTCGCGTCGAAATGTGGCCTTCTGAATCGGTTGCTTAGGATTAATCGAACTTTTAGGCGTAAATACTTCCAAATAAATATTTTTGGGCTGCACCATATCAGCGCCCAATTCCGGTACCCAGAACCCGATCTCAGTAAATCCAACTTCGGTCAAACCGTCGGAACGATAGTATACGCCCAACCGGGTCGCTAGCTTTTGAGCCTTATGAAACACCGTTTCATCGGAGCGCTGGACCTGTTCAGCCCAATCCAACAGTGCTTGCGTTTCCTGTTCTAGTAATTCGATATGGGGGGCTTTGGTTGGGATTGCGGTTGCAACCATATGGTTAAAGTTTCCTCCTGTGAGATGTTTACGTCAGATGGGGAGTGGAAAACCAGAATGTGATATCGAGTCTGGCTCCTTATCGATGCTATGTTTTTGGCGCTGGCAACGACCAAGGGCATGACACAGCGATGCGAAGCCGAGACATCCCGATCGCTAATTGAGATATCCCGACTTTGCTTCACTATGTTGCTCCCATGGGGAGCCGCTAGCGCGTTGGCGAAACCTGTCCAGAGGACATATGACATGACACGAGCATTCAAACGGCTCGATATGAACTCCAGCTAGACCGACTCCGGCAAGGTTGGATTTTGTTCAGTGCCAGGTGCGCGTAATCAACTTTTCCTTGGCGTATGCATACTACCGAGGCACGTTTGATGGTGATGTATAGGTCATAACGGTTCGATAGCACCGCTATTGAACTAAAAGCCCTTGACTGACAGGCTCATGAGTGCGCTAAGGAAAGCTATCCTCGACCTTCCACGGCCTTATTGAGCTTGAAGACCATAACACTTAAGGGCGGCAGAACTAAGCTGAGAGCATTAGGCCAGCGCGAATTTTCCCAAGCGTGACTGTGCTTGCCCTGGCCATTACCAACGCCGCTACCACCGTACCTTTGCTCATCACTGTTCAGTAATGTCCGGTAGTAACCTGGTTCCGGAACCCCAAC
The DNA here is from genome assembly GCA_050330865.1 of Leptolyngbyaceae cyanobacterium. Lineage (GTDB taxonomy): Bacteria > Cyanobacteriota > Cyanobacteriia > Phormidesmidales > Phormidesmidaceae > SIO1E4. The sequence goes on from JBHJHM010000157.1 coordinate 17,195, forward strand.
CCAGTAGTCATATTGGGGGTGGGGCGTCAGATTGCAAACAGTCACAACAAAGTCATCGGAGTTCTTATCGCGGCGAATAAAGGAAACAACGCTGTGTTCAGTATCGTTGAAATCAATCCACTCAAATCCTTCATTGGAGAAGTCATCGGTGTAGAGAGCCGATTCTTGCTTATACAGGGCGTTTAGATCGGCAACGAAGCACTTGAGTTGTCGATGTGATTCGTAGTTAAGCAGGCCCCAGTCCAAGTCTATCCAGTTGTTCCATTCACTGGTTTGACCGAACTCCATACCCATGAACAAAGTCTTTTTGCCAGGGTGGGTAAACATGTAGGCGTACAGCGATCGCAAATTTGCGCGCTTTTGCCAATCATCCCCAGGCATTTTTTGATAGAGATTGCCCTTGCCGTGAACCACTTCATCGTGAGACAGCGCCAGCATAAAGTTTTCGCTAAAGGCGTACCAGATGGAGAAAGTAATGTTGTTCTGATGATGCCGACGGTAGAAAGGATCTTTGCTGAAATACTCCAGCATGTCGTGCATCCAACCCATGTTCCACTTCAGGTTGAAGCCTAAACCGCCAATGTAGGTTGGACGCGACACATTGGGCCAAGCAGTCGACTCTTCGGCAATTGAAAGGATGCCAGGATAATAGTCAAAAATAACGGTATTGAGCTGGCGTAGAAAATCAACCGCCTCTAAATTCTCGTTGCCGCCAAACTCGTTGGTTACCCATTCGCCCTCTTCGCGATCGTAGTCGAGATACAGCATGGAAGCGACAGCATCCACCCGAATACCGTCGATATGGTACTTGTCGAACCAGAACACCGCATTGGCAATTAAGAAGTTTCGCACCTCATGGCGGCTGTAGTTGAAGACCAACGTGCCCCAGCCTTTGTGCTCACCTCGACGTGAATCAGCGTGTTCGTACAGATGTGTTCCGTCAAAATAGGCGAGGCCATGGCTGTCTTTTGGAAAGTGACCCGGCACCCAATCCACCACTACACCAATGCCGTTCTGGTGGCATTGGTCAACGAAATACATGAAATCCTGAGGAGTCCCGAATCGTGATGTGGGTGCAAAGTGACCCGCAACCTGATAGCCCCAAGAGCCATCGTAGGGATGCTCGGCCACAGGCAGCACTTCAATATGGGTATAACCCAACTCTTTGACGTAGGGAATGAGTCGCTCTGCCAGCTCACGATAGGTCAGAAAACGGGCTCCAGGCTTATCGCCGACCTGTACTGCATGGCCTTCCTCAGGGGGATTGTCCAGACTTTCATGGAGCCAGGACCCCAGATGCACCTCATAGACTGAAACGGGCTCGTTTTGAGGATTTGTATCGCGGCGCCGCTCCATCCAATTGGCATCGTGCCACTGATAGCTGAGGTCAGCCACAACCGATGCGGTCTCTGGTCTTACCTGCTGCTGGAAGCCATAGGGATCGGACTTGAGATAAAGATGTCCTTCCTGATTCTTGATCTCATATTTATATATCTGGCCCACCGTCAACTCAGGAATGAATAAGTCCCAGATGCCTCCCTGAAATGAGCGCATCGGATGAACTCGACCATCCCAGTTATTGAAATCGCCAACGACCGAAACACCGCGAGCATTAGGTGCCCAAACGGCGAAGTACACACCACTAACGCCACCAAGCTCAACGGGATGGGCTCCCAACTTTTCATAGATGTGGTGGTGATTGCCCTCGCCGAACAGGTGGGCGTCAAACTCGGTCAAAAAAGGATTGTGATGCCGACTTTCAATAGCGTAGTTTTCTTGATCCAAAAGATTGACTTGATTATCAGGAATAAATGCTGTGGGCATGGAAAAAAATTTAATTTTGAACGTCTAACGGCGATCGCCTTTTCCTGCAATTTAAGGGATAACCCTAGCTTGAGCATCAAACCTCGCCCAATGCTCCCTACCTACTGGAACTCAGATGTCAAATGAGATTTTCAGGTTACACCGCAGAATACAAGGCAAACCTATAGTAATGTATGCATCTTCCAGGCTGGCATCATCTATCAGAAGGCGTAAAAGTATGCCTTGAGCGAGGCAGCAATTGCTCAGCTACTGCCAACGCCAAACAGAGGTTTTCGGCAATTAATGGCATCTGGTAGACCGTATCAGCGCTCAGGGAAGCCGTGAACGTAACATTAAATCACCTGATTCCCCGCAAGAAGATTGAAACTGATGCTTGACAGCGGGCTGAATGTGTACGAAAGAGTCGCGATCAACTCATTCCCTGCGAGCATGCAACGAGTGCGGCTCAATCAGATGAGGAAAGGGCCACGAAAAGAAAGACAGAAGGCAGAAACCGCACGCAGCTTCTATGACCTGGCATCGGCCAGACGATCGCCGAGCCGATGCCAATTCATCCTTCTGTCTTCTGCCTGCACGTTTCAGTCGGCGCTAGCGCGTTTCGGGAGCCATCCGTTTGGTGTGGACGGTGATGTATTCGTCCTCACGACCCGTTGGCTGCAGAGGCGTCCAGCGGGTGGCGTCGGCAATGCCATTGGTCGCCAGACGATTGACCATCGTGCGAATAGCGCCATAGTCGCCCAGCAAAAACATGCGAAGCACGTCTTGATGGTGGGCGGGAAGGGCGATCGGGTGAGGCGCTGCCGGTGCTGGCTCGGAACGAGGCGCTGCCTCATGGGGAGGCTGATAGGGTGAACCACTCTCAGATGGATGGAACATGTGTGTTGTCCTTTTACTTGGAGAAAAACAGGGGCGTCTCCACGGCGATCCCCGTGAGAGTGAAATCAGGGACGCCGGATCATAAAATTGACCCTAAGGCGCACCGATCTACTCAGATTAGATTGGGACGTCTAGGGGATTTGAGAAGCACCACCTTCTCAGATCCCTGCCTAGAGCCAATCCCCTGCTGTCATTAAAAATACGCCATGGCATCCGTGAATTCAACCGTATCGGGTTGCTGAAGGCAGGGGTGGGTCAAGATATCGTTACAATGGCCGCGACAGCGATGTTTCTTGGCTAATATCTGACGCAGAGTCATCGCTTTCGCGGGGGTCTCTCGATCCTTGAAAACCGCATAGTCTCGTTGATCCCCCCGGGTCGCTTGCTGGGTAAGGGTTTCGGGAGTTTTCCACAGGGCTTTGTTGAGAGCAGTTCTCATTAATTTGGCCCTCAGCCCGACCCCCACGAAAATGCCTATCTGGAAGCCTTGCCACGCAAGGGTTTCAAAAGGCAGGGGTTTCAAAACCACCACCCCGCGAGCGATTATGTTTGCTGTCAAGGAGAAATCTGGTTTGTCAATGAGGCAAAATAGTCACTGCTAACCCTGGTTTTGACTCAATTTCGCGCGCTCTGGCAAAATGGTTGACACCTCAATGAGTCGGTCCCTCTTCC
>JBHJHM010000158.1:0-23393 GCA_050330865.1 Leptolyngbyaceae cyanobacterium
GTATAGTTTGACTCATCGTTCCCTGATTTCATTGGCAAGGGTACGATACAAGGCTCTGGGCTTCGCCGCAGAGCTTTTTCTATGTGTCTATTGATACGCGCTGATTCTCCGCCTCATTTCCCGCTTTGAGGAATACTCCGCTCTAGCAACTTAAATATCAATATGGGTCCAGCGGTTTGGCCCTTCTTTCAACCGCCTGCCGTTCAGGGGCCCCTTTCGCGAAAGGCATGGTTGGCAGTGGCTCGGTCGCCGTGATCCGGTTCATTTCAACTATGTTGGACAGGGTACTCAAGACAATCCGGATACTCGCCTCGAACTGGATCGGCATAAGGAAATTTGGGCCGGCATTTGTGGCTGTTAAACCATCTTTGTCCAACGCCGAAACCCATCCGTAGGATGTGTTGGGCCCCAGATCACCTTATCCAAGGCCAACCTTTGGATTTTGGCTGCAACGCACCGCGATGGAAGAACGGAGAACCAGTAGCGCACCTTCTACCAACCGACACCCAATCAACAAAACCCTAGGAGAAATCTCATGCTTAGCGAAAAAAATCTGAACGCCTATCGACAACTCGGCCTAGCAAGATTCGAACAGCTGTTACTTGACCTACCCGACGAAATTCAAGCGGTCGATGACTTTGTGGATACTTCGATTCGCCAAATGTCTAATCTACCGGCTCGCTCCGCTGATGAGCCACCCTATCAAGAACTGTGTGGCCATCTGCTCACTCCTGGCAAGTGCCGTGAGATTGCCACCGATCCACTCGAAGAACTTCTGCCTGAGATACCTGAGATACCTGAGATGGTAGAGACTGATAACGGCATCGACAAATATATTCGCAAGTTGTCCGACCTCCCAGAAAAACCTGAGAACGCTGATCCTTACATTCGACTATTTATACTGCGGGATGAAACCAAGCCGGTTGAACCGATGGCAACAGAGGCAACCGATATTCAGAGCAGCCAAGAATATGTGACGGCTGAGCAGGTTTTACAAATCATTGGTTCTGCATCCCTTCAAGATCGGGTGAGGGCGATGATGCCGGGTATCAATGCTACGTTTGAGCGGTTTGAAATCAATACTCCCTTGCGCATGGCCCATTTTGGCCAGGTTTTGCACGAGAGTGGCGGTTTCCGCTGGCTGCGCGAAATTTGGGGACCATCAGATTCAATAGTTGCTCGAAAGAGCTTCATAAATTCTTTAATCACGCCCTTGAATTTTCAGAGTACTTTTGTGGATAAATAGTCCGATATTTCGCCTTTTTATTTATCTACACAGGCGTCATTTATGGTTAAGCTTTCCTTGTCAATCAACTCTTTTACGGGCAGTTTACTGCTCTTAACCGCGATAGGGAGTCCCGCGATCGCGGCTTCTTTCACTGGCGACCCTCTCTTCGCAGAGGTTAACCAATATTCAACGGCTATCAATAACGATCCAACGGATATCTATTATCCAGTCGTCACCGATGCCAATGAATCAACGCCTTTAGTACTTCTTTTTCAAGGGGCGTTAGTCGATAAGGCTGACTATCAAAACTATGCTCAAATCGTCTCCAGTTATGGTTTCACCGTCGTCGTTCCCAACAATGAGCGAACGCTAGCTGTGCCGGGTGCTCCCCCTACTCCAGGATTATTTCCGGAGCAAGACCAGGTTCAGGAGGTCCTCGATTTTATGGCCTTAGAAAATGCTAGTAATAATTCTCCGGTTGCCGGATTGCTTGACCTGGATGCTTTAGGACTGCTGGGTCACTCCTTCGGGGGCGCGGTTGGTCTAGCCTCAACCCAAGATGAGTGTTTCTTCGTCCTCTGTACCGCCAGTTATGATTTGCCGGAAACGCTAAAAGCCGGGATTTTCTATGGTGCCAACTTCGATATCGCCAATACAGGCATGATTCCTCCCATTGACAATGAAGTGCCAACGGGGCTTATTTTGGGGACTTTAGACGGTGTTGCCTCTCCAGGCGAGACGATCGCTACCTTTGACCAACTGCTCAATCCTCCCAAAGTACTGGTTGAAGTAGAGGGGGCTAACCACTACGGAATCACGAATGAAGATTCCCCGCTGGACCCGGTGCGACCAACGCTTGAACAGGGAATTGCAACTGCAACCATTGGCCGTTGGAGCGGGGCGTTTCTACGAGCTCATGTGTTGGAAGATGCCGATGCCTGGGACTATGTTTACACCTCCCTTGGGGATGATGCCGACGACACAGTTACAGTCACGGCAGTGTCAGCTCCGGTTTCTGTTCCTGAGCCTGCGATCACCATAGGCGTGCTTTTAGTAGGAACTCTAGGTGTAGTGACGCTGCGCGATCGCCCCCTTTCTTCCTGAGAATTCCGCTCTGTCTACTAGGGTGTCAAACGGATTGTCCCTTGAGTTCGCTAAGGGCGCTATTGAGGTCTTAAGGGGGGCAATCAGATTTGCTGCCAACGCTCCTCGCTAAGCCTGCTCGTACAAAGGGTTGGATTCTTGAGGATGGTTTTCAAGCACATGAGCGGGATCTGTCAAGCACGTTGCCAAAGTCCTCCCGAGTTCTTCTCGATTCGGGATTAGCGTTTAGATATTCTCGGTTGAAGCTACAGACCGCTTCCCTTCATCCAAGCAACCGCGAGACGTGTGAGAAGTCCCTCAACTCATCAAATGCAGAGACTTCCCCTAGAGATGAACTTTCAAGAGGCATTCGTTATGACAGCACTTGCCGATTCCGCTGTGATCGCCAATCCAATCAAAAGTCCAGCTATTACTCAGGAGCTTTCTGAAAACGTCATTCTCACTTGTGTCGATGACCTTTATGACTGGGCGCGACTATCGACGCTGTATCCTATGATGTTTGGCACCGCCTGCTGCTTTATGGAGTTTATGGCGGCTTATGGCCCCCGCTTTGATCTAGAACGCTTTGGCGCAGCCCCCCGAACCACTCCTCGCCAGGCTGATTTGATTATCACAGCAGGTACCATCACGATGAAATATGCTCCGGCATTAGTCCGCCTTTACGAGCAGATGCCAGAGCCGAAGTACGTTATCGCGATGGGAGCCTGCACCATAACTGGCGGTATGTTTAGCGCTGACTCACCCACTGCAGTGCGGGGTGTCGATAAGCTGATTCCTGTCGATGTCTACATTCCAGGCTGTCCACCCCGCGCCGAAGCTGTGATCGATGGTCTCATCAAGCTGCGCAAAAAGGTCGCGACTGAAAGTCGACGGGACTATCAGTCAGATCGGCAAACCCATCGCTATCACAGCATTTCTCACCGTATGAAAGTCGTCTCACCTACCTTGACGGGAGACTATTTACGGCATCGCGAACAAAGCTTACCTGCTTTAAGTCAATCTCCCACGCCCGCACCGAACATGGTTGATGACATTCTGCTTATGAATGAACCTGTTGAGAGGCAGTAAACCGTTGCTGTTACTGACTTATGGGATATAGCAAAAGATAGCACTTTATCTTTCGGAAATTTGATGGTTAGTGCTGTGGTTATTATTGGCCACTGCAATTCAGGCTGCACGTCTATCAATCACTAGATTCTGATAGTGAAGTTACGCCGCAATTGTTCTCGGCAGTGACTTAGACATCCAAAGGTGTTTAGGTCACATCTGTTGTTGCGAGTCTACAGGAACTGCCAGTGTATCTGCCCCCTACTCATCAACAACATGTTTCCTGAAGACAAACATTTAGAAACATACCTGCGTCCAAACAAACCCCCTGAGAACAACTCCACCCCGTTCGTACAAATTCTATTTACGATTAGTATCCCTATCTCTATAGCCCTTTCTGTTTCGTTATTTGAATCACCACCTGGCGAGTCTAAGACAAATCGTCCTGATGGGCGTATAGAAAGCAATCCAGACTCCATTAACTCTCCCGAAGGTACTAGACTGCCTAACGGTAGTGGACTGCCCAACGGTAGTGGACTGCCCAACGGTAGTGGAAGAACCCGAATTCGTATTCCTCAATATTGCAACGGGGTACGTGCTGGAAGTGCCAATTTCAGAGATTGGCCTGCCCTGACGCCCTCAGCTATTCGAGGCGTTGTTCCAGTCGGGCAATGGGTATCTTTGACGGGTGAAACTGCTTACAGCGATGGTGTGTTCTGGTATGAGGCCGTCAACGAAGCAGTTCTCACACCCTCGATTGAACCTGTTGCACAAAACCGAATCCATGCCAACCAGTTGGGGTGGATAGCCAGCTGTTTTGTTGAATAGGAGCTGTAGCTAAATAAAATTTATTTACGAAGCGATGCCTTTTTAGACTGAGCTGGTCTGCGTATAGGGTAGGCCAGCTCAAAATTGCATCAGCTAATATTTAGTCGAGATTGTACAACTCAATAGCGGATAGATACGGTAAGGGCCTGTTTTCTAAAGCCTTACGAAAGCGAGATTGTCATTCTTAATGAGGAAGCCTCATGGCTAATCGAACTCAGTTCGCGATCGCCACGTTCAATCTGTACAACTTGAACCGGCCAGGTTTGCCCATCTATTCTGACGCTGACGGATGGGATGCCTTCGCTTATGCACAAAAGATCGATTGGGCACGCAGCATTATTCTCAGGAATCCTGCTGATGTGTGGGGCTTCCAGGAGCTTTGGCACCGGGAAGCGCTGGAAGAGGTATTTGACCATCCCGATCTCGGTGACTATAAGCTGCTTGTGCCTCAGGAACATGTTGGCGAAAGGATTATCTGTGCAGGGGCTGCCAAGAAAGACATCCTGACTAGCGAGCCTGAATGGATCAAAAGGTTTCCTGACAAGTTTATTCTCAAAAGTGGCGGCGATGACCCCCAAGCCTCTGATATTTCCGTTCAAATCAATAGCTTTTCGCGTCCCGTTTTACAGTTTCAGGTGCAGCCGCGATCGCGGGGAAAAGATATTTCGATCTATGTAGCCCATTTCAAGTCGAAGGCCCCTACCAAAATTTATCGGGAAGGATGGTATCGGGATGACGATGAGTACTACAAGCGTCACAGCGAAGCGCTCGGGTCTGCTCTTTCCACCATTCGGCGAACTGCTGAAGCAGCAGCCCTAAGAATGATTCTGACTGAGAAGATGAAGCATACCGACGAGCCAGTGGTTGTCTTGGGTGATCTAAATGATGGCGAACGCAGCAATACGCTCAACATCCTGACAGGACAACCTAACTATTTGCTGAGTGGACTATCGCGAGGGGGTAGCGACGTGGATTTATACGCTGCTAGTCGCTTACAGCAGTACCGCAGCGATCGTGATGTCTACTACACCCACATCTACCAGAACTTAAGAGGGTCTCTGGATCACATCTTGGTGTCACAGGAGTTCTACGATAATTCACGCAAACGTCTGTGGGCCTTCAAAGGCATGGATGTCACCAACGATCATCTTAATCAAGATAATCATAAGGAAGACGGCACGTCTGACCACGGCGTTGTCCGCGCTCGGTTTGAATATCGACCCAATAATCCTAGCTAGGGTGCATTCATGACATCGATAATTCCTGCCTATGTGCCTCGATTCAATCGGGAAAGGCCAGTGATTGCAGTTGTTGCTGAGAATTCCTTTACTGAACCGACGGATTACGTCATTCCCTACGGCGTTCTCTCTGCATCAGACGTCGCAGAGGTGTGGGCGATCGCTAGCCTGTGCTGCACCCATAGTTGTCCTAGTCGAGTAGGATAGTTCGTGGGAATTTAAAGCGATCCAAAGTTCATGCCCATTATCACCATTCAACAATCGGCGGGACGTACAGCTGATCAGCGGCGGTTGCTAATGCAGCGTATTACCGAGGCGTTTCAGGAAGCCTATGACGTGCCGCCGGAAGCAGTTACCATTTTTTTCCAAGATTACACGGATAATATGTGGGGCAAAGCTGGACAACTGCACACGGATAGAAAATAGTGGTTACTGACAGCGTTATGGTTGACGGCTGAACCGAGTTTCAACTAAGAATTTACAAACTACGCTGAATAGGGTTGAATCGCGGATGAAATTCGGAATTGATTGAATAGATCAAATGAGCGAATCGCTAGTATTTTAGAAGGTCTTGTAGTACTGTTAAAATTTGTGAACTACCTTTTGACTGAGTGCTTCGAGGTGGCTTCGGCAAAAACAAATGCCCGAGTTGCCTACAGGCTTTGATATTAAAAATGCGCTGTAGTAGCCTCTAGCATTAGTAAAAATTAGGACCGGGCGATCGCATCCAGCAGAAGGTAGTGATAAGTCGTTAACCGAGACCTATTTGTGCAGCTAAATATTTCACCAGACGCGGCGGTTGAGGCAGTCGCGACTTCTCGTAAAAGAGACCTTCCTTTCACGCTTCAAGACCTTAGAGCGGCTATTCCAGCCTACTGCTTCGAACCATCTACCTTTCGATCACTCGCCTATTTCTTGCGTGACATTGGCATTATTGCAGGGCTTTATGCTTTAGCAGCTTATTTCAATTCCTGGTGGTTTTTTCCAGTATTTTGGCTAGCCCAAGGTACTATGTTTTGGGCGCTTTTTGTGATAGGCCACGACTGCGGTCATGGCTCTTTTTCCAAGCACAAGTGGCTCAATAATTTGATTGGACATCTGTCTCATACGCCCATCTTAGTGCCCTATCACGGCTGGCGAATTAGCCACCGCACACATCACGCCAACACAGGCAATGTCGATACCGACGAGAGCTGGCACCCCGCTTCTCAATCAGAATATGAGGGGATGCATTGGTCCGTTAAGCTCGTACGATTTCAGGCATTGCTATTGGCATATCCAATTTATTTGTTTGTGCGCTCCCATAACCGTGATGGGTCTCACTTTTTACCCGACAGCCCTCTCTTTCGACCTTCTGAGAAATGGGATGTCATCACTAGTACGCTGTGTTGGGGCGCGATGATAGCGTTTCTGGGTTGGTTAGGGGTACAGTTCGGTCTCCTATTTGTGGTGAAGTTTTACCTAATGCCCTATCTCGTTTTTGTTGTTTGGCTTGACTTAGTTACCTACTTGCACCATACCGTACCTGAAATTCCTTGGTATCGAAATGACAGCTGGTACTTTCTCAAAGGCGCACTTTCAACCATTGACCATGACTATGGGTTCATCAACGATATTCACCACAATATTGGCACCCACGTAGCGCACCATATCTTTTCCACCATGCCACACTATCACTTGAAGACAGCAACAGAAGCTATCAAGCCAATTCTAGGGGACTATTATCGCGTCTCTAACGAATCTATCTGGACTTTGTTTTGGCGATCTATACGTACCTGCCACTACATCCCTGATAGCGGTCAGGTAGTTTACTATCAGGCTGCTCAACGACGGTAGAGGCCTATGGGAGTGTGAGAGTGGGGGCGTAGGGGAGTTCAAAGTTTTGAGTTTTATATTGAACAATAAACTCAAAACTTGCAGCTTGTAATCCATCGCTCACTCGAAAACTCAATCACTCCTCACCCTTTCGGCAGCCAAACAATGAGTGCGGTTCCTCGTTCTTTGGGCAGTTTTTGCAGGAAAGGTTGTATGGACTCTGGTAAGTCAGCAAGCGGACTGTATACCTCGATCGCGCCAGCCATTTCTTGCACAAGGTCACACGCGATCGCGAGTCCGAGTCCGGTTCCAGCAATTTGCCCAGACGACTGCACGCCCCGGTAATGGCGTTCAAAGATGTGAGGCTGGTCAGTCTTGGGGATACCAGGACCCGTGTCGCCGACGAGAATCCCTTCTAGTAAAGGCCTATGTGGATGAGAGAGTCCCCACTGCAGCCAAATGTGGCTTCCCGAGGGCGCGTACTTGAGTGCATTTTCCAGCAGAATGCTGATCACTTCTGTCAATGCTTGGGTATCCGCGTTGACTATCGAATCTGATGTAGGTGCCAGGATATGAAGCGTGATGTTAGAAGTCTCTGATAGTGCTTCTAGCGAGTTAACCAGGGGTGTCACCAAGGCTTCGACAGCACACGGTTGGATCACCAGAGTGCCGCCAAAGTGAGATAAAGAGTTGGCTGTGACCGGTAAAGCTTTGGCTTCGACTGTGGTGTCATCTTCATCAGATGAAGGCAATAAGAGGGGCATATTGCCCGTCTCGGTTCGGGTTTGATCTGCTGCCTCAAGGGTGTCATCGAAATATCCCAGCAGATCTTGCATGCGATCGCTTTCCCGCAACATACTCTGAGCTAGTGTCTGATTTTTGTCCTCTGGAGACAGGCGCTTGATCATTAATTTGCCAAAGGTCTTGAGTGCTGTGAGAGGATTCCGTAACTGGTGCAAGAGCTCATGGAAACGGTCAGACTGCTGAGCCTGTAGCTGATTGAGGGCCGATAGCTGTGTTTGGAGCCACTGCCCTCGCTGGTCAAGAACACAGGCTAAAGCTAAAGAGTGAGCACATTCTTCCATCTGACCACGTTCAGCCTCCTGCCAAGGTCGGTCGGCCCTGCGGCTAACCAAAATTCCCACAACGCGGCCCTCATGTGTTAGGGGAATTGCCAGCTGCTGAGGGGCCGTTTCTTCCGCTGGCGATGCCTTGCCATAGGGCAGCAGGAGCCGCTCAGGATGTAATACTTCTGCTGTTTCATCGGGAGTCAGTGCCGCCAGCTGCTGAGGCCGCGATCGCGCTTTCTCCCGGGTAGCCTCAGCCGTTCCTGGCAGGGCTTTGTCAGCAGTGAGTGAATTAGATCGGGGTTGGTTAGGCGAAGTAACTGAAGGATAAACCGCGATCGGAACCAGCTGGGGAAGCACTTGCTCGGTCCAGCTTTCGGCTAGGTATACAGCTGTCGATTCAGCACCGACTGCCCGGGCCATCATCGTAATCTGAGACTGGCACAGGTCAGCAAATTCGGTACTTGCAGGCATTAACATGGTCAAAAAATTTGCCTGATATCCTTCGGTAAACGAGAAAAGCGGGTTTCTAGTCTAGTAGCTGAAAGGGCTTCTGGAGTTCCTTTCAGCTGTTTCTTCTTATGGGAATTTAGCAACTACACTGTCCGGACTCACAATATTTAGATAAGTTGAAATTTTAGTTTTTTGCGTATATACTTTGCAAGGTTAGGCTTTTTGTAGTGCAAGCTACAATGTCGAATCTGTAGTAGACCAAAGAGTAGGAGGTAGGCAGGTTGGCAAGAAGACGTAAGCGTAAGAGTCGTCGCCGCCTGGAGGGACGTCGCATCTTAGAGTGTGTACCTCAGTATAGTATTGAAAGTGGTGCTGAAAAGCCCGTAACTGCTGCCCGCAACTTCATCCATACTGAAAACATTGCACCGCCTGCATTGTTGCTAGTTAAGCGCAATGAGCACACCACAGACAGGTACTTTTGGGCAGAAAAAGGCCTCTTCGGGGCTCAGTATGTCGAGGAAAACCACTTCTTGTTCCCCAGCTTAAGAGCTTTGCTGAACGAAGAAGAGGAAGAGTTAGTGAGTTTGTCTCACTAGATCACAGGCAAGATATTGAAGACTCTCTGTTTGAACAAACAATGTTTCAAGCTTTCAGGTCTTGTGTAGATGTCTAGATTGATATTTGGGGGCGGAGTTTGACTACTCTGCCTCTATTCGCTTTAAAGCAGTCTGAGACTCTAAGGCAATCAGTTCATCTCTATGAGCCGTGATTAGGAGTTTGGAGGATGCTGCATCCGCTGCGGGACGTTCGTCTTCAGTCGTATCAAGCGTGATGGTAACCGTTTCAGAGCGCGTTGACCCCTGCCAATAGAACCAAGGAGCAATCGGAGTTGCCAGCAGCAGCCCATAGGGGGCATAGCCCCAATTGGGGAACGCGATCGCTAAAATCAACGCGAGACAAAACAACCCAATTCCTGCCAACATACCCAGAAAAATTGCCAGAAAAACGCTGGCTTTCACCATCCCTCTCAGAGACATGCGCCCCAAAGCGGGCTCAACTTGAGCTACCCGATAAGCTCTTGCGGTGAAGTGCTTCTGAACCATTTCTAGTAGGGCTACATCGTTCATGTCAGTGACATAGGTTGCTGTCTCAAGGCGATCCTTAGTAGAAGCGCGAATAAAAAAGCCAAGGCCGATAAATAACAAAAAGGTCAGCCCGAAGGCAGAAGGAAGTGCAAAATCAAACGTCATGCAGGCTCTCGATTGCAGGTTATCAGGGATAGTATGGGCTTACTCCAACAGCAGCCTATCAGGGTTGGGGGCGATCCTCCTACTCCCTAGCTGGATGCTGCTGCTGCCAATGACGGGCAATGTCGATTCGGCGACAGATCCAGACCTTTTCATGGCTTTGTACGTAGTCTAAGAATCTGGCTAGAGCCGCGATTCGTCCGGGCCTTCCGGCAAGACGGCAGTGGAGCCCAACGCTCATCATCTTAGGAGTGCTTTTGCCTTCGGCATAGAGCACGTCAAAAGCGTCGCGCAGGTAGGCAAAAAACTGGTCACCTGAGTTGAATCCTTGAGCCGTTGCAAAGCGCATATCGTTGTTGTCCAGCGTGTAGGGAATCACCAGGTGCGGTCGATTATAGTCGTAAACCCAATAGGGCAGGTCATCAGCATAACTGTCGGCATCGTAAAGAAATCCCCCTTCTTCCACCACCAGACGGCGCGTGTTGGGGCTCAAACGACCTTGATAGAACCCAAGCGGGCGATCGCCGGTAATCTGAGTCTGAATTTCAATCGCTTTCAGAATGTGCTGTCGCTCAACGGCTTCGCTGACATATTGGTAGTCGATCCAGCGGTAGCCGTGGCTGGCAATCTCCCAGCCTGCATCAGTCATTGCCTGAGCCACAGCTGGATGGCGCTCTAGTGCCATGGCTACCGCGTAAACAGTGACGGGAATCTGCCGCTGTGTAAACAATCGGTGAAGCCGCCAGAAACCGGCCCGACTGCCATATTCGTACATCGATTCCATATTGAGGTTACGGACTCCTAATAGAGGCGATGCCCCCACAATTTCCGACAAAAATGCCTCCGAAGCAGCATCCCCATGCAAGATACAGTTTTCACCACCTTCTTCATAATTGATGACGATTTGAAGCGCCAGCTGAGCTTCCTCTGGCCAATTGGGATGGGGTGGGATTTGACCATAGCCAATTAGATCGCGCGGATAGCCAGACATCAGGGAATCCTCCTCAACAGCGACATACTGAGAAACAGCCTCTAGATACAATTCATCCTCTCCTAAATCCCCTATTCTTTGGCAAACCATGCTACGAATAGCGCCAACCACGATATATCTGGAGCTGTGTTCATTTCACCAGGCTTGATTTATGGCAGCGGATGATTACACGATGCGGACGATGACCCGTGACGAACTGGATCTTGCAATCGCATGGGCTGCGGCAGAAGGATGGAATCCTGGATTGTACGATGCGGACTGCTTTTACGCGGCTGATCCAACTGGCTTTCTGATTGGGTTACTGGGGGATGAGGCGATCGCGACCCTCTCAGTCGTGAAATATGGTGAATCTTTTGGTTTCCTGGGGTTTTACATCGTCAAACCAGAATTCCGGAGTCAAGGATATGGACTGCGACTTTGGCAAGCTGGGATGGTCTCTCTGCGAGGACGTACTGTCGGTTTGGATGGAGTGGTCGCCCAGCAGGACAATTATTTGAAGTCCGGTTTCAAATTGGCCCATCGCAATATTCGCTACCAAGGCATCAGCGATGGCGAAAACAGACTAGATACTGAGTTCAATATTGTTCCTCTGTCGTCGCTGCCCCTCGATAGTGTCATCGAGTACGACCGAGCCTTTTTCCCCGACGACCGTGCGGCTTTTCTGCGATGCTGGTTAACTCAACCAGACAGTTACGGAATTGGCGTCCTGCATCAGCGATCGTTGGCTGGGTATGGCGTCATCCGAGCTTGCCAAGAAGGCTACAAAATCGGCCCTTTGTTCGCGGATACACCGCTCTTTGCTGAAGCTATCTTGCAGTCATTGAAAGCCTACGTTCATCCTGGCGACACATTTTATCTAGACGTACCTGAAGTTAACCCTCATGCGGTAAAACTAGCTGAGAAGCATCAGATGATTAGTATTTTTGAAACGGCTAGGATGTATACTACTCGAGCACCTGAGCTTCCTCTAAAGCGTCTGTTTGGCATCACAACTTTTGAACTCGGTTAGATGCCAACAAGGCGTAGAGAAAGTCACGCTAGGAAAACTCTCACATCAACAAAAAGATTTGATTCAGGCTTGCTGAAAAGGTTGCAGAATCTCGAGTTGTTAGAGGCTTAATATTTTCTTTATAAGTTATCTCTTGAGGCGAACTCCAATCCTCATGCGACAATTTACAAAGAGAGTTTGCACTCTGTCCGCAAAATTTCGCCTCGTGTTTGGATCAATAGGCTAAGGAGCCCGAGAATTCACGCAGTCATGGGATAGCTTTACGCGAATACATTACGAATATGTATTGTGAAAGGTTCGTGAAAACTGAACTATATAGGTGGTTACGCTGAGTTACGGGACTGTACAGTAGAGGTAACTTGAAATAAGAGAGTCAGTGTCGGAAAGTGAATCGGCACACAGGATAGTGTCTCGACGGTACAAAAAACTTTGTTGAGTTTCACAGAGGGATACTCCAAACAGCCCCAAGTTTAAGCAGGAGATCCTGTTGTCCGTCTTGCAATCGTAGTCAGCGTGCAAAGAATCGTCTGCATAGAAATCTTTCCCCCTTAGAAAGGACTATAGGGTGCATCCTGCGGGGTTAAGCATTCATTCGCCTAAAGACTGCTCACAGTCTGCAGGTTTCCTGAGCATGTTTTTATATGCAGAGACAAACGATGGCTACCAACCTGGGCTAGTGTATTTGGCAACTGGGAGATACCCGCGATGGTCAGTAGTGATGCTTTACAGCTCGTAAATAGCGGTCAGCCTCGGTCATTGCTGTATCAGCCTTCATCGGCGCAGCATTCTTGTCGCGAAGACCTGAGTACTGACACGATAGATTTGACGATTGCTATTCCAACTTATAACGGTGGCGATCGCTTACCTGTCGTTTTGGAGCGACTTTTGGCCCAAGTCGATACGGCATCGCTGATCTGGGAAGTGATTGTTGCCGACAACAACAGCCGCGATAATACGGCAGCAGTTGTCCGGCAATATCAGCAGAAGTGGCCCCAAAGTACGCCCTTACGATATGCCTTTGTGGCTGAGCAAGGGGCGGCTTTTGCGAGACAGCGGGCTGTGACGATCGCCCGTGGACGAATTGTTGCCTTTCTCGATGACGATAATGTGCCTGCAGAGGATTGGGTTAGCAGCGTTCATCGGTTTGCAGTAGAAAATCCCGAAGCGGGTGCTTTTGGCAGTCAGATTCACGGTGATCTTGAGTCGCCGCTGCCTAAGGAATTGAAGCATTTCGCTTGTTTCCTGGCAATCGTCGAACGCGGTAGTAAACCGCGTCTTTATGAACCAGAGAAAAAGATTCTTCCCCCTGGAGCCGGACTGGCAGTCCGGCGTTCTGCCTGGTTGCAGCATGTGCCGAAACGTCTGTTTCTTAACCACAAAGGCAAGAAAGCTGGGCTGGCTAGCGAAGATCTAGAGGCTGTTCTACACATTCAGAAGGCCGGATGGGAGATTTGGTACAACCCTGAGATGGTCGTGTATCACCGGATTCCCAGCGCCCGTTTACAGGCTAGCTATTTGCGATCGCTGCTCCGCTGTGTGGGGCTGAGCCGCTTCTACATTCGGATGCTGGGTACTAAAGAATGGCAACGTCCCTTTGCTATTCCGGCCTACATTGCCAACGACCTACGACGACTGGCGCTGCATTACCTACAGGAGGGTTTCAATACCACGGCTCTCAGCTCTGCAGCTAGCTGCAAGCGGGAATACCTGCACAGCAGTGCTGTGAGTCCTTTCTTTTTAGTGAAAAAAGCAGCTCAATCACAGGTTGAAACCTACCTTGAGCGCACTCGTTTTCCCAAGAAGGCGCAGTATCTAGAAGGCATCAGTCAAGCCCTTGAGGAGGGGACACTTCACTTGTATTCTCAACCTGTGATGCTGGTCTCAGGCCAGTCGCAGAGGCCATTCCAAAATGAGTTGTTAGTTCGCTTCACACCCTACATCGCGGCTGGATTATTACAGCAATTCTGGATGTTTGCTGAGCATCACAACTTGGCCGGTACGATTGATCGTCGTGTTATCACAAAGGTCTTTCATGACTTGGGTGACTTGAAAGCTCATTTACCCCCATTAAAATCAACAGCGGAACTCGAAGGTCAAACTGGAGGGGGGCAATATTCGCTCAATCTTTCTCAGAATAGTGTGCTGGATGCTCAACTGCCAGCCTTTATCGACAGCCAACTAAGCCAGCAAGGCCTCTCAGCCGCGAACATCTGCTTCGAGATTCAGACTGCGGTGGCGCTGGCTCACCCCCAAGCAACACGGCAGCTGACTCAGGCCCTGCAAGAAATTGGCTGTGCTGTCACACTGGACAGCTTTGGACTGCAACGAATCGCTACCGAGCAAATGGATAAGCTACACGTTAACTTTATTAAGCTCAATCCTCGTCTTTTAAATTCCGAGAAGCGCTATATTGCGTATGCGCGCCAGGTTAGCGACTTTTTAGGCGCTAATCAGCAGGCTGCCACCGTCATTGCTAAAGGCATTGAAAATGCCCGTCTTCTGGAAAAAACTCATGATCTGGGCATTCGCTACGCGCAGGGATATCAGCTTTCTAAGCCACAGGTTTGGTCTGCTGATACAGCGTTGACAAAATCCTTAAACCAGGCGTTATCAAACTAGAATTTCGGGTAGGAAAGTCGGGGTTATGGTTGATTTTACGGTCGCAATTCCTACTTACAACGGTGCTGAGCGATTGCCGCAGCTTCTGAAGAGTCTGCGATCGCAAGTCGAGACAGATACCTTGGACTGGGAAATCCTTGTCGTTGACAACAACAGCAGCGACGCTACAGCTGATGTGGTGAAGCAGCATCAGGCGGATTGGGGGGAAGACAGTATCCCTCGACTAAGCTATGCATTTGAAGGAACTCAAGGCGCTGCTTTCGCGCGCCAGTGCGCTATCCGAACTGCACAGAGTACATGGGTAGGGTTTCTGGATGATGATATCGTTCCGGCAGAAAACTGGGTGGCCACCGCCTATCAATTCTGTCAAATCCATCCTGAAGTAGGGGCCTTTGGAGGACAAATCCACGGCGATTTTGAAGTACCTCCACCCAAGAACTTCAAACGCATTCAGTCATTTCTGGCGATTCGAGAACGGGGCAAAACCGCCCATCTTTATAAGCCCGAGCACTTAATCCTCCCTCCGTCAGCGGCTTGGGTAATCAATCGCCAGGTTTGGCTGACGGTTGTTCCGGCGAAGCCCCAACTGCGAGGACGTACGCAAGCTTCTATGGTGCAAGGAGATGATTATGAGCCGCTGATGTTTATGCACAAGGCAGGGTATGCCATCTGGTATAACCCCGCGATGCACGTGCATCACCAGATTCCTAAAAGGCGGTTAGAGCGGGACTATCTAATTTCCCTCAGCCGTGGCTGTGGACTCTGCGTATGTTCGCTTCAGATGTTGCGCGTTAGCTCTTGGCAAGCCCCGTTTATGATGGCGCGCTTGACGCTGGGTAACCTGAAGCGGCTGGTCCAACATCAGATGAAGCACGGCAACATTGCCCAGACCGATTTAGTCACTGAATGTGAGCGGGCATTCTTTGTTAGCAGTTTGATGAGTCCGCTCTATTTCTTGAAGTCTCAGTTGCCTCCTTTGGCTTCGCCGAAGTCTTCTTAGAAGTCTTCCTAAAGTTCACTAATTTACAGTTGCCTACGCCTCTACAGACCCTTAACTTTGTGGCCACATCGTACGAGAGCCTAAACCTATGACGAATCCTGTAATTGCCATCGGATTAGACGCTGCCGATCCTCAACTTTTAGAAGATTGGATGGCGGCAGGCAAACTCCCGACTCTGAAACGTCTCCGTGAGCAGGGAGCCTATGGTCGCTTGCTGAATCTTGAATCCTACCGAGCTGAAACCCCTTGGACAACTTTTCTGACGGGCACTCTGCCCGCGAAAACAGGGTACTGGGGTCCTGTTAAATATGACGCTGATACCTATCGAGTCTTTGAGCGAGGAGCCTATGACTATAAGGAGTATCCGCCCTTTTATGCTCTCGGCGATGATTATCAGGTGGCCGTTTTTGATATGCCGCAGACACGACTCTCGGAGCAAGCAAATGGACCCCAAGTCTTAGCTTGGGGAGCACACTCAGCCCAGGTTAAGAGCCAGTCTTTACCGCCTGAACTGTTTGACCAAGTGAAGCAAACCTACGGTAAACATCCAGGATTTGATCGCGACTATGCCGATTGCCGTGATCTGGCTGCATTGGCGAAACTTCAGCGATGGATGGAAACAGGCATCAAGCGGCGGGCTCAGGTCTGCTGTGATTGGCTACAGGAACAGCGGTGGGACTTGTTGCTGACCGTTTTTGGCGAAACTCATACGGCAGGTCACTATCACTGGCACATGAGTCAGGAGCACCCGATTTACAAAGCGGGTCAACTGGATGCACCCGATACGATGCTGACGATTTTTCAGGCGGTGGATAGCGCGATCGCTCAAATTGTCGAAGCCGCCCCTGAAAACAGCGATATTCTGGTCTTCGCAGCCCACGGCATGGGATCCAACGTGATGGATTTGCCCAGCATGGTCTTTTTGCCAGAACTCCTCTTCCGCTGGAACTATCCTGGCCAATACGGCCTCGGCCATAGCAAACCAGGCAGCCCTCTTCCAGGACCCAAGCTGCAGTACAAAAAACGCGGCTGGATTGGCGAAGTCTGGGACCTCAAATACGAGAAAAATCCCCTCCGAGCCCTCATGCGGCAATATCTACCCACTGACTTTCATAATCGCCTTGAAGCCTTTTTAGGGGCCTCCGGCTCAGCCAAGCTAGCCTCGCCTTACTATCAGAAAGAGCAGGGTGACTCTCTGTTCTGGCAGCCAGCCAATTGGTATCGCCCCTACTGGCCTGAAATGAAAGCCTTTGCCTTGCCTAGCTACTCGGAAGGCTATGTACGGATTAATGTGAAAGGCCGTGAGCGGGATGGCATTGTGGATCCTGCCGACTATACTGCCGTTTGCGATGAGTTATGCGCTCTGATTACTGACATGACCGATGCCCGTACGGGTAAGCCTATGGTGGAGCGGATCATCCGGACCCGTACGACTGAAACCTTACAAGACACACGCTTGCCGGATGCCGATTTAATCGTCCTATGGCAAGAAGAGACAGCTGCGGATACTGCCGACAGCTCTAAATTTGGTCGCATTGGGCCGCTGCCCTTCTCCCGTACTGGTAGCCACCGAGCTGAGGGCTTCTTTGTCGGATGTGGCCCGGATTTCGAACCCGGTAGTGAGTTACCGAGTAACTTTAAAGCCGTGGATTTAGCGCCCACAATCCTGCATTTGATGGGGGCCGAAATTCCTGACTACTTCTATGGTCAGCCTCTCCGGTCGAAGGTCGATGAGTATGTCAGCTGAGTCAAACTCATGGACCTAATATCAGTGGTCATCCCCGTTTACAACGGGGAAAAAACGCTAGGAGAGACGCTGAAGTCGGTATTAGCGCAAACGTATGCGAATATCGAAGTCATCGTTATCAATGATGGCTCTACAGACAATACTGATGCGATCGTCGGGAGTATGAGTGACGATCGCATCAAACTCTTCTCCTATCCCAACGCAGGACTTGCCGCTAGTCGTAATCGAGGTATTGAGCGTGCCTCGGGTGGCTACATTTCCTTCACTGATGCGGATGACCTTTGGACATCAGAAAAACTGGCAGACCAGCTAGCAGCACTCCAACAGCATCCCAACGCTGCAGTTGCCTATAGCTGGACCGATTACATTGATGCTCAAAGTCAGTTCTTGCAAGCAGGGACTCACATTAGCGCCAGTGGCGATGTTTTTGCAAAGCTGCTGGAAATCAACTTTATCGAAAGCGGATCGAATGTCCTGATCCGGCGGGATGCTCTGGAAACGGTGGGGGATTTTGACGTCACCCTCACAGCGGCTGAGGATTGGGACATGTGGCTACGCCTGGCGCAGAAGTACGAGTTTGTAGCAGTGTCCTTGCCCCAGGTGCTGTATCGAAGAACGCTCTCGATGTCGAGCAACGTGACCCGGCAAGAGCGCGAATGCCGCAAAGTGCTCGATCGCGCCTTTGCCGGTGCTCCCGAGTCACTACAGCCCCTCAAACGCCAAAGTCTGGCAAAGCTCTACAAATATCTGATTTTCAAAGCCCTCGAAGGCCCTCCCGGTCCCACAAAAGCGTGGTTAACCGCTAAGTGCTTGGGGCGAGCCATTCAATACAATCCGTCGCTTCTTCGGCAAAGCAAGGTTGTTTTATCGGTGGTCGCAAAAATCATTGTGGCTCTATTCGAGAAGAAATGAAGTAAACGCAACCTGAAGTATCTCTTCCTAGGAACTTTTCTCGGATTATGTTCTCAAGCGAGGCGATCGCGATTGCAAAACTTCATCGCGGCAAACCTGATAAAAGTAGAGCCCAATATTCAAAATCCCCAGTAGCTTGGTCCCGTCCTCCATCAGGATAGGGGTGCCTGTACCCGGCAAATGAATCAAATCGGCCAGTGCGGAAATAACCAAAAGTGCCATGGCCAACAGCAGCAGCAAATAGGGAGTTGCCAGTAGTTTGCGCCAAAACAAGACAAGATAGGCAACGGCGGCGCCCCCGTAGAGGCTATACATCGCCAGCTTAGGTACACCTGCCAACAGCGCTAACATCAGCGTGAGCCGAAATGTGTCATCCAGCAAAAACAGGCTCAGCAGCACCGCCGAAAACAGCAAGTAGCGCTGCGTTTGGCGCGATCGCCCTAACTTCCCTGCCAGACTGTAGCTAAACCAGCAGGTCACTGCGGCCCCACACCACAGAATTTCCGACGTACTAGTGAGCACTCCAATGTAAGGTTCTGCAGTTAGGAAGTTCTCTTCAAAGAGTTTACGGAGAAACTCGGCCCGAGCCGGATGTCGAGCGGTGTCGAAGAGTCCTGCAAATTTGATATAGCCGGCAATTGCCACAAAGAAAATCAGTATGACTACGTTGGGCAGCAGCATCCATCGCTGCGGCATGAACTTGGTGGACAGTTGCTTCAGCGCAAAATTTTGCATGGGCTCTAAATCCGCTCTCTGCAGTAGGCTCAGCCGTGACTCGGGGGTTCAACCATAGGCTGCTTTTATGGCCTATAGCAAATTTAATGACCGATTCCGAGTCATTGTGTAGTTTGCCGTTATGCGTTCAGATAATTTACCCAACTCTTACAGTCCTTCATGCTGCCATCAGGTTGTTTCATCAAACGAAGCGGCAACGAAGCGACAATACCCTATAACTTCGTCAAAGCTATGCCCCTGTTGAAGAGGATGCCAGCATCCAGAGTATTCCTTGTTGGCCGAGCAGAACTTCCCGCAAAAGCGTTGTGATGCCGACCCAGATGATAGGCGAAATATCAACCCCTCCAAACGGTGGTACCAGCTTGCGAACGGGCACGAGGAGAAATTCAGTCGGCCACATGACGAGATTGAAGGGGAAGCGATCGCCATCGGCCTCGGGATACCACGTCAATACGATGCGAACAATAAACAAGAGCGTATAGATTCCCAGTAATGGACCGAGAACCCAGTTCGCGAAGTGAGTGAGCGTAAAGAGGTCTGTCATCAGGAGTAGGAGATGTGGGTCTGAGCGTCTTCGCTTGATTCAGCTATGAGCTGAAAAGTCAGCTACCCGTCTTTTGGCAAGCTTAAAGGCTAATGTTATTATCTCACAGCAATTTACCGACCCGCTGCGATCGTTTTCAAGGGTTTGAGAAACCAGCCAGGAGACGCTGCCAGTTGCGTTATTGCTGCCGGTGTCATCCGGGTCTGAATTGTTGCTCCTGCAGCTCGAAGCGTTACCGGTTTTCAGGACAATACGCTATCTGTAACTTATCGTAACGATAGTCCTCTCAAGGATGATCACTTTCCAGACTGGGAATTGACGGCCCGCGATATGTTCCGTAGAGCAGGACTGCTGGAGTCAGCTTTGGCTTTAACCTTAAGGTTGTCAGCATAGGTCTTCTCAGGAACGTAACAAAGCGATAGAATCTTAGACACATTTGGCAAACTCATTTAACGTACGGCACCATGACACCTTCCCTAACCAACTTCTTACTGAGCCTTCTAGCTGGCGGTATCATCGTTGTGATTCCAGCAACAGCCTTCTTAGTTTTCGTAAGCCAGAGCGATAAGATTCGCCGCTCATAGTTCAGATACCGCAGGTCAAGGGCGGTAAGTTACCCGGTAAAGGTCGTACCGGGGGCGGAACATGCTGAAGGACGGAAACTCTTGGGTTTCTGTCCTTTGGCTTTAAAAGCTTCAGTAACCCACCTGACTGGCTCCTATCTGGAGGAAACTCAGAAAGCAGAGTTTGAGTCTGCTCTCAACATGTGACCTTGAGGTTCTTTCTTTGTTTTTGCTTTCTTTCTGGGGGAGGGTGTGGAAAAAGTTACCGTATTTCGAGTTATCAAAGCCCCGAAAAGACCGCTAGTATGTAGCTGAAAGCTCTTCTGTGGCAAAACGGGGCTGCATTGAATTACTGTATGTCCGACATCTGGATTGGGTGCTGGATATCAGTGACTAGGGTATGTAGCAATCTGCAGCTTCTAGAGAGTCAAGTCCTTATCACGAGAGGAATCTTCTGTGGGCTTCGGTACACCTGTTTCATTGCTGATCGGCCTTGTTCTTATCGTCGGAGCCGTTGCTTTATTCTTTGTAGATCGGCTCAAGCCGGGATATGGGCGCGATTCCGATAAGGTCTACTCGATTCTTTGGCTGTTTTCTGGCATCCTGCTAGCCACCCATTGGGATATGAACGTGCCGGAATCCTTGCAACAGCTCATCATGGCTGGAATGTTGATTGCTGTTACCATCGAAAATATTTTTTCGCGATCGCCCCGTGAAGATCGCTACGCACCTCAGTTTTCATCAGAGCCGCCGCTACGAGAACCGCCCTATCGGACGAGTAGCCGCTCAGCAGGCTACCGCAACAGCAGCCCGCGCATGAATGTCCGGGCTGAATTAGAGAATGAGCGGGCTTTTGGCAACCGCTACGCGGACGATCGTCGTATGCTCAGCGGGCGGGATGAAAGAGCAGCGCGCCGACCTTCTTACTATGGTGATGATTACGCAGACCCGTACGATGACCGCGAGTATTCGTCTCAATTGGAACAGGGACCCGAGCGTTCTGTGGGTCGGTTGAATCCTGGCAACGATCGCATTCGCCGTCGTCGTCCTAAGTCAATTGAGGGACGCTATGATGCCGAGGGTTCGAACGGCAGTTGGGACGAATCCTCTTCACCTTACAACACCAACACGGGCGGCTACAGCAGCCACTCTTCTCCCTACCCCAGCAACGGCAACGAGTCGGATAGCTATGTCGACTATCGTCCTGTCAATCGCCGTCCCCGCGACGAGACGAGTTCTTCACCTTCTGGGGATTACGGCGATCGATATTGATGGTTTTTCGTTCTTGGTTTTTTGTTGATGGCGGGTGGTTGATAGTGGGGATTAGTTATCCGTCCCTAAACCACTCCTGCTAACTGCATCCGGCTCAAGAAACTCCGGAGGCGCTCACTTTGGGGATTGGTAATGACATCGTAGGCATTGCCGTCTTCTTCAATCTTGCCTTTGTTAAGAAAGATCACACGGTTGGCAACGTCGCGAGCGAATTGCATCTCGTGGGTGACAATCACCATGGTCATGCCTTCCTCGGCCAGCTGTTTCATAACTTCGAGCACTTCGCCTACGAGCTCTGGATCGAGGGCGCTAGTAGGTTCATCGAACAGCATGATTTCAGGCTGCATGCAAAGGGCTCGGGCGATCGCTACGCGCTGCTTTTGGCCACCGGACAGCTGATCTGGATAGGCATGACCCTTCTCTACGAGTCCGACTTTGGCCAAGAAATGGCTGGCAAGTTCGCGACACTTATGCTTCTTTTGCCCGAGTACTTTTTGAGGTGCCAGGGTTAAATTTTCCAATACGGTTAAATGCGGAAACAGGTTGAACTGCTGGAACACCATACCCACCTGAGCACGCAATTGTTGTAGCTGTTTGCGGGGCAAATCAGGTCTTGAGAGGTCAATTCCATTAACCACTAAGTCGCCGCTGTTGATGCTCTCTAGGCGATTAAAGCATCGCAGCAGAGTGCTTTTACCACAGCCAGATGCTCCGATAATTGCCACCACTTCGCCTGGGTGAATCTGTCCGCTCATTCCCCGGAGGACTTCTAGAGAACCATAACTTTTATGAAGGCTTTGGAATCGGATAGCAGGTTGGTTGGTTGGCATGGCAAAACAAATCGAGTTCTGTAATCAATGCTGCATCAGCAGGGTATCCAGAAATTTATGATCAATCTGGTTTGCAGTATCGTATCGTGTATGTCCAAATCACGGTGAGAGAAAACATTTCGATATGACTATTAAGCGATCAACATTTTTACGCAACTGGGCTTTAGGGCTTGGCCTCTCTCTCGCTTTAGCTGCTTGTGGGGGTGGGGGTGATACTGGGACACCGACTGCCGATGAAGGAGAAACTCCTGCGGCAGACGTCGAAGCCACTGCAGGGGCTGAGGAATCGGCTGGTGGCACTCTAACAGTGGCCACAGAACCGGCTTTCCCACCGTTTGAATTTCAGACTGACAGCGGTGAATTAGATGGTTTTGACATCGATCTGATGACCGCAATTGGCGAGACAGCAGGGCTCGAAGTTGAGTTTGAGGCTCTGCCTTTCGATGGTATTATTCCGGCTCTGCAGGCAGGCACTGTCGATGCTGCTATTAGCGGGATGACCATCACCGAGGAACGATTGGAAACGGTGGATTTTTCAAGGCCCTATATTAAGGCGGGACTCGCGATCGCCGTTCAAGAATCGACCACGGATGTGAAAGGACTAGAGGATTTGGAAGGCAAGAGAATTGCCGTTCAGATTGGCACTACGGGTGCTGACCAAGCAGCCGAAATTCCTGGAGCCGAAGTCAGTACGTTTGATTCTGCTCCTCTGGCGCTGCAGGAACTTTCTAACGGCAACGTAGATGCTGTCATCAACGATGCGCCTGTGACGCTGGATGCGATCGAGTCTGGGAATATCTCAGGACTGGAGGTTGTTGGTGAATTACTGACTACTGAGTTTTACGGCATTGCTCTGCCGAAGGATTCAGAAAATGTAGCCGTGATTAACGATGCGCTTAACACCATGATTGAGGACGGCACCTACGCTGAAATCTATCAAGAGTGGTTTGGCACCGAACCCCCTGAATTGCCCGAATCGGCATTTTGATTACCGATAATTAATGCCATATGGAGACGCGATTAATCACAAGAGACGCGGGCAAAATAGGCGGGGTTTATAGCGTCTATATTTGGCGCGGTAGCGGATTAGGCGGGATTTATTAGGTGTTGATGGACCAGTATAAGGGGAGGTTAAGAGGGGGCG
>JBHJHM010000159.1:0-37085 GCA_050330865.1 Leptolyngbyaceae cyanobacterium
AAGTCTTCATAGCTTACCCCAAGCATGCGTTTGGTTTCTTTTGGATGTGCGTTTATGTACTCAAAGGGACTGGTCATAGCTCAAGAGAAAAGATGCTTCTCTATTGAGTTTGCCGCATAATTTGTTTGTTGGAGATGTCTACTGATCAAAGAAATGTCTGCGTTTCATAGGGTGATTCTACAGGTCAGAAACTAAAGAAAATAAAGGCAAACACGGGTAGGTCTTGTGGATTGCTGAGGATATTTCCTCCGCGCAACCCAATTTTCTGATAGCCGTAACTTTGGGCAGCTAGCTGTTGAGAATTAGTTCAGCAAAGCTACGCTCGTTAACATTGTGGTAGCGGTAGATATCCTGATGAAAAGCATTCCAGTGGTCGTAGATTTTACGAAAAGAAGCGTCCTGACTGGCCTATTCGGCATATAGGCTATTGGCCGCCTGTTGGGTCTACCAAAGAATCTTATTGCCAAACAAAATCAGCCTAATCCCGTTGTGATTCAAAGGTTATATGTTCGAATAAGGATTTTTTCTTCATAAAAACCCTTTAAATACCCAAAATGTCTGACTCACAAGTCATTGAGTGAAGCTTTTGGCGAGACTTCTTGGGGCGCAGACGGAAACTCATTGCCCCGTTAGCCCTCAAAAATTAAGTCGGCAAAGCTCCGTTCGTTGACGGTGTTCCAGCGATAGATGCCCTGACGGAAAGCATTCCAGTGGTCATAAATTTGTCGAAAGGTCGGATCTTGGCTAGCGTACTCGGCATACAAGTCGTTGGCAGCTTGCTTGACCCCCTGAAGAATGTCATCGCTAAATGCAACCAGCTCAGTACCCCTGCTAAGCAGGCGCTGTAGAGCCGCCCCGTTTTCGGCATCGTACTTAGCCGGCATCAGGACTTGGGCTTCAAAGGCAGCGGTTTTGATAGCTTGCCGGTATTCCTCTGGCAACCGCCCATAGGCATCACGGTTAACGAGCACCTCATAGGTGGTGCCGGGTTCATGCCAGCCTGGATAGTAGTAGTAGCGAGCATACTGATGAAGCCCCAGTTTTTCGTCTTCATAAGGCCCTACCCATTCGGTCGCATCAATATCACCACGCTCTAGCGCTAACAGAATCTCTCTGGACGGTAGATTTTGAATTTCGACGCCAATCCGCTTCAGGACTTCACCTCCTAGGCCAGGCATTCGCATCTTGAGTCCTTGGAGATCAGCCAAGGAGTTAACCCGATTCCGAAACCAGCCTCCCATTTGGCTACCAGTGCTGCCTGCTGGGAAGTTAATGATGCCGATATCAGCATAGAGGCTGCGCATTAAATCGAGGCCACCGGCACCGTACAGCCAAGCCATGTGCTGCTGGGACGTCAGGCCAAAGGGCAAACCGCCTGGAAAAGCAAAGGCCCGACTTTTAGCAATTGAGTAGTGGCCGATGGTATGGCCGCATTCAACACTCCCCTGCTGTACCGTGTCCAGAATCTCGATGGGTGGAGCAATGCCCCCGGCAGGAAAAGCCGTAATGGCAAAATTACCCTGAGTAAGTTGACCGATGCGCTCGCAGATACGCTTAACCGTTCCAAATCTAATCTCAGAGTTCTCTGGCCAACTGGTTGCCATACGCCACTCAATGCGGAGACCACTGCCATCTTCAGCGTCGTCACCGCTCAGCGTATCGTTTTGTTGAGAGCGACCACAGGCAGATAGCAATCCAGTACCAGTGGCACCAGTCGTTAGATTGCGAAACAAGTTTCGGCGTTTCATGGGACTGCTCTTCTATTGTTTATGTAAATTACGGTTCATACCTAACTGCAGCTTGTACATCGTCTAGATCACCCTAATAGCTATCACCTAATCATGCTGTAACTGCGGCCCAACGCCGAGGTTGCCACAGTTCTGCGCCCAACATCTGGGGTTGAAATCGCTCGATCGCATCGTTAGTAGACACTTCTGTTTCAGTACAGTTGCCTAGCAGCCGATCAATCACTAGCCCCACACCCGGCATCTCTGTTTGCTCGCTGAGCTGAATCGCATTGAAAACTTCTCTTAGCTGCCCTGGTTGTCCCTCTAGTAACTGCTGAAACATCACAAGGGTTACGAATTGCCCTTGATAGTGGACAATCCCCAGAACTGTATCGCGATAGAAAGGCAGGGCCAATACACGCGATCGCTCCGACAACACAATGCCCGCAACCATATCGGCTGGAAATGCAATCTGGCGGCTACCAACTTGAGCTAGGATGTGCTGATTCTCTTGAGCAGCTAAGTCTGCCGACAGGGGATCTAGCTCCATACAAAATCAACCTCAACGAATCATAGAATTTGGCTCGTAGCAGAAGAGTATTCCTAAAAACATCGACCCTTACAAGAGCCGCAAAACCCACCTCAAAGTCGCTGCAAAACCTCGGCCAATCGTTCGCGGCTCACAGGCTTAGTAATATAGTCGTCGGCACCCGCTCGCCGTAAGCCGTATTTAATTTCAACTGGCGTTTTCTTACTAGAACAAAACACCACAGGTTGCTCAGCTGTCTCTTGATTTGTCCGAATTTGACGCAAAAATTTGTAGCCGTCCTGTTCTGGCATAACGATGTCTAAGAATAGGCAAGCATAGTTTCCTGTCGACAGTTTATCGACCACCCCAGCTGTACTGTCATAGGCTTCTACATAGTGACCCATTTCCTCAAGCAGGGACGATAGGAATTGTCTATCGACAGCACTATCATCAACCACTAGAAATTGCATTTTTATTGCTCACTCACTTATTTTGATTGGGCATCAAGGCAGATCCATTTTCCTAAATACTGTTCCCTGTTAGGGTTGCAGGATCCGGAAGGAATGCGAATCAAGATATACAAAAATAAATTAACTTAGATTAAACTATCCCCACTTTTATACCTCTCTGTGTTGCGAATAAGAATTATAGGCTTGTCGATGACCAAACCTTGGGCCGAGGTTTTAACGCTCTCTTAATCAACTGTTTTTTCTAATAGGGTGCGGAGTTCTTGTTTGAACTTGGGAATTTCTTCAGGCGATAACGGCTTTGATAGAAACTTGCAGCCGCTCCATTGAGCTCGCCAGTTATTAGAGAGCGTTCTTTCGGCTGTGAGCATGATGAGGGGAACGGCTGCGAGGGTTGGCTGACGGCGAATTTGCTTGAGTAAGTCAAACCCAGAAAGCTCAGGCATATTGATATCGAGGAAGATGGCAACTGGATTAGACTGCGTCAAGATCTCCAACGCCGAGGTAGGGTCAGCGTGCGATCGCACCTTGTAACCCCAGCCAGAAACTAACCGCTGAAACTGCTCTAGCACCAATGGCGAATCATCGATAATTAAGATTTCGGGTTCGCCGCATTTCACCGTCGACTGAACTGTAATCAGCCCTTTACTAACGAGTTGAGCTAATCCTTTAGCAATCTCTAGGGTATCTTGCCCAAGCGAGACAGAAATTGCGTCTAAAGTGTCTCCATGAGAAGCTAGCTTGTAAAGATGTTGCTCATGCAGCGGATCGAGGTTGGCTTTTCTAACCGCTGCCTCATTGATTGTTACAACACTGTCTGACGAAGGAAGAAACGTCTTGATTTTGCCCCAAATCACTCTTCGCCTACGTGCTTCAGCCAGCAAGTCCTTAAGTTCAAAACCGGCGATGGGAGCATACGCTATAAAATTTGATTTGGGTAGAAATTTAGCCTGTCCAGCGTAGTCAAATAGAACATCATCAAAGTCCTGCAAAATCTTTAAGCGCAAAGCTGCTTCAATTTCCTTAGGGCTAACCAGCTTTAGGTTATAGCAGCTGTTCAGCAGCGTCGGCAGCATTTGTAGCTGTTGTCCGTAATCTTCAGGAAGCAATCGCTTTTGAAGTGTCTCGATGAGCTGCTTGGCCCGATTTGTTCTGAGTTGAGGAACGTAGCGTTCAGAAATTGCAAATAAACGGCTAATTGACAACGGTTCGCTGTCAGAATAAACCGCTCTGCCTTCAAGCAAACCCAGATACCAAGACCTCGAAAATTTGGTTTGGGAAGTGTCCCGGAACTGATGACACCAGTAACCCGTAAAAGACAAGTCACTTTCTTGCACAATTCTTTGAGAAAGATTTTCTTGTCCAAATGAAAAACCTTTCGAGTCTTGTAAATACACGGGAGTCATGGCCTCAGAAATTCATTGTCGTTATATTGGCAACAGGAGCAATGGTAATCACTCTTGGCAAGAGTTCAGTGTTGTCGAAGATTCCTCCTGGTTCGCTCACAATTTTCAAGCACTTTTGTGGGGGATTGAGGGAAAATACTCGTCCATATCTTAAGATTTACTTCAACTCTAATCTCTAGCAACAAAGTTCTTATCCCACACCTTCAGTAGTGTTGAAACTTCAGGCGTGAGATGCATCATAATTTCGATGCCATCGCATCTGAACTACTTAAATGGTGGAAGATCCAATTATCCAAAGACCTTCAAGACTTAGCATTAGGAGCAAGTTGATGTTAGGATCCTCTGCCCCTTAGTAGACCCCTATTATAAAATTGCTTGAGTTTTGCTTTGAACGTGCAATGAATGCTGGAGAGTAATGCAAACTGCTCTTCCTAACCCTTTAGGAAGCACAAGTAGATCCAGCTTTCCTCATGAAGTATCGAGAGGGTAGAACTGAAGTAAAGTAAACAAGAAGGCTCTGTGCAGCCTCTAGAAGCCTCTTTGGCTTGGTCTCTAGAGCACCCCTAATTAATGTAAGAATCTTCGCTTAGTGCCAAACCTCTGACGTCAAAGCCAACTGTAGTCAGAGTGTACTCAATCTTAGCAGTGCAACCCTTTACCTAAAATGGAGCTACATCCTTATGCCCGCCTTAACGCCAGTGAAGCCAAAATCTCTGTGCGGATGCTCCACATCGTATGCAATTTAATCTGCCTATTCTGATACTAGCAATAGCTTATTCATCTAAAGAAATTGCTAAGTCCTTCACCCATACAGCCCTTGCGATCGTCAATCCAGAGTGTAGATGGGTAAATGCAACCTTCTTGGAGACATCTGCTGATAATCGAGCAATCACGCTCGAATGCGGCATCCCTGTCTATTAAAACACACACTCTTAACTTATCTCCTCCGTGTTTCGCCAAATTTACTCAATCCCTGAAGTTTAAGG
Organism: Leptolyngbyaceae cyanobacterium; assembly: GCA_050330865.1. Taxonomy (GTDB): domain Bacteria; phylum Cyanobacteriota; class Cyanobacteriia; order Phormidesmidales; family Phormidesmidaceae; genus SIO1E4. Next base: position 5,116 of record JBHJHM010000159.1, read on the forward strand.
ACTTTTCACAATTGGATGAAATTTTGCAGTACTTAACAGCACACGGAGTATTTACCCGTGATAGGCTTGCCTGGGAGCATCGCTATAGCTAGGCAACTCCACTGCCTTACCTCTCAGCATAGTCTGTGCTTTGTACTACTGATACAAAGGGAGCTATCCCTGAAATATCCTGTTGAGCGATCGCGATAACAACACTATCCACCCGTCCTTGAGAAGCTTCCGGATTGTGTCATTTGATCATCCAGCACTGGATGATATCAATATCGGCTATTGCGATGATTCCCAAAGTGGCCTACACCATAGTTCATCAGTTCGCCAACTGGAGCTTATAGTCTCGCCTTTGATCCTTGCCGACACTGCTTTGCCATAGTTAGGACAATCACGCTTGCAAGAGGTAGCGCACATAAGTCATCGTTAAGCTGCTGATTTTTCCTTTAGTATTTTTAGTTGCAACAACCGCCAGAAATTAAGCGATGGTAACTGGCGTTCCTTGCGCTGTATTGAGAGGAACGCCGCACCACCGAGCTTATGTCAGGGGATGTTCGCCCGTTCCAGCAATTTCGCGAATTCTATAAATCGGCTTACCTTGAGACTCGTGATAAGCCCGCATCAGAAGTTCGCCGAGTAGACCAAAACAGAAAAGCTGCACCCCAGTCAGCAGCAAGAGCACTGACAAAATCAGCAAAGGGCGATCGCCAATGGTTTGGGCAAAGACCAGCTTTTGGAATGTCAGGTAAGCGCCCAAGAAAAAGCCCATAATCGTAGCAATCACGCCCAAAACCCCGAAAACATGCATGGGGCGAGTTAAGAACTTCTTCATGAAGAAGACAGTAAACAAATCCAAAACAACGCGGATGGTACGACCCAACCCATATTTACTGGAACCATAGGGACGAGCGTGGTGACGAACAGGGATTTCAGTAATTCTGGCGCCTTCAATATAAGCCAGCGCGGGCAAAAAGCGGTGCAGCTCGCCATACAGACGCATGTCGGCAACGACTTCGCGACGGTATGCCTTCAAAGAGCACCCATAGTCATGGAGAATTGCACCGGTGTCGTGTCGTTTGACTCCCGTAATTTTGCCAATCAACCAGTTAGCAATTTTAGACGGCAGTAAGCGCGTTAAAGCAGCATCTTTACGCTTTTCGCGCCAGCCACTGACAAGGTCATATCCCTCGTTGAGTTTGATAAGGAGGCGAGGAATATCTGCCGGATCATTCTGTAGGTCGCCATCTAACGTGACGATGACGTTGCCTTGAGCATGGTCAAAGCCCGCTGCCATGGCTGCTGTTTGACCATAATTACGTCGAAACAGCAGAACTCGTAACTGCGGATAGGTCCGAATTAATTCCTTCAGGCGCTGCCCGGAACCATCACGAGAACCGTCATCCACACAAATGATTTCGTAACTGAGACCAACGCCCTCAAGGCTAGTAGCAATTCTAGCTACCAACTCACCGATGGGATCGGTGTGCGAATTAGCGGGATCATTTTCGTTATAAATGGGGACAACAACAGAGAGATCGGGATAAAACCCTCTGAGACTTTCATCGCGAATGTTGGTGTCAATTCGTCGCGCAGTTGAGAAGGGGACAGAGAATGTCATAGTGCTATCCTGATAAAATTGAAAACAGATGTGTAGACAAATAGCGGGCGATCAATTGCCCTACGTCCTAGTCAAAAGATCGAGGTCTGAGCAGAAAAATTTGCAGCGAATCATCAAAATTACGATGCTTTTCAATCTCAAATTGCTGCTCTAGCACAGACAAAAATACGGGTGATGTTTCCGAGTACGCCAGCCAAATACGGGATCGCGTATCCGGCAGCTGAGCTAACCAATTAGCCGCGGCAGTTCTTTCGCTTGCTTGGGAGACGATAACGGCTTCCTCTGAGGCAGTAGCGGTATGCCCTCCCTTAATGATTTCAATATCAGCAGAGCCTTGATAGTAATGATTAAGGGCCCGAGGAATGGATTGATTCATCGACCAAACAATCAAATCGCCGGGTTCTTCATTTTGTGAAATGGTAGCGACCAAACCGCGCCAATCCTTACGGTCCAAGACAGTGTAATAGCGCTTGATACCGCCACTAATGGCTATGAGGTAAACGAGGATGAGCGCGATCGCTCCCCAGCGCTGGCGGCGCCAAATTTCGACCATGCCAGCAGCTAGCAGAATAAAGAAATAAGGGGCCGTAAATACCAGATAACGATCAACCCACAGCGATCGCGAAATTTGAGAGACCAAGAAGATAGGAACTAGAGGCAAAATAGCCCATGCCGTAATCCAAGGTAAACGGCTTGTACGCCATCGCTTTGTGAGCATCGTAAATGCTAATACACCGGCCATTAGCACAGAGTAAATCTGGTAAAAACTATAAATCGCATTTGAGTTCGGTCGACCAAACGGCCAAGCCGTAAATCGTCCCATCTGGAAAAGAACTGCGAGAAATCCTGGACTTTCTTCCCCTGCGGTTACTTCACCAGCTGCCGCACCTGCCACTTCGACACCGCCCATAAATCGAGCTGAAGCAGACGCTACGGTGATAAGCCACGGTAACCACAAGACCCCAATAAACAAAAGCCCTCCGGCAAAGCGATAAAGGACTTTGGGGCGCGATCGCATCGTCCAGGCAAACAGTACAGTATCTGGCAGGAGCAGGAGCAAATTGAGCGGCGTCGTCAAAATTGCTAGCCACCGTGCTATGCTCCAAGCTCCTATCCAGACCAGCTTGGGTTTCTCTAGCGCCTGCACAAAGACAAGCGATCCGAGTACCCCAAAGAAAATGCTCGGTGTGTACATCCGCACTTCTTGCGCATGATGAATGGCAAGGGGCGAAAGCGCCAAGATCAGAGCCGAAGTCAGGGCAACCGTTCGCCCAACTAAGCGCTGCGCTAAATGATACGTCAGTAAAATAGTTCCAAGGCTGAAGAGAACATTTTGCCCCCTTAACCAGGCATCCCCTGTACCAAACCACATCCAGACATGCAGGAGAAAATAAGAGAGAGGACGAACCCGCAGCAGCTCTAGGTTGTGCGCTTTCGCACGATCAATGCTGATTAATTCGTCGATCCAAAGGCTTTCAGTTCCCAGACCATATAGATAGAGCCCTGCAGCTAGCAAGAGAATCAGGCCAATAGGAACCCATCGATATCGATCAGGTGAAATAGAGGCTGTGCCTGCAAAAGGACGCGCTACAGTTCTCATATCGAAAACCTAAAAAGTGAAGTTTTTCTACTATCCGTATGGTTACAGTCAACCATTCTGGACTCAAAATAATCTAAGAGAATCTTTGATCACAGCCTTTAAAGTTCTCCACTTGGACAGGAAATATCTCTCAACAAGCAGAGCCTATTTCTATCTAGCAGAACAGTCAGACTGTTGATATCTTCTTAGGAAAAGTCTTAGTGCGGTATCACTGCCAGTATTATTGCTGAACTCTGCTCAATTCCTTCTTTCTGATCAGAGTCTTCATTGAATCTTCAATATCATTTTCTGTGGATTATCGGCATGTTTTCATAGCTTTACAATCGGCTTCAGGAAATTCTTATTTACTTTTCTATCATTCTTTTTCAGGCAATCATGCCTATATCAATTTTGATTAAAAATATTTTTTATAAATACAGATTATATTCCCAAAAGAGAGAAATTATTTCGTTGTAAATAATACAGATTTCTAGGGAAGAAGCAATCAATGTCACTTGAATAAATGATTGAGATTTCAGGAGTTTTCTGAAAAAGAAACTATCCGATTGCCCATCCTACGAAGGAGCCAGGGAGGGCAGGTGTCAATATTGCTAAAAGTTGATTTCGCCAACAGCATCCGTATCTCAAAACCAACCTACGGCAGTATATTCAGCTTGGAAAAATCACCTTACATTGATTGCGGCAGAAAGCGATCGCGACGCATTATCACTAAGATTGCTCCGACACCTATGATCATTAGCCCGATACCGACGATTGGCACTAATCCATTGAGTATTAAAGATGGGAGACCGGCTACGAGCAAGCAAGCTACGGCGATCAACGCAATGCTCTGAGCCTCCTGATGATAGCCAATGCGGTTCATTGCGCTCATGCCTGCCAAACACAGGACTAATTCACCTATCAATGTCGCCAAAGCAGCTCCCGTCGTTCCCAGCAATGGAATCAGAATAAAGTTACAAACAACGTTCACGGCTGTAGCCCCCAACAACAGCGAAGGCAAACATTTTTCCCTGCCAGACGCTTGGAGAAATTGGGTTGCCATCGTCGCAAACATTTTGACCCCCAAGCTCGGAAGCAGAATAGCGAGGGGTTTCAGCGCTGGCATAAAGGCCTCGCCATAGAGCATTTGAATCAGAAAAGGCTGCAGAAATCCGGCAATACACAGAGCCGGCAGAACTGATACGAGCAGCAACTGAGTGGATTTATAAATCTCGCGGGGTAAACGGGCCGGATCGGTTGCGTAGCAACGAGCAAAGCGAGTGAAGGCAACCGCAAAAATAACCCGCGGCAAAGCTGAGAAGATTTCTAGGGTGCGATAAGCAGCGCTATAGAATCCAGCCTGCTCAGGTGTTGTGAGACCTTTCAGCATGACCAGATCAATTTGGTAATAAATGACCCACAAAACCCCAGACAAAGCAAAGGGATATGCCACCAGCACCGATTTCCGGATGCTGCTAACGCTGATGGGTGACCAAATGCGGACCTTACGACTCAGAAAGCAGAGCAGAAGGATAATGTCGGCTGTGCGCACCAGAACAACGGTTGCAATCACTAGGATCAAATCCTGAGTGGCAAACAGGACGACACCGGCGATCGCCACCGCAAAAAACCGCTCCACCGCGACCGAAATACTTTCCGTGCGAAACCACCCCATGCCGCGAAAAACCCCCCGCAGGGTTTGTTTCGCACTGCGACAAACTTCCGCCAGCACCGCCAGATAACACACCAAGATGCCGTGGCCCTGAAATCCCAGCATTTGCGCCAATGGCAGCAGGACAAAGAGCACCACCAGCGCACTAAGTCCTTCGATGAGCAGAAACTGCACCGTCGATTTAGCCCCCTTTTGGGGATCAGCCGAGACCTCTCGCGTGAGCAGATTCGGGAGTCCAAACTGAATAAAAAAGGAGAGGATGCCTGCTAAAGCTGCCGCCGCGGCCCAGACACCATACTGATCCGGTCCTAAGACTCTCGCTAAAGCAATAAAGAAGACCAGCGTTAGCCCCAAGGTTGCTTCGCCCAGAAAGGCATAGATATATGAAAAATCAAAGCGAGCAAATAGGGTTTTCATGGTCAAGGCGGTCATCCGTTAGTTGGCCATTAGCATTCGTTGAGAGCCGTGCTCCAGTCCCTAAACCATGGGATAAATGAGCTTCCAGTAAGAATTGAGAAATCTATTTAGCAGCGATTTCAGGGAGGCAATTACTGGGTTTTCGACTAAATCCCCCCGGATATTGATCAGACCGCTGTGAAGGATTTCGCGGTCCGGAACCTTCCGGAGTGATTGAATGGATCGACGCTTTTGCAGCAGAGCAGGTAGCTGGACAATCACCTCAAAAACAGCTGTCAGATATTCCTTAATTCGTCCCTTCAGTAGCATAAAGAAAACCAGGCAAATCTCATAAACAAATAGCGCTGGGGCGGACAGAATCAAGGTTCGATATGAGTACAGTGTTAAGGTGAAGTACCAGCGATTTCTAACTTGATAAAATACTTTAGAGAGTCCCCGTTTCTTGACACGGTGATAGCAAATAGCTTGGGGTACGGCGTATAGCTTGTAGCCCGATAATGTCAGTCTGAACGTGAACTCACCATCGGTTCTACCGAAGAAGTAATCTTCATCAAATAATCCGATTGATTCGGCTGCAGCCTTATTGATTAGCAGGCAGATACCGGCAGCAGCCTGAATTGGTGTAATGTCTTTGACGCCTTCGCTCAGGGGCTTTTCGGCGTCCAGAAGAATGGCCTCACTGATGTAATGGATATAGGTTCCATCGAGTTGAATGGTGTCCCGCTTGTCGTGATAGACAATTCGAGGATCCCAGATGGCGGCCTCTGGATACATTCGGGACGCATTGACCAACTCCTCTAAGCAGCTTTCGCTTAAAACTGCGTCATCATCCATCAATAAAACCAGGTCATTCTCAGACTTGAGGATGCCTAGATTTCGTGCAGGATTAGGACCTTTGTTCTCAGAATTATGAATGATTTCTACCTGGGGATAATGCTCGGCAACCCATTCGGGTGTACCGTCTGTGGAGGCATTATTCACCAATAAAACGCGAAAATTCTGATAAGTCTGGGCAAATACAGATTGAATGCATGATGGCAGAACCTTCATGCCGTTATAAGAGACGATTGCGACGGTTACTTCAGGCGTAGCCAGTCTATTCGGTCTCTTGGGTTTGGTATGAACATCAACGAAGGCTGTTTGCATATCCCTTAACCTGTGTTAGAAGCATCCTATCGGTCAGAATTTCTTGACTGTTCGATCAAAAGACGATGGAGTTAGTCCTCCGTTTGCCGATTTTTTAGCTGTTTCGCTGGCACCCCTGCAATGACGCTAAAGTCTGGAAAAGACTTTGTCACGACGGCTCCAGCGCCAACGATACAGCCCCGCCCCAGTTTGACGCCGTCTAAAACGGTTGCTCCAGCCCCGAGCCAGACATCGTCGCCAATTTCTACTGGCCCCTTGCTATAAACGCCCTGCTCCATCATGGGGATATCGGTGCGATCGCTGACGTAGCGTCCCCCCCCGATGTAACAGTTGCCCGCGATTAAAACCGAGTTGCCGATAAAAATGCCATTCCCCGAAGAAAGAATGACATTGCAGCCAATATCGACCTTATTGCCTAATACCAACGGTCCTGTTTTCCCTTGAATGACGCAGTTCCGAGAAATGATGACATCGTCGCCCAGCGTCATCCCCATCGTGCCTGTACCGCTAGCATCCAAAAGCGTGTGGTCATCAATCGCCACGCGATCGCCGAGCGTCATTTTGCCCGGATGACGCAGCACCAGGCCCTGGCCCCAAATCACGCCCTGGCCAACCTGCTTGAACAGTCCTGGGTAAACCTGCTTACGCAACAAATAACCTAAAGCCCCCGGAAGATTCCCTACCAGCAGACTGGCCAGTTCGTAACGGGCTAACGCCCTGAGATCTCCCTTGCCCAGAACCTTATCCTGATACCGCTGCAGCAGCGAGGTATCGGCTGCGTTGAGCTGTTCAGCCAGCGGCACCTTGGTGATGGATGTCATTGGTTTAGAGGACATCATGGGTCATACTCCTAAGTCACTTTCTTGAGGGTTAACCACTTCTGATCGAGATACCACTGGGCCAGTTCCTGCAGTCCTTCCTGGTCTGAATGCTGGGGAGAAAATCCCAATAGAGTCCTCATTTTGCTGGTATTAAAAGACCGATCTTTGGTGTAAAAGGCCAGCCGTCGCCGGTAGATAGGTGGCTCAACACCCAGAGGTCGGCAGACTATTTCCAGCAAATCGCCTAGCGCGAATACGGGCGCAGCCGGCACCTTAAGAAATCGCACCGAGCAGCCATAGTACTGACTAATCAGCCTGACCATTTCATTGAATGAAATCGCCTGTTCACTGCCGCAGATAAAGACTTCACCAATTGCTTTAGGATGGGTCGCTGCCGCTAAGAAGAAGTTGGTCAAATCATCCACGTGGATAAAGTGCAGCAGGTTACTGCCATCCCCAATTAGAGGGATCCAGCCTTTGCCGACCCATTTGTAGATCTTGAGCAGTCGCTTCTCACCAGGACCATAAATACCCGCCGGCCTTACCACCACAACAGGTAAGCCTGTTGTCTCGCCAAAGTTGCGAATCCAAGTCTCTCCTTCAAGCTTCGTAGCCTGATACTGGTCGCCAGGATCCATTCGGTAGGTTTCATCCGCAGGCGGATGTCCGATGTGGCCGTGGACACCAATCGTAGAGACGTGAACAAACCGCTGAAAGTCAGGCTGCTTTAGGGCCGCCTTAGCCAGGAGTTGTGTGCTGAGGGTGTGCACATTGTGATATACCGCATCCGCTGATTTGGCCTCCCGAAAGGGGGTCACCATATGGAAGACGTAGCTAACATCCGCCATCGCCTGTTCGATCAAATCCGCATCGAATACATCGCCCCGAAACCAAGTGATGGGCAGATCTTCAAACGCTGATAAGTTAGACGTCGGACGTGCGATCGCACGCACGTCTACGCCCATGTTGACAAGTTTGCGCGTGAGATTAGCGCCAGTAAATCCTGTAGCGCCGGTGACAAGCACTTTTTTGTCTTGAGGAATTGGGTAGGTCTCAGCCATCGGTATACATCCGCTAAATCGACACAATTGAATCCCTGAATCAGGTTGACGCGACCGCCTTTGACAACTTCAAAATGACTGGCGATCCAAGAAAGGCAGTTAGTCCTGGAAGCCTTGCTGAATCTTCTAGCGCAGAAGAAATACTGGCTGACTTCAACATGCGATGAAGCGCCATCGGCCAGAAAAATTGAGCATAGCGATCCGACGGAACTAAATTAATTGAGTGACAATAGCTCGTAATTTCTTCTTCCTGATAGCAAATGAAGGGACGGGTGTTGCCCTCGACACTTTTCTTGAGTTTGAACAATAAGGGCGCGATCGAGTTAATGCTACGTACGGTCGGATAATCAACAACAACAGCTTGCTTAGCTACCCGTCCCAGTTCCGCTAAAAATGTTTGCCACTGGGTAACATGAGCTAAAAATCGATAGCTGATTACCACATCAAATGTTTGGTCAGCATAGGGTAAATCGAGAACGTTGCCGACCTGGAACTGACATAAGTCCTGGTTTAAGAAAGGTTGAATACGATTTTTACAAACCTCACTACTGCCTAGTACTGTTACCTGATAGCCATGACGAATCAAGGCTTCCGTTAGCTGACCGTGACCTCCCCCCACATCCAACACAGAGGCTTGGGGGTGAGCCGCTAACATCCTCAGAGTTGCAACCTCCTGCACCCTCAAAAACCAAGCCCCGATCGCTCCAGCAAACCGCGAAGCATAATTGTCCGAAGAGGTTTCGATATCTGCTGTTTCTGGGAAATTGTTTGTCAATACCATAACCATGTTCAGTTTCTCGGTAAACGACCCTAGATAGCATGAGAACAGCTTTGTTCTTCTTGATTTGGCTCAAGAAATATGGGTGTAGCAGCACACTTACGATTGGCAAACTTCTGAGCCCGAATTGCCAACTGATTCCACATAAATTTGACTGGATTTTCTAAGTAGCCAAAAGCCTCAATCTTTTGAGATGAATCGAGTAGCCTTTGACGGATATCATGCCCTGGCTGAGTGGATGAAATAGTTCCAGAAATTTTGAAGCCGTAGCTGCCTACGCGCTGATATTCTGACGGCAATGGCAACGGATCGGTACCGGGCAGGGTGGGGATGTTGTGATCCAAAGCCCCTTTAAAGTAAGGAGGCGTTGGCCAAAAACTCGGGCGCCCGCCGTTGTCGCCTAGGAAAAGCGGCGAAAATTGTTCTGACTGAAGAATTTCCTGCAATATCTTGCCTCGTTTGCCCATCCATTTGCCAAATCCCCACGGCAATACTGGCAGCCCGCCACGATTGATAACAGATTGCAGTGTTTCGCTGATGGGCAAACCATCTTCGAAGTGAGTATCGGTAACTAAAGCCAAGACCTCTAGCCCTTCTTGGGTCACAATCTGTCGCCCAGCCAGCAATATTAAAGGTTGACTGTAAGGCCCTACGGCCATCAGAGAGACCGCCTCATCCGTGCGATAGAATTGCCATTTCTGACCGCGATCGCGCATCCTCGCTGCAGGAACATCCAGCGCTTTTTCATGAAGCTTTGCAAAGCGGTTTTCGCCCCGCATTTCAGTCAAAAACAGTACCCCGACCGGCGAGTTTCCATAGTTATATCGACTGGCAAAAGACCAGAAGCTAGACAACGCCGAATCTAAGACATCAGCAATATCAAAACAGTCATGAAGATGCACATGGGCATCAGCGAAGACAGCATCAAATTGCTGAGGGATAGCTGTTTGTTGCATAGGATCAAACCACCTTGTTAGCGACAGAGAAAAAGTAGAAAAGATTTAGATTTCATGAAGAGAAGATTTTTTAGATATTCATATTTTTCATTTCCCCAAAGAAATTACTACTCACAGTTAGAGGTCAAGAGTTGCCATGATTCACAGAGGAATCATAGCGAGAATTAGCACCTGACTTAGAATTACAAAGCTTTGACTCAAAAATTTGCATTCCTTTAAATAGGATAAAAGCGTATAAAAGTTCATAGGCAATAAAGAATAGATGGCTGGCATCAAACAGCCCTCTGGAATGGTGAACGGCAGGAAAAAGGGGCAGCGACGATTGCCAAAAGCTATCTGAGATTGGCCAAAACAGCTGCAGTCCCGATCCCCCTGCTGTGAAAAAGTCCAAAACCAGGTGCGATCCGTAAATATAGCCTGCTAAGCCCAGAGTAGGAACTATCAGCGATCGCTTCAAAGCCGCACTCAACAGCCCTAACAGCAACGCAACCATGATAAGAGCCGCAATACTATGAGTTGGGCCTCGGTGTAGGGATGCGTGCGTTAAAAATTGAAACGTAAAGTCAACATCAGCTAAGTTGGCAATAAAGATAGCGCCTAGAAAAACGACCATTCTCACTGGCTTGAAACAAGCAGCTTGGCCGCTAAAAACTTTAGCGATTGCATATCCAGTGATGGAGTGAGCAATAGGAGACGGCATCTTCTTAACCTAGGGTAAAATTCATTAGGCTTGGCAGTATTGCATCGAACCAATTTTGTAGTGATCGCGCACCCCCTCAATTTCTTGTCGGGTTCGTAGACTGTCCCAACCAAGTTCCGTGCACATGACAGCCGCACAGGCATCGAGTTTTCGAGGCGTAGGAATTTCTGCCGTGCCTACTTCACTGCGTCTAAACATGAAGTCACTTAACGTTTGAGCCATTTCTTGGTGCACCGCGTATTTTGCTTCCGCCTTGTAAACGGCTAAGTCATCCAACGGGGTTTGTGCCTGAGCAGCATCCTGGTCCATCAATGCCAGCACCTCCGGATAGGCAGAGCCGTAGTTGTAAACCAAGCGACTAATGGCTCCTTTCGGTAGCACGGTGCTATATGTCCTGAGGGCATCTTGATGAAAGCTTTGAAAGCGATCGATGGCTCCTCCTGAAAGCGGCGACAGAGCAGGCTGGTGCGGGCGGTCAGCCTGCGTACCCAATGTTTGCAGAACCCATTCAACGGCTGCCATCGCAACGCCGCGAGCAGTCGTGTACTTCACGCCCACAACTGACAAAACGCCGGCCAATCCGTCCCGGCGATGGTCGTGCAGCCGATACTGCTTGGCCAGCTTTACATTGCCGGTTGGGGTACACATTCCAGAACGGGGCAGCAGACCTTTATGGACAAAGCTCACATCCTCGATCTGTAAACGCGCAGCGGGATAGGTCTGATTCACAGCTTGAATAAAGCTGGCAATTTCGCGCTCACTCACCGCTAGGTCATCAGGGCTACCCTCATACGGCACGTAGTGCGTCCCAATCATCGATTTGCCGCGCCAGGGCGCCATGAAGAATAAACGCCCTCCCTTTTGGGCCGGCTTATCCAGTTTCGCCGGCTCGGCTCGACTCGAAAGCCCCACCGCATAGGAATGTTCGAACAAAGCGCGCGTCACCAGGTTGATCGCCTTGGCGAGGGGCACATTCAACGAAGCGGCCTTATTACCCAGCCGGGCCGCTAGCGTATTCATCCAAGGACCACTGGTATTAACAACGGCTCGGGCGTGAATGTCGAATTCGCTATCAGTCAAGGCATCCCGGACTTGAGCCCCGATCGCACGTCCCTGCGATTGCAGAATCCCAGTCATCTCAACGTAGTTGGCCGCGATCGCGCCCTTTTCGACAGCTGACTTCACAAACGCTAATGTTAACCGTTCGGAATTGTAGACTTGAGCGTCGTGAAAGAGCACACCGCCTGTAAGACCATCCGCTGCCACCCCGGGTATAAGGGATTGGATATCAGAGCGGTTAAGCGTTCTTCCTGTTGGGATATGTTTTTGGGGATCGGGTAAGCGGCGATTGCGATCGCAGCTCACTAGGTCATTAATCTGTAGTGCTAGCTTCATCAGCGCTTTGCGCTTCATTCCGTAGTCATAGGTTGGCACCAGAACAGGTAGAGGATGGACTAAGTGGGGCGCGATTTGTAATAGTGTCCGGCGCTCGATAATAGACTGCCGCATGCGGCGTACATCAGCGCTCTGCAAATATCGCAGTCCACCGTGAATAATCTTGAGGCTGTTGGCTGAAGTGGCCGCACCAAAGTCATTTTTATCAACGATGGCAACTGACAAGCCCCGCAAGCTAGCTTCCCAGGCGATGCAGGCACCATAGATACCGCTACCGATAATCAGCAGATCGAACTGGCGCCGCGAAAGCTCATTCAGATCACGTTTCATATCGCTAGTTCCTGTTGTCCACGGCTATCCTGCAGTTCACTTTCAAGCCAAGACATGACTGAGTTGAACGTTCTTCTAAAAGCGTCTTGCGAGTAGCTAGCTTCAACCAGTTGCTGCCCCGCCCGGCCTAGTCGCTGACTCAACGCCTTATCAGCTAATAGGGTCTGGAGTCCTGCAGCCATGGATTCGGCATCAGGCTCAACTAAGAGGGCTGTATTTTCGTCCACGACTTGAGTATGAGTAATCAAATTAGTTACCACCGTTGGCTTACCCGACTTCAGGTAAGAAAACAGCTTCATCGGCGTATTCACTCCCTTTAATCGCGGCGATACCAGAATGTCGGCCTGGGCCAAATATTCCGAAAGCTTCTCTACTGGCCGGGGTCCCACCATGTAAACCGCATCAGCGATATCGAGCTGGGCTGCCATTGCTGAATACTGGCTGATACTGCTGCGATCGCCACCAACGATAACCAAACTAGCTCGATGCTGTGGGTCAGACATCAAGCGCGCAAATCCGTCCAAGAGCAAATCAATTCCTTGATAGGATTCCAGATTACCTACGTACATGATGACGGGATCAGATATGCCGAAACTTTGACGTAGATCCTCAGTTTCAGAAAGGTTAATCGGTGTCTTAGAAGTCATCATCGCGCTTAGTCCTTGAATATGCAGTACTGAATCAGCTAACGTAATCAAAATCTTTGCTTTAGCTAGCCTCTAACGATCACCATGAAAGTCAGATAGGAATGTCTCACATCGCTAGAGACTGAATAAACTCCTGATAAAACAAATTGAAAATTTTAAGGGAGGGCAATGTCGGTCAAAACAAATACTTTATGAGGTTGGTAGTGCTTAATGGACGAAGCCAGACTGCTGCAAACCGGTAGCGTCATAATAGAATTTTTAACTGCAAGCCTCTCGAAAAAACGCGTTATCGGTAACAGCAACTTCATCCATCGATATTTTTCACAGAGCTGCTGAGGCAGGGAAGAATCCATATCATAAACGTATGGAATCTTGAAAAACAGCTTTAGTGCCAAGGCAATAAAGACAGACTCTTCGACTGCATGTAGATAGTCATATTTATTGGCTTTGCACAGCTTTGCAGCTTTAATCGCCATAAATACATCGCAAACAACCTTTTTCCAGGAAAAGCCTGGTCGGATTCCGTACGTAAATCGGGGTTGATAGATTCGTTTAATTGTCAGGTTTTCAATCGCGATGCCTTTACCTTCGGCATAGGTTAAAACATCAGCTTTATGCCCTCTTTGAGAAATCGACTCAAGAATTAGCTTGACAGCAATAGGGGTACCTCGATCGCTGTAGAAAGGCTGAGGAGCTAGCACAAGTACATTCATCTTGTTTATCCAAGTAACGATTAAATCAGGTCTCAAAATCTCTATACCAAGATCAAGGCCTTTGATGGCGTGCAAGATTGAGGCTATTAGCAGAGCTCAAACTACTGAATTACTCAATTCAGCAATCTCATCATCGCTAGAGTTGTCATGGCTTGATCAATTTAATAAAGAGGCATCGTACATTTCACAGACCTCTTTTAATAAAATGATCAACAATAAAAGTCTTTTCAAATCACTTTCGTAAGGTAATTTAACAGGTTCTTTTAGAGGCGGTTTTATCGATTGAAAAATAGCGGAATCACTCATAGCGATTCCTACAACTAAGGACGGAAGCTTCGTCTAGAAAGGGAGCTTTGTGAAGATGCTTCTATCCTCAAAAGGCTATTTATTTAAGAGCTGCTGCCAGGATGTCTTGCCTGTCAAGGACAGAGACATTTATGAGCTGGACAGTTATCCACAAACTCAAGTTCGCGATCGCAATTGTCCAGCGACCATACAAATCAAAAAATACGCACGCGCTCTGACCTTCTCTGCACCTCCTACAGGAGGCACTTGAAACGTTCTAAGATTCAAGCGAGGCATTCAAAACGATGAACAATACGCCTGAAGCTACTGTATGAACTGCTTTTATTCGGTTCGTATTTTTTGGGGCCTATCTGCTTGGAGCCCAGATATTCGAGACACCATCTACCTGATGAAAATGACACTAATCAGGTAGGCGTTATCCCCCGTGATCTCTGAAGAAAAGATTTTGTAGGCTTCATGAAAAGCAGCGTCTTGCACGCTAAGCACCCATGACTCCTAAACGCTCTTGACTCTCCAGAGGTTTCGTAGGACTCCCTCCGTGTTCTTGCCCAGTATTATCACTGTGAAAATGTAGGATTTATCCTGATTGGATGCCATCTTCATTGAATCTTTGAATACTGAGCATTGTTTTTATCCGGATCACGCCTCGCGAGACTGCTCGCTTGAACCGAAGATCATTGGGTTCATCACTGTCGAAGATATCGCCTCAGAGAGCCTCAACCCCTCACTTAGTAAACCTTCTAGCGATGGCAAGTTAGAACGCTTCACCAAACGCATCGATATAAGCTGCTACTGCAGACTGATTTCTCCTTGCTGAAGCGTTTATCGAGAAGCACTGAACTCTTTATACAGGTATTATACTCTCCAGGTAGAAAATTAAAACTGTGTATACAAATAATCACTGATGCTTTTTCCTGCCCTTGGCCGTGCTGAAGCGATCTAGACTGATGTTAGGAAAGAGTCAGCGAGGCGATTACGGGCTGGTGTGTCCAGCCTGAGGAAAGTCCGGGCTCCCGAAAGGCCAAACTTGCTGGGTAACGCCCAGTGCGGGCGACCGTGAGGATAGTGCCACAGAAACATACCGCCGACGGGAATTCAGAATTTCGTATTCGGAGTTCGGAATTCTACGGGTAAGGGTGCAAAGGTGCGGTAAGAGCGCACCAGCAGCATCGAGAGGTGCTGGCTCGGTAAACCCCGGTTGGGAGCAAGGTCGGAGGGGCTATGGTTGGTCTTTTCCCAGCCCCGCTTTTGGTGCACCGCAAGAGGCGTTTGGTAACAGGCGTCCCAGATAGATAATCGCCCTCCTGGTCTTGTACTCGGAGAACAGAACCCGGCTTATGTCTGGCTCTTTCCTGCCTATTGGTTATTGGTTGTTGGTGCTGGCTGTTCGGTGACGGTTAGTAAGGGGTAATTGGCGGTTGGTTCGAGGTTTACGGTTTAGGGTTCAAGGTTCTTTTGCCCTTTTACCCTTCACCCTTCACCCTTTACCCCTTACCTCATGACTCCCCTACTTCCTTCTTATCCGGCGCATTCAAAGCTTGACGCAGCCGACCCTGGTGGGTTTCTAGAGACTGCTGGGCAGTGGTGGCATCGAGCCCTTGCCAGTGCATAAGGAGGGCGAGTTTCACTTGATTACCGCTCTTGGTCAATAACTCGGAAGCGGCTTCACGGCTGAGGTCAGTGAGATCACACAGAATACGAATAGCGCGATCGCGGAGCTTGGCGTTAGTTACCGACACGTCTACCATTCGATTCCCGTAGACTTTGCCTAATTGCACCATCGCCCCTGTTGAGAGGATATTGAGGGCCATTTTGGTAGCAGTACCGGCTTTCAGGCGAGTGGATCCCGCAAGAATTTCGGGGCCGACTAGAAGGCGAATGTCCACGTCATAGTCCACTGGCACCTGATCGCTGGGAACACAGGCTATAAAAATAGTGGCAGCACCCCGTTGTTGGGCAGCTTCAAGGGCTCCATGGACATAGGGAGTGGTGCCGCCAGCTGTAATGCCGACAACGACATCGTGGACATGAACCCGGCGATCGTAAATGGCAGCCGCGCCGTCTTCGGCAATATCTTCCAGACCTTCAGAGCTGCGGACCAGCGCGCTAGCGCCTCCCGCAATGATGCCTTGAACTAATTCCGGGTCCGTACAAAATGTGGGCGGACATTCGGCAGCGTCTAACACGCCCAAGCGACCACTGGTCCCTGCACCGATGTAGAACAACCTGCCGCCCTGGTTCATCGCAGCCGCAATACAAGCAATGGCATCGGCTAATGCTTCCCGGGCACCCGCGATCGCTGTCAGGGTTTGCTGATCTTCCTGGTTAACCAAATCGACAAAATCTAAGGGCGAAAGCTGATCAAGCTCCTGGCTGGCAGGATTCGCTTGCTCGGTCAACAAATGTCCCCGGTTCACCAAGCTATCCTCTGTAGGGGAAGAAGGAGTTGTCATGCAAAGGTCTCCTATCACAGGACTATGGGACAAAGAATCGCAACGAAATCTAAAGTAATCGCTCTAAACGTTGGCGAATGTCATTCAGTTCCTCGTTGGATAAGCGCGATTCGTCGGCTGTAGGAGGATCTTCGCTATCGTAAGCACCATCAGAGTTCCAGGTAGTTTTATCCAGATTAGTTTCAGGTGGCATCATCAAGGCCCCTGAAGGAACTAGCTTGCAATCGAAACCAGCTTCCTGGCAGAACTCTTCGATTTCTTTTTCGTCAAAAGCTTCTACCGTAGGTTCAGGAAAATCTTGGGCCTCCAGCATGAGACCGAACCGCATCGCATCATCTTCGTCCTCAAATATAAGGACTGTATTGCGCCCGTTTGCCTGTAACGAATGAATACCTTCGTTATCGGTACCTGCGTTAAACAGCAGCACGTAAACCTGCATTATGTGTATCCGTTTATTCGTAACTGTCAATTTGTAAGTATCTTAATTGCAGCGAGGTCATTCACGGAACGTTCACCCTTAATTTGAGGACGCGACTTCTCTTTGAATGTTTGCTGGCTGATTGTTTAACTGCGTGGGTCAGGCGGCGCTGAAGTATCTGCAGGTCATTGGGAGTGAAGGTTGACAAACCTTTGTGTAGGAAAATATGAGTGGCACGCCATCAGAGGAACCGACATCTGAAAACAGACGTAACCGCCGTCGCATCTGGGCAACCGCTGGCTTAACGCTGGGGGCGATCGCGACTCTGGGCATTGCTGGGGGAGCTTGGTGGGCTTGGATCTTTGTCAACGAGCGGCTATCGCCGTGGTTGTCTGAATTGCTCACAGATGCCATTGATCGCCCGGTTGCCTTGGGCGAGGTTGAGCGGGTTTCGTTGACCCGAATCCGCTTGGGACCCTCAGCCGTGCCTGCCACGGAGGCTGATCCCGATACGCTGTATGTTGAAGCGATTGAGGTTCGCTTTAATATTCTGCAACTGTTGGGACGGCGAATTCGACCTCAGATCAACTTGATCGGCGCTCAGGGCTATCTCGAACAAAATGCTGAGGGGCAGTGGTTAGATGTCACGCTTGACCTAGGCGACGACGAAGCTGATACCGATCCGCTGATTCAGGTTCATCCCACCATCGGTATTCAGGACAGTGAAGTGGCTTTGCTCCCCTACGTAGGAGAAGACGCGGATCCGTTACCCCTGACCATCGCTCAAATCAATGGCACGGTTGCCCTAGAGCAGGTGGACATCGACGATCCCCTGAACCAGGGAACTTTAGTCGAGGCGCAGGAGATTCGGCTTGATCTCAGTGCGGAGCCAGAGAATGCTGGTCGCTTCGAGGTGGATGGCACGATTTATCAAATCGATTATGACGAAGCCACTGTCAATAACGCCTTGGATACGCTGGACGCGAATCTGGCAATTCGGGGTCAGCAGGCGGATCTTGCCCTCTTAGCGCCGGTACTCCCTGTTGACTTGCCTTTCACCATCTTGTCAGGCACGCTTAACGGCAATGTTGAGCTGGACCTAACCCCCCGAGCCGAACCTCAGTTGACCGGCACAACGCGCGTCGAAGCAGGTGCGATCGCCTTCGAAGAGTTACCTGAACCCATCAACAACATTGAGGGACAGATTCGGTTTCAGGGCAATCGATTGGAACTGGAGAACGCCCGAGCCCAGTTTGTCAATCTCGCCGCTACGGCTGAGGGTGAGATTGATAGCCGCAACGGCTACAACATCACAGGACAAATTGCGCCCTTTGACGTAGCCGAACTGACGGACGTTTTTGACCTCGATCTGCCAGTGGATGTGACCGGTACGGCTGCCGCTGATGTGAGCTTGACCGGTGCGCTCGCTGATCCCAACGTCACCGCCATGCTTACCTCAACCGACGTGCTAACGGTTGATAGGGTGCAGTTTGATCGCGTCGTAGCAGAGCTGACCTATGTGCAAGAGGCTTTGATCCTCGCTTCGCTGGATGCTACCCCCTCAGTAGGAGGGAGCCTCACGGGTTCTGGCATCTACACGTTCTCAGAGCCAACTGAACTGTCTTTGCAGCTGGTAGGCCGTGACCTTCCTGCAGATGCAATTGGACGTGCCTATGGGTTGCCTGACACGATTACCTTGGGATCAGTCGCTCTGGATGCGGATGTTTCGGGGCCGCTGAATAATTTGAGTGGGGTGATCAGCTGGCAGGCTCCGGGCGGCACTTATCCTACTCGGGGTACGGCTGAAGTAGTCGCTAGCACCGTCCGGGTACGGGAGGCGGTTGTAGCTGTAGCAGGCGGGACGATATCGGGCTCAGGAACCTTGATCCGAAGGCAATGGGATGCCGATTTAGTCGCTCAGGGAATTCAGCTCGGGGCCTTTGAAGAGTCGCTGGAGGGGGCGATCGCGGGCGGCAATGTCCAACTATCGGGCACGCTCGATGACCTGACGCTGAATGGGATTCGGGCCGATGGCGATGTCACAGCCTCCTTGCAGGGGGGCACGTTAGATAGCCAAATTGCACTTTTGAATGGCAACTGGAATGCCAACGTTCAAACCCGCAACTTTCCCATTACGCAATTTACGCCTGGACTTACCATTCCCATCACCGACTTCGCGGCGGATGCTCGGTTATCGGGCACGGTTGATGATTTGACCCTCGCGGGCATCCGGGGTGAGGGAACGGTCACAGCGACCGTTGCAGGGGGTGCCGCCACGAGCGATATTTTTCTGGAAAATGGGCTCTGGCAGGCGGAAGGCCAAGGCAACAATCTGCAGCTGGCTCAAATCGCCTCTGACTTGCAAGGGACGGGTAGCGCCACCTTTCAACTCGAAGGTACGCTGGACAATTTGAGCCCAACGGGTATTCGGGGGCGGGCCAATATTGCGCTTTCGGACGGGCTGGCAACGTTGGCGAGTTTGTCGCCGCAGCTTGCGAGCGTGCGATCGCCCCTGGATGCCAATGTTGAATGGGACGGACGCATCCTTCAGGTAAATCAGTTAGCAACTGCTGGGCTGTCGGCCAACGGGACCATTACGCCACTGCTTTCAGGACCTGAGGCGCCTGGCATTGCTTCAATTGACTTAGCGATCGCCGCCCAAGACTATGCTTTATCAGCTTTACCGATTGATATCCCACCGGCCTTAGCCCTCACTGGCCAAGCGACCTTCGACGGTCGTCTTGCCGGGACCCCCAGCGACTTGACCTTAGTCGGCGACCTATCCCTGGCGAACCTGGCTCTCAATGATTTGGTCTTTGATCCGCTCTTAGCAGGCGATGTCCGCTTCTCGAGTCAGGAGGGGCTGGATGTAGAGCTGCTGGGTCAGCAAGATGAAATCGTAGTGACCTATGACCTCGATCCGCGACAGCTCAATTTTCGGATCCAGGCCGATGAAGCAATCGCGATCGGACGAACGGAGGGTAATCTGCTGCAGACCCAGATTGAGAAGTTTCCGATCTCGGCGCTCAATATTCCCCCTGACGAGTCCAATCCCTATGGCCCAATTCGAGGAACCGCCTCTGCCGTAGCAACGATTGATCTAGAGGATCTTTCCACCGTCGGGTTCCTGGATGTACGGAACTTAGGCGTCGGCTACTTCACCATTGACCGGGTTGTGGGCGGTATTGCTTATGCCAATGGCATTGCTTCTGTGAACAACGGCGAGATTTTCATATCCGACCGGAATTCGCGGGGCGAAGCGATCGCGACCCGCACGTATAACCTATCAGGACGCTATGCCCTTACCGGAGCCCCTCAGATTCAAGCTGCTATATCGACTGAAGAGGGCCAACTGCGCGATATTTTGACAGTTCTGAAGGTGAGTGAGATTGCCGACTTTCAGCGGGGTTTCATTCCCCAAGAGGGCTTAATTCCGACCTCACAAGCAGAAGCTGAGCGCTTCTTGCCGACGACTCCGGCGGGCGATCCCAATGGCACATTGCTCAGTCAGCTCCGTCGACTTTCGGAAATTATGGAACTGAGGGTGCAACAAGAATTGCAGGCCGAAACTGCGGCACTGCCTCCCTTAGAAGATCTCCAAGGCGCCTTTCGAGGTGAGGTTAATCTAGCGGCAACGCTGCCAGATGACATTGTGGCAAGTTTTGACATTGAGGGAGACAGCTGGACCTGGGGACCTGACCTCAGCGCTGATACCGTACTCGCTCAGGGCAGCTATCAAAATGGCGTCATCTTCTTTGATCCCCTGCGTTTTGAAACGGCAGCAGTCGATGGCCAACCGGCTTTCGTTGAATTGGCAGGTGACTTTTCGCTCGATCCCGAGGGGCAGCGCGATCGCGAAATGATGCTGACTGTCGCGAACCTCCCCGCTGAGACTGTCCAAGGCCTAGCTAACCTGCCCTTCGACCTGGGCGGCAGACTCAACGGTACGGCCACGCTCCGGGGGCGTTTTGTCGATCCGACGCTCGTGAGTAATGTGGAACTCGTTAACGGAACCCTAAACCGTGAACCCATTGACCGCGCCGCCGCAATCCTCACGTATGACCAGGGCCGCGTAGGACTCGATGCCGACCTGACATTGCTAGATTCGGATGATCCCCTTACGGTGTCGGCTCAAGTACCGGCGCGGCTCCTCAACCTCGACCTACCTTTCATCGAAGCAGTTTCCCCTGACGAGAGCTATGCCATTAGCGCCAACGTTAAAGACGAAGGCTTTGCGCTACTCAACTTGTTTACACAGGAAGTCGCTTGGGAGTCAGGCGAGGGCGAGCTCACACTCAACGTCGAAGGCAGTTTAGATGAAGAAGGTCCGCGTGAGTTCGACGGTCTCGTTTTACTCGACGGAGCTACGCTTTCCTTCGATGCCTTACCTGCTCCGATGACGGATGTCAGAGGCCGAATTCGTCTTGTTCTGGACGCTGGTGACGTTTTCCAAAATCCCAAGATTGTAGTGGATAGCCTAACTGGGCAGTTCAGCGAGGGGGACCTTATGGCCCAAGGGTCCTTTCCCATCGTGGTGCCTTTGCCAACAGCTGAAGCGGCTCAGAACACAACACCAGCAGACGCTGATTCGACGGCTGCTGGTCCTGCTGAAGAATCTGCTCCCGTTGAGGCATCGAGCCCGACTGAGGCGACCACAGACGAGGCGGTTGAGGACCCTAATCCAGCAACGGTTCCCGATGTCGAAGTTGATCCTGATACGCTCGTGCCGACGAACCCCACTCTGGTCACTCAGGTTCCGCTGACGCTTGACGTAAACAATGTGGATCTGGATTTGAAGGGCCTGTATAACGGTCAAGTAAATGGGCAGATGGTGCTGGCAGGCAGTTTGCTAACAGGTCCGGCCTTGACGGGCGAAATCGACCTCTCCAATGGCATTATCACGATTCCTGAAGGAAGCAATGCCACCGTTGATTTCTCTGACATTACGTCCCAGAACGATGGCGGCCTGCAGCTTCCCCCCCTGCAGTTTGACAATCTCCGCATTATTCTAGTCCGCAACATTCGCATTATTGAAGGCGCCTTGCTGAACGTTGCCGCGAATGGCGGACTGCGGCTCGACGGTACCATTGCGAACCTCAGACCCACGGGAACGATTGGGCTACCGTCGGGTCGGGTCGAACTCTTTGCGACATCGTTAAGACTCGCGGGAGAGAATGATCGCGCTGAGTTCCGAGGCGACTTCGATCCGATTCTGGACGTGACTTTGCAAACAGCGCTCCCGGATGCTTCGGGGAGTGCGGGCATTGAGCCAACGACCAGCCCGTTTCCCGAAAACGAAGTGCCGGACGGTAACATCGAGGGACTCGGTCTGACTCAGCAAGGCAATGGCCTCGTACGGATCAACGCCCGCTACACGGGACCCGCTAGCGAACTCTCCAGCCTCCAAACCGATTTAAGCAATTTAGAGCTCACGAGTTCTCCTCCACGCTCGAATAACGAGCTCGTTGCATTGCTGAGTCGTAATGTTTTGGGGGCCTTCGATTCGCTCCAGGGCGATGGCGCTTTAACCGGGTTAGCGACCTTTGCAGGTTCAGCTGTCCTCGAAAGAATTCGCGATTTCCTGGGTGACACCATCCCCCTTAGCGAGTTCCGTATCTTTCAGGCCAATGAAGGCTCGGGTCAAGTCAATGACTCACAGGACATCGGCGCCGAGATTGGTGTGGATGTCAGACCCAACATTTCAGTTTCGGTCCTCAAGGTGCTCACAAACGAAACCCCCTTCCAGTTCAATGTCCGATATCGCATCAACAATCAGTTCACGCTGCGGGGCACCACTAGCTTTGAGGACTTTAGCGATCGCACCGGGGTCTTGTTAGAGTATGAGACGCGATTCTAAACGGTGCGCCCGCTATGAAAACTCAGCCTGATGAGACCGCCTCGTCCTCGCCTAACTCTGAAAATCCTGTCACTCAACCGGTGACCGACACCTCATCGCAGCCCTTTTGGCGACAGTTCTTCAGCAGCCAGCGCGAAAATATTCGGGTTCTGGCGATCGCCTTTGCCATTGCCCTATTCATGCGATTCTTTGTCGCTGAACCACGATTTATCCCCTCCAACTCAATGGAGCCGACGCTGCATATTGGCGATCGCCTTCTAGTTGATAAGGTCTCGTACCAGTTTTATCCTCCCCATGCAGGCGACATCGTTGTGTTCCAACCGCCGCCTCAATTGCGCGAGTATGGCTATACCGGCAAACAAGCTTTCATCAAGCGCATTATTGCCACACCTGGCCAGACGATTGCCGTCGCCCACCAGCAAGTTTTTGTGGACGGCACCCCCCTTCAGGAACCCTATATCCTCGAACCTCCTGCCTACGACATGCCGCCGGTCGCAGTTCCTCCCGCTACCGTCTTTGTCATGGGCGACAATCGTAACGACAGTAACGACTCCCATGTCTGGGGCTTCTTACCTCAAGACAACATCATCGGTCCCGCTCGGTTTCGGTTTTGGCCCTTTTCGCGGTTAGGGAGAGTGGCTAGGTAGAAGGGTGGAAGGGTGGAAGGCTAGAAGGGTGGAAGGGTAGAAGGGTGGAAGGGTAGAAGGGTGGATTAAGGTAATGAAAGTTCCGAATTCTTTACTCCCTCAAACCCGTATGTAATACATCAACTGCGTTGTCTGTTCGGGTGTCAATCGCAGGCGTTGGTGAATGTCGGCCCAGTTGGTAAAGGGCGATCGCTGACGTTCGTTGAGAATTCGTTCGGCGAGTAAGGGGGACAGACCAGGGAGTGCCAGTAGCTGATCCTGAGTAGCTTGGTTTAAGGAAATAGGGACGGGTTCAGCAGTGCTAGCCGGGTCGTAGTAGCAAAACTGAAGCAAAGGACGTAGAGGAATGAGTTGACGACAGGGTATACCCAGAGCAGCGGCAAGATCCTCAATGCAGTGGAAGGAAACACCACTGTGACTAAGATGGGTCAGCGTACGGGCTTGATGAATCGAGATCCCGGGTAAGCGGAGCCAATCATCGATAGTGGCTTGGTTGGCATCGATCCGGATGCCTAGCGCTGCCGCAATCGGGATTTCTTCGACTGAGGTTAGGCGTGAAAAGGGATCACGCTGGAGGCGCGTGCGAGCCGGGTGAGTTAGCTGTTGCCAGATATGCAGCCACCGCTGGAGGGGCGATCGAGACCGTAAGGATGCTGATCGAGACTGATTGCCCATAACGATTGCCACCTACCCCAACTTATCTATCAAGTTTCGTCGATTTTGCTCGAACTCATTTTCAGAGATCAATCCTTCTTGGCGCAGCTTTTCTAATTCGCGCAGAGCGGTCGCGATCGCTTGGGTTTGCTGTGACGCGACAACCGCCTGAGGCTTGGCAGTCAGATCTGTAGAACGATGGGTCTGACGGTATTGCAGGATGTACCAGAGCCCTTCGATAGCACAAGCCACGCGGGGAATCTGTGTCCATCCCAACACCAAATACAACCCTCCCCAAAGCGGTTGCCCAATATAAAACTTATGCAGCCCAGTCAGGGGAATAGGCGATGGATTCAGGGCACCTGTAAAGGCCAGAGCAGCGGCGATCGCCCATCGCGAAGCATCCGTCTGAGAAACCGAAGGACGCTGAGGATTGATCGAGCGAACTTGATTGCCCCTCATGAACACCTCCAAATAATCCTGTCGCATTAGATTAGCTTAGGAATAAGGGAGGAGGAAGGTGTTTACGGAAATCTCATTCAAATCTGTTGCTCCTGACGATAGGATGTTTCGGGATGTAAAAGGCCCGATTTATCTCCAGAAGGGGAGATCGAGAATGAGCCTATCTAGGTAGAATCACACAAAGTAGGCCTTGTCGGCATCGCCAAATAGCGGCCTACTTTGATAAAAACAGTGTAAGAACTGTCCCATAGCAGTACTTCTAGGGTGTCTCAGTATCTACACTTAGATTACGTGAGGATGGTTGGTCATCAGAAAATCCTTAGCGACTGTTTGTAGCTGTATTTGGCGCTCAAATTTTTCGGCTGCAGCCGCGCTAGTTTGCGTATCTGAACTTACATATTTTAATTTTGCTCAACAACGCTGATTTGCATGACCTCTTCCGCTTTCTCTACTGACTGGATTAAACAGTTTTCTGACCCCTATGCTGTTCTGGGGGTCTCAGTAACAGCTGACGAACGCCGTATTTCAAAGCGTTACCGGCAGATTGCAAAGCAGCTTCACCCTGACCAGCAGATTGATGCGGATGAGTCAGCTCGTGAATTTGCAGGTCAAATGTTGACGCGATTGGTTAATCCTGCCTATCAACGTCTCAAGCAAGATAAAGGCAGAGCTGAAACCCTGGCGACCCTTCGCTTTAAGGTTCGTCGCCTAACGCGAGAGGAAAAGCTTGTTGCCCGCCAAGCTTCCAGCAAACATCTCATGGAGGCCGAGGAAGTCGAGGTCGAGGTGTCCTATGAGAAGCTTTTATCGGAACTGGCAGGGACTCAATATTCTTCAGCAGAAGACTTTATTCAGCAAACGACTGCGATCGCTGAGCTCAATCTCATCTACTTGCGTCGCAAGATGGGAGACCCTGTCATTCGAGAAAAACGGATTGGGCTTGTTGCTGCGACAACGACGCAAAAATCAGACGCTTCCTACGCTGGGGCCAACACCACTACATCAACCGTGTCATCAACCGAGGACACGAAATCATCCGATTATGCCCAGCGCCACATCAGTCGGGCCAAAGCTTACATCAATAAAAAAAGCTACACCCAAGCCATCCAAGAACTTCGCGATGCGGTCCGCATCGAACCCAAAAACAGTCAGTATCATTCAATGCTGGGACAGGCATATCTATTGCAGAAGATGGTGGGCATGTCGAAAGTCCATTTTCGCCAGGCACTCAGACTTGATCCGAATAATCTGGTTGCCCTCAAATATGCTAGGAAGCTCGAAATCGATCCCAAGCAGCTCAATTCTCCCAAACGGGGCAATACCGCCCCTAAGTCAGAAGGACGATTTACTCTGTTCAATCGCCCTTCTGACAGCAACCGGAACGGCCACCACAAAAAACGTGGATTTTTCAGTTTTTTGACTCGAAGTCCCGTCAAAACCCGAAGTCCCGTCAGAACTCACCATAGCGTTCAGAGGCAAGGATGGCTGTCTAGACTCTTTGGTCGTAGTGCTTTCAGAAAGTAGGGTTATCTCACCTTTGCGGGCGATAGAGATTTTCTTAGGGTGGATATACGATGTTAAGGAAATTTTCAATAGTTTTTCTAAGGCATCGTATCAGCGGTCTGTGCATCTCTATGGGTTTGCTGAATAGTATCCTGAGATCATTTAGGGGCTTCTGAGTTACCCGTAACAGCTTGAAGAGTGAAAAAATGGGATTTTTTGATTCTGAGATCGTTCAACAAGAAGCTATGCAGCTGTTTCAGGATTATCAGAATCTGATGCAGCTCGGCAATAGCTACGGCAAGTTCGATCGCGAGGGTAAAAAGCTCTACATTGAGCAGATGGAGACCGTCATGGAGCGCTATCGCATTTTCATGAAGCGCTTCGAACTTTCCGACGATTTCATGGCTAAGATGACCGTCGAACAGCTTAAGACTCAGCTTGACCAAGTTGGTGTTACGCCTCAGCAAATGTTTGACCAGATGCACCGAACGCTAGAGCGCATGAAGGCCGAGATTGAGCATTAGCCGAAACAGGAAACAGATGAGAGTCGCTTGCCGTAGGCGATTTCAGGAAAGAGTTTACCGATTGTAGGGTGACGTATAGCCCTCCGGGCATGGCTTCCGCTAAAGCGAAGCGTAATGTGCTGCCGTATTGATATTTTCTTCCTGGAAATCTCCTAAGGGGAAGCAGTGCGCCCGTTGAATACACTCATTGCCTTCTCAGTGCCATCGATCAAAGCAATCTCAACCGCCTCAGTTGACCAGTCAAGCGCTGTCGTAATCAGCGACTTCTCATCGGGTGCAAACTTACCTAAGACATGAGAAACCACTGCCTGACTGCGATCGCCGTCTTGGTTAGTGCTGCCGATTCCAATCCGCAAGCGAGGAAACTCCTGCGTTCCTAGATGCGAAATAATCGATTTCATCCCGTTATGGCCCCCTGCTGAGCCGGCAGGGCGTAGCCTCAAGCGTCCCAGCGGCAAATCCATGTCATCGTAGACAACTAGCACCGAAGCAGGTTCAAACTTATACCAATCCAAAACAGCCCGCACTGACTGCCCTGAACGATTCATAAAGGTCTGAGGCTTCAGCAAGGCAACCTTGGTTCCCGCCCGAGCTACACCATCGCCGTATATTCCTTTAAATTTCCGATTCTCGCTTAGAGAAATACTCCAGCGCCGAGCTAAAAGGTCCACTACATCAAATCCAACATTGTGGCGTGTCCGTGCATATTGGTTGCCAGGATTGCCCAATCCGACAATCAATCGTATCGGTGACATTTCAGTCTCTACCATGATGCTGCTAGCGGCGAAAGAGATGAATGAAAGGGAGATGGGGCAGGCTGAGCGTGAAATCTCCCAGACGTGAGGGAGTTAGCAGACGAATACACATTGAATAGGAGCGATTGAATGCGACTTTAGCATCAGGCCGTCGGCGTATCTTCAGGGGAAGCCGCTTCTTCAGTTTGCGGCTCTGATGCTTCAGCTTCAGGCTCTGCTTTCTCCTCTGTCGCTGCTGCAACGACCCCATTTTGAGACGCTTCGCTCTCCTCATCTTTGGGCGACAGAGCTTTGGGTGCAGGCCGCTCGATAGACGCCTTCATCGGCTCGGTAACAGTTTTCTGAAACTGATCAGCTTCTTTTCTAAACTCGGTCTCAAACTCTTGCTGAGCTTTTTTGAAGCTGCCGAGCGCCTGTGCCAAACTGCGCCCAATTTCAGGTAGCTTCTTGGGTCCAAAGACGAGCAGCGCCAGTACAAGGATCAGCGCCATTTCTGGAAGACCAATGCCAAAAATATTCACAACGCTCTCCTGACAATTACAAAAGCAGTCTACCGGAAGACTACCGGGTGTTGCTAACAAGCGAGGGGCAGCAGGCATATACCGCTACCCCTCGCCCCCTAAAAAACTGCGTCAGCCGAATTAGCTGCCCAGACTCCGCCAATCAACATCGACGCTGTTCAAAATCAGAGAAGAATTGTAGAGCTGGAGGATAATCAGCAGAAAAACAAAGAAAAGAGCCATGAAAACTCCCATTAGGGGAGTGGTTCCCCAGCCGGGGGTAACCTTTCCGTACTCAGAGTTCAAGGGCTTGAGCAAGTTGCCTAGCCGCGTCTGTTGTGCCATGGGTCACCTAAAACATATACGCCACTTTATAATCCGTAATATTATAAGATTACGTACACCCAATACGAAGAATCTCTCATGCAGCCTGCAACAGTTCTTATTATTTCAGTGGCGATCGTCGTCGTCGGTTTTACGGCCCTTGCTGTCTACACCGCATTTGGCCCTCCCGCCAAGCAGCTCACCGATCCCTTCGATGAGCACGAAGACTAAGCTCCCCCATTCTCTGGGGATGATTCTCTACCAGAAGGAAATCCAGGAAATCTCCATCAAAGCCACACATGTCATGTCGAGTGAAGTGGAACGAAGTCGAGACATCTCTGTTTGCCGCACCCGATCGCGACCGATAGAGATTCCCTGCTCCACTCCGCTCCACTGAGAATGACAGGGTGCGTATTGCTCTGAGTAGAGAATCATTCCTAACCCTATTTTTCCCTTGCGTAGAATTCGTAGCGGCGATCGCAGGAGGCGAGTCTGTATTTTGCTCTGCATTCGTCTCGGTGCGGTTACGAAGCTGCGTCATCAGGGTGATTGTCAGCTATCACCGTAGCTATCGCATGCTTAAGTCTGTTATCATTGGGAACTTGCGGAGTGACAATTTCTCTTCCCGAGAAGGTCGCTTCGGGGCTGAATACAGTTTGGAGTTACTCAATAATTTTTAGGCACCTATGATCAAGCTGCGATTGAAGCGTTTCGGGAAAAAGCGGGAAGTGAGCTACCGCATTGTGGCAATGCAAAGCACGAGCCGACGTGATGGACGCCCCTTAGAAGAATTGGGATATTACAATCCTCGCACCGATGAAACTCGGCTGGAGGTTCCCGCGATTGTTCGTCGCCTGCAGCAAGGTGCCCAGCCGACTCCCACGGTACGCCGCATTTTAGAAAAAGCGAATGTGTTCGAGCAGCTTAAGACTGGGGTTATCACAACGCCTCAAGTCGTTATGACTAAAGCCGAGCCGGCTCTGTCGGAACCCGCTACGACACCTGAAGCGAGTGAGCCTGCTACTACCGATGAAGCGGTTGAGGCGGCAGCGGTTGAACCTGCCGAAGCGGCTGAGGCGGCAGCGGCTGAGGCGGAAACGGCTGAGGCCGAGCCGGTAGCGTAGGCATACCGAATGTGATTGCGACCTGAGTGAGGACAGCGGATATGGCTGAAAAACCTGATTATGCAGGTTTACTGCGTTTTCTTATGACGCCGTTTTTGGATTCTCCAGAGGAGCTGAGGCTTGACGTCGAACAGCTGAACGGTCAGGACAACATCTGGCTCCGCGTCGCTTTCTCTTCGGAGGATCGGGGCCGGATGTTTGGCCGGGGTGGACGCAATATTCAAGCTATCCGCACGGCGCTCAAGGCAACTGCCGCGCTGCATGGTCAGAAAGCCTCCCTCGATGTGTATGGCGAGTCGATGGGGCAGGGTCGCTCGGATGCCGATGAGAATGGCGCCTCTGAGAGGGGCGATCGCCGTCAGCGCCGAGGCCGCAGTCGTCCGAGCCGTCGCCAGTGACCTTTATGTGTAAGCAACTGAGAAGCCTGCATGGAGCAGCCAACCGCTATTGATTTGCACTCAATTGAAAGTGCGATCGCGCTGTCGGGCCATCAGGATGAAAACTTAAAGCTGTTGTCCCAGCAGACAGGGGCTTCGGTTGTGTTACGCGGCCAGGAGCTTTTAGTTTCGGGTACGGTGACAGCCGTTGCTATTGTTCAGAAGCTGGTAGCTGCTCTAGAGCCCCTCTGGGGTGAAGGCAGCACCGTTAGCCGTACCGATGTCCTGACAGCACGTCACGCGCTCAACACAAATCGATTAGATGAGCTCAAGACTGTTCATGATGCGATTGTGGCTCGCACCCGTCGGGGTGAAGTCGTGCGGGCCAAAACGTTCCATCAGCGTCAATATGTTCAAGCACTCCGTAAAAATGACCTGATATTTTGTACAGGCCCTGCTGGAACCGGAAAAACGTTTCTAGCAGCACTGGTCGGCACCCAGGCTCTTTTGAACAATGAATATGAGCGCTTAATTTTGACCCGTCCAGCGGTGGAGGCTGGGGAACGTCTGGGATTTTTGCCCGGCGATCTGCAGCAAAAGATCAATCCCTATCTGCGTCCTCTCTACGATGCTTTGCACGAGCTGATTGATCCTGAGAAGATTCCTAGTCTGATGGAACGGGGTGTCATCGAGGTCGCTCCGCTGGCGTATATGCGGGGGCGGACGCTAAGTAATGCCTTTGTCATTCTGGACGAAGCTCAAAATACCACGCCAGCGCAGATGAAAATGGTCCTGACGCGGTTGGGCTTCAAATCACGGATGGTGGTCACAGGCGATACGACCCAGACCGATTTAGCGCCTCAGCAGTCTTCCGGGCTCGACGTAGCGCAAAAGATTCTGACCAAGGTTGAGGACATCGCGTTTTGTAAGCTGACCGCTGCTGACGTCGTACGGCACCCTTTGGTACAGCGCATTGTGGCCGCCTACGAAAAATACGAATCGTAAAATGCTCGCCAGAGATGCCGAAGAGTATCTGCCAATGACACTCCACCCTAGTCATCTTCGGAAACTGTTGTACTGCGCTAGCCGCTCCTGAAACAAGATCCAGTAGCGTTCTATGTCGGCTGAGTCTAACCAAAACGTTTGAGCAGGTTGATGGTCGAGGGCGATCGCAATCAGTGCTCCCCCAATCTGGATATGGTCACGCGCATAGACCTGCTCAATGGCCTGCACATAGGCTGCGACTTGTAGGCAATAATCGCCGATCCACTCAAGCTTTTTGGGCTTGAGGGCTGTCTTCCAATCGCAAACATAGAGCGTATTGTCACAGCGAATAAGAGCGTCGGGAAACCCCACATAGCCAGCGTCATGCCATACAGCTCCTTCTACGAGCAAAGCCTCACCAACATTTGCTAGCACCGGCGCGATCGAGTCCCAATACCCCATCAGGTCAGGAGGAATCTCCACCGCTGGATTGCCCTGAAGGTGTAGGGCAATCTGTTTATGCAGACGAGTTCCCGCCGAAGAGGCTTTGCCCGCAATTTCTTTAGCGGCTTGGGTACCGACTCTTCGGCGCCATTGATTCAGAGCAGCCCGTGCCTCGGGTGGTTTAGTCACCGACAAAATGGTTGTCACACCAGGGTAGCGCCGTCCTGCAATTTCATAGAATCGCCGCCGATTAACCCGAACGGTCTGTGCGTGATAATGCTCCAGTTGCAAAAGAGTTACACCACTCCTGAAGTTTTGTAGTGAATTCAGCGTTGGCATCGCTGCTTGTATAAGCGATTCTGCCACAGAAATATATCTGCATAGATCCCTTCCATGCCACTGGAGACACTATGGCGAGTTACCCCCGCAGCCAACTGATTATTCACCGCAACCCACCCCAGACCGCTGCCGAAAGCGGCAATGAAGTCCTCTTTGTCTTGCTTGGGCTGGGAGCTGGCTGTGGATGTCTGCTGCTGGCAATTCTCACCATCGTTGGCATTGCCATGTTGCCTTTCTTTTTGGGCCGCTCTGACGTCACTGAGGAAACAAAAGCGCTGGTGGAGGTAGGCGCGATGATCGAGATCAGCCAATGACTTGCAGGAAATAGCGGGCAAACGTCATTGGCCACAAGTTAAGTCTCTATGCCAGTTGTCAAGGGGATTGGAGAGGATGGTTGGAAGAAAAACTGTTCAGAAGAGCGCTGGTGGTCAGGAAAAGGAGCGACAATTAGCTTAACGTTAGGTTTTCGTTTCCGTTT
>JBHJHM010000160.1:0-47355 GCA_050330865.1 Leptolyngbyaceae cyanobacterium
TCGGTTTTACCGGCAACGTAACTGGTTTTTAGTTTGGCGTTGGGTAGCCGCAAAAATAGCCGCAGGGGGGGCAAAGTTGTCAGCTATCGCTGACAACTTTGCCCACCTTCAGCAGGTTTGGGTTGACATTGAGTTTGAAACAATAACCGGGGGGGCGGTTGCAGAATGCCTACCTCAACAGAGATAAGGGCGGGATAGGAAGGGCCATAGGGCGACGCTCCCTGACTTAGCCCAACAGTGCCTTCGCTCGGGCGACAAAATTTTCAGCGGTTAGGCCATTCAGTGCCATTACCTGCGCGGCACTGCTGGCGGTGTCGCCTCGTTGCCAAGCAAAGATATCGCGCGGGGCCGTGCTGCGGAGCATCACAGGTTCCAACATGGCTGCCGATCCACCGGTTACACCCAGCAGTACATCCCCCCCGAAGAGTTGTTCAAAGTCGGCATCGTCCAGGAATCCGCCATCGGCCTCAGCACAACTATCCCAAGCTACATCCGTAGGGCGATAGAGACGACGAGGACTGACGACAGACACAATGCGGACGCCAAAGCCTTCCTTCGCAAGCTGTGAGGCGGCGTCAAACACTGGGATTAACGTCATGTCGCCAAGAACCGCAAATACAACCGTTTTGCTTCCTGGCATCGATTGGAGTTCTACGGCTCCGTTCTGCAGCGCTGTCCGTGTTTGCTCAAACGTTGTTCGTATAGGCAGCGGCGACTTGCTAGCCGTAATCGTCACCCCTTTATTCTGAGTTCCTAACGCCCACTCGTAGCAGACTTGAATACCATTCGCATCGGTCGGAAACAGCGGGAATATGTTGCCATTTCGCATCATGCCCGCAAAGTAGTTCTCGATTTCGGGGCGCTGATGGGTCCAGCCGTTGCGTCCCTGTTCGAGAGCGCCAGCCGTAAAGAGCGTGATTGTTGAAGGGGTGGGGCGCCGCAGCTCTGCCATTGCCTGAGTCACGGTTTGCCAAATAGGCAGACCGTTGATGGCAAAGGATTCATAGGAGCACCAAAGCGTCCGTGCGCCAAAAAGCGCCTGAGCGGCTGCTAGTCCGGCACAGGCATCTTCACTTAAGGGCTCATATACCTGTCCCTGAGGCTGCTGGAAGTACAGCTCATCTGGGGTGGGATGAATAATCTTCAGCGCTTGGTTGATATTGTTGATGCCTGAGGCTGCATTGCCATCGGCATTCGTGACCACAAACTGAGGATCTTGCTGTCCCACATAAGCTGCCAGGGCTCCCATAGCCGTCGTCGCCACCTGCTTATCGCTGTTGAGTGAGAATTCCTCTAGGGGCAACGCCCCCAGATCGGGTACTGGCAGAACCGATTCAGTGACTGCTGTCTTTGCATTGGGGCCGCCCATAGACCGCGCAAAGTTGGTCCGCACAAGATCCCATGCTGCTGGCGTCAGTGCCCGTGTTGTCAGTGCCTCAACAATGTAGTCTTTCTCAAGACTGTCACCAGGATACAGATTGTGAGATTTGGCACCCCGCTTATGCACACCGGCCCCTTTGAGCTGCTTGATAATGAGAACTGTAAGTGTGCCATTGAGGGCCGATTTCGCGGCTTTATCGGTCGCTGCCAAAACAGCTTGGGTAAAGGCTAAGCGCTGTTTGAAGGAAAATGCTGTGCTGTCGACGTAAGCTCCCGGCTGGTTGGCGTCGTCGTAATCTTTGGCATCGACCAGGATGATTTCCTTGAAACCGTTCCCTCGCCAGTAGGCCAGCATCGCCTCGTTGGACTGAGTCGAAACCATGCTGTGATGCTCTTGCGAATACCCATTCCACACTAAAACGGGCAGAAAATTGGTGATGTTGGGGTAAGCCGTATGGAAATGCCCAAAACTGCTCATGATATAGGGTTCGCCTAATCCCCCATCACCAATGGTAACGGGAAAGAGCGTGCCAGGGTACAGTTTGGCTCCGGCCATCGCAAAGTGCTGCCCCTGCCCTAATGGACCTGCTGGATTTAAGAGTCCTGGAATTTGTCCTGATAGGTGTCCCAACAGTCCATGAGTTTCACGGAAGCGATCGCACAGTTGCTGAACAGTCTCAATTTCCATGGCTTCCAAAGACCGATCCATAAACACGGTGCTGTAAAAGCCAGGGGCATGGTGCCCCACTTCGGTAATAAGGTTTTTGTACCCCAACATGACAAGCGCCGCGATGCCGTCAGCGATACTAGCGAAGCCACCGGGGTGACCTGACTGTTTGCTAGCCGTCATCTGCAGCGTGAGATATCGGAGCGCATCAGCAGCTAGGAGCGTTTGGTAAACCGCAGCAGGATCGGTCGGTGAGGCGATCGCAGTCTGCCCCTCACCGATTACGGGCGACTGAGCATACGTGTCAAACTCGGGTAGGGAGTCAGCAAAATGCTGGATGCCATCGCAAAAAGCAGGCGCTTTGGGCTTAGAGGTGACTGCGGTCATGTCCAGATACCTTTGTGCGTCAACGAAGCAGGCTGAGAATGCCAGATCCATCCTACCGAGATCAGGTCACTCCTCCACCGTTTATCGGAAGTTAGATCTCTCCCCTGCTAGTTCTACTTTAGCAGTTTTAATCGATTTATATAAATCACAAACCACTAATTCATTTACTGAAATCAATCCATGCGAAGAGAGTAAACCATCGCTGCATAGCGCTAGCTCGATGCATCTTGGTCGAGTGCATCCTGTTCGTTGGGGGTGAAAAGCTTCGCCATGAGCGTTCGATCGGAGCAACTTCGGCTTGAGCTCAGTCGAGCGCTCAAGCCGAATGGGAAAGGGACAAGGAGACTAGAGTGAGTCGGCAATCTTCCGTATGGCAGCTTCGGCATACAGGCGCGTTTGCTCATCGGTGGTCTGGGCTAGGGTCTCTAATAATGCCTGGGCTTGGGGAGGCTGTAGGTCGCCCAACGCAAGCGCGATCGCCTGTATGACTCGAACCGCTGAAGCCTCATTGGGCAGTTGGGTTAACCAGTCACAAAGCGCCGCGGCAGCGCGCTGTTTGAGCAGCGGCGCTTCAAAGCGGGGTAGCGCTTCAACGATTCCCAGCTGGACAGCGAGCGGAGCCGTCAATCGAGCCGCCAAAATAGCGTCGAGAGCATCTGTTTGCTCAATCCAGCCTAGAGCTCTGACGAGAATAGTCTGTAGCGATTCAGGGGTAGAAGGTGACTGTAGTGCCTGAGCTAAAGTTGCGATCGCGGTGTCAGTCCCTAGCCGCCCTAGCGCGATCGCGGTGGCCTGAGCTACTTCAAGATGGGTGTCCTGGAGGCGCGGTTGCAGGATGGCGACAAGGTCAACTGTGGCCAATAGGTGCGCCCGTAACCCTAAATGAGTAATGGCTTCCTGACGCACCGATGCTGCAGGATCTTGCACAGTCTCCACGAGTACAGCATCCACATCGGGATCCCGAAAATGGCCCAGTGCTGATAATGCAACGGAGCGAACCTCAGCATTCTCATCCTGAGCAGCGGCAAGAAGCGGCGGTAAGGCAGCTTTGTGACGGATGCCTGCCAGGGCTTGCATGGCGGTAACGCGGTGGCTGGGATTCTTGGAAAGCTGCACTAAGGCGGTGATCCCTTCAGCGCCAAAGCGACTAATGCCTTCAGCTGCAATGGTAATCAACTCAGGTTCGCAAGTCCGCTCTAACAGGCGAACCAGTGATGCTAATGCCTCAGGGTCAGTGAAGTTCCCTAGCGTTCGAGCTGCAAACCACCGTATTTCCCAATCAATATCATCGTCTTCCAGCAGCAGCACCAGATGAGCGATCGTCGGTTTTCCTAGCGTCGGCAACTGTTTCGTCGCTTCCCAGCGGGATCGAAAATCGCCTTCGAGTAATAGCTTTAACGCCGCATCTAGCTGAGCGGTCGATGCGAGCTTGGTAGGCGCCTGTGCATCTGAGGACGTTGTGACGAGGTCAGTATCGAAAGGCATAGAGAGATCAGAGCAACATCGATATCGCGGTTGCAAGCCGCGATATGCACACATCTATCTTAAGAGACCCTACCCGGGAAAGTTTCTCATGAACATTCTGTCTTGAGGTATGCGTTTTTTGCATGGTTATCTTGTCTGGGATGCATTTTCTAATTCAACATGAAGACACACGAAGTCGGACTTGACTACATGACTAGCCTAATTTTTACGCGAAGAAAATCCCTCCTCACCCATCGGTTTTTACCGTGAAGGTCGCTTAGGCGGTAGCAAAGCAGAGCCAAAATCGAGGCGGAAACCGCTGTTGGATATTGGCCAAGATGTGCCGAACGATAGGTAGCGAGATATGCTCCATCTCCCTTGCTGAGAGACTTTTCTGGCAAAGCAGCAGCAGCCATTCCACAAGCGCATTGAAGCCATGCAATTTTTGCAAGCATTATCTCAAAATGTAGTTTTCGTTACAAAATCGGTTGGTTGTCTCTCGTAACTTTGTTCTCAACTCAAAGACCGGTACTTTTCTTGTTTCTGAATCGCTTTGGTAGTGTCTCCGGCTTTGTCGTGCTTCATTCTGTGAAAAGCCTTTGAGGTTTGGCAGAACAGTGCTACTAAGCAACAGAATTTTGTTGCAGGCCTGCGAGGTGCTCTGAACCATATGTCTTTTGAGAAGCTGTGTTTACGATGATGATTAGACTTGGCCCAACCCTATGGGCTAGTTCAATGTTGTGCTTGATGAGGGTATTTCAGAGCCGTGGTTGATGCAGCCCCAAAGCCAAAGGCAAAACTCAATAAGTTCGAAAAATTCAAGGCAGAAAAGGACGGTTTGGCGGTCAAGACTGAGCTAGAGAAATTTGCTGAGCTTGGCTGGGAATCCGTCGATGAAACTGATTTGACCCAGCGTTTGAAATGGTTAGGGATTTTCTTTAGACCCGTTACACCTGGGAAGTTCATGCTGCGGATGCGGATGCCCAACGGTATCCTCTCTAGCCAGAAGATGCGGATTTTGGGTGAGGTTGTGCAGCGCTATGGTGATGATGGCAGCGCTGACATTACGACTCGTCAGAATATTCAGCTTCGGGGGGTACGGCTGGAGGATATTCCTGACATTTTTCGACGATTTGAGGCAGTGGGCCTAACATCCATGCAGTCGGGGATGGATAACGTCCGCAACATTACGGGCTCTCCAGTTGCCGGTATTGATGCTAGCGAGTTAGTCGACACCCGCGGTCTGGTCAAGAAGCTGCAGGACATGATCACGAATCGCAGCGAGGGCAATCCCGAGTTCACAAACTTGCCCCGTAAGTTCAACATCGCCGTGGAGGGCGGTCGTGATAACTCGGTCCATGCCGAGATTAACGACATTGCTTTTGTCCCGGCCTATCGGGAGGGGCAGCTAGGGTTCAATGTGCTAGTAGGGGGCTTTTTCTCTGCTCGTCGCTGCGAGGCAGCTGTGCCGTTGGATGCTTGGGTAGAACCCAATGATGATGTGGTGGCTCTATCCCGCGCTATTTTGGAAATCTTTCGTGACCATGGTTCACGGGCCAATCGTCAGAAATCGCGCCTGATGTGGCTAATTGATGAATGGGGTATGGCGAAGTTTCGAGCCGAGGTCGAGAAGAGCTTCGGCAAATCGTTGCTAACAGCCGCAGCAGAGGATGAAATTGACTGGGACAAACGCGACCATGTTGGGATTCATCCCCAACAGCAGCCAGGGCTTAATTTCATTGGGCTCCATATTCCTGTGGGTCGTTTGTCGGCGCGGGACATGCTGGACTTGGCTCGTTTGGCGGATGTGTATGGTGAGGGCGAAATCCGCCTGACGGTAGAGCAGAATGTCATCATTCCCTACATTCCCGATTCACGGCTGGAACTGCTACAGCAGGAGCCGCTGTTAGAGAAGTTTTCGATTACTCCCAGTCCTTTAGTGCGATCGCTCGTTTCGTGTACCGGGGCTCAGTTCTGTAATTTTGCGCTGGTCGAAACGAAGCAGCGAGCGCTGGCGATCGCACGGGAACTGGATGCCGCCCTCTCGGTCCCCAAGCCCGTCCGGATTCACTGGACTGGATGCCCTAATTCTTGTGGACAGCCCCAAGTCGCCGATATTGGCTTGATGGGCACCAAGGTGCGGAAGGATGGCAAGCCGGCTGAAGGGGTTGATATCTATATGGGCGGCAAGGTTGGTAAAGATGCGCAGCTGGGTACTTGCGTGCAGAAGGGAGTGCCCTGCGATGATCTGCCCGACGTATTGTCAGGGCTGTTGACGGAACACTTTGGCGCTGAGCCTCGAACCGCAGCAGCCCCAGCGGCAAGTGGTCAAGTCGTAATGACCACGGACGCATAAAGCTTTGGATGGGGGCAACGTATGTGCTCCTATCCATCGAGAATCCCCCAGGTTTCTAAGGGGGAGTGATGTCAGTAAAGAAAAAACCTGGAGCGGGAACCCCACCCCAGGCTGAACTGTTTCTTGGTTTGCTAGGAGAGTAACACAGATGCTTGTTGAGTTGTTTACGAGAGCAGCTCAGGGAAGGTATAGAATATTACACCTAACCTGGTTTGCTTTCTTTCTGACTTTTGTGGTGTGGTTTAACTTCCCGCCATTTGCTACCACGATTAGGCAGGACTTTGGCCTTACCCAAGAACAGTTGGGAACGATTGGTCTCTGTAATGTGGCCCTGACGGTCCCAGCTCGGGTCATCATTGGTATGCTGCTGGACAAGTATGGTCCCCGATTAACGTACTCTGTGCTGTTGGTTTATGCGGCTATTCCCTGTCTGATTTTTGCCACGGCCCAGAGCTTCAATCAGCTGGTTTTAGGCCGTTTGCTGATGGGGATCGTAGGTGCCGGCTTTGTGATCGGTATCCGGATGACCGCTGAATGGTTTCCGCCGAAGGAAGTCGGGACTGCCGAAGGTATCTATGGCGGCTGGGGCAACTTCGGTTCGGCTTTCTCGGCTTTCACCATGGTGCTGTTTGGCCTAGTTCTGGCTTCTATTGTGCCCGGTGCTTTCCAGTTTCCTGAGGCTGAGACGTTCCGTGTCCTAACTTTCCCGCCGTTCCAGACTGACATTCTGAACTGGCGCGGGGCGATCGCCGGTACCGGCATCATTGCTGCCCTGTATGGTGTTTTCTATTACTTCAACGTTACGGATACGCCTCCTGGCAAAGTTTATCAGCGTCCTCAGAGCGCTCGTGGCATGGAGGTCACGACGGTTCGGGACTTCTGGTTCTTGATGATTATGAACGCGCCCCTCACCATCATTCTGATGGTATTGGCTTGGCGCTTGTATTTGGTCAACTTCCTGACGCAAGGCGGCATGTATGTAGCTTGGTTGGCACTGCTGGGCCTCTATGCGTTCCAGGCTTACAACTGCTGGAGTGTTAACAAGGAACTGCTAGCAGGCACCAAAACCTATTCCCCCGAAGATCGGTATCGCTTTAAGCAAGTGGCGATTCTAGAGCTGACTTACATCGTTAACTTCGGTTCTGAGCTGGCGGTTGTGACCATGCTACCGGCGTTTTTTGAGGGCACGTTCTCGCTCGATAAGGCAACTGCCGGTTTGATCGCAGCCAGCTATGCGTTCATGAACCTGATGTCGCGTCCGGGTGGCGGCATTATTTCTGACAAGATGGGTAGCCGTAAGTGGACCATGGTGGTTCTCCTCGGTGGAATGGGCATTGGTTACTTGCTGATGAGTACTGTAAACAATGCTTGGCCGCTGCCGCTGGCAGTACTTCTAACCATGGCCTGCTCCTTCTTCGTCCAGTCTTCTGAGGGGGCTACCTTCGCGATCGTGCCGCTAGTGAAGCGTCGGATTACGGGGCAAATTGCCGGTAACGTCGGTGCCTATGGCAACGTGGGTGCGGTTGCTTACTTGACAACTCGCCTGCTATTTACCAAATCTTCGGCAGCAGCCAGCGGTGGCGAGCCTGTCATGTCGGTAGTCAATGCTCAGTTCTTCCAAGTACTGGGGATTGCGGGATTGATTGTGGCCTTCTTATGCGTCTTCTTCTTGGATGAGCCTCAAGGTTCCTTTGCTGACTTCCATGAGGGCGAAACCCCTGTGGCCGAACCCACTCCTGGTTCTATTCCTCAGGCAGGTACGTTCTACGAAGGGTAGGCAACCGGACTTCGTCGATCAGACAGCTGTCGGGGAATGCCTTCAGAGAAGCTCATTCCCCGATTTTTTCCCAATTAGGTTGCCAATAGGTCTCGAAGTATACAGAACTCTCCTACAGGACCATTCCATAAAGGGATCAGGTTTTGAGTTTGCAGAATTCGCGAGTTTACAGGATCGCTTCCATGAAAGGCAGACTTGATAGGAGCTAAGCCGGGTGGAGGCAAGAGGCAGAGTCGTAAGTAAGGAGAGGAACCTTTATCTCTCTCTCTTTGTGTAGTCTTCCAGGGCTGTCAAGGGAGACTTAGGTCGAAGGCTGACGGGTTCAGTTTTTGCATTCACGCCAACGATAGTGTGTTCACGAGGGAGCGTTGCCATGAAATCCAGCAAAACATTGTGCCCTTATTGTGGAGTAGGTTGTGGCTTAGAGGTCTTGCCCGCCCGATCGCGCCATGCTGCTCCAGGGGTTCCGCCGACTGTACGGGGCGATCGCGCACATCCCTCCAGCCAGGGCATGGTCTGCGTTAAGGGAGCAACCATTGCCGAGGCGCTTGATAAGAATCGGTTGCTGTATCCCCTGATGCGCGATTCGCTAGACGAACCATTTCGGCAGGTCAGTTGGGATGAAGCGTTGGATGCGATCGCTGATCGTATTCGTCAGGTGCTGGCAACCCAAGGTCCGGAAGCTATCTGCATGTATGGGTCGGGTCAGCTTCAGACTGAAGACTATTACCTGGCCCAAAAGCTGCTCAAAGGCTGCTTGGGGACAAACAACTTCGATGCCAACTCGCGGCTGTGTATGTCTTCTGCGGTCGCTGCCTACATCCAGAGTTTGGGGTCAGACGGTCCGCCTCCCTGCTATGCCGATCTGGAGGAGACAGATTGTGCCTTCCTCATTGGTACTAACACCGCCGACTGCCATCCCATCGTCTACAATCGCTTTCGCAAACATCACCGCAAGAGCAAAGGTAAGGTCAAGCTGATTGTGGTCGATCCCCGTCGCACGGCTACCGCGAAGGATGCCGATCTACACTTAGCCATTCGTCCCGGAACTGACATTACGCTACTGAATGGAATTGCCCACATCCTGCTGAAAAAGCGCTGGATTGATGCCATATTTATTGACGAAGCAACGCAGGGATTTCAGGAGTATGCCGCGGTAATCGAGCATTATGCGCCTGAACACGTGGCCGAGGTTTGTGGCATTTCAGTCGCCGATTTAGAAGAAGCTGCGCGCTGCTGGGGATTATCCAAAGGCGTGCTGTCGCTCTGGTCGATGGGCATTAACCAGTCTTCGGAAGGGACCGCTAAGGCCCGCACCATCATTAACCTGCATCTGATGACAGGGCAAATTGGTAAACCCGGAGCCGGACCATTCTCCTTGACAGGGCAACCCAACGCTATGGGGGGCCGTGAGGCTGGTGGCCTAGCCCATATTTTGCCGGGCTATCGTCTCGTGAAAAATGCTCAGCATCGTCAGGCAGTAGAGCAGGCGTGGGACTTACCAGAGGGCAGTATTTCACCGACGCCCGGACTCGCCGCCTGGGACATGATGGTGGGTCTCGAACAAGATGCCGTCGGGCTTCTCTGGGTAGCGGCAACGAACCCGGCTGTGAGTATGCCGGATATCGAGCGTACTAAGGCGGCCCTGCGGCGATCGCCCTTTACGGTCTATCAAGACGCCTACTATCCCACCGAAACTGCCGACTACGCCCACGTTCTGCTACCGGCAGCTCAATGGGGCGAAAAAACTGGGGTCATGACGAATTCGGAGCGAACGGTGACGCTGTGTCCTGCTTTTCGCCCTCGCCCTGGAGAAACCTGGGCCGATTGGGAGATTTTTGCTGCCGTCGGGCGACGCCTTGGTTTTGAAAGACAGTTTTCCTTCCAGTCGTCTGCCGAAGTCTACGACGAGTTTGTGCAACTCACGACTGAGCGGGTTTGCGATATGACCGGGCTCAGCCACGATCGTCTGGCGGCTGAAGGGCCTATCCAATGGCCCTGCCCCCAACACGAGACGGAGGAAACGGCTGCCACCAAGCATGACAAACGGCTGTATACCGACCATCTCTTTCCGACGCCGAATCGGCGGGCCAACTTTGCTGCCTTTCACGAAAAGGGACTAGCTGAACCCGCCGATCCCGACTATCCCTTTGTCCTAACGACAGGACGCCTGTACGGACACTGGCATACGCAAACTCGCACAGGCCGCATTGAAAAAACGCGCACGCTGCATCCAGAACCCTTGCTTGAGATCCATCCAATTGATGCTCAACATCTGCGGCTACAGTCGGGCAATTGGGTCGAGGTGCGATCGCGTCGTGGGTTTGTTCGCCTCAAAGTGAAGGTGACCCAATACATTCGCAAAGGTGTATTGTTCATTCCGATGCACTGGGGCGCACTCTGGGCTGACAATGCCGAGTGCAATGCCCTCACGCACCCAGTTACCTGCCCAATTTCTCTGCAGCCGGAACTCAAGGCCTGTGCCGTCGCCGTTGTGCCAATTGCCGCGTTGCCGAGTCAGGGTATCAGCCAAGACCAGAGTGTACCGGTTTCATCCCCAGTGATGGCACGGTAGCACCATGCAGTTAATGAGCTGCAGTACAGATAGTGAACTACAGTACAGAGCTGGAGTCTGTTTCGCTACATCTTTGGGCAGTGCTAGAAATCAATAGTTTGGTAGGGTGTGTCATCACGATGCTGGTAACTGACACCGCTTCTTTACACGACAGTTACATGTTGCGTCCAGGGTACACAGTCGTGAACTCCTACGGATTCTTGGTGTGTAGCCATGACTCGTGGCAATGGTATAGCAGTCGCCAGCTCTGTTAGGACAAGACGGCGAGCCATTTGGCTAGGCGCTAAGCGTCAGAACAATACTAGGTTTCCTGGCCTAAATGGCTACAGCTATACTACTGAGAGCACGCGCTATGACTACTTCATCGGACCTCACCTTTTTTGAGTTTGAATCAGATTTTGTCGAGTCGCTACGCTGTATTCCGATGCAGGTCCGTTACAAGCTCGATACCTGTGGCGTCAAGCTAAAGCTAGAGCATTGGCATCGCTTCACAACCGAAGAGCGTGAGAAGCTAGTAACCCATCCTTGTGCCACAACGACCGAGGCTGCCGACTATCGGGATTATCTGCAAGCCTTGGTGGTTCAGCATACCGATGTACCCGCCAAAGAGCTAACGATTGATCCTAATCCACCTTGGGTTCAGCGCGATCGCGTCCCCGATACCGTCCAAACCCAAGCCCAGCAATTCAATACCTCTATTGCCGCTGAGCAATGGGCTACCCTCACCCCATTGCAGCGCTTCGCCCTCTGCAAACTCAGCCGCCCCAGCCACGAAAACCGCAACTTTCTTCCTGCCCTTCGTGAATTTGGCTTGATTAGTACGTAACCCGTAGGGTGCATTGCTGCGCGAAAGCACCCTACGGGTTGTTTTGAAATTGGTGCCAGGTTGAGCGGATTTGGGTAGGGGTAATGCCTTGTTGGCGGAGCGATCGCAAGCTGCGATCGCCATCTCGCTTAGCCAAGCGCTTGCCGGTCTCGTCTCGCACCAGAGGGCAGTGATAAAACCGGGGAATGTCCCATCCTAGAGCGCGATAGAGCAAAATCTGCTTGGCGGTTGAGAGCAGTAAATCCTCACCACGGACGACCTCAGAAATGGCCATCTTGGCATCATCGACTACGACCGCAAGTTCGTAGCTGGGCAATCCATCCCGCCGCCAGATGATAAAGTCGCCGAAGTCTTGGTCGGCAGTGAAGGACTGCAGACCGAGATTTTGGTCGATAAAGGTAATGGTCTCGCCATCTGGTACACGAAAGCGCCAATTGACTGGACCCGGTTCGTCGGCGTGATCCCAAGCATCAGAGCGCAGATGGGTAGGAAAGATAATTTCGCGATCGCCTTCATGGGGGGCACTCAGCGCTTGGGCTACAT
Organism: Leptolyngbyaceae cyanobacterium; assembly: GCA_050330865.1. Classification (GTDB taxonomy): domain Bacteria; phylum Cyanobacteriota; class Cyanobacteriia; order Phormidesmidales; family Phormidesmidaceae; genus SIO1E4. The sequence continues at coordinate 11,976 of JBHJHM010000160.1, forward strand.
CCTTGCGGGAGTGAGAGCTAGGATAGATAGCTCGGGTTTGATTAAGGCGCTGCCAAATTTTCAGGTAGAGAGCGGTGCGATCGCGCTGGTGGTAGGGACCATAGTCGCCGCCAATATCGGGGCCTTCTTGCCAGTGAAAGCCAAACCAGGCTAAGTCTTCCAGTAAATCGGTGGCGTATTGGGGTTTGCAGCGATCGCGATCCAAATCCTCAATGCGTAAGATCAGCGTCCCGCCGAACTGGTGAGCCCTTTGCTGAGCAGTCCAAAAGGTTTTAGCATGCCCGAGATGCAAGTGTCCGGTTGGGGTCGGAGCCAGCCGTCCTCGGTAGCGATGTGGCGAGTTGTCAGGTGTTACTGTTGACATACTGATTGAAGCTGAGTTCGTTGACCCGGTTCCAGCCGTATATCTCTTCGCGAAATGCTTTCCAGTTTTCGTACACTTCTCGAAAAGTGGTGTCGTTGCTGGCATCTTGCTCCAAGATTTCAACAGAAGCCTGCTCCGCCGCCTGAAGAATTTCATTGCTGTACGGTCTGAGCTTTACGCCTCTGTCTACTAATCGCTTCAGCGCAGCGCCGTTCAAAGCGTCATACTGCGACAGCATGTTGATGTTGGCTTCGTAGGTAGCAGTTTTCAAAGCCTCTTGATACTCAGGGGGAAGTGCATTCCAAGCTTGGAGGTTGATCTGCAGTTCTAAGGATGCACCGGGCTCCCACCAGCCCGGGTAATAGTAGAAGTCTGCTGCATCGGCAAGGCCCAACTTTTCATCATCGTAGGGACCAACGAATTCAGCCGCATCAATGGTATTCCGATCCAGAGCTAGAAAGATTTCGCCCCCTGGAAATACCTGGACATTCACATCGAGCGCTGCCATAACTTTGCCACCCAGCCCAGGAATCCGCATTTTCAATCCTCGGAGGTCAGAAAGTGACTGGACTTCACGCTTGAACCAGCCTCCCATTTGCACTCCTGTGTTACCAGCCGGAAAATTGATGACACCAAAGTCGGTATAGAGCTTGTGCATGGTATCTAGCCCGCCGCCATGATACAGCCAAGCATTTTGCTGCTGGGCATTTAGGCCAAAGGGGATGGTTGTCCCGAAAGCCAGGGCTGGGTTTTTGCCGACGTAATAATAGCTAGCGGTATGGCCACATTCCACGGCGCCAGACTGCACGGCATCCAGGACTTCAAGACCGGGGACGATTTCGCCGGCAGCGTAGCTTTTGATGGTAAATCGTCCGCCTGTAAGCGTGCTGACGCGATCGCCGATAGCTAAAGCACTGCCAAAAATGGTGTCGAGCGCTTGGGGCCAGCTTGTCGCCATGCGCCAGTCCACAGAAGGCAAGGCAGGAGAATTCGCATTCGTTTGAGCTGATGGGGGCGTCGAACTTTGACCACAGGCTGCTGTGGCGATCGCGGTGCCAGTACCGACTCCGATGTAATGAATCATGCCTCGACGTTTCATGGCCATCCCTCTCCAGCACGAAGAATACATTCTTTTAATACGTACATGTAGCAGGTAACATGCACCCAGTACATCACGGCGAAAGTATGCTCACTATTCAGAATGCTGGGAAGGCTTATCTGCCTTAGCGTTATCCAGCTTGGGTCAGATACTCGCAATGCACTCCCAAATCAACAACCCCTCAGTTTTGAATGGCAAAGCTGAGAGTAGCGAAAAAGCCGCCAATCGAGGATAATCGGCTCGATAACTTCTAGCAGTATGCGAACCAAAACCTTTCTAGAACGATGCTTATCGCAATAGAAACCATTGATCTGCGGCTAGAAATTCAGGGTGGATAGTGCGATGGAATCAAGTTTTCTGACCACAATTTTTCTACCGCTAGCTTTGTTTATTGTCATGTTGGGTATGGGGCTAGGCCTCACACTCAGTGACTTTAAGCGGATTTTGCTTGAGCCCAAAGCGGTCTTTCTTGGTTTGATTGCCCAATTAATCTTGTTGCCGGTTGTTGGCTTTGTACTCGCCAATATATTCCCGCTCTCCCCTGAATTGGCTATTGGCGTGGTTATTCTGGCGGCTTGTCCAGGGGGGCCCACCTCAAACCTGGTGACCTATTTGGTGCAGGGCAATGTGGCTCTATCCATCACACTCACCGCGCTGAGTAGTTTAATTACGGTGCTGACGATTCCTTTGGTCGTTAACTTTGCGATGCAGAGCTTTATGGGCGAAGCGGTTGCTCTACAGCTGCCGTTTTTAACCACGGTGATGCAAATCGCGGTAATTACGCTGATTCCAGTAACCATTGGTATGGTGCTTCATCACTATGTCCCTCGTTTGGCGATGAAAGTTGAGCATTGGGTCAAGTGGCTGTCGCTATTCTTTTTGGCTTTGATTATCGTCGGCCTTTTAGCACGGGAGCGGGCCAATGTTGTTAGCTTTTTCTTGCAGGTAGGCGGCGTTACCCTGGCTTTGAATGTCGTCACAATGGCCCTAGGCTTTGCGATCGCGACCCTCGCAAAACTAGACATCCGTAGCGCCAAATCCATCACTATCGAAGTGGGGATTCAAAACGGCACATTAGCCATTGCGATTGCGAGTGCTCCCCTATTTTTGAATACACCAACGATGGCAGTTCCGGCTGCAATCTACGCCCTTATCATGTATCCCACAAGTGCTGTGTTCGGGGCGCTACTAAGACGTCAGCGACCTGCACTTGAAAGTTGAGCATGTAATCACTGTACAGCTAGCCCAACCGGCGAGTGTAGCGGTTAGTTCTCTGGGACAAAGGGCATGTCAGGTGGCGATTTTGAGGAGGCTGAAGCCACTCGCGAAGCTGCCGAGAAGAGTGAAGCCGGTACCGACATGAGCACAACTGGCGGCTATGTTGTAGACCGCTCTGGCCGTCTTGATCATGCTGCTATCAGAGTCCGAGATGTATGTTGAGGGTAGCGCTAGAGGCGCGCAACGTGAACAACCAGCAGGCATATCGCATGAGAGGCGTTGTCGCCTAGGTTGGTTCTGGATTTCTGTAGCTGTTTGACCAGATATTCTTTACTTCGTGCTAAAGTCGTAGACCGTGCTCGCACCGCGAAGACGCGCAGGTGTCGTTGGCAGCGTGAGTTTGAGGAGGGTTTTTGTCCTGGCTCTCTGCAACCTGCGCTGAGCGGAGATCCTTATTTAGGTCTCAAAAACCTGATGTTTGGACTTTGTCGAGTCTTCGAGAGCATGTTGGGCTACGAGAGCATCTGCCCAAGGGGCTGGTTTACGATCTCATCCATATAGATCTTCGGGTATGATGGTCTTTTGGGAAGTGATAGTCATTTCTATCCTCCTGGAAAAGTTGGGAATGGGTGTCTCCCAGTCCATAGTTGCAAGGCTTGAGGCGATCGCGTGGCTAAAAAAGAGGCTGAGAAAAAAGAGGGCAAGCGTAAAGCGGCTGTAGCGGAACAAGAATCTTCTGGCTTTGATGTAGCTGCCTTTCTGAAAGGAACTCGGGAAGAATTGGGCAAAATTGTGTGGCCTTCACGTCAGCAATTGATTAGTGAATCGGCGGCAGTCATCCTGATGGTAAGTCTTTCGGCAACGTTGATTTACCTTATGGATCAGTTGTTTGGTTGGGCGTCTAACAAGGTGTTCTAAATGGTCTCAACAGAAGCGTTTAATCACGACGATGCCCAAGCATATGTCAGTAGCGAAAGTGCTGAAGAAGTTCTTGAGCCTTCTTCGCTGGAAGCGTTGGAAGAGGAAGAGAGCGTCTCTAAGCGCGTACCGGCTCGCTGGTACGCTATCCAGGTAGCTTCCGGATGTGAAAAGAAAGTGAAAGCAAGTTTGGAGCAACGCATCCAAACGCTGGACGTCGCTGATCGGGTTCTCAAAATTGAGATCCCTCAGACCCCGGTTAAAAAGGTTCGTAAAGACGGCAGCCATCAGAACGTTGATGAAAAAGTATTCCCTGGGTACGTGCTGATTCGCATGGTGATGGATGATGACGCTTGGCAGGTAATCAAAAGTACGCCTCACGTCATCAACTTTGTGGGGGCTGAACAGCGGCGGGCCTATGGCCGTGGGCGTGGGCACGTGAAACCTATGCCGCTTAGTAGAACTGAAGTAGAACGTATCTTCAAGCAGACCCAAGAGCAGAAGCCTGTGGTCAAGGTAGATATGGAAGCGGGCGATCGCATCACGGTGCTGTCTGGTCCCTTCAAGGACTTTGAGGGTGAAGTCATCGAAGTAAGCCCTGAGCGTAGTAAACTCAAGGCTTTGCTATCCATCTTTGGACGCGATACTCCAGTTGAGTTGGAATTTAATCAGGTACAGAAAGAGAGTTAATCAATGGCAAAGAAGGTAGTTGCACTGATCAAGTTGGCAATTCCGGCAGGCAAAGCAAACCCAGCCCCTCCTATTGGTCCGGCGCTGGGTCAGCATGGTGTTAACATCATGGCTTTTTGCAAGGAATACAACGCTAAAACGGCTGATAAGGCTGGTCTGATCGTTCCAGTCGAGATTTCGGTCTTTGAGGACCGAAGCTTCACCTTCATTCTGAAGACGCCACCTGCATCAGTTTTGATCAAGAAAGCGATTGGAATTGAGAAGGGGTCTGGTCAACCCCAGCTCGTTAAGGTCGGCACCATCACTCGCGCACAACTCAAGGAGATCGCTGAGACGAAAATGCCTGACCTCAACGCGAATGATGTCGAAGCAGCCATGCGAATTATTGAAGGGACTGCCCGCAACATGGGAGTTACCGTTGCCGACTAGAGGTGGAGGGTGGCTATTCTCAACTATTCGCCGACCTAGAACCCTGGCATCGATTTGTTCACACTATTACGGGGGAGAGGCAAAGCTTCGTTCGGACCCCAAGGAGTTAGTTATCCATGGCTAAGAAAGTCTCACGTCGATTAAAGGAACTTGAGGAAAAGGTGGAGTCTCGTCCTTACGAGCCTTTAGAAGCCCTTGAACTTTTAAAGGAAACAGCCACTGCTAAGTTTCCTGAATCGGCTGAAGCTCATATTCGACTCGGAATCGACCCCAAGTATACCGATCAACAGCTACGAACCACAGTCATTTTGCCTAAAGGCACTGGACAGACTGTGCGGGTTGCGGTCATCGCTCGGGGTGAAAAAGTTACCGAAGCTACTGAGTCAGGCGCTGACCTTGCCGGTTCTGAAGAACTCATCGAAGCGATCCAGAAAGGCATGATGGACTTTGATGTCCTTATCGCTACGCCAGATATGATGCCCAAAGTGGCCAGACTCGGCAGGCTGTTGGGTCCTCGCGGTTTGATGCCTTCGCCCAAAGGGGGGACGGTGACGCCTAATTTGCCGCAAGCGATCGAGGAATTCAAGGCGGGTAAGCTAGAATTCCGAGCCGACAAATCGGGAATTGTTCATGTGATGTTTGGCAAGTCTACGTTTGAAGCTCAAGATTTGCTGGTTAATCTCAAGGCTTTGCAAGAGTGCGTTGACCGTAATAAGCCATCAGGTGCGAAGGGTCGCTATTGGCGAACAATGTATGTCTCTGCTACAATGGGGCCTTCGATTCAAGTGGAAATTAACGCTCTGCGCGACTTGTCGATTGCAGAGGCTGCTTAAATCTTTGGCGTTTTTCAGGAAAGACTACTAGAACGATTCAGCTCACAATTGAATCACTCACCGTAGACAGTAGGCATCCCTTAAGACCTACCGAGGTTGAGAAACAACACTTCGGAAGCTTTGAGTGTCTTCAAACACTTAAAGGTTTGTGAGGTTCGTTCTTAGCCTCGGTTGATAACCGGGGCTTTTTAGTTGCTGAATTCCTGAGACAAAAACACCAGCTTGTTACGGGTGGATCTCAACCCTGAAGGAGGTGAGACCGATATGGGGAGAACGCTAGAAAACAAGAAAGCGATTGTTGCGGAGCTGAAGGAGCTTCTTAATGAAGCGCAGCTAGCCCTAGTGATTGACTACAAAGGGCTGTCTGTCGCTGAGATTTCCGATCTCCGTAACCGTCTTCGCGAAAAGGGAACCGTTTGCAAGGTGACTAAAAACACTTTGATGCGGATTGCTGTTGAAGAAGACGATAACTGGAAGCCCATGACGCAGTTCTTGAAGGACTCGTCTGCTTTCTTGCTTGTTAAAGAGGACCTGGGTGGCGCGATCAAAGCCTACCAGTCCTTCCAAAAAGACACGAAGAAAACGGAGCTTCGTGGCGGTGTGATGGAAGGTCGTGCTCTGAATGGCGACGATATTGAAGCCATCACACAACTGCCGACCAAGGAAGAGCTGATTGCGCGTATTGCCGGGGCAATCAATGCGATTCCAACCAAGCTGGCTGTGGGTACCAATGCCGTACCAACCAAGCTAGCTGTGGGTATCAAAGAGGTTCCAGCTTCTTTGGTGCGGGCTATCAAAGCAGTATCCGAGAAAGAGCAGGATGCGGCTTAGAGCTTGCTGACTGGCATGTTTGTTCAAATTGGTTTGTGATTTTTACTAGGAGAGACCTATGTCTGAAAAGACCGATCAGATTCTCGAGGAACTGAAGACTCTATCCCTGCTGGAAGCGTCTGAACTGGTGAAGCAAATTGAGGAAGCGTTTGGCGTTGATGCCTCTGCTTCCGCTGGCGGCGGCATGATGATGATGCCAGGTATGATGGCTGGGGCACCCGGTGCCGGTGCCGAAGCTGAGCCTGAGGAAGAGAAGACCGAATTTGACGTTGTTCTGGAAGAAGTTCCTTCTGACAAGAAGATCGCTATTCTCAAGGTGGTCCGTGCTTTGACTGGCTTAGGTCTGAAAGAAGCCAAAGAGATGGTGGAATCGGCACCCAAGGCTATCAAAGAAGCGGTTGCTAAGGACGATGCTGAAGAGGCTAAGAAGCAGTTAGAAGAAGCGGGTGCCAAAGTAAGCGTTAAGTAATTCAGCGCTTCTAATTTCTAATATCCTCAAAATCCTGTAGCGATAAACAATGGCTTATTGCTGCAGGATTTTTGATCGGTTAGCTTAATCGGTTGCGGTGCGTTGGCTATATTGGCGAAATATAAATACATTGCCTGATTCACAGGCTCTGCCTGTGGAATAGCCTTGGGAGGCTTTGCCTTTGATCAAACACACCCGCGGAGGCACAGCCTTCAAGTGTTCAATTCCAGGCGGAGTCTGGGATTGAGTAAACGGGAAAAGAATTGAGCAATATCTGCCTTGTCTGACTTTGAATCACTTGTTGAAGTCTGCACTTTGCATTTTCTTGGGGACCAGGTTCTGACGATGCCAAGACAACACGGCAAAGCGGGATAGCCTGTGGTTCAATGCCAAGCGATCGCGAATTCCATGATCACGCGAGGCATTTAGGGGATCGTGGACTGGTAGGATACGGTTAGTTCTGCAACCCCAACGCAAGATGTCAAACGTTTCTCAGCCAACAACCGGAGCCGATGCTGTTGATGCCGCGATCGCGCAAGGTCTGGACCTTGACGGCAGTCCGATTCCCCCGAATAAACTTGAGCTTTATCAAAAGGTGATGGCAAAAGAAGAAGGACGTCAGCGCAGCGGTGTGCAAAATACGATGCGATCGCGCATCGTTCGTATTGGTGCTAAGCATTTCTCCCAAGCTGACCTCAACCAGATGCTATTGGACGCGGAATTCACTCCGTTAAAAGAGAAAGAAATCGCTTTCTACTACGGCGGTAAGTAGCTCCAATTCATGGGGCAATCATTAAATAGCCTGAAGAGCGCGTCACGAAGCTCTTCGGTTTGATAGCTAGACGCTCGTCACCGTCGTGTGGCTTAAAAATCAATTGCTAGAACCTGGCTGCTTCAGCTGGCTGATCAGGTCAGCTCGTTTGGTATTCAGTTCGCGCTCAACCAGTAGCATAGAGTGCTGCAGCTCCCGAAATTGGGGACCGTCTGCTTCTGTCTCCAGGCGTCTGTTTAAGCTCATGGCATGAGCGGTCAGCAACGCCAGTTCAGCTGGAACTTTCACGTCAGGAATGACGCCCGTTTGGGCCCAGTTACTGCCTGTTGCTGGATTGATTGATTGCCCAGTAGGGACAAACATCCAAAAATGATCGCTGAGGCGATAGCCCTGACCTGGATTGGCTCCGCCGGGTGTGTGTTCGCCCACAATGAGGGCTCGATTCAGCACCTGCAAATTGTAAGCAAACTCTTCAGCTGCCGAAAAGGTGGCTTCACTGGTCAGAACATAAACCGGTTTGTGCTCGTAACGAGGGGCTGGCAGATGAGCGATCGTCCACCACTGACGGGTTGAGTCGTCGGGTCGCCAGTACACATTATTGAGATGCGTTGCCGGATAGGCTGGCAGTAGATAACTACAGAGCAAGGCCACCATAGCGGGCGACCCACCGCGATTGTGTCGCAGGTCAATAATGAGGGCATGAGTTCGCGCCAAAAATGTCATTGCAGCCGCCAGGACATCGCCGGCAAAATCGGGAGGCTCAAATCCATAGAGTTCTAAGTAACCGACATTTCCCCTCAGCCGCTCGACTCGATTAATGTCGAAATTACGCAGGCTGCTACGATGTGCTTCAGCAGCGATGCTTTCAGGATCCGGTGTTTGGTTGGGATCCAAATCTGGCAGAGGCTGAGGGCTGAAGTGGACCTTCAACTGGCGATCGCCCGATAGTTCCTGAAGCTGTACCGTCAGCACATGCGCCAATTGCTCACAGTCAGAAATTGCCTCATATCCCTGCGACTGATGCCGTTTCTGGAGATCCTCTTGTAGTTGGGTGGCGATGTCTGGAAAGACATAATACTCAAGCCTAGCAACGACTGCATCGAGCAGTAAGGTTCGCTGGGCGGCATCGAGACGGTCAGAAGCATCGGCAAAATCTGAAGACATTTGTTGGCGATCGCGGCAATTGATTACAAAGGCAGACGGGGCAAGCAGCGCTTACGCCTGCTATCGAGTTCGCATGCGGGCGGGCGGGGGAGCATTGGTGGTTCCTATCATGGCCTTCAGACTTTGGGTACGCAGCAATTCTGAGTAATTCATCCCACCTCGACCTTCAATGCGCGGAACCGCTTCGATCGCCTCCAATAAATGGCGAGCGGCATCGCGCTCAGAGTAACCCCGGCGCTGGGCGATGCGAATGGCCGCTTCATCGGCATTGAGTCGAGCTTGATTGCCGGTACTGTCGCGCCAAACCTGGGTGGCCGCGATCGCGGTTAGCCCTCCAGCAGCAACAATACCGACTGCATCCGTCTGAAATAATTCAAAAACTGTGCCGATCAGACCGGCCACTGCCACACCCTGATACAGCTGAGGCTTCAGAAGCCGTACAGACGTCAACCAGCAAACATAGTGAAGAAAGAGGACGTCGCGCTGTGACACCGAAAGGGCCTGCCAAAGCGACCAGTTAATCGTGATGGGATGACTACGCTGCCAAGGACGGGGAAAAGGAGCCTGAATGACCGTGGACTGGCGATCGTCAATCGAAATGCGAGTTTTCATGCGCCCCGATGCTGGCATCAAATCCTTTAGGCGAGTAACCTCAGCATTGGTGTTGACCACAGTTGTCACCTCAAAAGCGCTTATCTGCTGAACTAGGCGTCGGCTCGTTTGCCTTAGGCATCATCGCATTGATTTCGCATCTAAGAATAGGCTACAGAACTACGAGCGTGTCTGCGAGCGTCGATACGATATCGGGAACCTGCTCAACAGCAGCATCTAAAGCAGCTACAACAATCAGATAAGCGGCTGCTCCCTGCTGTTTGGCTAAGATCGTACCAGATACTGGCTGAGGGGGCGCTGTTCCCTGGCTTAGACGACCTAACCAATCAATTTGGACGGCCCCATCTGGCAGTGTGTTGAATGTCTGAGTCTGAAAGCCCTCGCCCTGTCCTAAAGTCTGCTGAGCAATTTCTACTAAGCCGATTTCCGAAAGTTGAGTTTCGCTCTCTAAGGGAACTCGAACAATACTATAGGCCAAACTTCCATCATCGTTTTGAAACAGAGGCGAGCCCGCAGCAGAACGAGTGGCGTATCCTTCCAAAAGACCCACTTGAAAGTTACCCTGCGGATCTTCGTAGTTACCTGTGATAGGTATGCCGGGGTTGGAAGGTATCGGATCCGTGTCATCAGTCGCTTCTTGGGCCACCGCTTCTTGGGCCATCATCTGTATGGGTGACGATGACGCTGCTATCCAGCTCCCCTGGCGAGTGCTAATGAAGACAGATATCGCCAGAGCGACGATAGCTATGCCCACCCACCCCAATAACCGTCGTCTCATCCCTAGATTCCCCCAGTCAGGAAGCTTCAGAGACTAGCTTATCGAGCCTTGGGAGAATTGGATGGGCGATCGCTCAAAATTATGCTCGGCAAAATGACTCAATGCAGCGAACAAAGATTTCTACGCCAGTAGATAGGGCCGATTCATCAAAATCGAAACGGGGATGATGGTGGGGATAGGCCAAATTTTTTGCTTCGTTGGCAGACCCTAAGAAAAAGTAGCAGCCCGGGACAGCTTTGAGAAAGAAAGACATATCTTCACCGCCCATCGTGCGACAGTCGGGGACTACTCCGGCAGGCGTCTCGACAACCGCGAGGGCTGCCGACCGAACCAAATCCGTGATGTCAGGATCATTGACTACCGGTGGATACAGTTCGTTGTAGTCCAAATTATAAGTAGCCCCGTAGCTCTGGCAGATACCGCCAATCACTTGATGAAGGCGCTGCTCGAAGAATCCTTCGTAAGCTTCATCAAAGTAGCGTACGGTTCCTCCCATACGGGCAGCATCGGCCACAACATTAACGGCTGACCCCGCATGAATTTCACCGACGGTGACGACCGCTGACTTCAGCGGATCAACATTGCGCGAAACGATGGTTTGGAGGGCATTGATTACTTGAGCGGCAACAACGATAGAGTCCACCGTTTGATGAGGAATCGCTCCATGCCCGCCTCGCCCTTGAATTGTGCAGTGGAAGAATTCCGTTGCTGCCATCAGCGCTCCGGAGCGAACACCAATGGTTCCAATAGGCAGGTTATTCCATAGATGTAGGCCGATAATGGCATCCACATCAGGGTTTTCTAGTGCCCCAGCCTCGATCATCGGCTGAGCCCCACCAGGCCCCTCTTCCGCAGGCTGAAAAATAATTTTCACGGTGCCGCAGAAACTATCGCGGTGCTGGGAAAGATAGTAGGCGGTCCCCAAAGCCACAGCGACATGGCCATCATGTCCGCAGGCGTGCATCACACCAGAATGCTGCGATCGATAAGTAACCTCATTTAACTCCTGAATCGGCAGGGCATCCATATCAGCTCGGATGGCTAATACCGGGCCGGGCCGATGTCCTGGAATAACTGCCACGATACCCGTCTTTGCAACTTCGCGCCGATGTTCGATACCCCAGGCTGAAAGTTTTTCACTGATCAGCGCTGCAGTTTGATTTTCTTGAAACCCCAATTCTGGCTGTTGATGAATTTGACGTCGCCAACAGGACAACTGGGGTTGTAAATTCCGAATCTGTAGTCGAACGCCAGTAAGTTGAGGAGTTGTGGTTGGGAAAACGGTTGAAATCATTAGCTTTATCTAATCGGCCTGGGTTGTTATTAGAGCAGACACGTTCTTTGCTAAAAAGCTTTGAGAGTGTCGAATGATGTTCAGTTCCTGATGGTCGATTCTTGGATTGCTTTGAAGGAACCCCTGCACAGAATTCCGCCTGTAAGGAGCCAATTGAAAAGTCTCTGGACAGGTCATTGAGCGTAATAGCCTATATTTCACTCATCGCTGCAATTGGCGCCTAATTAAAGTACTTGATAGGACCAGTTTTGAATCTGTCCTGCTTTGAGTTAATGATTAAGATAGCGCTTATACAGAATTAACCAGGGCTAATTCTCTAAATAATTTTGATGAGTTTGCAGTATTGTTATGCGTAGTCATCACACTAAAAGTTTTCTGCTATCCTTCTCCACCTCATCTGATTAATTACAGCTAAATTTCATTATGGAAGCGGTTTGACTAAGAGTGTGTGATCCGAGTCTCTAAATGAGTAAAGTTTCATTTAAGAAACCAGTTTCTCTACGGAACTTAGTTCTATGAACTTGTCTCGGAGCGGTTGAGCCAACAACTCCTTGCTTAAAGAATTTGAGGTACCTCAGTAGTAGGGGTGATTTTCACCCCTACTACCGATGTTCATTTGCTTCAAAAGCGGTAAGGGACCAGGAAGGACTCTGAAGTTTGCTGAACCCTAAAGTTTGAGTTGATCGCGCTTATCGTAAGCATAGAATGAACAGCTCATAAGGCCCGCTAGCAACGCTGCTCTAGATACTGCCCAATCATGATTTCCTGCCCAGCCCGACAAATGATGGTCTGCCGTGTGCGAGTACGATCGCCAATCAGTTTTATTTCTTCTTCGAAGCTAGACCCGTCGTAGGCTGTCTTCAGAACTAAAGTGCGAGTATCGCGAAGCCAGCAGTCGGCAGTCACAGGCTTTGCTGTGGCAAAACCGCGATCGCGGTAAAGCACGGCTCCCCGAACGCCAAACACTGTAGAACCGCTCACAGGCTTCTGATTCGTGTTCACGTAATTGCTTTCCCAAGTTACCTGGGTTCCACATACGAGCCGTGTTGAGGTGTCGAGTCCATGCCGATTAGCTAGATGATCCAACTCAGGGCTGCCAGTATTCAGGAATCGGATGCTGATATGGCTGACCACTTCCTGAACGCTGCCGCTTTTCAGCGTGTAATAGCGACGTTCTGAATGCCAATCACCCTCGCAGGCCTGAAAAAACTCGGTAACCTGTGACTCAACCGAAGCGTAGACCGTGTCGAGGGAGTAGCCCATGATTTCACAAACCTGATAAAAAATGTCACTCTTTGAGGAAACCCTTCTCAGAGAGTTAAGTTTTGTAACTTAATTTAAATAGTAGCGATTTGACTTCTGGTTGACAACTGCCGCAAAGGCGACGCACTTAAATTTAGAGTTTCTGATGGATGTATTCGTAAAAAGCAATAGGATTAGTAGGAATAATTAGTTGTGAGCGATCGCATGGACATCCGAACCTTTCATGCCTTCTTTGACTGCTGTGTCGGTGATTGGGCTACTGAACGGACTTACCACTACCTATCACAGCAAGCAGTTGAGCGATCACATACTGACTTCTCGGTAGCTCCGATTACGTCTGAGCTAAAACAAAAAGTCTTGGCCGATAACCAGTATGGTGACGTAGCAGACATCGCCACGCTGCCTGGCTTCCGCTTGGGATTCCACACCGTTTCTGAAAAAGGTGACGAGGTTACTCAAGAGCTGCGGCTGCTCTTCGTCCCGAAGACGGGCGACGACGACTGCGTGGAAGGTGACTACCTACGCGATCGCGCCTATGAAGAAGCCCGACCGATCATTTCTCATTTTCGCTACAACACCCACAGTCGCGAACTTCTAATGACGACTCGCTATACCAAAGTTGTCTCCGTTGATTCCATTACCCTTGTCAATCCTGACCTGCGCGTACGTCGCATCCTAAATTATCAGTGCCCCCCTGAGGGCGAACCTTTGAATACGCTAGTGTTGGCAGGATTCGGCATTGAGCAGAAGCAGGTATAAACTCTCTCCGTAAATTCCCTTATTCCTTTACTCCCTTACGCTTCCCTGCCAGCTTCGCGGTCAGCTCCGCTCTGATGCGATTCAAGATTGAGGCTTCGTCGAGAGTATCCAAAATGCTGCTGACGACCGTTTTAGGTCCATGTGTGCCCCATTTTGCACCGTTGGTAAGGTATTCCTTAGTGACTTGCCCAATACCATAGGTGGCGACGCCAACGACAGCGGCTTGGGTCATTGCAACGGAGGTATAGGGGGCCAGGGAAAATCCACCGGTCGCAGGAGCGCTGGCTCCAAGAAGCCCTTTGAGAGAGCTGAGGCCAAAGGTTACCAATAGCTCACTGATGGAGAGTCCCCCTAGCTCCAGGGCAATCGTGCGCAATAGCTTGATGGCTCCAGCTTGGGTCATGGGTAAACCATAGAGCCGTGACAGATTCAGAATCATGACGACATCAATAACAGTTCCGGTCAGGAGGTCTAAAGCCGTGACTGGATTGAGAGCGACGGCGATCGCTTTCGTCATCACGCTATTCCAAATCACGTCTTGAGCCGCCTGTTCGCGGATCTGCAGCTTCTTGGCCAGAATCGTCTCGTTCAACTCGTTGGCATACAGCAGGGTATTGAGCGCTACCAGAGACAGGCCTTCGCGATCCAGAACCTCTAAAATTTTGAGCCTTAGCGCTTCGATCTGAGGCTGGCCCCGCTGCAGGGTAGGCTGGGAACGCCCATCAGACTGAGGCGCGTTAATAGCAACGAGGGGAGCCGCTGCGGTTAGGACAATCTCATCGGGCGAAATAAGCGCCTGCAAGCGCTCATCTTTCAGGGTGGCGTAGATAGCCTGACGATCAATGCCGGGATACTGATCAGCCTTATTGAATACCAGTAGCATTGGTTTACTGGCTTGACGGAGCTGTACCAGAGCGTCGTATTCCAGGCGCGTAACATCGCCGGCAATAACGAACAAGATCAGGTCGGCAGCTTCGGCAATCTGCTGGGCTAGCTGTTCACGGTCTTGACCATCGACTTCATCTAGCCCCGGCGTATCGATCAGCTCAACCCGTGACTGTGCCTCTGACTGCAACAGAGCCCGCTGAATCGGTGGCAGCTCAGCGTCTTGTGCTCCCCCGCTCACCCACTCCCCTATGCCCTCTGTTTCCTCTGCCCCTGCTGGTGACACAATCCACTCCGTCTTCTGAATCTGCTGGGTCACGCCATGAACAGGGCCAGTTGCAAACACATTGGCGCCAACTAAGGCATTCAGCAGTGATGATTTGCCGCGTCCAACCAAGCCGAACACTGCAATGTGAATCACAGCCTGATCCAGTTTCTGGAACAGACCCGTCAGCTGCTGAAGTTCCTCCTGTAGACCAGATGCCTCCCGAGGAGTCAGGTTGAGTCGATCGCGTAAGGACTTCAGGACGCCCTTAGCTTGCTCGTAGGTCAGTTCCGACTGCAGATCTTCAAAATCGGCAATAACTTGCTCAAGCTCGTCGGCGAGGGTAGCGTTATCTGCTTCAGGCAGGAAGTCTGGGCTAGGCATTCGCAAAGGAACCGTAAAATCTTTAGCGATTTGAGTGAGTCAGGCTTAAAAGAAGGTGTGCGAAGCAGCTCAAGGGCGCTGCAAAGATGAGAATATTGAGGACACATAAAATGAGCTTTGGTTCGTAGCGTAATGGAATTTCAAACAACCCCTCAGAAAGATTGTTATGAGCGCATCGAACCCTGGATGCACACTTTGTTTGGGGAAAGCGTCTTGACGTTTGAGGATGAGCCTCTGTTTGTCATCAACTTCGGTTCAGCGGTTGCTTCTACTCGAGTCATTCCTTGGGAAGGGGATGATGCACTGATTACAACCCGATCTTACGTGGTAACTGATATCGAGTTGACGCCTGAACTAACTTATTACCTTCTGAGGGAGAATAACGGCATCCGCTTCGGGCGTTTTGCCCTAGATGCCGAGAATGACATTGTGTTTGAGCACAGTTTAGTGGGGTCTACCTGCGATCAAATTGAACTCAAGTATTCAGTCACAACAGTCACGAAGCTTGCCGACATCTATGATGACGAAATTGTGGCACGCTGGGGCGGCAAACGGGCGCTCGATCGCTGGTCAACTTGGTAAAGTTACGCAAAAAAAATTCACAACTGCGATCGCAATTGAAAGACTCAGGCAAAATTAACGTCAATATTCGAGGCTAGTACAGTCGGGTCGTTGATTTCAGTTGGAGAGTAAGGGTATGCGTCGATTGGGAAAGGTCCGGAGTTTTGGCTGGGTGACTGCTGTCGCCGTTGCCCTAATGCTGATCGTGTTTTGGCCTCTTCACAGTCGCTTACAGGCGGTCGAGTCAGTCAGCGGGTTGCCGACATTTCTTCGATCGACCTCTGCTGCTATGGTCCCGACTCCCATTGCTAGCGATGATGCCCTCGATTTCATCACGACAGGCCCCTTCTTGGCGCAGACGGCTCCCGATTATCAGCCCCGTCAGGATATTCAATTGGCCGATCCCTCCAACTACGGCGATCGCTACAGTACCGATGCCAACGGTCAACCTGTTGAGAACGAATTCATTGCCGTACTGCATGAAACAGTGGGTTCCGCCCAAAGTGCCATCAATCTCTTCAAGAACTATCATCCCAACGATAACGATCAGGTTAGCTATCACACGCTTATTGGTCGCGACGGCACGATCTACTACATCGTCCCTCCAGAAAAACGAGCCTACGGAGCTGGGAACTCGGTGTTTGATGGTCCCAACGGTCCTGAAACGGTGAAGACAAATCCCGACTTTCCCGCCTCAGTCAATAACTTCGCTTACCATGTTTCTCTCGAAACCCCCTCTGATGGCCGGGGCAATGGCCCCACTCACAGTGGCTACACGCAGTCGCAGTATGAGTCGCTAGCCTGGTTACTAGCCCGTAGCAATATCGCTGATGAGCGTATCACCACGCACCGAGCGGTTGATCGATCCGGTAGTCGCCAGGATCCCCGTAGTTTTGATTTCAACCACTTCTTCTCACTGCTTCATCGCTATCCCTCTCGTGCTGGCCTGTAGAGAACACCCCTTGCGCCCAGAGCCCTGACTGATGTGAGCATCCAGCATCGATTCAAGTTGATCGCGATCGCTACAGCGACGTCTGTACAACTGCTGCTGCTGCTGACGTTTACTTGGATAGCCATTCCAGGATGGGAGCAGCGGCTGACAAATTTACAGATAGGACTGTGGTTCCTTGACGTTGCTCTAGCACTCTATCTGCTTTATAAGTTGGCTCAAGTGATATGGCGCTCAACATCTAGGCGTGCTGCCGATCTGTTGGCTGCGATCGTCTTTCTGGGCGGCAGTTTCGCGATCATGGCCGGCATTTTGTATATTCTGTATTTTGTGATTTTGCTGCAAAACTTCACAGGGTTTTTCTGCACCCCACGTTTCGCGGAACCTATTCACTTTCCGCAATATGGCAAAACGATTTATTTCAAAACATTTGCCTGCCGCGATAACCCAGCTAACGGTGGCGCGGTTTATGTTCATGAGAGCAAGCTACCGCTAATGAAGCCACTTTTACAGATCAATACAGGATTTTTTGGCAACTCTTCTCTCCAACAGGATGGAGATATCCTCAAGATTTCTGGGCAGGCAGTCGATGCAGATGATCCTGATTTTTCTACGACAGTTTTCTATAATCTTAGAACTGGCGAGATGAAGAAGGTCACTGCAGAAACTCGCTGAATATAGCGTGCTTAAAGGTTCGTGTTGTAGGGAAAGGGGAAAAGGGAAAGGGGAAAAGGGAAAGATATTTAGATCGCATGTCATTTTTCCGAGGCTTTCGATCTTTAATTTCTTTCTAATAAAAGATTCACGATGGGCTTACGCAGCTATTGGGGCTACCTCATGGGAAGGCGCGATTCTAAAGACAGTTAACCAGTCGAGTTAAGTCAAGTGCTTAATTTACAGGAGGTTCCCATGAAACGCTTCGTACTTTCTGCTTTAACACTCTTGTTAGTTGCGGGTGCAGTTGCGCCTGTTTCAGCCGCCGCTCCTCGGCAAACCCATCTGGGTGATCTAAGCGCCGATTTGAACGGGGATGGCACCGTCACGCTAACTGAATTGAAAAATCACAATCGCGACGCACGTCAAAAGAACTAAGGCAAATTCTGCCTGAAATATCACTACAGGTCGATCAGTACGAGCCTCAACACTTCCGTAAATCGGTTTGTTGGGGCTTATCCCCTCAACAGTCTTGATGCTTCGATAATGGCTACACATTAAGATTGAGACTGAACAGACAATTATTGGCACGCTTCATGACGGCTTCTTCGACCCCAAGCGATCGCCCCCTACCCCCTGGTAGCTTTGGGTTGCCGGTCATCGGTGAAACGCTCAACTTTCTCTTTGATCCGAATTTTGCCAACAAGCGACAGGCCCGCTATGGCGCCATCTTTAAGACGCAAATTTTGGGCCGTAAGACCGTTGTCATGATGGGGCCTGAGGCAAACCGCTTCGTGCTGTCTACTCATATGAATCACTTTTCTTGGCGCGAGGGTTGGCCAGGTACCTTTCGCGAATTGCTGGGCGAATCGCTCTTTCTGCAGGAGGGCGACCAGCATCGCCGCAATCGTAAACTTCTGATGCCTGCTTTTCACGGATCGGCATTGGAAGGCTATTTCGACACCATGGTAAGCCTGACTCAGCGCTACTTGACTCAATGGGAAACGCTGGGCACGTTTGCGTGGTTCGAGGAGATGAAGCGACTCACCTTTGAAATTGCCAGTGTGTTGTTGCTGGGCAGTCAGCCTGGTGATGCGGTCGCTCAACTTTCGCAGTGGTTTGCGGACCTGACGAATGGGCTGTTCATGGTGCCGCTACGCTGGGGGTGGACACCCTATGGCAAAGCACTGGCGGCGCGCGATCGCATTCTCGACCACATTGAGCAAGTCATTGAGGCGCGGATGGAATCGCCCGGTCAAGACGCTCTGGGAATGCTGATTCAGAGCCGGGATGAAAACGGCGATCGCCTCAGTCGAGAGGAAATCAAGGTCCAAGCACTGCTGATGCTGTTTGCCGGGCACGAGACCACGACTTCCATGCTCACCTCGCTGATGATGGCTTTGGCTCAGCATTCTGAGGTATGGGCCAAAGCCCAAGCTGAGCAAGCTGCCCTGCAGCAAAGTGGCGACTTAACGTTAGCTCAGCTCAAGCAAATGCCTTACCTAGAGCAGGTTTTGAAGGAAGTAGAGCGCCAGTATCCGCCGGTGGGTGGGGGCTTTCGGGGCGTCGTCAAGCCTTTTGAGTTCAACGGTTATCGAGTTCCGGCTGGATGGCAAGCCCTTTACCGGATTGAAGCCGCCCACAACGATTCTCGTTGCTACACTGAACCGCAGAAGTTCGACCCAGAGCGCTTTAGTCCTGAACGGGCTGAGCAGAAACGCTACGACTACAGTCTGGTTGGCTTTGGTGGCGGCCCCCGTATTTGCCTAGGACTCGCCTTTGCCCAAATGGAAATGAAGGTGGTTGCGGCACTGCTCTTGCGCGACTACACATGGGAGCTTCTGCCCGATCAAGACCTGAGCCTAAATCCGGTACCCACCCTGCGCCCTCGTTCGGGATTGATGGTCAGGCTGGTTCGGCGTCAAACCGGCTAACGAGGGCCCTGTCTTCGTTTGCTCTTCTTGCGTGACTTGCGATCGCTTCCAGGGGGGGTGCGATGGTCGCCAAAATATTTTTCGCTGCGGTAGCGCAACCAAACACGCAAGACCTGCGGAATTTTCTCTTTTTCGGCTTTGGAGAGTGTGTTGTAAAGGGCCATCGCCTTTTCGCGCTCTTTGCGACAGGCAGCATTGTTATGGGCATCCCAATAGCTGCGGGCAACACGGATGCGACGGCAGACTTCTTTGATCAGTGCCTCGCCCTCTAATGGCTTCTCAAAAGCTGGCATTGTAGACTTGGTGTACAGAGTGCTCTGTCATTGTGTCAAGCTTCTACTGCATACGCTATGCATATTGATCCAAGAATGTGAAAAATCTTCCTATTTAATGAAATATCTACACCAAGGGCAGTAATGACTCAGTGGATTTGCTATTGTCAAAAGTAAACCTGTAGATAAAGCGATCGGCTGTCGCTTGTGGGCAGACAGCATTACTTTCAAACTAACGCTCTCCGCAAAGACAAATTACTTATCAGTGGGCATTCCACGTTGAGTCACCCCGTGATTATGTGACCAACGATATCAACATTGCAATTTAATAGGCTTAGATGTGGTAGGGTTTCGTCGCAATGCCAGTCAATCTAAGTGAGGTGCGATAGTGTCTTCTCAGCAAAAACCGGAGCCTACACAAGCTTTAATATTGTTTGACCTTTTGTTCACTGGTGAAGAGCCAGCGATGTCTAAAGTTGAACCTGAATTGAAACCTTCCAAGCGTGAAATGCTTGTAAAAGAAGGATTCATTGAACTTGAAAAGCGAGGGCGCTCGACACATATTGTATTGACCGATAAAGTTTGGGACTGTGCTTTAGATGATTTGATTGTTGACGGCACAAGGTCCCCATATGCAGCAACAGCACTTCAGCATCTTCTAGGAAAGCTTAAAGAGTATTTACAGTGCAACGACATATCATTGGCAGAGTTTCTTCGTCCTCAAGAAAAGGAAACTACAGATCTCGACGAGATATCGGAAACGTCAGAAGACTTGGAAAAAAGAATTCGCGAAGCCTACTCAAAAATCTCAGGTGGTAGAGATGACACCAGAGTTCGTCTTTCCGAATTGCGTCAATATTTGGGTGACATATCACGTACTGAGATTGACAAGATTCTGAGTGTGATGCAACAGGCAGGCAAGCTTACTCTTATGCCTTTGGACAATCCTCTGGAAATTCATCCTGAAGATGAAAAGGCTGCGATAGATCTTGGTGGACCAAAGCGCCATATACTCTACATGAAAGGGTAAATAATAAAACATGATCGATCAGGAATTAGCCCTACGTGCCCTGAAGGAAGTTAACTTTGATTCGATTGCCCCTATAAAAAGTGTCTGGCACGACTCTAAGTATGATGTGGAAAGCTTACATCAAGAACAACGGCAGAAAGTAATCAATGGACTGAATCGCATTGGGGACTCAGAAGATCCCAACCCTTTTCTTGGCATGTTCCTTGTTGGAGCTGGAGGAACAGGAAAAACGCATTTATTGAGTGCAATTAGGAAGTATGCGTTTTCTCAAAACATGGGATTTATTCTGGCAGATATGACTGCTGTTGTTAATAGTTTTTGGGACACGATTCTGCAGGGATACGTGAACTCGTTACAGGAAGCCGGGCTCGATGGCATGCCTCAATTTAGGGGAGTTGCTCAATGCCTTATCGATTTGATTAATGGCCCTACTTCACTGGAAGAGATAGCTAAAGCATCTACTCAAATATTGGGTAAAGAAATACAAGCTATCCTTGCAGGATTAGTTAGATTTAAACGGCAAGAAACAATTAAATTCCGTGATGTCATCCGAGCAGTCTTTCTACTCAACTCAGATGATATTGTGACTCAAGCAGTGGGAGATAGCTGGTTGCGAGGGGCTGGTATCGATGAGGCGGAAAAGGTAGCCTTCAGCTTCTCCAGGGACTCAATCGAGAGCATAAACGTTGTAGAAGGACTATCTTGGTTAATGGGTCTGCGGAGTCCATCGGTCTTAGCTCTAGATCAATTAGATTCCATCGTTGCTCGGTATCGCAGTGTTGCTGATGTAGAAGCCAATAGTGATAATCCTCCGGATGAGCAAAGTGCAGTGGCCATAGCAGCAGCCAAACTAATTGTTGAAGATGTTGGAAATGGCCTTCTAGCATTACGTGACAAGACTTCTCGTACTCTAGCAGTAGTTTCCTGTGTAGAAGGAACTTGGGAAGTTTTTAGGGATCTCTTATCAAGAACAGTAACGAGACGTTTCCAAGATCATATTGTTTTAAAGGCAGTTAATAAGAGAAACTTTGCTGAGGAAATAGTCGCAAAACGTCTAAGCGCGGCGTATCAAAAACTCAATTTCCTACCGCCCTATCCGACTTGGCCCTTCTCTTCTGAGTTTCTCGATTCAGCTCTTGGTTTTTTCCCCAGTGAAATCCTTTGGCGTTGCCATGAGCATCGTGAAACATGCTTAGCTCAAGGGAAAGTAACAGTTCTAAATTCGTTTAGGGGAGAAAAAAACGGAAAATCTTCCATCCCTTTACTTCAGATTGACTTCAGTAAACTTGATAAGGCTTTTGCCTTACACAAGGAGCAAATCAATCCAGCAGACGCATTTGAGGAAGATAATGAGGATAGTGTTCTGGGAAAGTGGCTACAAACAGCTTGCTATTGCTTAATTCAAGAAAATCCAATTTCAGATGCCCATATTATCCCTACTTGGGAAGTAGAATTCTCTGGGCTTGGGAACTATCCATCATTACACGGGCGGGTTTCTTTAGTTTTTCAAGCAGAAAATGATCGTGAGAAGTATCTATGCCTTAGAGCCTTACAAAAGTCACATCATAAGGCTTATCAACCTCGCCTTAAGGCTGCAATAGCTGAGTCAGGAATTGATAAGGTTCTGGAAGATTCTCGACGATTAATTCTTGTCAGGACTCACCCGATTCCTAGTGGACGTAAGAATCAAGAATTAACAAGAAAATTACGAGAATCTGGCGGCTTATTCGAATACCCTTCAGAGGATGAATTATGTACGCTAGGTGCCTTACAAAAGATTAGGGATAGTGATGAATTTCTCGATTTTGATCAATGGTTGCGTGATCGTAGGCCTGTCTCCCAACTGCCCTTCATACAAGACAGTGTGAACTGGCTGTTTAAAGGTGTAAACATCTCCAACTCCCGAGACAGTAACGTAGAATCAAAAGTCCAGATGGCTGCGGAGAAAAGGATTATCAGCGAAGAAGATAAAGCGAGAACCCTATTAGGAGCTTTATCTATAGGTAACCGTCTCGTTGGTCAACAAACTAAAGAAACAATTTCGATTCGATCAGAAGATTTGACTAAACACGCTGTTATTTTGGCTGGAAGCGGATCAGGTAAAACGGTTTTAGTAAGACGGATTGTAGAAGAAGCAGCTCTAATGGGCATTCCAGCTATCGTTATTGATGTTGCAAATGATCTAGCACGGCTGGGAGATTCTTGGCCGACACCTCCAAAAGCTTGGCAAGCTGAAGATATTCAAAAAGCGGAAAGATACAACCAAATCACTCAAGCAATTGTCTGGACACCTGGACGTGAAGCTGCAAATCCTCTTAATCTGAATCCCTTGCCAGATTTTGCGGCTGTAGCCAATGATCCCGATGAACTTAATCTGGCAATCGATATGGCTCGAGATAGTTTACAGGATATTGTTGCTCCAGGAAAGTCTAAGTCTGCCAAGATAGGTCAAGGTATTTTGAGAAATGCTCTCGAATACTTTGCCCAGAATAGTGGCGGTAACTTGGAAGATTTGGCGATGTTGCTTTCCGATTTGCCAATAGAGGCTGGTGGAGGTATTTCCAATCCCCAAAAGAAATCTCAAGAAATGGCCGACTTGCTAAATGCTGAAATTTCCAATAACCCACTGTTGAGACAAAGCGGTACGGATTTAGATCCGGCAGTTCTATTTGGACTTGATAATCCAGACAAGACACGTATTTCGGTTATTAATTTCTTCGGACTTACAAGCTTGCCGCAACAGCAACAGTTTTTGAATCAGCTCGCGATGACCCTTTTCACCTGGATTAAGAAGAACCCTGCACCTACAAATCGTCCACTGCGGGGACTATTGGTCATTGATGAGGCAAAAGACTTTGTGCCTTCTGGAAAGTCCACTGCCTGTAAGTCAAGTATTATTCGTCTTGCGGCCCAGGCTCGTAAATATGGACTTGGATTAATCTTTGCAACCCAAGCTCCTAAAAGTATTGATCACAATATTATTGCGAATTGCTCAACCCAATTCTATGGACGGGCAAACTCCCCTGCTGCAATTCAAGTTATACAAGAACAACTCAGCCAGCGTGGTAGCAGTGGACAAGATATTCCCAAACTAGAGAAAGGACAATTCTATGCCGTCTCAGAAAGCTTTAAAGCTCCAATAAAGATACTAGCTCCACTTTGTTTATCTCATCATCCTTCTACACCGTTGAATGACGAAGAAGTTACGGATCGAGCAGCTGAGTCTCGTGACTCCCTTCATATAAGGAATTAGAAAATTACGTATATTTTTATTCGCAATGACAAACGAAGAACTTCTTCAAATAATTTATAAGGCCGCCAAAAACGGGCAGACAAAACTCGACCTCTCCGGAGAAAAACTAGTTTCGTTGCCTCCAGAAATTCAACAAGTTCGAAATCTGACTTGGCTGGACTTGAGTAATAACAGCTTTAAGGAGCTACCGCCAGAAATCGGACACCTCCAGAATCTAACTTGGCTAGATCTAAGTCGCAACCAGTTCAAACGGCTGCCAAAAGAACTTGGCCAGTTGAAAAATCTGACTTGGCTAAATCTCAGCAATAACAACTTAACGGGTTTCCCTACATGGGCTGTTCACTTAAATGAGTTGACCTGGTTGTCTCTTCGTAATAATAAATTGAAATGTTTATCAGCGAAAATCGGTCGACTGAATAACTTGTCAGAATTAAATTTATCTGCCAATCTTATTACACATTTATCAGGGGAAATTGGTCGGCTGGAAAACTTAATAGAATTAAATCTGAGTAATAACAAACTAGACAGCCTTCCAATCGAAAGCGCTAATCTAAAGAACCTTGCAATCTTAAACATTGATGCTAACAGATTTAAAGTTTTTCCAAAAGAAATTTTCCAGCTTGAAAATTTAGTGGAAATGAAGCTAGGGAATAACCATTTAAAGGAATTGCCGATTGAAACTATAGATTTAAAGAACCTAAAATTTCTGGATCTTAGCAATAACGAACTATCAATTCCATTTGAATTTTTAAATTCTCAAAAAGATCCTGACTCTATTTTCTCTTACTACAAAAGACTTCAAGTTGAGCTAAGGAAGCCTCTTAATGAAGCCAAAATGATTCTGGTAGGACAAGGAGGAGTGGGAAAAAGCTCATTAGCACATAGATTGATAAAGGATGATTTTGATCCTCATAAGAATAAAACTGAGGGGATTGATATCCAGTCTTGGAAGATTGGAATCGATGATCAAGAAATATGCCTCAATATATGGGATTTTGGGGGGCAAGAAATTATGCATGCCACCCATCAATTTTTTCTCACAAAGCGGAGTCTCTATTTGCTAGTAATAGATTCAAGACTAGGTGAAAGAGAGAACCAAGTTGAATACTGGCTCAAGATGATCCAAAACTTTGGAGGTAATTCTCCAACTATTATCGTAGGCAATAAAACTGACCAACAGCCATTAGATATTGATCAACAAGGATTACGATCCAAATACAAAAATATACAATCAATCATTGAAATATCCTGCGCTACAGGGCATGGATTAAGATTACTACGAGATATGATTACGGAAAAAATCGAAAATTTAGAACATATTCATGAATCACTCCCCTTATCCTGGTTCAAAGTTAGAGAACAATTAGAGAATATTAGCAGCGACTATATTTCTTATGCCAATTATGAGGAAATCTGCCAAACACACAGCATTGAAGATGATCGTGATCGGAGCAATCTAATTAATCTATTACATGATCTTGGTATAGTTCTAAACTTTCAAAGCGATCCTCGCCTAGACAATACAAATATCCTTAATCCTGAATGGATCACTAATAGTATATATAAAATTCTTAAAAATCACAGTATGATAACTAACTGCTAAGGATTATTGAGATGGAGCATGCTTAACTGTATTTTAGACAGAGATAAGTATCCGAAGGATAAACACCGTTTTATTATTGACATGATGCGAAGGTTTGAACTGTGTTTTCCTCTCGACGACTCTAATGATCAACAGTTCCTTATTCCCGATTTGCTGCCCAGAGGAGAACCTGATATAGGGGAATGGAAAAATACATTAGCATTCCAGTATCACTATAATATTCTACCTAACAGCATCATTTCTCGCTTTATTGTTCGTATGAATTATAGAATTCATCGACAAACTTATTGGCGCAATGGTGTAGTATTACGAAATCAACAAAACTTTGCATTAATAAAGGCAGATCGAG
This sequence comes from Leptolyngbyaceae cyanobacterium, assembly GCA_050330865.1. GTDB lineage: Bacteria > Cyanobacteriota > Cyanobacteriia > Phormidesmidales > Phormidesmidaceae > SIO1E4. The sequence goes on from JBHJHM010000160.1 coordinate 37,608, forward strand.
AAGAGAGGAAAGTTTTTATCTGGGTTGATGGTTGCCCGTCAACACGTCGGGACTTTCTTTCTCAAATTCGTACACACTTTGATTATATTCATGACACCACTTTTAGGCGCGAGTCCATTTCACGTAATAATCCAGTAACTGAGCATATTCCACTTCCTGATCATCCAGAAATCATATTAGAGTATCAAAACTTGTTGAATGTTGAAGAAATGGGTGAAACTGAATATCTGATTCCAGAACTAAAAAAACGTATTAATCTACGAGAATTGTTGAACGGTATTGAATCTGTAGAAACTCGACAGGAAAGGGAAAGTATAACTAAGAACTATATAACTAACAATTACTACCAGTATGGTGGTGGTGATAATGTTGCAGGAGACAAAGCGATGGGTAGTAAGATCAAGTCCTGCTAAGGACTGATTGTTCTAGATGATTTTAGTTTGAGAGATTTTTCTGGGAGTATTCTCATGGAAACTAGAATTAGCCAATATGGTTCTGGAGATAACATTGCTGGCGATAAAGTGATGGGTGATAAGATCGAAACTCAAATCAATAATTCTCAAGACTTGGCACAAGCTGCCAAAGACATCAAGGAGCTACTTGATCAGCTTTCGGAAGAATATCCTGCCGACAGTCCTAGAGTTCTGAGTGCTAAGGCTGTGGATCAAGTGGAAAAAGATCCTCACTTTAAAGCTCGACTCCTCCGTGGGCTCAAAGCAGGTAGCTTTGCAGCGCTTGAAAAAATGATTGATCACCCAGTCGCTAAGTTTTTTATCGAAGGGTCGAAAGAGATATTGGAAACTTAAAATAGATACAGACATTTATTTCAACTATTAATATTTATTAGTGTAATAACGAATCGTTAAACTTCTTTAAAGGGAAATGCGATGGTTTTAAGCAATTACTGAATGTTAACCCCAGTTCACCTGAGTTGATTCCATTACGGTATTTTTGTGATCGCCCTCCTGTATTCTCTTTTGTAGTCCCAAGCCTCCATGCAAATTGCTACCTGGAACGTCAACTCTGTCCGGACTCGTCTGACTCATATTGTTGACTGGCTAACCGATAATCCAGTCGACGTGCTTTGCCTACAAGAGACTAAAGTCGTCGATAAAGACTTTCCCTCAGAACCCTTCGAGTCGCTGGGATACCATACTTACGTTAGCGGGCAGAAATCTTATAACGGGGTGGCGATGCTGAGCCGAGACCCTCTAGAACAGGTGAGTAGAGGATTTGCGCCTATCGTAGGCGCAGACATCGTCGATGATTTAGATGAGCAAAAGCGCGTCATTACAGGTGTTCTAGCGGGAGTGCGATTGATCAATCTATATGTGCCTAACGGCTCTTCTGTTGGCAGCGAAAAATACGACTACAAACTCCGTTGGTTGAGCGTTCTGCGGACTTATCTGGAAACGCTGTTGGCAGAAAATGAGGCGCTGCTGGTGTGTGGTGATTTCAATATTGCACTGGAAGACCGCGATATCCACAACCCAGAAGGCAAAGCAACTCACATCATGTCGTCTCCCAAGGAGCGCGAAGCTTTGCAGACCGTCCTGTCTTTGGGCCTCAAAGATGCCTTTCGCAAATTTACTGAAGACGGCGGTCACTTCAGCTGGTGGGATTACCGGGCGGCCTCTTTTCGCCGCAATCTAGGGTGGCGCATCGACCATCATTATCTGTCACCCGTTTTGTACGATCGCGCCACCCGTTGCACCATTGATGTTGAACCTCGCAAGCGTGAGAAACCGAGTGATCATACGCCGGTGGTAGTGGAGATTTAAGGGTGGCAGGGAATAGGGAATAGGTGGGGGATGGGGAAGCTGGAGATAGCGGTGAAGGGCGAGGGGTATCCGGTGCTGTGCTTGCATGGGCATCCGGGCAACGGACGCTGTATGCGTGTGTTTACCGATGTGCTGTCGCAGCGCTTCCAGACGATTGCTCCAGACTTGAGGGGATATGGCCGCAGCCGTGCTGACCACCCCTTCGAGATGACGGCCCATCTCGACGACATCATCGAACTTCTCGATACTCTGGCAATAGAGCGCTGCCTGATTCTGGGATGGTCGCTGGGGGGAATTGTGGCAATAGAGTTGGCGCTGCGATACCCCGAGCGCGTTGAGGGACTCATTTTGGTGGCAACGGCGGCGCGACCGCGCGGTAGCCATCCGCCGATTACTTGGATGGACAATGCCTACACCGCGATCGCATCGATTCTTAATCGTCTATCCCCTGGATGGCAGTGGAATATTGAGACGTTTGGTAAGCGATCGCTCTACCGCTATCTGATTCAGCAGCACACTCCGACGGCGTATAAGCACCTCGCGTACGAAGCGCTGCCAGCGTTTCTGCAAACGTCGCGGTTTGCTCAGCGCGCGCTTAGTAGAGCCTTACAGCAGGGGTACAACCGTCTGCCAGATCTGCCGCGCCTCACGATTCCGAGTTTGGTACTGTGCGGCGAGTGCGATCGTCACATAACAGCAGCTTCCAGCCAGGAAACGGCTCAACATCTCAATCAAAGTACCGTTAAAACCTATCCTCATACGGCTCACTTGTTTCCGTGGGAAATTTCAGAACAGGTGTTATTTAATATCGACGAATGGCTACAACAACACTTCTCGGAGAAGCAGGTTTCCTGAAGTTTGGGGTATGCGTGCAGAGACAAAATAGATCAGCTGTTCGTCACGGACCAAGATGACTCACGAATACATAATTAATCATCGTTAATAGGAGAGTCTAACTAATATTTAAAGTTGATATTTTAGAACATTTGAACGAGTTATCTGTTTGAAGCCATCAGGGAAACAATCAATATTTAAATCCGACTTAGAGTCTGCCCGAATACCTGAAATTGATATTGATGGGCAGTGCCCACCCTACGATAATCCTACAAATATCCCAGATCGCGATCGTTGTCTATTAGACGTTCCGCTAGCATCGTTAGCTGAGCTAAGTCCTGCATGAAGCGGCTCCCGGGGGAGGTTATACCAGTTCTCTAAATCACAGTTACACAAAGAAATCAATGTAGCCCTGTGACATGTCACGGGGCTAACGGATTTGTAGCATTTACAGCGAGAATCGGTATAACCCCCGGCCAATAACGAATGACCCCGAGCAGAGTCAAAAGTATTGCTTATATAGCCCAAAAGCCTGACCGCGTATTGCAGCCAGGCTTTAGAAGCATAGGCATTTCTAAACTTACTACCGACACTGAATGGTTATGAACGCCCGCTGAAAGCAGGCTCATCCTTTGGGACAGAGCTGTCCGCCAGAACGCCATCTACAGTTAGCTGCTCGGGGCGCTTACGATAAAGCGCAGTAGCTTGTACCTGCTTAGCCCCCTCAAGTTCCAAATCCTCAACGTATCCTTTCTTGGCTAACTCAGCCTCCGCTTCCGATTCGAAGGGACCAAAGTAGTAGGTGCATATGGGTTCACTGGTTTTAACCTCGACCCACCAGGCTTTTCCAGACCCAAAAAGCGTATCAAAAACCTGACTAAAAACGTTTTTCATAGCAAATGCCTGTCGATTTCTGCTGTGTTAAACCGTTTCTGGGCGAACCGGCAATTTATAAAATCCATATTTCGTTATACTCTGTTATTTTGCTTTTGGCAAAACATTTAAATCCAACCGTCCCGCCCGCTTTTGACGATAAATCTCATAGAGTGCCATGCCTGTAGCGACCGATGCATTCAGGCTAGGTGTCTTGCCTGCCAGAGGAATCGAGACAAGGCTATCACAACTCTGCTGGACACTTAGGCTCAGACCACTCCCCTCAGCACCCACCACTAGTACCGTAGCATCATTGAACTTGGCCGTATGGATTGGGTTACTGGCTTCAGCAGACAATCCATAAATCCAAAAATTCGCTGTTTTCAGCTCCTCCAGGGCTCGCCTGAGGTTTACCACACGCGCAATCGGAAAATGCTCTACTGCCCCAGCTGCAACTTTAGCGACGGTAGAGGTCACCCCTGCTGCTCTCCTTTGAGGGATGACCAGTCCCTGAGCACCTAAGGCTTCGGCACTGCGAATGATTGCGCCCAAATTATGGGGATCAGTGATGCTGTCTGCTGCTAGCAACACCGGAGCCGGATTTTGAGTTTTCGCGTGATTGATCAGCGTTTCCAGTTCCCAGTAGTCATAAGCGGCGACTTGCGCGATGATGCCCTGATGACTTTGGCCTTGGGCAATTTGATTCAACCGACGGGGATCCGTTTCGTCGACAACGACACCGTTAGCCTTGGCCTCATTGATCAGGGTCAGAAAGCGACCGTCGTAGCGATAGCGAGAATTGATCCATAAACGATTTAGGGGCCGTTCGTTCTGCAGGGCAGCTTCAATCGCGTGACGTCCGTAAATCAGATCAGGAGACTCCTGGTGCTGATCCTCCTCCGAAACCATGGCAGGATCTTTATCCTTCCTGATAATCGGTTTACTGACTTTGGGGCGATCGCCCTTATAGGAACCAGAGGACGGGCGTCTCCCAGGTCGTCCGCCGGTGGAGCGATCGCTAAAGCGACGCCCGCTTCGCCGCTGAGGACGTGATCCCGGCTTGCGAGAACGAGAAGAACTATTAGAAGAAGGACGGCTGGAAGAGGGACGGCTGGAAGAAGGACGACTGGAAGAGGGACGGCGATCGCTCATAGGAATTATGGAGACAAGAGAACATTGACACAGAAATGAATAGCATCGCCCTCGGGATCCGCGTCAGAACATTTGCACATACCGGGATCGGAGGGATTTGCCGCGAAAACGTCCATAAATGAAGCGTATTGATGCAGCAAAGCCAGTTGTGACTCGAACGAAATGAGCCATATCAAAGGGCAGACGTTTACGGCTGTCTCAGCCGGTCTGCCCGGATTCGTAGTTTCATGAAATGAAAATCACCCCGACCCTGCGGGATCAAGGGGTAAATGATGCAGTACTTCAAGCAGGCGACGGGGATCAGTGAGATAAAGGTAGCCGACTAAAGCCTCTAATCCAGTGGCTTGTTGATAGTCGTAAGCCTTAGCACGTTGTTTACGGCTAGGAGCTGCATTGCGACCACGCCTCATGATGTCGATTTCGCTTTCAGTCAGGTAGGGTTTAAGAAACTCCGAATACTGGGCCTGCTGTTCTGCCCGGACATGATGAACCACCTGATGGTGGTAGTCCTGGATGCGCTTGGGGGGCACAAGGTGATGACTGCGAACGAAGAGTTCATAAACGGCATCGCCAATATAGGCTAAAGCCAGTGGCGACAAGCTTTGCAGATTAGCATTTGATAAAGGCACAGCAGTTGCCTGTTGCAGCAAGAAAGCCGGGAACTCAGCCAAGTACCCTTCGAGCTGATTGTCCTCAAAGGTGGACTGAGTCATACTGTGGCCCAACCAATCAGGAACTCCACGCCCACTTCACCAGACTAACTCAAGTTTGTAATAGCCTCATCAACCGAGGGCTGAATGGCAAGAAACTTCTCAAGGCGAACAAGTTTTACTGTCTGCATCACCCTTGGGTTAGCAATTACCTGAACGCTGCCCTGGCTCTCCTTCGCTTTTTTGACGAGCTGAACCATGGCTCCCAAGCCAGAACTATCGACGAAATCTATCCCAGAGAGGTCCAGAATAATATTGCTAGGCCCTTCATTCACAAAGCGCACCATCACCTTCCGGAACGTGGGTTCAGAAAACGCATCAAGGAGCCCAGTGAGGCGAAAAATTTGACAATTTGCCCTTACCTCGCGAGTGCCTCGCAAGCTTACGGTGAGGGTTAACGGTTCAGCAGCGATGGGAAACCTCCCAATACCTTAAATAACTCATAATTTGAGACATAAGTATAAGTCAGGATTTTGGCATCCGCAACCAGGCAAATCACCCGTTTATTGCCTCAGATTATCGATCATTCAGATTCGACTCATTTAATTCCTGCTACGGATAGAGGCTCAAAACAGGCAAACGTACTCAAGTTAATCCTCAAATGCGTGCCAGCATCAAGGGAAAATGGCAATCTTCTACCACCCTTCAAAGTTCGGCCCCATTGGCAGCCCTCTCAGTACAGCTAAAGCCAGGATATTTGGCAGGAAAACATGAAAATGGGGCAGAACTCATCAAAAATTCACAGTAAGCTAGCCATCGCCCAGGAGGTCTTCGAGATAGCTGATTTGACGAGGAATGTGAGGCAGCACTGACGCTAGCGATCGAAGCGGATATCGCCTTCGGAAGGGGATCAGACGGCATGTTCGGAACTGAGACTTAATGTTCGATTTCATAGCGTCCTTAATAAAAAAGTTTTTGATGAGCCTTTATCTAGACCCTACAGCTAAATATCTAGGATCCAATCCAGAGCTTTGGATCCAATTATAAGGGGCTTATCAAGCAATCTCTACCCTTCGGTAATATGGCGTCGCAAATATATAGCTTGAGCAATTTAGGCTAGGTCACTGAGTAGTATCCGACTGCTCAGCGTGCGGCCAGATGGCTTCGCCGTCCTGTGCTAACGGACTTGGCAGCGATAGCTTGAGTCGTTTAGGCTAGGGCACCAAACATCTTGAGAATACTCCTTGAGCAACCTGAATAAAGATGGATGAAAATTTGCGGGTATATCCACCCGCCTTGGAGCAGTATCACCAAGGCGGGTGTTTTGACAGCAGGAACCTAGTTGGCGAGGGCAGCTGCTAGCTCATTCGCTTGGACATTTACCAGTCCAGCCAAAGGAGCCCCGGTATCAGCAATCACCAGAGTGTTGTTGTCTGACTGTGTGAAGGACACTTGCCCCAGGCTGAGTCCGTCTTCGAAGGCAAGCGAGTCGACACCGACTTCGAAGTCAAAGATGAGATCAACACCGAGTGCAGGTGTGATGATAAAGGTATCGGCACCGTCACCCCCGAAGAGGGCGTCGTTTCCAGCGCCACCGTTAATCAGGTCGTCGCCAGCATCGCCATTGATGACGTCTTGGCCTTCACCCCCCAACAAGGTATCATTCCCGTTGCCACCGTGAATGATGTCGTTGTCGGTGCCGCTAATTACCTGATCGTTCCCGCCGAGGCTACTAATGATATCGTTGCCGCTGAGTCCTTCAATCGTTTCGGTGTCAGGCGTGCCGTTGAGGACGTTGCTCTCCTCGTCGCCCAGAATGGGATCCCCCATAGCAGTTACTGAAGCTTCATTGCCTGTAGAAGATTGACTGACTTCGGCCAGGGGGTCATCTGAGCCCGTACGGAAGCGACCTAAATCATCCGCTGCCACAAACGGTAAGAAGGCGATCGCTTCCCCGGTCGTTTTAGCTGTAATGACGGTGCTGTCAAAGATTGATTCGATCTGCAGATCGCTAGGCTTGAGACCATCCAGTGCCAGGGTATCTTCGCCGGACGTGAAGTCAAAGAGAACCGTGAACCCTGCGTCCGACAGGGTGATGCGATCGCGCCCCTCGCCAGCAATCACAAAGTTGATCCCAGACCCCCCAAAAATGCGATCGTTCCCGGCGCCAGCGTCGAGAAAGTCGTTGCCGCTGCCACCGGAGAGGATGTCGTTGCCGCCTTCCGTACGAATAACATCGTCACCGCTGCCACCCGCAATCCGGTCTCTAGCCTCGCCGCCCAGCAGTTGGTCATTGCCGCCGTTGCCGAAGACTGTTCCGTTAACCCGACCCTCAATGCCCACATAGACATCATTGTTATCGCTGAGCTGGACATCACCGTTAATATGGCCCGTATTGACCAGCGTAATCGGACTGGCTGCCCCTTCAGCGTCTATGGCTAAGCGTGTGCGAGTTCCCTGTACCTGGCCGCCGCGAATCAGGCCGTTGTTGACGATCGCTCCATTCAGGACTACCTGGTCATCAATAATGACGGCAGCACCCGTATCAGCCTGTAGTGTCCCTGCGTTAACAATGTCGCCATTAAAAATAGATACAGGGGCACCGGCAGCTTCCACCCAGTACAGACGAATTGCGGCAGCTTCTCGGTTGCCTTCTTGGGCTTCGCCGCGCCCCCGAACTCGCCCTGTGTTGACAATTGAGCCGTTAACCTCAGCGCCTAATTCCAGAGCGATCGCGTCGCCGTTATTGCCACGTCCCACATCGATGAGACCGTTGTTTTCGATGAAGATGTTACGGGCTGTGACATCACCATAGACCGTTCCGTTGCGGGGATCATCGGTCGACAGGATGCGACCGTGGTTGATCAGAGTCGTTGTATCGCCCCCGAGATTGACCGCACGGCTGTCGCTGCTAATCAGACCAAAGTTGTGAATGTTCGCGATCGCGGTACCACCGTTGGCGATATCAATGGCAGTGCGATCGCCCACAATCCGGCCCCGGTTCACAAGGGTGCCAGTCACAGTGCCGCCATCTTCCACGCGAATCCCCACGCCATTGTCGGGGTTGAGGTTCTCAATCAGTCCCTCGTTGACGATATTGCCATTGAGAATGGTGTTCGATTCAATCACCACCGCAGGTCCAGACTCAGCGGCCAGTTTGCCTTCGTTCAGAATGTCACCGTTGAAGGTTGACGTGGGAGAACCTGCAGAAGGCACCCAGTAGAGTCGGACAGCGGCAGCTTGGTTATTGCCTAAGGCTTCACCCCGACCTTGAATCAATCCTGAGTTGTAAACTAAGCCGTCGACTTCAGCACCCAATTCCAGGGAAATCGCGTCGCCGTTGTTGCCTTCACCCACATCGACCACACCGTAGTTTTCGATGAAGATATTGCGGGCGGTAACGTCGCCGTAGATCGTGCCGTTGCGCGGGGCAGCCGTGGTCGTAATCGTGCCCCAGTTCCGCAGAACCGCACCAATACCCCCGATATTGACCGCACGACTCTCGCTGGTGATAACACCCTGACGCTGATTCGCGATTTGGGCAAAAGCACTGTCCCCATTTGCTACATCGATTCCGTTAAAGTCGCCGCTAATGAAACCACGATTGTCAATCAGCGTATTGACCCCCTCAACCCGAATCGCGGTCTCCTCAGACTGAATCGCGCCGCGCACCTGAATCGCGTTGTTGACACCTTGAGTCAGGACGCCGGGGATTTCTCCCGCCGTTTTGAGAACGCCATTAACCTGAAGACTCTCCCCTAAGCCAAGGAGTTCTATACCTTCTGTCTGAACCTGATTGTTAGGAACTGTTTGGTTAGTCATTAGAATTCACCTCGTTGTCGATGACTATCGAAAACGCGGAGATTCCAAAATCCGGATTTTGAACCTCTGAGAACCAGGAAATCAACCCTGTTTCTATGCGCTTGTTCTCAAGATGCCGGATATTGATGAGCCCGATTACTCAGTCTCAATGTTCACTAAAAGCAGAGGTGATGTCAGTCATCTGTCAATCAAACTTGTTATCAGGTATGCCTTGGCAACGCTTCATTAAATTCTCAGATTTTGCTCACTCTTTATTCAGACGTGGATCCACAAAAGAAATTTTCCGCTCAAAGGAAACAGCTTAGAGTGCATCTGGAAAAGTCGAATCTCAGTTTTTGTTGCAGCTGTCTCAGTCGTGCTGGAAAATCTCAGGAGTCTCTCATAATGACTCGACTTTACCTCTCTCGGGGCACCTGTCGTTGCTGTCGGTGTCGGATTCCATAAGCTACAGCAATAGCCAGCACCACTAGTCCGCATAGAGTGGTCTTTTGCTTAAACTCAGATATTGCAGTTGAGCTTACATCGCCTGGTTTGGCCCCCCTGCCCCCCAAATTGGGGGGTTCTGAGGTTGAATTCCCCCAGAATTGGGGGATTTAGGGGGCGAACGCAAGGTGCTGATGTACTAGTGCAAGATCT
>JBHJHM010000161.1:0-29285 GCA_050330865.1 Leptolyngbyaceae cyanobacterium
GCAAGATGTTTTTTCTCTGGATTGCAGTTGATGAGCGGCTCAAACGCTCTAAAACTCGTCAGAATGGCCCGTTTCGCCTTTGATGCAGAACCTTGAAATCTCCACATGGCAATGATTTCAAGACTTGGAGATGTCTAATGACATTTCCTGGTAGCCCCATGATTCAGAATGGTCAAGAATTCGCTGAAGACCACTGGCTACCAGAGGGCGATATCTTTGTAGGAAAAGAAAAGGCAGGTCGCCGCGTACACCCGCGGCCCCTCCGTTGGGATTTTGCCAATGACGTGGTCGGGAGAGCTCTGCGAGGAATCTATAAAAAACTGAATCAAATACGTGAGGATCACCCCGGGCTAAGATCCGATAACGTCTATCCGAGGAACTGGCCGGATGGGCAGTCGACTTTGAATGCAGAGGGATACGGAGTTGATCGCGATCGTGGATTAGTCATCTATCACCGCTACGGTGATGATTCAACTGGTAATCTGCAGCGGTTTATCGTCGTACTCAACTTCTCTCAGAGAGACGCAAGTGTTTCCGTTCCATTCAGCACAAATGGCCGCTGGAAGGATCTGCTCAGTGGGGACATAGTTGATGTGACTGGGTATCGGGCAAATATTCTGGCAGCCTCGAACTGGGGACGCATTTACCTAGAAATGTTGAGTTCTGAATCGACTGGCCTTTCTGGCAATCGATGATCGATTACTGCTTCGTGCTTGAGGTCCAAAGCGTCGGCGTGATCGCGTCGGCGTGCTACAGGGTCAGAATGATGCTGTCATTGGCCGCAGACGGACACAGTCAGGTTAAACTCATCGCCGGAGTCACCCCCGACGATGTTCTCCGGAACCGGACATGCGGGAGGGCAGGCGACCAGCGAGTAGCTTCACAAGCACTTTTCCAACTACCCGCCTCTAAACCACGCATGACCGTTTCCGTATAATGAGCCTTACACCACTGCAAAGTCCCAGAAGGTAAGAGTCTCGGCCTGAACCCCTTTGAGAATGGCTAGGTGCTTAACACTATCTTTAAGGGCAATTACCATGTCAGTGGCTTGCTCACCAACCCCTTGCGTAAGAGTGATTTGGTCAAAGGTAAGCCCGTTGGCGAGGCCGATGTAATCCTCTCCAGCAACAAAATCGAGGATGATATCCGCACCCGAGTCCTGGCTGAGGACAAATTGGTCAATCCCTTCACCACCTGAGAGTACATCCTGACCGAGTCCGCCTTCAATCAGGTCATCGCCAGCCCCACCTTTTAGGGTGTCATTGCCAGTGCCGCCTTTTAGAGTGTCGTTGCCATCCTCACCCAAGAGACTGTCATCGCCTGCTTCGCCCCAGAGAGCATCATCACCTTCACCTCCTGTCAGTTGATCGTTTCCTTCACCCGCCCAGAGCCCATCATGACCTGCCCCCGCATCCAAGGTATCGTCACCCGTTTGGCCATAGAGTTGGTCAATGCCTTCCTTCCCTATCAGCTGGTCATTGCCCTCACCGCCATCTAAGTAATCATGGCCACTACCACCATCCAGAATATCCTCACCAGCCTTGCCATAGAGTAGATCATTATCCTCGCCACCAGTGAGCTGGTCATTGCCCTTGCCCCCACCCAAGAGGTCGTTACCGGCACCGCCATCGAGGCTGTCATCACCTTTCTTACCGTCAAGACGATCATCACCGGGACCTCCGGTCAAAAGATCATTGCCGTCGCCACCTATTAGATAGTCGTCATCAGCACCGCCATCCAGGCTATCATCACCGGCCTGACCATACAGCTGATCATCACCCTCGCCCCCCTGTAATTCGTCGTTACCGTCATTACCTTCGAGATAGTCATAGCCAGTTTGGCCTAGCAATAAGTCGTCGCCATCACCGCCCCAGAGACCATCGTCCCCGTCACCTCCGTCAAGATAATCACGACCCGTTTGGCCGTAGAGCTGATCATCACCTTCATTGCCCTCTAAGCGATCATCACCCACCCCGCCGTCGAGGTAGTCTTCGCCTAACCGACCATAGAGGCGATCGCCGTCTTCATTACCGTAAAGGAAGTCATCACCATCGCCACCATCCAGGAAGTCATGGCCCGTCCCCCCTTCGAGCTGGTCGTGACCGTCTTGACCGTAGAGACGATCGCGGCCCTCTTGACCCAGGAGCCAATCCTCATTGTCGCCACCATCGAGATAGTCATCCCCGGTCTCACCTTCGAGCAGGTCATCGCCTTGTTGACCGTAGAGGCGATCATCCCCGTCGCCGCCCTCCAACTCGTCATTACCGTCGCCGCCATCGAGTGTATCTTCGCCAGCATCCCCTGACAGAAAATCAACGTCTTCATTACCCCAGAGCACATCATTGCCGTTGCCCCCTTCTAAGACATCCTCACCCGTTTGGCCATAGAGCTGATCATTGCCCTCACCACCTGCGAGTTGATCAATCCCCTCACCGCCATCAAGCAGGTCATTGCCGTCATCGCCCTTGAGGACATCATCGCCAAGGTCACCATAGAGCTGGTCTTCGTCCTCACCACCACTGAGCTGATCGTTGCCGTCGCTGCCCCGGAGTAGGTCATCACCCGCATCACCACTCAAAGTGTCGTCGCCCGCATCCCCAAACAGGCCATCGTCGCCAGCGTTACCGTTTAGTTGATCAGTCCCTCCCCCCCCTGTCAGCGTGTCATTACCAAAACCCCCTTGGAGGGTGTCTTCCCCCTCTTGTCCTTGGAGTTGGTCATTGCAATCGCCGCCATTCAGGGTGTCATTCCCGACACCGCCTTCTAATAGGTCAGCACCGGCTTGACCTTCCAAGAGATCGTTACCGTCTTCACCGTAAAGGCGATCGTTGCCATCGCCACCGTTAATCCAGTCATCGCCTGCTCGCCCTTTCAGGAGGTCACTGCCAGCGAGGCCACTCAGGATGTTATCGATTTCATCTCCCGTAAGTTGATCCTCATAGGCGGATCCTTCGAGGTTTTCAATATCGGTGAGTACATCGCCTCTGGCATCCCCAAACCAGCCTTTCCCTAGTTCCAGACTGGCCGAAACACGGGTTTGGGAGGTGAAGTAGGATGCCGTGTCGTTGCCCTCGCCGCCGTCAAGCTGGTCGGCTTCGGTGCCGCCAACGAGGAAGTCGTCACCGGCTTCACCAAAGATGGTGTCGTCACCCGCTTCACCAAAGATGGTGTCGTCACCGGCACGGGCTTCGATTTGGTCTTGACCTTCACCGGCGTGGATGATGTTGATGATGTCATCACCAATAATGACATCGTTAAAGGCTGAGCCAATGACGTTTTCAATGCTGGTCAGCTGATCTTGACCGTCATAACCGTCGTCAGCCAGCCCCTCCTCTAAGCTGACGAACGTAGGTCCTGGATCGCGACGATAGCTAATCGTGTCAATACCATTACCGCCGTCGAGAGTATCGTTACCGGCATTGCCCACCAGCAAATCATCGCCACTGAGGGCTTCAATCTGGTTGTCTTTTTCATTGCCGACAAGCACATCGTCATACTCAGACCCGATAATGTTCTCGAAGTTGCGTAAAGTATCGAGGGTTTCGTAGCCGTCCTGCGCGGTTCCAGCAAGGATATCAAAGGTTGGTTCGCTATCGGTCGGAATTAAGGCTTCGGTAACGATGCTGGTGTGAAGAATGCCGCCAATATTTTCATAGCCAACTGCTTCGTCAATATTGACCACGACCCCACCGGGAGAATTGTCGTAGCTGACAGTATCAATATCTTCGCCCCCGTCGAGGTAGTCGTCGCCAGCCTCACCTCGAATGTAGTCGTCGGCAACTTCACCGAAGATCGCATCATCGCCAGTCCCACCAATGAGCCGATCATTGCCGCCTTCAAAGGATTCGCCGTCGTCCCCCTCGTCACCAAAGATTAGATCGTCACCCTCATCACCCAAGATGGTGTCGCTGCCTGTGCCCCCAACCGCTGTATCGTTACCTAAGCCAGCCAAAAGCGTGTCGTTGCCGCTGCCGCCATAGAGGTCATCGTCTTGGTCGTCGCCGCTGAGTTCATCGTTACCCGCTCGGCCAAACAGCTGATCCTGTCCATCACCACCGAATAGGCGATCGTCCTGCTCACCCCCGTCGAGGGTATCATTGCCAGCCTCGCCAAGAAGCACATCCTTACCGGCTTCGCCATTCAGAGCGTCGTCTTGCTCGCCCCCATTAAGGGTGTCATTACCAGATCCACCAAACAGGGCGTCGTTACCCGCTTCGCCGTTTAGTTCGTCATCTTGCTCACCACCATCTAGCAGGTCATCACCGGCTCCACCCCAGAGAGTATCGCTACCTGTCCCGCCATTCAGCGTGTCATTCTGAGTGCCACCATCGAGAAAATCATTACCGGCAAGTCCTTCAAGTAAGTCGTTACCCTTGCCACCCTTCAGCACATCATTACCAGGATCATCCAAAATCTGTGGTTCAGTGAACACTGGTTGACCGTCTACAAATTTTTGAACGACAAACTTTTGAGAACTACCATCCTCAAATTCAACTTCAATTTCCTCGTCTCCAAAAACGGTTTCAACAATTACACGAGCGCCACCAATCAGTCGGTCGTCACCATCGCCGCCTTCGAGAGTGTCATTGCCTTCGCCACCATCAAGCAAATCATTGCCATTGCCGCCGAATAATTCATCCTGGCCAGCCTCTCCAAGTAGTCTGTCATCACCTGATTCACCAAAGAGGCTATCCTTACCTTCACCACCGATAAGAAGGTCATTATCACTTCCACCCTCAAGCAAATCATTGCCATTGCCACCAGATAAGATATCGCTTTGATTGTCACCCTTTAGTGAATCATTACCTTGGCCACCATTAAGTGTGTCTACACCATCACCACCTACAAGCAAATCGTTGGCTTCCCCGCCATCGAGAAAGTCATTGCCAGCCTCACCATAGAGTGCATCGGCATCAGCATCGCCATAGAGATTGTCGTTATCATTGCCGCCATACAGCTGATCAGCACCGCTCCCACCATCGAGGCGGTCGTCACCATCACCACCAAAGAGAGTATCTTCCCGCAAACCGCCATAGAGTGTGTCATCACCTGATTCGCCATGGAACTCAGTGATCACGTCAAGCTCGCTAAAATTCTCTGCCCCCCTGGTGATTGCGTTACCGGCGATCACATCATTACCAGTACCAGCAAAAGCAATAACTTTCTGAATATCGGTGCGTGTCTCCTGCTTACCAAAAGCTGAGACGATTACACCAGAAGTGACGCTGAAATTTTCGTCTTCTACCCCTTGCTCAATGTTGCGTTTGCTAGCAAACATCCCCATATTTAGGCGCAGAGTACCATCCCCCAGAGGGGTAGCAAGATTTGGCGGCGTATCAGAGGCTTTATCGTCCTTGCCAAATTCAAAAATGTCGAAAGTAGCCACATTGAATTCGTGTCGATCAACAAGCTTTTCAAAATCACCCGTAACAACTCCAAGAAAACCTTCAATTGGATTGAAAGTGATGTGCTCAACCCATAAATTAGCTCCAGCGACTACGCTTCCAGAAGTTTCAAAAATTTCATCACTGTTGACGCTATCAATCAGATTCGGAATTCTAACCTTTTCCTCTTTTCCAGGAAGAAAGAATTCGACTCCACCGCGAATAAATAAGTCACCTCCTGCTTCAAGAACATTAGTGAAACCGGCACTTATCCCTCCTTTGATGTCAGCGGTGCCTTCAAAGATAGGTTGACTGCCATCAATAAAGAACCCTTGTAGAGGTTCATCATTTTTCAGGCCAACAGTATCGTAACCAAATTTCAGGCCGGGACTAGAAAAGTCAGCATTGAAGCCATAATTAATGAAAATTGGAACAGGTAATGGTGTGGGTACAGGAATTTTATTTCCGAATCCGAAGTTAGCTTCAAACTTAGGCAGTTGAAAGTTCAAAAGATCCACATCTTTACCTAAAAGCAGGTCAAATGCAGTGGTAGGGGTTTCAACAATTGGAAACGTAAGCCTCTCTCCGGCAAGACTTTGAGCAGAACTAAAGAAACTAACCCCTTTGTCTGAAGCTTGTTGCGAAGCCTTTTCGTCAGCAAGGGGATTCTTAATTGCCCCGTTAATATCAGTTTCAAAGCTACCCAAAGATATGAAGCGATCTTCCTCAGAAAAGTTCTTAAGTGTCTCTTGCGCTTTATTAGCCGCTTCTGTAATAGCTCCAAATTCAGTGATTGCGGTAAACAGATCTGAGTTTAGAGTGCCTGATGCTTCAGCCATATCCAACAGGTTAATGTTTATGTCAAGTTGATCAAGACCAGGTATATTCGTTTTCAAGACCTGGTGAATAGGCTCAAGAGGCTCAACTATTTTATTGATAGCGTCAAGCACCGGATCAACAAAATCAAAGAAAGAGCCTAAATCTAATTGAACATTCTTAAAGGAGATTTCGGATGGCGAAGAGGCTTCAAAAAAGTCATCCCAGTCCAGAAGGAAGTCAGTCTTGAATGACAGAAAGTCTGAACTCTGATTGTTGTCGTCTAAATCCAAACCTGCCATCAGGTCTAGATTTAACTCAAGATTTTCAGTATGGCTGATGTCCTTGACAAGAAATTGATCGTCAGCGATATCAATATCTAGTTTGGCTTCAAAGGTATTAGGCTGAGCTGAATCTTCCTTTATTCCAACCTCAAGGAATCCGAGTTCACCACTAATATCTAACTTATCGAATGATGTCTTAAGGTTAAGCTGGATATCTTTCTCATTTGAAGTATCTAAGAAAAAGCCGTCTTGATTTACACCAAATGTAAGATTGACATCATAGTCAAAATCAAGATTAACTTTACTACCCTCTTCTAAACTCAGATTTAATCCTGGAACACCTAGATCAGCATCAATTGCTTGCTCAAATTCCTGGTTTGAACCTAGCCTTAAACCGAATTTAATTTCATTATCGTTGACTGCAACACAAATATCACTTCTGTTTTGAATTAAGCCCAATCCTTCTTCAGAACCAAGATACTTTAGAAAAACATCCTTGATTTCGCCAACTGTTATCTCGGTTGAAGATTGCTCGATCGCGTCTAGGGCTACATCTAATTCATTTCTAATCTCGTCAATAAAGGTAGAAGATCCTTCACTATTGGATAGGGATTCAAGACTGAGACTATCGCCAAATAGAGGGATATCACTGAGTAAATTATCAACTTTTTGCTGAACAGCTAACTCAACATTATCTAAAGCAGATTGTACTTCTTCTCTGACACCAGATATCCTGCTCAATAAAACAATTGTATTGTCCGATGCTTGATTTGTAATGTTGGTAGTAGCCATTTTCATGTCTCCAAGTGTGAATGATTGGATAGGCAAAGCAGATAGTCGAAAATCTAAAGATGCACAACTTAATCTGTCCGCAAAGCATCTATAAAAAGTGTTCTGCGGCAGTATATTTAGCATTAATTGCTATAAATCCTAGGGTTTTCACTCCTTTAAAGAGTACTTAAAAAGCGTTTTTGATCGGAAATGGCTTTGGCTCTTGTTGGATCATTTTCAAGTTCCCTACTAGCCACCTCAATAGATAATCGCTCTTGTCGTTAATTAAGATCAGTCTCCGTCAGTATTTCATAATGAATCATGGCTCCACAAGGTCATCTTTTCTGAGACATTTATCTATCTCTTAGGAAAATTAATGGACATGAGATACATGCCTGAATAATCAGTTTTTTCAGACTTTATCTTTCAAGATTCCTACTGTTGTGTCCAATATTGATTAGCACTCCAATTTAATCTATTAAGTAGATAGCCCGAACTAAACAATGCACTCGATAACAATTGAATGCGTATCCTAGCTATGGAGAGCTATGTTGGTTTATGTATGGCTACCTGCTTACATTTAACTAATAGGTGTCGGAGTTTTGAACTGAGGCAGTAATCCATCTGACGTTAATCTTGAGCAAAGATTCGTACAGCTGTCGATTGATTTCATCGACATACTTTGAGAAATCGCGCAAATGGCTCTGACCAGCAACACTACTGTCCATCACTACTAGTGCAGTATCAAGACTTAATTGTAGGGTTAGCTCTTCCCGAAAGCCTGACGCAATAAGCATTGTGGAAACTGCTAGTCCCAATTTTCAGAGCTGACGCTGTATTGGATCTGATATCTGGCGGTGTGTCGCTCAAAAGAACTAAGGGAACCAGTTGCGCACATGCTTTAACTGCTCCAGTTCAAATCACAGGCAACTATTAACAAGGTGTAAGTGACAAGCTTAAGGTACTAGAGGCTGCTTTAAAGATCCGCGTGTAACGTCTTGAACTCAAGATGAGCGACGTGAAGCCCCTACAACGGTGTGACTTTTGACCTTTAAAGCAGCCTTTTAGGTCAGTTCCAGGGACTGGGTTGACCTTAAACACACTAAGTTTGACTTTCAAAGTAAACTTAACTTTTCAAGGCAGAAAACCATGTCCCAGAATGCATCTAGCGATTCCCAGCAATCCCCAGCATTTCCTTTCAGTAATGATATTTTGGGTCGATACTTTTGTAACACCTTGGATGAGGCAATACAAAGCAATGAAGGCAAGCCGTTTGATGTAGTAGTGATTGGCTCAGGAATGTACGGTTCGTATATTGCCAGTAAGCTCTACTTTTGGAGCAAGCGGGAAGATGAGCTTGGCAAGGCAAACAGGTTAAAGATCCTTGTTCTTGAAGCAGGGCCTTTTATTACGCACGAGCATATCGAAAATCTTCCCCCTAGAACGGGTAACGTTTTTGATGAAGTTAATCAGTCTCCGTACATGTGCCATGTTTATCGGCCAGGAATGGAACCGCATCTAGCAAGAGAAGTAGAGAAGCATAGTTATTGCGTTGGAGGGAAATCTTTGACGTGGGGAAAATGGTCACCACGTCTTACTGAAAAAGATTTAGAGTCAGAGTTATGGCCACAAGAGGTTAAGGAGTTTCTTAACGATAAGAAAAAAGGTTATAAGAGAGTAGAAGATGAAACGGGTGTTTCTGACTATTCAGACTTAATCAATGGAACTCTTTTCACGAGCCTTAAAAAGTTGCTAAGCGAGAAGCTGAACTCGTCTTCTTCAAATCACCTTACAATTATGCCCCCTCCTGTAGCTGTCGCGGCCAGTAGCACTGTATCAGGACTATATAGTCCCGATGCTTTCAGCAGTCTTGGCTGGCTTTTAGAAAATATAAGGATTGAATCCGAGGCCCACTCAGAAAAAGGCTCTCCCTTAAAATCTATCTATCTTGTTCCAAATACGCTAGCATACAAACTTGAAACTGAGCGTAGCCGCGTCTCTAGTATAAATGTAGTCGATGTCAACTCTAAAAAAAAGAGTTCCATCAAACTTTCAAGCCAGTGTGATGTAATCTTGGCTGGTACAGCTATAGAATCTACCAGGCTGGCGCTCAATTCATTTCCCAAATCAGCCGATCCTAAAGATGAATTAATTGGGCGGAATCTTATGGGACATTTGTTCAGCAGTATAAGTGTTCGAATTAAGCGAACAGCACTTAACCTGCCTAAAGATGAAACTCTAGAATCTGCTCTCTACCACCTACAGGGCTACAGCAATAAATTCCAAAAAAGTTATCATTATCAACTCTTCTGTAGCTCTGATTCTAACTTTGATGTCTTCACAACTCTCTACAAAATGTTTTACGATTTTGAAGCAGTTGTCGATATTCTCCAATCGCAACAATCAGAAGAATGGGTCACTATATTGGTGTTGGCGTGTGCTGAGGTGAAGGGGAAACCTGATGTTCCACTGTATACTAAAAACTCAAATTGGATGCATTTAAGTGAGGATAAAGCACAGAAAATTGGTCAAGTAGAATATCGCAAGCCTTATCTGGGATGGGAAAGTTCGCCCGAAGATGAGCTTTTCTGGGATGAAGTTCATTCAACCTTATTTAACTTTCTTGAATCACTCGTACCCTCTTGTGATATCCAATACCTTGATCCGAACAATCCCAAGGATCCGAACCATCCATACCCGACAGCTGATAAACACTGGAAAAAAGATAGACCAAAACAATATGAATCATACAAAAGTTTCGAAGCTTTTTGGAATTCGCGCCATGAATCCGGTACTTTATGGATGGGAGAAAAAGCAGAGAGTTCGGTTACAGATTTAGATGGAAAATTCCACCGGATTCAAAATGTTTATTGTGCTGATCAGGCAATTTTTCCTACTGTTGGCTCTGCCAATCCAGTCCTTACGGGCCTCACGCTAGATCGCAAAATAGCACAAGGAATTATCGATCGCTATAAAAATGTTGCCAACACTGATGATAACATCGATTTTGATAAGTACAGACCACTGTTTAATGGAACTTTCGAGGGTTGGAATATTCAAAGTAAAGGCAAATCTTCGATATGTTCTGATGCGACCCTTGAGTTAAAACCAGAATATGGTCATGGTGTAGCTTGGTATAAGTTACAAACATTCTCTGAGTTTGACCTTATCATCGATTGGAAAGTATTCGACAATTATGTAGATGATGAAATTGTCATCTCTAATGCTGGAATCGTGATCCATGCACCCGATCCAGGAATGTTTCCAGAAGATGATGATGCACTTATCTACGAGAAAGGTTACGAGATTCAAATCGATGAGAGTGGTTATAATTATCCTAAAGATAGTAATGACGGCAACCGTCGCCCTTCATATCATGAGGAGTTTTATGGGAGTCCTTTACACAAGACAGGAGCCATTTATGACGTTGCTGCTGCCAATCGCGGGAATACCAAGAAACCTGGTTTATATAGGAATATAAAGGCTCCTGGTTTTTGGAATCGCTTTAGAATCATTAGCACAAAATCTGGAATTAAAGTACATCTCAACGGTAAACTTGTAAGCTCTCTATCCCCCCTACTAAAAGAGAAAAAAAGTGAGGGATATATCTGTTTACAATTCCATACAAATAGAATTCAGTTTCGTAATGTTCTGATTCGAGAACATCAGAAAGATGAGTAAACCGTAGCGGCTTTAGCTCAAAGCTCTATAGGAGCCAGGAGCCTTCTGACTCCGAGCTTCTGACTCCTGAAGCGATTTCTAGAAATAAAAATACCCGGCTGCAGCGCGGTGTATTTCGCTAACAGCACTCTACAATAGGGAAATACTTTTCCAGCAAGCTGCTTAAATGGCACACCGGAGATATCAATCACATAAATAACGATCGCGCTCACTCACATTGGGATTTGTTCTTAAATAATCCTGAACCCAATTGCAGGCATACATCAATGGATTCAGCATAAGAACCTGTTCCCGATCCCACACAATGACTGTTTTGTCTTCGTTTGTTGAAACAATCGTTTGCCCATCGGGACTGAAGGCTATATCCCAAAAGCGACCGTTATAGCCATTTAGCGTGGTCAATAAAGTCCCGTCTGGCTTCCACAGCTTGACCGTTTTGTCCCAGCTTGCCGAGGCGAGGATTTGACCATCAGGGCTGAAGGCCACTGAGGAAACGACGGCACCATGACCATTGAGGGTAGTTAACAAATTCCCCTCTCGTGTCCAAAGCTTGACCGTGTTATCGGCACTGGCGGAGGCCAGGGTTTGACTATCAGGGCTAAAGGCCACTCCATACACCTGTGCCGTATGTCCTGTCAGTGTCCTTAGGAGCACGGGTTTCTGATCGGGCTTTATGCTCCAAAGTTTAACAGTATCGTCTGCACTCGATGAGGCAACCATTTGCCCATCGGGGCTGAAGGCAACACCTAGAACCGCGGCTTGATGTCCTTTCAGGGTCGCTTGGAGTTGAGGTGTTCCTTGTCCTAAATCCCAGAGCTTGACAGTATTATCCCAGCTTGCGGAGGCAACCATTTGCCCATCAGGACTGAAGGCAACACCCCAAACGACTGCTTGGTGTTCACTGAGCGTGTTTAATAAGCGAGGCTCACCTCGCCCCGCACTCCAAAGCTTGACAGTATTATCGGCACTGGCCGAGGCAAACGTCTGCCCATCAGGACTAAAAGCCACTCCATACACCTGAAAAGTATGTTCTCTGAGCGTTGCGATCGCAGTGCCATCGCGCTTCCAAAGCCTAACCGTTTTGTCATCACTGCCTGAAGCAATCGTCTGTCCATCAGGACTAAAGGCCACGCCGATCACCACCGCACTATGCCCTGTTAACTTAGTTAATAAAGGACTATCCACCTTCCATAGTCTGGCCGTTTTATCATCACTGGCGGAGGCAAGGGTTTCACCATCGGGACTGAAGGCAAGACCCCAAACACGATCGCTATGTCCACTCAGTGTCGTAATCAAACTACCATCGCGCTTCCAGAGTTTAATCGTCTTATCCCAACTGCTGGAGGCGAGGGTCTGACTGTCCGGACTGAAAGCTACGCCAAAAACCACTTCACGATGTCCTGTAAGTGTCTGCAATAGAGTGGGTATTTTGCCCGTTTCGAGTTTCCAGAGTTTGATCGTTCTGTCCCAACTGGCCGACGCTAACATTTGCCCATCAGGACTAAACGCTATGCCGTTCACAACATCTGTGTGATCCTCAATCGTCGCAATTAAAGTCCCATCTCGCTGCCAGAGTTTTACAGTTTTATCATCACTGGCTGAAGCCAGCATTTGACCATCGGGACTAAAAGCCACTCCGTTCACGACAGCAGTGTGATCTGTGAGCGTTGTAATCAGTGAGCCATCCCGCCGCCAGAGTTTTACGGTTTTATCGTCGCTGGCTGAAGCCAGCATTTGACCATCAGGACTGAATGCCACCGCCCTCACATCATCGTCATGTCCTACCAGGGTCTTTAGCAAAACAGTAGATTTACCTGGTTCTATCTGCCAAAGTTTGATGGTTTCATCAGTACTACCTGACGCCAGTAGTTGTCCATCGGGACTGAACACAACTTGCCAATTGCGATCGCTATGTCCGTCCAGAGTTTCGATTAGAGTACCGTCTTGTTTCCAAAGTTTAATCGTTTTATCACGACCAGTTGACACGATTGTCTGACCATCGGGGCTGAAGGCAATGCTTTTAACTTCGTCGCGATGCAATGACAACCGGTTATATTCAAGAACGCCATAAACGGCCTGCTGTAAGACGGAGTCAACCTGAGTTTGGAACTCAGCATCTATGCCGCCCTTTATTTGCGACTTTTGTCGCACTCGAATCGCCTCGATCAGGGCATCTAATCGATTATTGGAAACATAAAGTGCCTCTGAGGACGCAGTGATGGCTGTAATCTCGCTGTGAGCTGCCTTCTGTCGTTCTACCCAAGCCACTCCTGCGAACATTAAGGCCCCTACCAAACCACTTGTGAGTCCTAATATCGTTAGCTGCTGCCTGCGTTTCTGCTTGCTGAGTTCTCGATCGCGCAATGCCACACTTTGCTGAATGAATGCGCGCTCGCCGGAATTCAGTTCATCCAAACGATTCAGATACCAATATTCGGCATCCGTCAACGGTTTAGCTCGCAACAAGGCCCCTTCATCTTGGGTACTTTTTTCCCATTGACGCTTTGTCGCTCGCAGTTGCTCCTGCCAGAGGCGAAACTCACCATCAAGCTGCATCCAGTTCCGGAGGCGTTTCCAGCTTCTAATCAAGGCTTCGTGAACAATTTCTACGGTTTCTTTGCCAGTTGCATTGTTGCGATTGGTCACCATTAATCGACAGGAAGCCAGATGGGTTACTAAGTCCCAGTTTTTGGATTGCACGTCATCCCGTGTAGCGAGTCGTCGACTGTCATCTGTACCAGTGCCAGGCTGCACTAATTGGATAAATATTCGTTGTGCTCGCTGTTGATCAACTTGATCCAGCTGTGCATAGACGAGTTCTGCATGATTTGCTAGCGCTTCTTCTACCCCACCAATCTGGTCATACACCCGATGTGTTAACCATCCATTCCGCTGATTGGCCCACAATTGCGTAAGTGCAAATTCCAGCAAAGGTAAACGCCCTGGCTGCTCATTCATGGCATAGATTAGCTTCTGGATTAATCCATGTTCTAGTTTGACTTGCATTTGAGCTGCAGGTTTGGTGATTGCAGCCTGCAGTTCTTCTCGATTCATTGGTCCCAGAAACTGAATAGAATCCTGCAGCGCATCACTTAAAGGACGATAAGCCAGAGCATAGCCGCAAAAGTCTGCTCGCAGGGTTAGAACCAGGTTGAACGCTGGGGCAAACCTGACAGCATTGAGTAATGAATCCAAAAAAGTTTGTTGATCGTTCTCTGGACAAAGGGTATAGAGCTCTTCAAATTGATCTGCAATCACAATTAAGCGCATTCCTGAATGCTGCTGTTTAACCCACTGAATAAGGTTAGATAATCCCTGGTCATCTTGTCGTAATAGCCGTTCCAGTTCCACCGAGAGCGATAGGTCAATTTGATCCTCTAGGAAACCCTCGCCATATTCCGGTTGGGATTGATATAGAGCCATAAACTGCGCAATCAAAGAACACTGCAATAACCCAGTTGCTAACGCTGCAAATGGGTTATTGCCTGGACGGAACGAAACAATATGCGGCAACAAAGCATCTTGATCTTTAATGCTTCTAATACCGAATTCCTGACGCAAGCGCGGCACTAATCCAGCAAAAACCAAAGATGATTTGCCACTACCAGACGCACCAATCACTGCTACTAATGACTTTTGCTTAACTGCAGCTAGCAGTGTCAGAGTCACTTGCTCCCGCCCAAAGAAGAACCGAGCATCCTTTTCTTGAAAGGCAAATAGCCCGCGATAGGGACAGGGCGGTGTTCCACCTAGCTTAATCCAGGTGGGCGATTCAACGGCTAGATTTTGACAAATCACCGGCAACCAAGACGCTGCCGGAAAGTCATCTTCTAGTCCTTGGAGTTTGCGACGCGCCTGCTGAACAGCAAGATAAAGCGGCAATTGATCGAGTGCAAATGCATTAAGAAACTGCTGAAAAAACACTTGTGCAACCTGATTAGGAATCGGTTCACGCATAACAATTACAGTTGGAATATATAGTTTTTCCAATGATTGCGCCAAACCTAAACCATCGCAAGAGTTAAAAATAACTAACTTTAGCCCTTTCTCGATTGCGGTTTTTAAGGCCTCTTCCAACTGAGGAATTGTCAAGCTATTACAATTTGGATTCTCATTAATATAGAGACGGCCCATTTCTCCTCGGGTTTGACTATGACCAGCAAAAAACAGGATATTCCATCCTTCAGGATGCCATAATTGAGTATTAAATTCCTGGCGTGAGGGATTAACTAGAAATTCAACCTGCGCGTCCTGCAACTGTTGAAGCAAGCGAATTTCTGTTGCCACATCAATACCAGAGCGATCACCTAAGACTGCTAAAATTCTGACCTTATGTTCAGTTCTTGTTAACGGCAGAACATCTCGACACTGGTACTCTGGCTGACTCAAAGCCATTTCAGCTTTGGGATAATCGTCAAAGAAAGTCCAACGATGCCAAGGAAGATATCGCAAGTCCAGATCGCTGGTTTCAATAATAACTCGGATCGGATCAGAGGAAGTGAGTCGTGATCGCAGTTGATATTCAATCGAGAGGAATCCTTCTGATCGTAGCCAAGAATTAATAGTTACTTGAAGCTGTTGGCACAACTCATCGAAACTAACCTGCGAAACATTGGTAATTCCAACTTCACTGATCTCAAGTTCATCGGTTTCTACAAAAGACTCTGCAGCGGGATCTCTTGCTTGAGTTCGAGGACGATCAAATGGCTTGACTGCAATGCGATTGCACAATCCCTGATAAACAAGTCGCCAGTTCCGATTCAGCTCTACCAAAGTAGGTGCCGCAGGCAACGTACCAATAAATTGCTCAGGTAGTGGGTTTCCTGCTACCCAAAATTGCACGGAGATCCTTGGAAATCCTTTGTATAAATTACCACTTCCAAACTTAATAATTACCGACTTACTCATTTGAGGGGCTCAGATTTTTGTAGTCATATTTAGCATAAATTACAAAAGCTCTGGTGTTAATTCCGGAAATCCTGACTAGAGCTACTGAGGAAGACACATGTGACAAAAGTGCTCAATAACATTGAGGCATCTAGGCCTTATCTTACTTAAAAAAGTTGTTAGCTGTACAATATTCTACCAGCATCTCAATGTAAAGCCCAAAGCCTATAGCTTTATTCCTTTGCAGTAGTTATATTCTGCACAGTCGTCTTTACACCTCAACTGCACAAGTTCACAGTGCTGACACCTATTAACTGGATGTAACTGATCAAACTCGATATAGACACGAGCCAACCAACCTCTTGGGAAACTAAATCACACAACTCACCTATCGTGACAATTCTCGCAAAGGCGATATGTGAGGTAGAGAAAAGTAGTCTTACCTCCAGAATATTTTCTCAAATATCTCTAGCACTAAAAGTTAGTTTGATGTCGATAGAAGTTATTTACAAACCTAACTTCAAGGATTACTCAAAATAAAGCCTAACGCTCATGAGCTCATTAATACTCTAATACCTATTCTAATCGCAACCATTGGTGAGATTATTAGTGTAACTGTTTTAGTAATACCTTCAGGAAGCGATGCAAAGTGGTCGACTGAAATGGGATTAGCCGGAACCGCAATCGCAGGTGCTGCTGGGTCAGCACAATCAAGTAAAAGTGAATCAACTATTGCAAGACAAAATTCAGAATTTGTAGTTCAGGACAAAGAGATTCAGTAAGTCTCGCCAATCGAAATCAGTCGAAAATTCCCCAGTTAAAACCTATATCTATGGGAGGAAAATTATTTGTGAGGTTTTTCACTTTGTCTGGCCTCTAAGGAGAAATAAAGTGACTAGTACAAGATGGCATAAATAGGCCAAGCCTCTATGAGGTCAGGGGCTTGCCTTTATAGTTCCATTTGAACGGCTTGGCCATGGTTCGGTTGAAGTATTCCACGAAGTCTAGGATCTTGGCTTTCAGATGAGCTTGATTGATGAAACTGGAGCGTCGCAATAGCTTACGGACGAGAATGGAGAACCAGATTTCAATTTGATTGAGCCAAGAAGAATGCTTCGGGGTAAAGTACACGACCAAGCGGTGTTCAGGATTCCTCAAGAAAGCAGTGCGAGTCGACCTCGACTGGAGAATGCCGGATTTGCCTTTGTGTCCTAAAGCGGATGGCTCGGGTTCGAGTTCAGCAGCAAGCCGCACTAGGGCTTCTGAGCAGTGGGTATTGAGGCAGTCCATGACCAGATGAATCCTTGGGGCATCTGCCAACTGGGCGATGAGGCTTCTGAGGTGGGCTTCTAAGTCTTGCTCGGTGCGCGTGTCTCCAAAAGTCGCGTGCTCAATTCCTCCAGTGGACACATTCAAGGTAGCAATGAGCGTTTAGGTGCCATTACAGATGTACTCAAACTCGACGCGAAGGCAACGACCGGGCTTCATGGCAATATCCGGCATGACGCGCGCGCGCTTGAATACCGGTCATTTCATCCAAACTCAGAGTCACTTCCCCCTGCTCAGCTCGCACAGCAGCTTGCTCATAGACCTGACAGATGGCTTCGACTTTGGCTGAGAAGTCTGGGTCCGGGTGGGGATGTAGCCAGTAGCGACGCTGGTGCGGTTTGAGTTCCACTTCGGCTAACAGGCGTCCGACATGGCGTACACTGATGCTTTCGACGATGTGTTGTTGCATCAATTCATCGGCCAACTCTTGAGGTGTCCAATGACTGATGGGGCGTCCGTACTGCTCAGGGGGAGCACAAGCGAGCGCCTAGAGCTGGGTAATTTGCTCTAGGGTAAAGGTCGCAAGGGCACCGGGACGCGGCGCGCCTCGGCGAGGCGTTCTTGAACCGGCAGGGCTGATTCACTCAGGGCCAGCCAGTGCCGCCGCCAACGGCGACTCATCTCTTCGCTGATGCCCAGCTCACGAGCAAACTGACCTTGGCTGATTCCATGGCTAGCGCGAAGAATAATCTGCCCTCGCAGGGCAATTTGCTGCGCTGTGCTCGGACGCTTAACCAGTTTCTCTAATTCGGCGCGCTCTGAATCGCTCAGATGTATCGGCGGGGCTGCATGGCGAGGCATAGGACTAGACTCTCTCAAGTCAACCTCTCAAGGGTAGGCCTATTTTCGCCATGCGGTACTATTGCCGCAGAAAAAGAAAATCTAAACAGTCGAAGGTAGAGGATAATAATACAGGCCTACAGTCAGAAAGAGGTAATAAAAAACCTTATCCAACTGGACAGAGGTAGCTGTGATTCTTCTTGTAATTTCTTTCGCTACTATTTGGATTAGCTGTGTCCAATTTCATATAAATAATAAACGGCAGGATGCTGATAACGTCGATCAGGAGATGGAAATCAAAGAGTAAACTCCAAACAGATCATAGTAAAATAATTCAAGAGTTATTCGTGTCACGAAACAGTT
Source organism: Leptolyngbyaceae cyanobacterium (assembly GCA_050330865.1). Taxonomy (GTDB): domain Bacteria; phylum Cyanobacteriota; class Cyanobacteriia; order Phormidesmidales; family Phormidesmidaceae; genus SIO1E4. The sequence continues at coordinate 18,296 of JBHJHM010000161.1, forward strand.
TAAGATCAACAGAGTATGGGGAGTTTATCTTTAACGATCATCAAAGAGATATTGCAAGGATTCACACATTAATAGCTTTACGCCGATTAATTATTTCTGATGAGAAAAGCATCGTAAATGAGAATGTACTCAATAGTTTATTCAGCAACTTCCGCCAATTTAGTGATGAGGATAAACTAAAAGCTGATAATGGCAATGAATCTGAGAATTATGCAGGTCAACTGAAAGGATTACTCATTCGCTATTTGTATAATGCAGAACTAATAGGTTATGGCTTTTCTTATACTGCCAAGCCTGCAGTAGTGAGTTTATCAGGAGCTGATATTACTAACGTTGTGATAGAGGATGAATGGCTCTCTAGAATCAATCTAAACAATGCTTAGTTAACAGAGATCAAGTTTAGAAATGCTAGCTTCTGGAATACTGATCTCAAACATGCCATACTCACAGATGCTGATCTAACAGGTGCTGATCTACGTTTCGTCGATCTAAAATTTGCCAACTTAAAAGACGCAGATTTGGATGTTGCTTGTTATGTTCAGGGCACAGAGACTACACACTTTCCTTCTAGATTTTAGCCTCAAAATCGTGGATTTTTAGCGATACTTGAACACCAGTCCATACCTCAGTCTGGTCCAAAACAAACTGACAACTTTCAATGTTATCCAAGAGTAAACTCAAGTCTCAAACTTTAGCTCTAAGCCTACATTGACCACACTACTGGCCTCTAAAAAGCAACTATTGGCTACAACATTGGGAGCAAATTCAATCAAACATAATACTCTTATCTCACATCTTTATCTAGCCAAAAATATTCATCTAAAATTAGAATTGAAAAGGTCAATTTTCAAGAAATCAAACAGCAACAAATAATTTTTCATTAAAAATCTTTAAATGGTTTAGAAAATTGAGTCTATCAGCCATCAGTAAGGAGAACTAATGACTACATCATTCAGTAAAGACAATGCGCTACTATAAAAGACGCTCGTTCTCAATAAATGAAGCAGCGCCAGCAATCAACAAAATTCTCTCTTACTTGCTATCGCAATAGTTTTCAAAGCTCAAAGTTTTCCTCAACCATTTCGTCACCGAGATGAATCGCAACCCTAAAGCATGTTCCAGTTTTACCCTTAAAGGGCTTCAGTTGAATGTAGTTATCTTGACTCCTTGAAGTCACCTCTTGTAGAAGCTTACCGGCAGAAGATCGCAGGCTCAATTTAAAATTCGGGATCAAATATCGGGCATCTTCGGTTGGATGGAGTTGCACTAGCACGCCCAACTTTCCTTCTATTTCTGATGTTACATTGACCAGTAGTGCTACAGTTTTTTGTTCGAATTGAACGCCAAGATTAATCAACTTTCCTCGTCTCGCAACTGGCTCAATGTTTCGGGTACCTAATGCCAGATAAGCTTCGGGGTTGATTAATTGATCGATTGTCTGCCAATTCGGGTCAAAAGCATCTTGTAACCATTGCGTTAATTTTGTAGTTGTCTGGGTCGGACTAGCTTTCAATCGTTCTGCGAATGGGGTTGCAGCCCCAATCGGCACAGCAAAGGACTCCGCTGTGCGCTTCTGGGACACTGAAGCTTCTGACGCTATAGCAGCAGGCTGAACCGTTCGACAATAGAGCAGAAAATGGTTGGATTCCGCATCAATTGACGCAAGGGGTAGCTGGTAGTAACTCTCTTGCCCCTGACAGTTATGGTGGTCACGGTAATTTATCAATTCATCAAAGCGCCAAAAACCTCGCATTGTCACTAATGCTTGCTCTTCTGACACCTCAAGCACCACATAAAAATGCGCAGCTAGTACAGGTTGATCAACTACAGATTGAGGAATACAAACAAATTCATTTAGGACATGTTCAACGGCAATCAGACAGACTCTGAATCTTCTAACTTCAACATAACTGACTGCGCCAAAAGGAACGAGCAATCGTACAATGGGATGTTCGGGAAGACGTTCACTCAGCCACTGCTTAAAGCCCAATAGTGCTAGTGCATTCAAGTAGCTCTGCCACTGCTGTGATTCGGATATCGAACTTTCGCGTAGGCGCGGTTCGCTCATGTACTTTGCCTGTTCTATTTGTTCAGGTTCTAGCCAAATTGTTTCGGGCGGCAACAACCTAAAATCCGTCTGAAAATCAAGAAAATTAGCCATGAGATTATTATTTGTGTTTGTGCATCAATTTACTTAGGTGAAAACGAAGTTTTTGAGCATAAATGCTATTGAATGATCGACCTTGACCAGCCCTTATTTCTTCCACCGCTTCCTGAAAAATTTCTTGATCGACAAAAGCTTCAACTTGCTCAGCTAAAGTTCGTAAGTAATTTGGTTCAGGAGGAGTTTGAGCAAATCCTTTTTTTTGTGCCAACTCCAATACGCGATCAAGCACTTGCTGCACTGTCAGTGCTCGTACCTTGCTAAGCAAGTTTCCAGGATTTAAGACTCTTTTAGCTTGATCGGTACTAGTCATGCTCAACATTGGCGCAATCTTTTTGAGAGACAGGCATTGATCATAGTACAAGTGCAAGCCTGGAATAAACTGGGGAGCTAGAGGAGCATACTTTTTGCTGCACTCTAAGGCAGTAACACGATTGTGCAACTCTTGAACAATTCCTGCATTCAGCGCGAGGTTGAGTTGCTCATGCAGAAACATCAGCAATTCTTTCTGCTCTATGCCCAACTCATCGGCATGGTAGTTCGGTAAATCCGACCGTATCATTTCATGCCCAGTATCGGGATCTTGGACTTCTAGCGGTACCCGATAAGACCAAATATCGTATTGTCTGAGTTGCACTGCTAGCTGTTTTAACGCTCGCATCAATTCACTCACGCTAGAAATCGTCACATTTTTTGCCTGTAGGCCAGTTATCATTTCCTGCAATTGCTCGATTGAGGGATCTGGGCAACGCTTAGCACTTGCTAGTTGTTGCCGGCGATCACGTCGATAAACAGCATGAAATACATCAAGAAGATGGCAATCGCGCTCAGATAATCGTGACCGTTGGTGTAGTCTCGCTCGATTTAATAGTGCCCAATCACTGAGATTTTGAAACCCGAATTCTGCCAGAAACTGCCTAAGTTCCGCATTTTGTTTCGTTCGCAGATAAGTCCAACTGTCTAAACTCAAGTTAGGCTGAGCCTTAGCCTTAAACGTTCGCAAAACATCTACTGAAAAAAGCTGATAGGCTGACGTTTGAGGGGTTTCGTCACCAATCAACACCAACTGGGATTTACGATCACGATCAAGAATCACAAATGTTTTTCCATCATCGTTCAATACAAAGGGTAACAAATCCCGATAAGTGAACGACTTATCGTTTCCGAATAAACGATCAAGTGTGCGACAAGCTTTCAGAATAGAGGCAGACACATAACACCTCAGACAAAGCCCAGCCTCAGCTCGAGTCTTAGCGGTTATAGTAGTTCTTTGAGCATAAAAGTAAGACAGTAAATCGGTTTGAATGGCTTCATCTTGAGAGTTAAAAATATGTTTTTGGAAAAATGCTTGTGCTGCAGGAATCATATAGTTTTTATATCCTAAAGTTGCATTAGCAGGATTAACACACCACATGCTCTCGTATCTTGATGAAGCAACCATGAATCTTGTACTCCCTTAAGAATCTCAGAAGTTTCTAAGTTTCTACATTTATTCATAGATAATGATACTTTAGACTGACGCAGCTCCAAGAGCTGTTCGATATGACAAATCTCAAGAAACTTGAAGCTCTTGTCTGTTTGGCGGTTGTGTCATTATCCATTAGCTTTTCTAGAGGGGGTATGATTTCCCCTCGGGTACATTAAGGATTTCAAGAAATTGAGCTACTTACTGTGGTTAATCATTAGAGAGCGCCTCTAATTGCAGATAATACAAGTTACTGCTGTGCGACCTAAAGAACAAGCTGCTTTACATAACGGGAGCTTCGCAATTTCGCAATTGAGAGTTGCTGCGTCACAGGACGGGCAACCCCGTAACCTCCACAGCCAGAGAGCTGATATCCAGGCGCTCTACACAGAATGTTCCTAGCCGCATTCCAATCACGATCGATGATCAGCCTGCAACTAGGACAATGATGAACTCTATCAGAGAGCGATCTACGGACTTCTGCCCCACATTCAGAGCACTCAATCGAGGTCCGTTTGGCAGCCACTTCAACACTATGCTTGCCGCGTTTTACCGCTACTGCTTGCAGGATTGAGAGGAATTCGCCCCACGCTGCATCCAGGATTGATTTTGCTAATTGAGTACGAGCTAGTCCTTTGATATTCAGTTTTTCGTATGCAATCAGGTCGTAGCGCTCACAAAGCCAGTGAGCGACGCGATAGAAGAAGTCGGTGCGCCGACGTTTGATCTTGAGCCACAATCGGGCCATTTGGGTTTTCTTGACGTTCCAAGTTGCAAGATCCCTTTTCCATTCGCGCCAGTTGACGCTGGCGACGTGCCAGTAGCTTTTCAGCCCTCCGGAAAAACTGAGGGATTTCAACTGCATCGCCGTTCGAAGTCACCAAGAACTTTTCTAGTCCTACATCAATGCCGACCGACATTTTGATGTCTTCGACTGGTAACAATGCAGGGACACAGACGTCCTCCGCACTGATGATACGACACTATATGTCTGCCTTGCAGACAATAGTGCAGGTCTTGGCTCAATAACTGTTTTGGGGAGTTGGTGGAGCGATTGCTTAGACAAAAATTTAGCCCTAGGCTAAGGAATGCTCAGGGCTACTACGCCAACCAAGCAAATTCGCAGTTCACTATCGACAAATGTTGTAGTTGCTCCTGCTGCTCTGGCATCCATGCACCATCTTTCCAGGAGTGCCATATGTTAAACTGGCATGATGCGATCGCCTAACAATAATTTCTTCACGGCTTGTCGTTTGGTCAAACACTAACCAAACGACAAATGGAATGGGGAATGAGTTAGGGAATGCGACGCGATTCCCCTTGCACACATCGAATTGCGTAAGTAGTATTTGAGGCTGACATCTACAAAGGCCTTGAGTCACTCTGTTTCCGTGACGATGGCTCGGTAAACGCAGACAGAACGATGAAATGACCTCGGTGACGTCATTTCATCGTTCTATTTTTTGGAGAACTTCAGCCACTAATCCATCGCGCTCAACTCCTTCAAGCCCCTTTAGGAATCACTTATGCAGCGGCGTTGTCCTGCTCCGCGCGCAGCGGCGTACACCAACAAACGAGGACGCGATCGTAGGTGGCGTTAGCACTGTCCCCGACAAATTCTTGAATCCGCTCAACCCTCCAGCCATCCAGTGGGGGTGCCTCAGCGCCAACCTCGGGCAGGCATTCATCCGGCTCGGGCCACGCCAAAGCAAAGTCTTCGCTACTGATGCAGAGGTACATCAACCGCTGGTGGCCTATTGAGCGCAGCGGTAATTTGGTCACTGTGCCATCCGGCGTCAATACGGCCACGCTAAAGCGATTGTTTGTTTCCCGTGTCGCGGCATAGGTTTCGACATGAGCAACCTGCCACGCCTGATCATCCCAACGGCGGACATCCCCTAGCTGCAAGGGAATCAGACCCATTTCGAGGGAGTGCCCCTCATCTTTGTAGGCATGGGAAGCCTCGCGGGGTCGCCAAAAGATTAACTGTGTAATGTTCATCACTCCACCTCGCTCCTCAATCGGTCAATGAATGTATGGGTGGCGGTCCATTGGCTTAAAGCAGGCAAATTGTCAGCACTACAAAGTTGCCCTCATCGCCTGAAGGGGGGTGATCATTGACGACCTTGAGGGTTCAAATCTGATTGCTTAAATAGCAGCCTGACGTCTATCAGTTGTCGGAATCGTCTTCTAGCTAAGTGCCCAACAAATTCTGTTTAGCCATCCGAAATGCTTCGTGTAGTTGGCGCATCTCAGTGCAATTTGCACAAACCTTTTCCGACGAAACCTGAAAGAGTTCATTGGCTTCACCTCATCGCTACCTCTACCTAGCACTTGCTACTCGCACCCGAGCATTTCAAGCAGCCTTACAGAAGCTACACGTTCGCGTTTTGCAAGCATCGACTTGCCTCTCGGCTATTCATCTTTGTCGGGAAACTCACCTGATGTCTTTGCCTGCCTAATCGCGGTCTCAATCAGGAATGCTCCTAAGTTAGCCACCGGCCTTCCTTGGGACTCAGCCCATTTCTCCAAGTCTTGATAGACAACATCAGGCAAGGTCAAAAAAACACGCTTACTCACAGCATCGTCGAGCATAACTTTTCACCTCAATACTACTTCGAAGCTGACAAACTGCAACAGCTCGCTATTTATAGTAGCCGATCAGCATCTTGACAGCTACATATTAGCTGCTAATATCTGGATATTGAAAGCTGATTCTGAATCGTTTCTGAAACGTTTCAGAACTTGTTCCCAATAGCTGGAAGCTCAATACACCAGGCTTTCAAACCATCACGTTGCCTTGTCGCGCAACGGATAGGGAAACACCTGGGAATCGATTCAGAACCGATTCGGAAACGTTTCTGAACTTTACGTCACCGTTTCAGAACCACACCCCATGTACTCAACCACAGAGATTGCTAAGCGCTTGGGCTGCACGGTCCAAGCCGTCAATAAGTACCGTCGCAAAGCTGAAAAGCAGAGTGGGAAGCCCCTGGGCACATCGGACCCCACTGATGGACGGAGAACACTCTACTCCGAAGACGAAGTGAGCCAAATCGCTGAGATGGCTCCCAAAATCCCCGTTACTCCCACCAGTGATGCGGATTGCGTCGAGGCTGAACTCATTGAAGGGACCGATACCCAAGTCTCTATCCCCCCAACGCGAAACTCGTTGGCCTTGCGCCATCCCACCCTGCCATCCGCCCAGCGTCCCCACTTTGACCTGACCGATGCCAGACAAACCACGGCTGACATCGAGTCACACACCACTCGAACGGCTCAACGGGCCGATGCTCTACTCTCTGACTTTGCCGTCACCGAAATGCTGGGGGCGGTCGCCGACATCCAACAGACGGTCGCCACCCTCAAAGCCAATGCCTTGGGAGACGCGACTGCGCAGTTGGGAAAGCAGACAGGAAACCCGTCTGGGGCTTCGGGGTGATCGCCACCTACCTATTTGCGATCGCACTCGTCCCAGTTTCAATCGCCCTGTTTTTCATGGCCCACCAACACCCTCCTCTAGAAACTCATGACGACAACGCTCCTCCCATTTCCCAAGAAGCCCCCTGGTAAGGACTTAGACAATCTGCTCAAGGATCTCTGTAAGGCCCATAGAATCAGTGCTGTGGGCGCATCATTGACCCGGATCTACGGACGTACACAAGCCATGCAAGCGGTTCTGGGCTACTCGCAGGAAGTCGAAACCGCCTCGCGCTGCGAGCCTGACTGAGCCTCATCTTGAACCTGAATTCATTGCAACTTATTGGAGCCAATCAAACATGACTACGACTCTCACTACGCCGACTGTTAATGACACCGATCGCCAGCGTCGCCTCCGGGCAGCCGTGAAGCGACTGTTGATTGAACTGGGCTACCTGGAAAACTGCCTGACCGAGGGACTTCAGGACACGAATATCCGCACTGCAGCTGCGGGACTGGATACCGCGATCGACTGCCTGAATGAACACCTTGCCAATCGTTAGCAAGCCCCGGACCTGTCTGCAGATTGGGAGACTTAGCCATGACCGCAACCCCCAACGAAAAGGCCCTTGCCTTGCATCAGGACATTCTTAAATGCCTACAGGAGTCTGACCTCGAAGGCATCCTCAACGCCCTTACCCAGCTCTATCGGCCCACCGCGATCGCCGACATCCTCCAAGCGAAAATCGGCACCCTTCGACTGCACGACTTCGTCCGGCCCACGACCGAAACAGGCACTTGGCGGGTCCAGGAAGTCAAACAGGATGCTTCAGGCATCCACGTCGAAGCCGCTCAACATCCAAACTACGACCGCACAGTTTCCGGTCCTCCCGATCAGTTCACTTCCCTCGAAGCGAGGCTACCGGATAAGCCAAAAACCAGTAGCAGCAACAACGAGGGCAACTGGAGCGAACTCCAAGATGACCTCGAAAACGCTCCCAAGGTCAAGACGTATCTGCAAGCGCTTTCGCACGAGTTTTTGACCACGGATCTGCCGATGGCGGCGGTTGCCGAAGCCGTGTGCAGCCTTGCAGGCGACGTGTAGGCGACATTTCGACTCACCTCACCCGGAGACATCCCCCATGACATCCCAAAAGCCCAAACCCCGTAATAACCGCGCCCTCACCTTTGAGGGCGCTAATCGCATCTTTGAAGTCGTTGGCATCGAAATCACCCAGCATCCCATCCTCGCTATCTACGAAGCGACTTACCAAGCGCAGATCTATCAAGCCAAAACGCTCATTGAGGTGTGCCAACAACTCATCCTGGCCCTTCAGGCTGGTCCCTCCACGCAGCGACCCGAACAGCCTTAACCCCCACCCACCTCAGACGCAATCCACCGGGAGCATCTCTCATCATGGTCAACCTGCAGGACAAACCCACGACTGCCAAATCCCATAAGTTCAAGCTCTTCCGCGGCTGTTGGCTGCGCTGGTGTGCCCTACCTACCCATCAGCAGGTTGCCTTGGGCGCGATCGGCTTGATGCTCCTTGCCATCACCTCCACCTTTAACCGCCTCCTGAATCAGGACGTCAACACCACCGTCCCGTACAAAACCGAGGTGGAACGACGCGCTGACTATGAATCGGTCGATGCGCCGCTCGCCTTTCTCGATATCAGCGGTGCCGAATTCGATGCCCTCCCGCCCACGGCGCAAGTCAACCTGATTCGTCAACACTTGCCAGAGCTGGAGGGACGCTTACTCCGGTTTAGCAACGATGTGCATGTGTCGCTGCTGAGTCACGAAGCCACCCGCCTCCGCGAAGCGGCCACCGATGAAGCCTTGAGCGGCGACATTGACTTAGCGGATCAGACCGGCAAGCTGCAGATGGAAGCCTGCCTGCAAGATATGCGCGCTGAGCAGTGCGTGCTGCTGCGCTACGCCGGGGACGCGATCGCGCTGATGGAAGAGGCTGTCACCACGGGCGACCCGTATCTCTACTCCCAGGCCATGGTGCGCTATCAGGCGGCCCTCTTTGCCTTCAATGACATCGAGGTGCGCGTCACCGATGCCACCTCACTGCTCACGATTGTGGATAACTATCGCGTGGTCTTTAAGACCGTCGTTGAGCGTTCACCCGGTTCCCAAACCCCGCCCGCGATGGCCCGAGGCCCTGGCAACAAGGGGCGATCGCCTATTAACACCTGGATTGATCATCAAGGCTTCTTAAAAGAGCAGGAGGAAACAACGGATGCTGCTGCTCAATGACAAACAGCGCAAATGGGCCAGTCTGACCTCACTGGTTCTGGGCGGCACCCTGGCTATTAATACCGCCTGGCGCTCGATGCATCCCCCCGACATCGTGCCCTTAAGTCGCTTAGGACAGATTCAAGCGGCGATGCAAGCCAATGAGGAAGTGGTCGTCCCCCTGACCACGAAGTCCTACCTCAATACCTTGCTGATCAAGATGATCGGGGCCACGGCACTGCTGGCCCTCGCCGCTTACCTCAGCCCCCGGACACCGAAGACCCTGGAGCCCGATGCGGCCCATCCCGCGCCCCCTCCCGATGACGTTGAGGACGAGGTTCATGCCACATTCCTAGAAGACTTCAAGATGAAGCTCGCAGAGCTGGTGCGGACCATGCCCTGGCTCATTGAGATCCTCAAGGCTCAAATTGTCGTCATTGCCGGTGAGCCGGGAACCGGCAAAAGCTCGGTGGCTCAGAGCCTTGCCCTCATTCGTCTGATTCTCTTTGCCGCCGACATCGATATTGTGGACCCGGATTGGGACAACAACAAGATGCGTCAAACCTGGCTGTGTGGTCAGGGGATTGGCAGTGAAGAGCTGGGGGCATTCAAGGACCAGCTGACTGAATTCTGGGCCGACCTGCGAACCCAGACCTACCCCGACCATCAAGGCCATACGGTCATCCTGGATGAAATCAGCAAATGGATTGCCACACTGGGAATGGGGACCACTGAGGTGGAAGGGATCATCAAGGATCTCTATCAAACCTTTCGGCGGAAGAACATCTGGTCCATTCTGCTCTTGCATGGCCTGCAGCAGGAATACAACCTCGGCACCGGGGTCACGGCAGGCACCTTGACTAACCTCTACCCCGCAGCGGCGGTCATTCGGCTGACGCAGAAGAAATCCCAAATGGGTGAGGCTCAGTTCTCAGCAATCGCCAAGTACAAGCCAGCGGGTGCGCCTTACACAACGGACACCTCCGGCTGGCAAGACATCACCATCCCCCCAGCCTTTCATGCCGCGCACATCATCAAGCTCTTGGGTGAAGGAGCCCAATACTTTGGCATTGGCCTCTCGACACCGACTGAAGTGACGGGGGCTCAGACAGTCGCGGCGATGCGAGATCTGCTGGAGGAGGCGATGCCCGCCAATGTTGACATTGTTGAGCGGCTTGAACGGGTGGCTCAATCCCAAATTCAACCCGGTGTACTGCTCCCTGAGGAAGAACTCCTGCCTGACTTGGCAAAGCTCGGTCAGGCAGAGCTGAAGCTGGCCAAAGACTTCAAGACCTACCTGGCTAGCAAGGCTCTACAGCCCGATGAACAAGGATTTTATGCGGTGCGTGAAATCTGGCGACGCTGGGCCAGCAAGCAAAAGATTTGGCGCAAAACCGAAGACTTCAAATCTTTTTTGACCCAACTGGAAGCCGCAGGCGTGGGTCGCCAAAAGCTCGTGGGTCGCAAAGTCTGCTGGCGCTTTTTGAAAGGATTTCAGGGGGGCTAAATCATGGCGATTTTCCGGGCTTGTGTCACCTATGTCACCCCTTCGAGCATTGGCCACAAGTTAAGTCTCTATGCCAGTTGTCAAGGGGATTGGAGAGGATGGTTGGAAGAAAAACTGTTCAGAAGAGCGCTGGTGGTCAGGAAAAGGAGCGACAATTAGCTTAACGTTAGGTTTTCGTTTCCGTTT
>JBHJHM010000162.1:0-30340 GCA_050330865.1 Leptolyngbyaceae cyanobacterium
GAGGTCTTGCACCAGTACATCAGCACCTTGCGTTCGCCCCCTTAAATCCCCCAATTCTGGGGGACTTCAACCTCAGAACCCCCCAAATTGGGGGGCAGGGGGGCCAAACCAGGCGATGTAAGCTCAACTGCAAGATCTGAGTTCTCTAAATCACAGCTACACAAAGGAAATCAATGGGGCCCTGTAACATGTCACGGGGCTAACGGATCGGTAGCATTTACAGCGAGAATCGGTATGAGCAATCTGGAAAGCTGAAAGGCTCTCACAGAGAGCGTTTCAGCCTGACCTCCGTCGCTGCTTTGCACCCTATCTGAGTCGCACGTAACGAACTGAGAAGCCGGTTGAAGAAATGAGGCGTTTACTGTCTTTTCTGGAAAAGTGCCTCTCAAAACAGCAAGGCTGCGACTTAATGAAGACAGTGTTGGGTACAAATACTCATGAAATACATCTACAAATCGCCGCTAGCAATGTCTTTAGTCCAAGTGGTGCCTGAGCGTTTGAAAGCTCATTCTTACACCATCATAGGATTGGCTCAGGAAGTCGCTCAAGAGATTGAGTGCCCGCTGTGTGAGGTCTTAGACCCCATGAGTGAAGCCCTTGCTGAGTTGGTAGCACGGCATCAAATTAGGTTCGATCGCAGTCAGAAGCAGATTGTACTGGCTTAGGGTTGCACAGCAGCATAATCTGACTACGCAAAGCTGAGGGGGTTGCTTTCCGGCTCTAGTCAAATGCTAGGTGTTTGAGTTCCGTTGCTGAGAACTCAACTTCAGGAAACGCGCCAATCTGAATCGTATTCGTTGACCAAACAATATCGGTAGCGTAATCGGCGGCATCCCCTTCCACCTGAATATCGCGAAACACCCTCAGTTCTTGCTTTACCAAGTCAAACACCCAATATTCGGCAATACCTGCTTTGCCATAAAGCGATCGCTTCACTTTGGTCTCTCGTTCCGAGTTGCTGTTGGCAATCTCAACCAGTAGATGAACATCATCGGGCTGAGGATGCTGATACTTGTACTCATGGGACTGAGGCTTCAGAACCACAATATCAGGTACCGGTTCTGAGGTTTCCGAAAGGGCAACTGGTCGTGTCTTTTCGACCAAGGCTGCATTCCCCAAAGCCTTTACCAACAGATCAATGATTTGGCGGATTAACCACTCGTGGAAAGGATCAGGAGAGGGCACAACGATGAGGTCTCCATCCAGCAGTTCTAATCGGTGATCGCCCAACACACCCAATCGGGCAGCTTCGTGGTAACGCGCCACATCCCATTTCAGGTGCGGTAGGGTTTGGGTTGATGTCATGACCATAGCGGTGACCTTCTAAGTACAGTAGCCACTCTCCCCTTATTTTGACCTATGCAGTCAAGCGCTCTCGCTTCCCTGAGAACTGAGGAGTATCTGACGCAGCAACAAGACATTGATGGATACTAAAGGCACGAAACCCCAAAACAATATCTTTGCAAAATTTCAAAGCCTCTAATCAAATGCTAGCTGCTTCAGTTTTGTTGCTGAGAATTCGACTTCGGGAAACGCACACATCTGAATTGTTTCTATAGGCCAAACAAGATCGGTGGAGTAATCTGCCGCGTCGCCTTCACCCTGAATATCGCGAAATACTCTCAACTCCTGTTTTACCAAGTCAAACACCCAGTATTCCAGGATCCCCCCACGAGCATAGGCGGGGCGTTTGGTTTTCGTATCACAATTAGGGTTACAGTTGGCAATTTCGATGACTAAGGAGATATCTTCGGGGCTGGGATGACGACGACGGTAGCCTTGTTTTCGTACTACTGTCACATCAGGAATCGGTTCGCTGTTGTTTGAGAGGGTGACTGGCTTGGCTTCTCTAACCATGGCACGATCGCCCAGCATTTCTTCCAGATAAGCCCTCAGCGCTTCAATCAGCCACTCATGAATCGGCTCTGGCATTTCAATTTCAAAAAGGTTGCCATCCAAAAGCTCAACTCGATGCCCTTCAAAAACACCTGCCCTCGCTGCTGCGTAATACATCGCCAAATCCCACCTCAGTAGCGGCAGCGATCGATCAAGTGTAGGTATAGGTATTGTCACAGCGACTTTTCTCAGTTGCCTTCCCTTGTCGTAGCGAATATTCCTTCTATTATATTCGAGCCCCTTGTACTCTATCGAAAATAGAGCAGGGAATAGAGAACCGAGGGGAGGCAGGACTCAGAAGACAGAATTCAGCATTATTCCGTTACCCTTCTACCGTATTCCCTCCGGGAAGGCTTGGCCCACGGCTGAACTCACGCCGAAGCCCTTCTACCCTTCCACCCTTCTACCCCTCCACTCCTCAAATCCGCTGACACCGCTCCAACCGCAGCATCAAGGAATCAAACAAACTGGCGTCGCCAAACGCGGCCCCTCGTCCAGTGCCAAAGCCCCCCATGCGATAAGACACGTACCACGGCATCTCCCAAAACCACAATGCAGGCAGATGCCCTTGTGGCGCTTCTTCTAGAGAAAACGTCAAGCGATCGTAGAACTTGAAAAACCCGAGGGGACGGGAAGTAGCGAGCGACCAGGTCCAGTCCACCTTACGGCTGAAGGCAAAGGCTGCGCGGTTGGCTTCGGCAATGTAAATCTGCAGTTGAGCACTAAAGCCAAAATGATTGCCGCTGTAGCGTAACCAGCGCTGGTCAAGCTGATGGAGAACTTCGCAGGGAAAGCGAGCGATCGCGTCCTGGTTTAACCACTCTTCCTCACCGCGATTAGCAGCATCCAACATCAATTCGAAAGTAATGCGATCAGCGGTCTGCCAATCTCCTTGTTCGAGAGCCTCTTCCAGCTCCTGATAGCTCGGCTGCGTTAATACAATAGTCATGCTTTATCGATCCCCTACATTGGATGTTCCCATAGAGGTAGAACTCAACGCTGGCATACATTTCTCTAGATGCAAGAAAAAGGTATCAATGGTTTTTTCCTCAACAATGTAGGCTTCTTCCAGAGCATCCGTTCCCCAGCGCCAAGTGGGTAGATGCCCCGCTTCCGCATCTAAAGCGAATCGTAACTTGCGATAGGGTTTGCGATTCGGAAGCAAGTTGCCGATGCCACTAGTGCCTTGCCAACCAACAGCTTTCAAGAAATCATCCGCGCGTCGGTCGTTTTGGACATAAGCGTCGTGTTGAGCTACGAACCCAAAATTTCGCTGGCTGTAGCGCGACCAAAGGGCATCAATTGTTTGCATATCGATACAGTTCAGCTTCAGAATTGCATCACTCTCTAAGGGCTGCATATCTCGACTTAACGCCGTCAATATCAGGCGTTCAGTTTCTTTGTCAGCGGCTTCCCACTGGTTGAGCCATAGCAGTTGGCGTAGGCGAGAATAATCCAAGCCGCAACCAGACTCAATAGGGCCATAGCGCTCATCGGTAACTTCTCGCTCGATCGCGCGCACGGTTTCAGTCTCCAAGTCCCAAAGCTGCCGCGCCTTTTCTAATTTGCCGCGATCAAACTCACTGGGGAATAGGGCATTGGCGATTGCCTGCTGAAATTCCTGGCGATAGCGCTCGGTGTTGTTCTGCTGCTCGGCAATTTCGCGCTGAATCTGTTCCTCTTGCAACAACGTTTCCTCCTGCAGGCGCGTTGCTTCTTCCTGCATCTGTAGATGTGTCACCTCAGCTTGAACACGGGCAACGTATTCGTCATTAATGGGAATCACATCCTCATTGGCGAGCCCCAAAGATTGGTACAGTCGGCGGAGCTCTGCCCAAGTAGTTTCGCTCAAGGGCGACTGACGATTAATTTCCGCACTGAGTACCTCACGATATTTCTGCAGCTTTTCTTCGCGATCGCGATAGGGGCCTAAAGCACGCGAAATAATGTTGTCTGCGGTTTCAGTAGACAAGTCGAGACGATACCGCAATAGCTCTAAATTAGCCTGCTCCACAGGCGACAGTTCGCCGCCGCGCATTACATAGGTTTCAGCCCTGGCCTGAAAAATCTGTTGCGGTGGGAGCAAGGTTTCTAGCGTCGGCAAAAGGCCTAAAAATTCATTTGCCTCTTGGGTCTGCAGCTGTAGTCGCGCTTGGCCTAGGATGGCGGTGAGCTGGAGTAGAAGCGGATTATCGCGGAGATGGTGGCTGATCCCTTTGACGAGTGTCAAAACCTGTTCCGGCTCGCGCAGCCTGATTTGCAGCGTCCGGTGATCCGAGCGACGGCAGTCAATCGAAGCTACCTGGGTAGCTGTGGCAGTCAGGTCCAACTGCGTCACAGCTACCTCCAAGCCCTGGATAGCCTCTTCTAAGTCGTCCAAACTCCAGTCATCTTTAAGCATTTCCAGGATAACGCTGGCAGGCTCAATGCCTTCTGCCCCGTGAAGACTCTCCTGAGTCATTGCCAATCTCGCCTTAAAGTATGTATTTGCGACTAAGGATACAACCAGAATTTGGTGACCGCACAGGAATTCTCAGAAAGGATGCAGTTCTTTGATTCGCACTTCAGGCTGCGTCCTCAGTAGTTACACCCGAGGACACAACGAATCCCCTTTTGTGGGGGCCGTTGCTTCAGCAGATCCACGGGTCAACGTAGCTTTAAGCATATGTCCTCCGGATTAAGGCAAATGCTCGATGAAAAGCTCATCTAGGAAGCATTAAGTTTATTTGAAGTCTGATCACAGCATTTCACTTGCAGTTAAGAAGCGCAAAGTCTTGAACTAAACTGGGGGATGTTCTCACTAGGTAGTGGGTCAACAAACCCAAAATCTTTCAGGTCTTTTTGCTCAACTGTCAGGAGATGCCTGCATTCTTTACGGTGATGCGACCGGAAACTAGCTGAGGAGTTAGAGGTTGTCGCTAGCAGTAACGTTGGGAAACGGATCTGTTTGGGCAGCCTTTACTGTGAGATGGCCATGGAAGTAACGGAAGGCAAGGTATGACGGCATCTTCCCAGTCTTTAAGGACGTCATTGGCGGACATTGCTCCGTTCAATCAACTGCCCACAACAGCGTTGGCTAGCATCACGCAAGGCAGCCAGCTATTGCGGTATCGCATTGGCCAGCCTATTGCGCGGCCTGAGGCGTTACCCCAGCTCATCCTAATTTTGGAAGGGCAAGCTCGTCTATTAGGGGAGGATCCGCGCACGGAAAAACCAATCACCCTCAAACTCCTCGAAAAGGGGGCTTTGATTGGTTTGGTTGGAATGCTGCGGGGGTCTGCCTGTGAAACGGCGATCGCCTCAACTGAAGTCGTTGCGCTGAAATTAGCAAGTGTTGAGTTTCAGAAAGCACTCGACGAACATCCTTCCTTTGGCAGAGCGGTTCGCGACCAGCTTTATTTGTCGGAAGTTTTTGAACTTCTGACTCGCCAGGTAAAAGACCAGGCGATTGATTATGGTGATTTGGTCGAATTTACCCGCCATGCCCGCAAAGAAGGCATGGTGCGGTATTTGCCCTATGGCAAGACGACCATTGACCTTGAATTCAGCAATGGTCGCGGTGAGGAAGTGACCTGGTTCGTGAGCGGCGGCACAATTCTGAACCAACCTATCGGCAGCCGGTTCAATTTAGAGTGGGCAGGGGATGACGTTGAGATTATCAGCCCCCAAGGAGCCCGACTTGTCGGCTTGGTGAATCTGCCTAAAGCGACTGCTACCGAAGAGCCTCAGGATCAAAATGGTGCCGGGCTGGTTCAAGTTGGGACCGATGAGCGCGAGTCCATCCCTTATGCACCAGAGTCTTTACCCGAGGCAGAAACTGACACTGCTGCCTCGGTTCGCGATTATCCCTTTGTCCGCGGTCGCGGCGAGGTGGAAGGCATGCTGGCCTGTATGGAAATGATCAGCCAGCACTTTGGCATGCCTTTTCGTCGCGATATCATCCGTCGAATTCTGACAAACCAGCGCGATCGCATTGGGCAGCTTTCCTTACCCCTGGCAGGTAAGGTTGCCGAATTTATGGGCCTGAAAACTCAGCTTGCTAAGGTCCCGGCTAGTGCTGTGAGCCGTCTGCCTACACCTGCCATGATTGCCTGGCAAGACGGCTATGCGGTCCTGTATGAAACCAGCGCCAAAACGCGCGTACTGGCGATTCCGGATCAAGGTATTGTTCAGCAATCGCGTGCTGAGTTCGACGACACTTGGGGCACCGACGGCGAAGTCCTGATTCTGGAAACGACGCGCGAAACACCTCAGCAGCGATTTGGCCTGAGCTGGTTTCTCCCCTCCCTGAAGAAATATCGCTGGGTTCTCGTTGAGGTGCTGCTGGCCTCCTTCTTTGTGCAGCTCTTCGGCTTGGCAAACCCGCTGATGGTCCAGGTCATTATTGACCGTGTCATCAACCAAAACAGTATTGATACGCTGCAGGTTCTGGGTGTCTTCCTAGTCGTCGTAGCGATTTTTGAGGCCCTGCTCAGTGCTCTACGAACCTATCTGTTTGTGGACACGACGAACCGCATCGATATGTCACTGGGCTCAGAGATTATCGATCATCTCCTACGGTTGCCCCTGCGATATTTTGATCGCCGCCCGGTGGGTGAACTTTCCAGCCGGGTAAACGAGCTGGAAAATATTCGGAAATTTCTCACGGGTACGGCTCTGACTGTGGTGCTGGACGCTGTCTTTTCAGTGCTCTACATCGTGGTCATGTTCATCTACAGCTGGCTGTTGACGCTGGTAGCCCTGGCAACAATTCCCTTCTTTGTAGGACTGACCATCTTGGTATCGCCGATCGTGCGGCGTCAGCTTCGGGTCAAGGCTGAGCGCAATGCCGCCACACAGTCTTATCTAGTGGAAGCGCTGTCGGGAATTCAAACCGTAAAGGCCCAAAATATTGAGCTGCGGACTCGGTGGCAGTGGCAGGAGCGCTATGCCAGCTATGTGAGCGCTGGATTTAACACAGTCCTGACCTCCACAGCGGCAGGGGCCGGGAGCAACTTCCTTAATAAGATCTCGGCGCTTTTGGTGCTGTGGGTCGGTGCTTATTTAGTGCTTCAAGGCCAGTTAAGTCTAGGTCAGCTTATTGCCTTCCGAATCATCTCCGGCTATGTGACGGCGCCGCTCCTGCGTCTGGCTCAGCTGTGGCAAAACTTCCAGGAAACCGCTCTATCACTGGAGCGATTGAGTGACATTCTGGATAACCCTCGCGAGGCAGAAGGCGAAGGACGCAATCAGATCCAGATGCCGGATATTCAAGGCAATGTCCGCTATGAAAACATCGCCTTCCGGTTTGCAGCGTCTGGTCCGCTCCAGCTCGCTAACGTGAATCTGGAGTTTCCCGCTGGACAGTTCGTGGGTATCGTCGGGCAGAGCGGTTCCGGCAAGAGTACTTTGATGAAACTGTTGCCGCGTCTGTACGAAGTTGAATCAGGCCGTATTCTGGTTGACAAGTACGATATCAGCAAAGTGGAACTGTACTCTCTGCGGCAGCAGGTAGGCATTGTGCCGCAGGACAGTTTGCTGTTTGAAGGCACAGTACAGGAAAACATTGCCCTGACGCGCCCCGAAGCGGATACCGAAACCATTATCGAAGCGGCCCAGATTGCCTGTGCCCATGACTTCATTATGGATTTACCGCTGGGCTACAACAGTCGAGTCGGTGAACGGGGCTCTTCGCTGTCGGGAGGTCAACGGCAGCGGGTTGCGATCGCTCGCACCATCTTGCATAATCCGCGCCTCCTCATCCTGGATGAGGCGACCAGCGCCCTAGACTATGACACCGAGAAGCAAGTGTGCGACAACCTTAAAGAATGGTCTAAGGGACGCACAGTGTTCTTCATTACACACCGCCTCAGCACAATCCAAGATTCCGACAGTATCTTGGTTATGGACAAAGGGGCTGCGGTGGAGCGAGGAACCCATGCGGAGCTTATGGAACTTAAGGGCCGCTACTACACTCTTTTCCAGCAGCAGCAAAATACGCCCGAGTAAAGACGTAGTCTATTGCGTCACATCATAGAAGCCTCTCTACCATTCAAAAAAGAAGATTAGATATGACTCCTGGACCTCGGATTTCACAAAATGGCGTTTCCCAAAACGGCAATGGTCGCAACGGCCATGGACCTCCTCAACAACCCCAAATGCCAATCGGTAACTTTGATCGAGCTGTCATTCTGCGGCAGTCGCCTCGCTGGGCACGATACGTAGTTTGGGGCATTGTTAGCGTTACCGTCGCTTCGATCACCTGGGCCTGCTTGGCCAAAATTGAAGAAGCTATTCCGGCTCAAGGCAAGCTGGAACCCAAAGGCGTTGTACAGCCCGTTCAAGCTCCGGTTGGCGGCGTTGTGAAAGAGATTTTGGTTAATGAGGGCGAAACGGTTGAGCAGGGCCAGGTGTTGGTCACTCTCGACCCGACGGCCACTGCGGCAGAGTTACAAGCGCTCAAGGAAGTTGAAAAGCGACTCATTGAGGAAAGCGAGTATTATCGGACGCAGCTATCGGGTGCTACCATCGACGGGGCTCCGGTTACGGTTTCCCCAGAAGTGTCTCGTCTTACCAGCAATCGCGTTGCATTGCTTGAGGAAAACGCGCTTTATCAGGCGATCCTCAACGGTGGTAGTGGCGAGAACTTATCGCCTCAACAGCTTCAGCGGGTACAGGCATCCTTAGGCGATTTCGGGGCTCGCGTCGAGATTAATCAGCTCGAAATTGAGCAGCTTGACGAACAGCTCTCGCAGGTTCGTTTGCAGCTGGCCAACGCCCGCAGCGCCTTAGAAAATGCTCGCAGCGCGCAGGATGTGGAAAGCAATATCTTAGGCCGTCTGATTCCTCTAGAGGAAGCGGGGGCTATTGCCGAACTTCAAGTACTGCAGCAAGAGCAAGAAGTCAAAAACCGGACACAGGCAGTTAGCGATAGCCTCACTGAGGTGAATAATCTGCAAGAAGAAGAGCAGCGGCTGGCATTAGCAATTATTCAGGCAAGGCAGCAGTTAGTTCAGACGGTAGCTGCATCTGAGCAAGATCTGCTGGAGCGCATTGACTCTAATAGGACCCAAATTGCCAACATCGATAGTCAACTGCAAAAAGTTGTTGTTGAGAACGATAAGCGCCTCGAAGAAATTGCGGGGCAAATTGCCCGCCTTGAATATGGATTGGATAACCAGGCGTTGAAAGCGCCGGTAGCTGGACAGGTGTTTAACCTCAGGGCGAACGAACCTGGATATGTTGCCAATGCCACGGAACCTATTCTAGAAATCGTACCGGGAGACAGTCTCGTAGCTCGGGTCTTCGTCACCAACCGTGATATTGGTTTTGTAACCCAGCAGTTTGCCCAAGGCGACCCCCTTAAAGTGGATGTCCGGATTGATTCTTTCCCCTTCAGTGAATTTGGTGATGTGGAAGGCACCGTTGTCCATATTGGTTCCGATGCTCTACCGCCAGATGAGGTAAACCCGTTCTATCGGTTCCCTACTGAAATTGAGCTGGAAACTCAGGAACTAGGCGACACATTACCTTTGCAATCGGGGATGTCGGTCAACGCTAATATTAAGCTCCGCAAGCGCCGGGTTATCACCATCCTTAGTGATCTCTTTGTTCGGAAGCTCGATAGCCTCCGCTCCGGCGGTTAGGTTGCGCATGAACCATAGATACTATTTTGCTGCCTAGCTATCAAGTAGCTGGCAGCACTTTTTTTGAATACCCAAGAACTGTTGCAAGCGAAGCATATCGCATGCATCAAATCAGCAAATCGTATCGACAGGACTTGACACCCTATCCCCACAGTTTGCTGAGGCATAATCGAAAATTCAGATACTGACGGCTTATACCAGTTCTCTAAATCACGGCTACCAAAAGGAATCCATGTAGCTCCGTGGCATGTCGCGGGGCTGACGGATCGGTAGCGTTTACAGCGGGAATTGGTCTTAGTCCAGTCTCTGCCATGTGAATTGGCTGAGTCAGAAGGCGGCATTCATGATCAGTTTTTGGCTCAAATTGCTGAAACCTTGAGACAGTCTGTTCCTTAATTGAGTACGGTGTCGATTAAACTCATAACAAGAGCAGACCTTTCTGTCAGACTTGCTTAAGCTTTCGTCTACACACTGAGTTCACATGCATGCACTTTCCATTCCAACTTGGGTCGTTCACATTACCAGTGTTGTTGAGTGGATAGCCGCTATCTGGCTGATCTGGCAATATGCTGAAGTCAGCGACCTAAAGGCTTGGCGAATGCTTTCTTTTGGTATGTTGCCAGCCCTTGTAAGCGCGATGTGTGCTTGTACTTGGCACTTCTTTGACAACGCCGAGTCCCTGTCTTGGCTAGTGACGCTACAGGCGTCGATGACTGTGGTTGGAAACTGTACAGTCTGTTTGGCTGCTTGGTGGATTTGGCGACAGGCTAAACCTACAAAGACATGATTCTTATCCTATGCGAACTGACTATGCTGGTCATGACCGTGCTTACCAGCGCAAGCGAAAGGATCCAGCCTACGCAGGCTGGATCAAACACGATGAGCTCAATGAAGACTGGCAACTTAGCTGGCAGCTACTTATTCAAAAAAATGCCTTTCTGAAGCAGGGTCACCTTCTGGAACTCGGATGTGGAGCTGGCAACATCAGCCTTCAATTAGCAAAGCAAGGCTATGAGGTAGTTGGTATTGATATTGCTCCGACTGCTATTGATTGGGCTATTGAGAATGCTGCCCAAGCAGATATTGAGGCTACTTTCCTAGTGGGGAATGTCTTGACGTTGGCTGAAATTGAAGATGCCTCCTTTGATATCGCGCTAGATGGACGCTGCTTTCATTGCATTATTGGCAGCGATCGCTGGCAGTTTCTTCAATCAGCTCATCGGGTACTCAAGGCAAACGGTATCTTGGCCATAAACACAATGTGTGACCAAGTTCCAGATACTCCCCATTTCCAGGAAAGGTTTGATCCACAGTCCCGTTGCGTCATGCGTGACGGTATCGCCACACGTTACATCGGCGAATCAAACAGCATTTTGCAAGAGATTATTCAGGCTGGTTTCAAACTGCTAGATGTAGAAGTTTACCCACCCAAACATCAGGAAGACCTAGCTGACTTGCACGTAATTGCAAAAAGAATATGACTTATTCAAAGTAAGAAAAGTTAATTTTGCAGCCCCTCAAGCAATACAACCTGCCACTGCTTACACTAGCAATAGGTGCTCTGTCTAACTAGATACGCTTCCTTGTAGGAACAGTGTCTCCCTGTTTGCTAATCCCTATTGTGAATCTGTAATGGCTGAGCAACATCCCTCTCGTTTTCGTAGCGCTCAAAGATCTAGAGCGGGCAAAGGCATTCAAGCCACAGTCAATCAAGTCATTGCCCAAGAGTCTTTACAAAATGAGCGCAAGGTTGCTTATGTGCGCGCGATCGTATTATTTATCTCCAGTACCTTGGATGTGCTGGTCTTCTTCTTTCCGCAGACCTTAATTGGCAAAGCATCTGTTCCGCCGACGATCGCCCTCATTTCCCTCAGTGCTTGTCTGGTTTCGGCAGGTTTTCTGATTGTTTTGTTGCAGCCCCGTGCCTGGCGATGGCTAGACGGATTACAAATCGCCATTCCAGTATTTGATGGCGGGATTCTCGCGCTTTTCATTAGCAATATCGCGCGCGTCTTGGGCGAGACGAGACCTGCCATCATTGCGAATGTGGCAGCACTTTGTTGTCTTGTAGCTGTCACGGGAGGAATTCGAATCAAACGCCGGGCCTCGGTCCTAACAACCCTTTTAGCGCTTATAAATTTTGCCTATGCAGCGATCTTGTTTCAGCTAGATCTGGCTGTAAGCTTATTTGTACTCTTCACGATTCTGGGCACTGGGCTGTTGGGGACACTCAATGCCGCAATTGTGCGACGACAAGGTAAAAATGAGGCAGGTCGATTGTTAATGCAGCAGTTTTTGCCTGAGAACGTTGTAGAGGCTGCATTCGAAAGCCCAACACGCCTGCTGGAAGAACCAAGGCAATGTGAAGTCACTGTCATGGTGACCGATCTTCGCGGGTTCACGCGCTATTCCGAAAAGTTGGAACCGCTGGAAGTTCTGGGTTTCTTGAATCAGCTGCAGGGGTTTCTTTCTAGCTGCGTAGAACAACGTGGCGGCTGGGTTGACAAGTTTATGGGAGACGGTATGTTGGCCGTTTTTGGGGTACCACGTACCCTCGATAATCACGCAGAACAGGCTTTACTCGCCGCCGAAACTATCTTGGCAGAAGTCGAGTTTTGGAGTCCGCTGCCAATTGGTATCGGTCTGCACTCAGGCGAAATTGTTGCAGGTTGTTTGGGAACAGACGGGCATCTAGAATTCACAGTGATCGGTGACACTGTAAACGTAGCTTCGCGACTAGAGACCCTCACCAAAGAGGTTGGCTGTCCGCTGCTCCTGAGCGAAGTCACCCAGCGTCGCCTTAAGCATTGGCCTCTCGTTGCTTTGGGCAAAAAGCTTATCCGCGGGCGAGATGAGCAAATTGAGGTATTTACGCTGTTGCACGAAGCTATAAGCTGATATCAAGACAGAACTGATCAACAAGCGATCGCAGTTTGCGTTGCCAAATTTCAGACAGTGCGATATTTGAACTTACCACAAGTCATAGAACACAAATTGTGTCCAAGCTTTTGCAGTAAAGCGCATTTATCTCCGACTACATTAAGATGAGCTGCTGAAACGATACAAAGATTTGCAAAGATAAATAATCTGAGATTTTTGAATTTGTTTTTTGTTCAGTTTATGTGAAAGCCTCTCTCCCAAAAGAGTTGGGATACTTCTAGCAAGTAAGACGATTTTGAGAAGACATAAATCAAGCCCATCTATAAATGACTGATGAAACAAGTCTTCGAAGGCCAAAAGCCTTCTTTATCAGCTTATCTGCTCTATTTCAATATTTTTTGAAATAGACACCTATAGAGCCCTGAAATCTTATTCAAGCCAAGTGATCTACCTCACAGCCTGTTAATTAAGGCTTGCTCTTGGGCAATTTGAGAATGTGAAGTTTTGGTGTGGTGACAATTTCGCTTAAACAATTCTTGAAGGAGGCTATACAAGCTCAGATCTGTGAGCTCAAGTCTCCCTTATAAGCCACTCCAAACTTTGAATTTTAGGAGAGCAACAAATTCGTCAACTCTCTGAAATCTTGCTCAGCATCCATTATTGAGAGAATTCTGATGTCTACATCTACCATGATTCCAATTACCAACCAAATTCGTCAAGAATTAGGTGACTTTAGTAGTGTTGTGTGCTTCAAAGCGGCTGTAGTCGGTATAGAAGAAGCGCTTGGAGAAAAAGCCGCAACTATTGCTTTAGTCACTGCCGGACGCCAACGCGGCAAAGATTTATCGAAAAGTCTTGGTCTAAGCGGCAAACAGGCTGACTGGGAAGAAGTTACGCAGCTCTTGCAAAAAGCACTTGGCAAAGAGGGAACCCGTCTCTGCTTAATCAATAAAATCACTAAGGATGAGCAGGGCTTTAAGGTTTATTGCCAAGAAACAATTTGCTCTTCCATGGAATCGCAAGGATCTGCTCGTAGCTTGAGCTATACATTAGGAGCCATTCAAGGAGCAATTGAAGAAATTACAGGAAGACGTTTGCGAGGCCATCAGATTGAGTCTGTTTTACGTGGCAGCAATTATGATGTCATTTCTTTTGAAATAATTGCCTAAGCTCAAAACTATTTGAAGTCATTTCAACTGATTTTCTGCTATTAGCAGGCTCAAAGCCTTTGCACACATACTTAGAGGATTGTAAGTCATGCCCATCAACACAGAAAAACTCAGCACAGTCTTGACGAATTTTGTTTCTTCTACTAGCGATGTACAGGGCGCAGCACTTGTTACACCTGATGGTTTGGCCCTAGCTTCAACACTGCCCGGAAGCATGGATGAAGAACGAGTCGCCGCGATGTCAGCTTCGATGCTTTCTCTCGGTGAGCGAATTGGTCAGGAGCTTTCTCGAGGCAACATTGATCGAATTTTTGTTGAAGGAAATGAAGGCTATGGCGTTTTGACAGGCTGTGGTGAAGATGCTGTTCTTCTAGCGTTAGCTAGCCAGAATGCCAAACAGGGTGTTTTGATGTTGGAAGTCAAGCGAATTATTTCAGAGCTAAAGCTGATTTTGATGTAAGGCCCCAGCATCAGATGCAAGCTTTCTTTCTTGATGAATTCGATTTCATGGGTATACGCAAGTATACCCATATTGAACTTCTACTATATTCAGCTCATGGAAATAATGCGCTTAGTTGTGACAGGCCCCGTGGGAGCTGGTAAATCCACCTTCATTAGGACTGTTAGCGAAATCGAAGTTGTTGATACTGATCGCCAAGCGACAGATGAAACAGCTCAGCTCAAAAAGAAAACTACGGTTGCTTTTGACTTTGGTCGTTTGCAGTTTGGCCATGACATGGCGCTTCACCTGTATGGTACTCCTGGTCAATCCCGTTTTGATTTCATGTGGGACATCTTGATTCGCCAAGCTCACGCTTATATTGTTCTGGTCGCAGCTCATCGCCCAAGAGATTTTTTAGAAGCTCAGCGAATAATTAGCTTTATGAGAAAGCGATGCAATATTCCAATGATTATTGGATTGACTCATACAGATGTTCCGGATGCTTGGGATCCTGATTATGTTGCGATCGCTCTTGACTTTGCTGATGTTATCACTCGACCTCCTATTGTGGTTGTCAATGCAAATGAATCAGCATCTGTTGCTCAGGCGATTCTGACACTAGTAAAGTACTCTTTCCAAAAGAATCTAGTTCAGACACCACAATAGCTTTGTCTTGCCAACTTTCAGATGGGCCAAAATTGTCATGCAAATCACTGGATATTTATCAGAATTCTCTCTACCTGAGCTATTCCAGTTTCTGGAAAGAGGCAACAAATCTGGCCGGCTCATTCTTCAATCCACAACTTCCCATATTTTAGGGAAGAAACCTGTTTTTCTGATTTGGTTTAAGCAGGGAGAAATTGTAGCTGCAGCTGATCGCGCAGATGGGCAAGGGCTGCTATCACTGATTCACAGTCGCGGATGGATCAGCAGTCGAGCAGCGGCTCGTCTTATGGAAGTTTGTGCTTCAGAGCGAGCCCTGGGCATATGTCTAAAATCGCAAGGATTGTTGGAGGCAGAACAACTCAAGCTTCTATTTCGTATTCAAGTATTGAAACAGGTTTGTAGTTTATTTGAAGTTCCTGATGCTCGGTTTCAATTTGAACATCAGGTCAACCCTCCATCGTCTGAACTGACCGGATTGAAATCATCACCAACTGAAGTGACATTAGCAGGTCTGAGGGCCTTAAGAAATTGGACGATACTAAGTGAAAAACTACCTGAAACTACATCAGGTATTATTTATAAAACCGATAGTAAACCAAAATTTCGATTAAATCAGCTTGAGTGGCAAATTTGGGAATTCGCAGAAGGTAATGTTCCAATTTGTGACATTGCAAAGCAATTGAATCTGCCTGTTGAGAAGATAAGGCAAGCTGCTTTTAGACTGATCGTTACAGGTTATTTGGAGGAAGTACCCCTGATACAGGCTAATTTCTCAGATGAACCTGAAATGACAATAAGTTTCCTTGAAGATGCTCCTGCTCAAGCGCCAATCAGCCAATCTTTTTTGAAAAACCTTGTTGGATTTCTAAAAAGTCAAACTTAGCATATTAAATCGGATTTTCTTGAAAGAAAAACTTGTTATTTGGTGTTCAATGTACAAAGCACAGGAACTATGACTAGACAGCTTTCAAGATAAAATATAAGCCTATCTTCACCAATCAATGAAAGCTTCAATCCAATATTATTGAGCTATGCTTTCGGAGTTGAAATACATTATAGTGTTGCTGAGTAATACCCGTCCTCTAAATCACGGCTGCCACAAGGAATCAATGTAGCCCGTGACATGTCGCAGGGCTGACGGCTCTGTAGCATTTGCGGCGAGGATTTTCACAAAATAGTTTGAGTATCTCTTCTCGCCCTCATTTTCAATCCCTCTCTCGACTATGAAAGAGGGACTTTAAAGATAGTGATCCTCTTCTCTTAAATCTGGGAGAATAGACTTGGGAATATAGACCCCATTGGCCTCCCGAAGGATGGGTCACTCAAAAAAGGTCGCTGTAGGCATGAGTCTAAATATAGAAGTGTTTCCCAGCACAGCAAAAATTTAAAGGATTAGGATTTACAGTTTCCACAATATCTATCACACCAGGCTTCCAGAAAGAGATAGCTTATGATTCACTCCGAGAAGTTACAGTAACGACAAAATTCAAGGAGAGTATTAGATTCTCACTTCTACTTCTAGAAAATTAAGATTTTCTGGTCTAGACAAGAATCTAAGGAGTCGATCTGGATTTTAAGTATTGATATTTTACTAAGAGCTAGATTTGATTCTAGAATTCTATTTTCCCAAATTTGAATAGCTAGTAGATATAGTCAGTGAACCTACTGTAATACTGTCGATCATATAGGTTCTCCTGAATTAAAAAGTGAGAGAGATTCACAAAAGATACAGAAATCTGGAGTCATTGCTTTTCTGAAAACCTTGTTTTAGAGAGGCTTTCAGGATTAACTGTCTGTGCTTGCCACTGCATTTTTGGAAAAACCAACACGTTCTTTTAAGTTCAGCTATAAATGCAGGCTACATTGCCATTTTGTCTGCGGGGTCATTGAAAGTTTCTTTCTTCTTAAAATGTTGCGCTTGGGAAATTTCTCTGGCCCTCATTTGCTGTGCGAGCATTCTTACAAGGGTCAGAACAGCTTTAGCTACAGACTGTTTATTGTTTGCATTGACTGGAATAACTGTAGGTAATATTTGAGAATGATAATAACCCAGTGAATGAACAACGTTTTCGCTACTCCAAGCTCCTTGACAGTCACCATGGGTGAGCCCAATAATCATTGGGGCCTTAGTACGTTGCTGCATGAAGTTCATGATTACTTTGGCTTGACGAAATTCCATTGGCTGATGCGATGGAACAAGCACAATATAAGCATGAGCTTTGCGAATAAGCATGTCCCACATAAAATTAAATCGTGATTGCCCAGGCGTTCCGTAAAGATGGAGAACCATCTGCGGATTGAATTGAAGGCGACCAAAATCCATTGCGACAGTGGTATCTTGCTTCAGCCGTGCTGTTTCATCAGTAGCCCGACAATCCGTATTAACGGCTGTGATTTCGCTAATGTTTCGAATAAAGGTTGACTTACCAGCACCCACAGGGCCAGTAACGACCACTCGCATCACTTCCATCGATTTTGCCTCATGCGGTAACACAAAAGTCAGTCATTAAAAGACTGACACAAAGATTTGCTAATTAATCTTTGAAGGCTTACGCCAAAGAAGATCTCGAAATGCTCAGACTTGATGGCCTCAAACTTGTGAAGGAGAATTCTTTCCTGAAAACCGAAAAAATATTCATAAAAAGAGAAGCATCAGACTTGTCAAAACATGCTTTATAAATACATTCCCATCTTAAATATTCCAAAGGATAAATCCTGAAGCTTGGCTACATAATAGCAAATCCAGATGACCAACTTGAATCGTCGAAAACACTCAAAAACAGCGCTGGTTAAATGAATTTAATATATTCTTATACGTCTTATATGAAGAGCCTGAAGAATAGAAACTCATGATTGGTAAATTATTCTTATGTAAAACTATTTCAATTTACTGATAACGCTACAAAGCATCTCTAAACTAATCGACACTTTTAATTCTATTCATCTATCTAGCAAAGTTTAATTGCTCTAAATAGAAGTTTTACTTGCAAATATAATATTCATTTACGGTTTACCTACTTTCACAAAGAAATGTGCAAAAGTTTTTGTTTTGTCGCCTTTTATTGCTGATGTTAATGCTGATACGTTTGACAAATAGGGTTAATTCGTCTGCTACGCTGATCGTCTGCTTATCCTCTTTACTCAATCTTCACGGGCTAAAGCATTCGCGCTTAATTTAATTTCTAGTGGCCTATTGACCATCTATGTATTGAGGTTAAGGGAAAGTTGACCAACGGGCGATCGCGGCTTGCGTTTGCGAATTTTGGGTGGCGTGATGTTTACATGGGCCACAAACCAGGTTCGGATAGTTTGAGCTTGAGTAGTATCTAGACTAGACAGGTCTAGTGGAGCAGGAAACAATCTCTGTGTAGGCGCTTCTACCCAACGAGTCTCACTTGGATAGCGGTCGGCACCGAAGGGCGTCAGATTCTTTGGTAGCGTGGCTAAGTAAGGTACAACGTTGTTCGAGTTGAGGAAACGGCCCCGTTGCCCTTCGAGCTGCTGCACACGCCGCTGACGCGCCTGCCGGTAGTCTAAAATTGGCGTCGGATAGCCTTTTACGGAGGGCGGATTGCCTAGCAATTCGGCTGGCAAATGGGCCAGTTCAGGAACCCAATGTTTGATGAAGGCGCCATCGGGATCGCAGCGATCCACAGCGACCTGTCCGGGGTTGTAGATACGCGTCCAGGTTTTGTCGAGGCAATGGGTCACACCTGACTGCATAGCCCATTGGTAGTGGTCGATGGGGCAGTCACCGTCAATTAGGTGTCGCATAAAATGCAGCGCTCCATAGCGCCAATCCATACCTAGCAGATTACTCAGAAAGCTGGAATAAATAGCCCGTGAACGGAAATTGAGGGCTTGCCAACCGCCTGTTGCTTGTAAGCACCGAGCGGCTGCGTCAACAATTGGAAAACCTGTGTGTCCTGTCTGCCATGCCTGATAAAGGTCTTCGTCAAAGTCCCAGCCATCTTCATCAAAAACTGAGTAGAGCGATCGCAACTCTAACTGGGGCAAGTAGCGGAATCGTTGTGCAAAGCCGCTACCCCAACGCAGACGAGCAATTAGCTGCTGCTGGCTGCGCTTGATGCGAAAGTCTCCTTTATCTGGCATCCGCTGGATTGTCTGCACACATTCCCGTACAGAGATCGCACCAAATTTAATATGCGGGCTGAGTCCAGTCGTTGCTTCGGCACTCGGGTAAGAGAGTTGCCAATAGTAGCGATCGCTTTTCTCATTTAAAAAGTCAGCTAGGAGTTTTCTGGCTGCAGCTGTCCCACCTTTAGGAATTACCTTACCATCCGCGATATGCCTGAGGTCTTCAAGCGTTGGTATCGTTTCACTGGTTATCTCTGCAGGAACCGTCACAACTGTAGGCTCGGGGACTCTCGGAGCGGCCATATCCTGAAACCAGCGCAGACGATATTGGGGATAGGGAATTAAGTCTGGGAGACTCGCAGGCGGTTCGAACCAGCGAATTTTCATATCCCTGCTTGCCAACGTTTGGTTTAAGCGAGCGTCTCGTACCCGTCCATAAATACGTTCACAGTCGGTATAAGCGTAGATGCCCTCAGCCTGTGTTGCTTGAACGAGGTCAGGCAATATTGCAACAGGATCGCCTGATCGGAAAATTAGGCGCCCACCTTTGCTCTGTAAGTCTGCGTCTAAAGATGCTAGGCAGTCCAGCATGAAAGCGACTCGAGCAGCTCCCGTTTCTGGATGGTGCAGCAACGCTTGGTCAAACACAAATACAGGAATGACTGCACCTCGTCGAGCAGCTCGATACAGTGGCTCGTGGTCAGAGAGACGTAAATCGCGGCGAAACCAAACGATAGTACGATTCATTCGACAACTTGCTTTCTGTGACTACTCATCGCTGGAAACCCGGTCTAATCGAGCACTGCGTCAACATTTTCAGCTTAGCAAATCTTCAAACTCTGTAATTAGTTGGCTTTTTGGTACGTACGTACTATTATTGAGGAGTCATCAGCCCACACTTTGCAGTTCCGTCTTCAGGGAGTTGTTAGCCGCTGGGCATGGGCTCATTGTTTGTTGCTGAGGAGGGCACGTCATGACCCATCCAGATCCTCATTCCCAATTTCAACATAGTCACTACTACACGTCATCCCGTCATCAAGGAGTTTCCGCGCATTATCGGCAAGAGGCCCCGCCTGTCCAGCGGCGAGTGCCCTCGGCTCCTACTACTCGTCGACCTCCAGAGCCGCCTCAGCAGCTGTTCGCTGAGCCGCATCAATATACCGGTCCTCGGTATCCACGATCGCAGCATCAAAGCAGAGGACGACGGCGACGGCGACCGCGCGGCAATATGCTGTTAGCAGGCGCTGGTGGCGGTGTGTTGGCGCTGGCGGCGTTGGCTGTGGTGCCCAAATCAGGGCCGCAAGTAGGTCCTGTCAGTGATGTCTGCCAGCAAAAGGTCGAGGCACAGTCTGTCCTTTCGCGGGCTGAACTGTCGCAGCTACTATCAGTTCCTGAACGGTCCTCTAAGGAAGCCGTACAGCAGGTAATCGCAGCGCCTTACTGTACCCTTGAACCGACCTCAGTGCGTGAGGGCGCGATCGCTCAACGCGAAGCTTATCCTCTTGAATTTGACCCTCAAACCTGGCTAGTTGTGCTCTACGAAGAGGGCGAGTATGCCGGCTATGACTTCAGCTTCAAAAGAGAGTAGCTATTCTCACGAAGCTTCTCAATTTTTACTGCTGTGACTGTTGCAAGGATGAATGATGCGATCGTATCTACCGTTATCCATTTTGTTACCCTTCGTGATGGGGATAGGCGCCTGTAATTTTGCGGCCACTGCCAAAGTTCCTAGCCGAAACATTACTGTTCATCAGGAGTGGGCGCTGCAACCCGGTAGCCGCGTTGGCGAATATCCCGTCGTCGGTGGATTGGGCGATGTCTCAATTGAGCTAGATGGCAGTACCGTCAAGGCGCCTTTTGACGGCAAAGTACAGCCTACTGACCATAACTGCGTTGCCTTCAGCAGTCCAGAAGTTCCGGCTTATCTATTCCGACTTTGTGGCGTCAAGCGCCCTCGGCTGGGTTCTATCGAAGCGGGGGAGACAATTGGTCGGGGGAAAGTCCTTCAGTTTGCAGCGATGCGCCGTCAGCCAGATGGTTCGTGGGCCATGGTAGAGCCTGCTGTCGAAGTTCTAGAGAAGACGGTCGGTAAATAGATAAGCTTGCCCCGGCTAGCAAGAAACTGCGAAGCGCAATAGCGCTTCGCTTTTTTGTATCTAAGGTGATTCGCGATCAGCTGATTTGCGGCTATGCCACCACAAGATGTAGGCAGCAGCGGCAATCTGCAAAGGAAACACCAACGCATATTCCTTAAGGAGAAATGGCATTTCCAATTGGGCGATCGCTCCTAAAATGACGGCACTAGAGACCGTGCAAATACCTAAAAACGGAAGCTTACGAATTTTCACGGTTTTTTCCATAAGAGCGGTAATTCCGTAGCCAGTATGCCCTTTGCTCAAAGTTCAGGGCACTCTTCTTGGAAATGGCTAAATAGCTCTGCTCGCGGGCTTTTCAAGGTGACTCGAACATTGCATCTAGAGCCATCCTTTTTTCTGATCAATGTAGGTGGCGACAAACTCTTCGTCAGTTTTGGTGAGGTACATGATGCCTTCGATCAAACCAATAATCCACATTACGCTAGCCCCAATGCCACAGGTCAGAATGCTTACCAGCAGCATGATGAGCCCTTCAGTGGTGTAACCCAATATAAATTTGTGAATTCCCAAAGAGCCTAAGACAATTGCCAGAACACCTGCGAGGATTTTCTTTTCTGCGTTACCAGTACCTGGTCCGGTCATGCTCAATTCCTTTTATAAACACTGTAAACTAGGCCAATCTATGACCCGATGCCCCTCTCAAAAGGTTTGATGTAAATTGCCAATGCAAAGAGATGCTTAGGGAATACCAAACCTGTTGTTAAAGACTCCACAGGGATCGCCTTAGTTTTCGGAGTATTTGGGAGGCATCCAAACCACCGAACTCGACAGAAAGCAGAAGTCTGTAGGAGTTTAAAGCTTCTGTCTGATAGCAGGCGACGATCGCGACATCTCACAGTATCCGCAAATACCCAATTAGGCCGAGGATACTTAAGAATTTTTCAGAATCTAGGCAAAGCAGGAGAGGCTTGAGGAGAACAGAAACGGTAAGCGTCCCTTGAGCGAAGTTGTTAGCGTAGTCTTCCCAAAGAGAATGAGGGGCATGGCTAGGGATGTGGGCTGGTTCAAAGGAGCCACTTTGCATACAACTTCGCTTAGCTCACTGTGCAAGGGTAGGAAATATCGCTAAGCGAGTGGATAAGCGAGGAAAACATGACAGCTTTTCCTCGTACAAACAAAAACTCTGCTTCGACGGGAAGCAGAGTGAGATGAAGTTAAAGGCCTATCGTAGGCCCAACACAGAGGTAGGCTGTGAGCGTGGGCGTTATTTGTAGAGCTCTGTAGACAAACGGAAGGCCAAGAAGCCAGGAATCAGTGCAATTATCAATGCGACGAAGACTTGAGTATCTGACATTGCGATTAGTCCCTATGAATCAAAAACATTTGCCTAATCTCACCGGAGACCAAGCTGAGTCAATTTTTGACCAAAATGTTTAGGTAAAGCAGATTTTCGAGGCCAACTGTTACAGAGCGTAATCTTTGGGGGGAATTTATATTCCTCCTGGAGTGTAAAAGTAGGTTGCGAGCTTTGGTGATTTACAGCACTTATGGGGGTATATCAGCAAGTCATAATAATTGCATGATTCTTTGGGCCTGTGTACAGAGTGCTTGTGATAAACCCTGCGTTCCCTACTTCTAATGCCGCCGCGCAACCGCCCTTTAGTCAACATATTCGCCGGATACAGCGCGATGTGTTGCGGATGGGAGCCTTGGTCGAAAGTGCCTGTTTATTGGCCAGGAGCGCTTTGTGCGATCGCGATCTTGAAGCTGCCCAACAACTCCAGTCGCATGACAAGCAGGTTGATCAGTTTTATCGGCAGATTGAGATGGATTGCGTTGATTTGCTGACGCATCCCCCCGAAGATATGCAGAACCTGCGGCATGTTAGTGCCTTCATGCAGCTCATTCGCGATCTCGAAAGAATTGCTGACTACGCCACCGATATCGGCGAGGCGTCTATCAAGCTCTTCCCCTATCCGGCTCATCCTTGTTCGGAACAAATACAGGTGATGTTTGAGCGCTGCCGCTCTATGGTTGCACTTAGCCTCCTGGCTGTCTCAGACCTGAATGCTGAAGTTGGAATGGATATTAAGGTCAAAGATGACGCAGTGGATGACGACTACGACCATCTATACGAACGCCTCATTCATACGCCATCGACCTCAGAGAATTTAGAAAGTGTCGTGCTACTGGTATTGGTAATCCGCTATTTAGAACGTATTGCTGACCATGCTACAAATGTCGGTCGCCGCATTGCGTATGTTGTCACAGGAGAGCGTCAGTAAACAAAACTATCTGAGCCGCAAAACCTGAGAATTTTAGGTTGTGAAACCTTAAAAAAATGACGCCTTGCGTTAAAATGACGCGCAAATTACCAGACTACGCTATAGTTGTATTCGGTTTAAGGCCGGTCGGTTCCGTCTAGGTCTGAATAAATACCCACCCAGCCTCTTCTCGCGGGGTTTAGCAGTCCTAAGATCGCCTGATGCCTGACTTGGTTCTGAGAAGGTATTGCGTGATAAAGAATTGCTAGTCCGTTTGTACGGGGTGCTTCCCGCGCAAGGGCTGATGGGTTCTTTGCTTCTGTACACGCCAACCAGAAGTGAGCTGGCGCCAGTGATTTGGTACGGGAGAGTAGCCTGACGGAGATGGTGACTGTGCCTTTGCTAGCTGAGGGCTGGTGCGCCTTTTGGTGAGGGACATCAACTTCATCGCTTTGTCACTGCTGACTTACACCCGATAAGGATTAATCGCTTCATGAATTTTTCGATCGCTGCGCTCCTGGCAAACTTCAACGGTGATAAAGCACTCACCCTAAAGGCTCTTCAAAAAAAGCTCCACTGCCAGTCTGATGAAAATGTCCAAGATCTGCAAATCGCTCTGGATGCCCTTGAGCGTATTGGTGTCCTTGCTCGAGATAAAGGCAAGTATCAGCGCATCTATGAGGAAGGAGTTGTTGAAGGCAAACTGCGCTGTTCAAGCAAAGGGTTTTGTTTTGCTATTCAAGATGATGAGGCGGCAGACGACATCTATGTTCGTGAGAGCCAGCTCAATACAGCTTGGAATAGCGATCGCGTCCTGGTGAAAGTAACCAAAGAAGGCAGTCGCCGCCGGAGTCCTGAAGGGGAAGTTAAATTAATTTTGGAACGGGCAAATGCCTCTGTACTCGCCCGAGTAAAGCAAGAAAAAGGCGATTATCAGGCCGTTCCTTTGGATGATCGCCTCCTATTTGAACTGGCCCTCAAAGGTGAAACAGAGACTTTAGCTGAAGCTGTCGATCAGCTGGCTCATGTTGAGGTAGTGCGCTACCCCCTGGCCCAAGAACCACCCCATGGCCGCGTGGCTCAAATTTTGGGTAGCGACGCCGAAGCCTCTTCCGATCTCGACATCGTCTGCTGCAAATATGACTTACCTCGCTTTTTCCCAGAAGAGGTGACGGCAGCGGCACAGGCTCTGCCCTCTCGTGTCCGGAAGGCCGACATGAAAGGGCGTATTGATCTGCGTGAAGAGCTGACAGTAACTATCGATGGTCCTGATGCAAAAGTTATTGACGATGCCCTTACTCTCAATAAAGATGACAACGGCAATTGGAAGCTAGGCGTACATATCTCTGACGTTGCTTACTATGTTCCCCTTTATTCCAATATTGATCGAGAAGCTTTGAAACGCGGTACTTCGGTTTACTTAGGAAATGAAGTAATTCCCATGCTGCCACCGCCGCTTTCGGGCTCTTTATGCTCTCTCATGCCAGGGAAAGACCGATTGACGATTTCAGTTATTGTGACGCTGAATCCTGAAGGTCAGGTCCAAGAATTCGAAATCCAGCCCAGTGTTGTGTCTGTTGACCAGTCAATTAACTATCAGCAAACGCAGGCTATTCTCGTCCGCGAGGATAAAGAGGAACTGGACAAGCTAGGTGTTAAGGCGAAGGATTTGAAGAAGCTGGAGCCAATTTTCGATCTTGTGCAGCAGTTATCAGAGTTAAGTCAGGCGGTACGACAGCAGCGGATGTCCCGGGGCTCTTTTGAGCTAAATCTACCGGATCATGAATTTCCAGCGGATGCTAAGGAACCCCTCTCAACCTATGCTTCCCCCAAGTTTCAGTACGATGACGAAGGCTTGCTCGGGGTAATTGTGGTCTCTTCCTCTGTCCCAGCGCGCATGATGGTGACAGAGTTCATGCTACTGGCGAATCAGCTAGTGGCTTCTCACCTCAAGGCGCTGGAAGTTCCGGCTATCTATCGTCTGCATCGCACGCCCAATGGCTCAGATGTACAGGAACTGATGAAGCTAGCGGAAAACATGGGCATCCAGCTAGAGCTATCGGAGGAAGATGCGATTCATCCGATAGATTATCAACGGTTCACCAAACACTTTGCAGAGTCCCAGTCTGAAAAAATTCTCACCTACTTGTTGCTGTCTACCTTCAAACCTCCTTTCTACGGTGTCCATCCTGATGTGCATTTTGGCCTAGCGCTGACGGATGGCTACACTCACTTTTCCTCACCGACCCGCCGTTATCCTGACCTGATGGTGCATCGAATTCTTCATGCAGTGTTCGACCAGGGACGCGATCGCCGCTCTACACGCTCTAAAGAACGTGTCAACCTGCGACACAGTAGCTGCCATGGTGCTATCAATTGGAATGTGTTGCCGCCTGACCTTAACCATGAACTAGAGGACTACATCAACCGCATCACAGGACCTTTGAGTGAACGTGAGCAGCTCTCTCAAGATGCAGAAGCCGATTTAGAAGGACTCAAGAAAGCTGAGTTTATGCGCGACCATACAGGTTCTGTGTTCCATGGTCTAATTACAGGCGTTCAGTCCTATGGTTTCTTTGTCGAGATTGAAGAGCTGTTGGTTGAAGGTCTCGTACACGTTAGTTCGTTGAAAGATGACTGGTATGAATATCGATCGCGCCAGCAAAAGCTGGTTGGACGTAAAAATCGTCGCCAATTCCGATTGGGCGATCAGGTAGAAGTTCAGGTTAAGAGTGTCGATTATTATCGTCAGCAAATTGACCTGGTTGCCGTCGGTGGTGGTAGTGAAGCTAGCGACGATGACATCGAACCTAATGGCGAGGCTTTACACGAGGATGAAGACTACATTCTGGATGACGTGAATAGTGTTCAGGATGAAATGAGTGACGAATCGGAATAGTTGCGCCACTCATCACTGCTTGCAATATGAACACTCCATCAAAATCGCTACCCCTTACCCTAGGCGTCACAGGTGCTTCAGGGCTTATCTATGCTGTGCGAGCAATTAAGTATCTGCTTGAAGCAGAGATTCCTGTAGAACTCGTGGCATCGAAAGCGACCTATCAGGTTTGGAAGGCAGAGCAGAATGTTCAAATGCCTGCTGAGCTCAAGGCTCAAGCTGATTTCTGGCGTCAGCAGGCCAATGTTCCCAAAGGCGGCCAGTTGCGCTGTCATCCCTGGAGCGATGTCGGGGCTACGATTGCTAGCGGCTCTTACCGAACGTTGGGAATGGTTATCATACCCTGCAGCATGAGTACCGTCGGCAAGCTAGCCGCTGGATTAAGCTCCGACTTATTAGAACGCGCTGCCGATGTCCAGCTTAAGGAACGTAAACCCCTCGTTTTGGTCCCTCGCGAAACACCCTTCAGCCTGATCCATCTCCGTAATCTCGTTACGCTGTCGGAAGCCGGTGCTCACATTGTCCCAGCCATTCCCGCTTGGTATCATCAGCCGCAAACCGTCTTAGAGCTGGTCGATTTTGTCGTCGCCCGCGCCCTCGATCAGCTCGATTTAGACTGCGTTCCCTTGAATCGTTGGCAAGGCCATGACAATGACTGATGGAAGATATACGCGATACCCATCCACCCTTCTACCCATCTACGCTTCAAGAAGCGGCTGTAGAAGCTTTCGCTGAGGGACACAAATCAGCTAGTTCACAGCGATCGCACCCAGGTTTACGCGCATTGCAAACCGCGCGCCCGTGGTAAATTAGCCGAATCGACCAATTTTCCCAATCGGGTTGGGGCAGAAGCTTCATCAGATCCTGCTCAATTTTGCGAGGATCGCTTTGCTTCGTGAAACCCAAAAGATTACTGAGCCGTTTGACATGGGTATCTACCGTAACCCCGGCATTAATGCCAAAAGCATGGGCCATCACCACATTAGCCGTCTTGCGGGCTACCCCAGGCAGGCAGGTTAGCTCCTCCATCGTGCGTGGAACCTCACCGCCGAAGTCGGTTACAATTTTGCGGCAGGCTCCTTGAATGTTTTTGGCCTTGTTACGAAAGAAACCTGTAGATTTCACCAACGCTTCAATTTCAGCCAGATCGCCCTCAGCCATGCTGACCGCATCGGGGAAACGGCCAAACAAAGCGGGAGTTACCTTATTTACCCGCTCATCTGTACACTGAGCCGACAGAATAGTCGCAACCAGCAGCTGTACGGGCGTCTCATAGTCCAGCGAACAAGTCGCGTCGGGATACAGTCGCTTCAGCCGCAGCATCACCTCTAATGCGCGCTGCTTTTTAGCAGGTAACTTCCGTCGGGAACTCACTGGAGCAAATCCTGAAAAATTTCTAGTTGGGAAGTATCGCGCACAATCAGAAACACACCAAGACCCAGCAGCAGAACCAGCCCAGTTTGCATAACACTCTCCTGTAAACGCTCCGGCAGAGGCTTACCTCGCAGAGCCTCTACTAGCAGAAAAGCGAGTTGCCCACCGTCCAATGCCGGCAACGGCAAGATGTTGATGATGGCCAGGTTAATGCTGATGATAGCTGCGAAGGGGAATAGGCTAGCGACATTCGCCTTAACTAACCCGGCCCCTTGCTCCACAATCCTCACTGGGCCAGCTACCTGCCCTGCCATCTGCGAGAAATTCGTAATCAGCATGGCAAAGCCTTGCACCGTCTGCAGCAGAATAACCTGAAACTTTTGGGCGGCTAGAGACAGCAGTTCAAAAATATTGCCTGTGCGTCGATACTCTACCTTACCCGCGCTAGAGAGGCTGACGCCAATGACCGACACGTTGTCTTTTACTTCTGGGACGACGGTTAAGTCGAGTATCTCATCTTGTCTTTTGACGGTTAACTCAATTGGCTGGCCTGCATTATCTTGAATCAACTCAATCAAGATATCTGAGCTGCTTTTCTCAAGACTCCTGCCCAAAAAATCTACATCCAGCTCTTGGGCGTCAAACTCAATTCCGTTAGCCGCGATGATAATGTCACCTGCGCGCATACCGCCAGTTTCGGCTGAGGTGGAGGTTTCGGTACGGAGTTCGGGGACAAAAACACCCGGCTCAACTACCAAATTTGCCGGAATTCCCACAGAGGCAAATTCAGCAACGAAGACCAGATAGGCAAACAAAAGGTTGGCTGCAACCCCGGCACTAATGACAATCGCTCGATCAAGGATAGGCCGATTCTTCAGGAGGTCGGGATCCTTAGGCGGAATGTCACTATCCGGATCATCGTCAGGAAACCCTACAAATCCACCTAAAGGAATGGCCCGCAGTGCATATTCCGTCTGCGGTCCCTGATACTTCCACAGGATAGGCCCAAAGCCGAGGGAAAACCGATTGACATGAATTCCTTGCAGGCGGGCTGCTAAGAAGTGACCAGCTTCATGGACAAAAACGAGGAGGGCAATGACGGCGATCGCGGCCAGAACGGACATAAATTTCCCACTGCTAAAACAAACACGTTCTCCTATTGTATCTGGCGAATCTTTTTCTCACGGAAAGAGTTAGCGGTGGATTTTAAGACTGTTCGGGAAACCCAACTGAAGGATACGGGCAAGGTTCATTCGGCATCGGAAGTGAGTTCCTATACTGGAAGGGATTCCATGAAGTGGGTTGACATGCGATC
This sequence comes from Leptolyngbyaceae cyanobacterium, assembly GCA_050330865.1. Classification (GTDB taxonomy): domain Bacteria; phylum Cyanobacteriota; class Cyanobacteriia; order Phormidesmidales; family Phormidesmidaceae; genus SIO1E4. Next base: position 28,725 of record JBHJHM010000162.1, read on the forward strand.
AGTCGGCAAAGATGATCGCGAGGCCGAGCGTCTTGCAGGTGTAAGGCGATCGCTGATTTTGTTTGATGACAGGCCAGCCAAGGAGCGTGTATGAGCCAAAATACTGCTGTGATGAAGGCTGTTGAGTCTTTGGACTACCGAGTCACTGTAGGCGATCTAGCAACGCAAGCAGGGCTTGATTTGAATGTGGCTCAGCAAGGTTTGAACGCGTTAGCAGCTGATACTCAAGCTCACTTGCAGGTCTCCGACTCGGGTGAAATCGCCTACGAGTTTCCTCGAAATTTTCGTTCCATTCTCCGCAACAAGTATTGGCGAATTCGGCTGCAGGAACTCTGGGCGCAAGTTTGGGGCGTTCTGTTCTATCTGATTCGCATTTCCTTTGGCATCTTGCTAGTGGTATCAATCTTAGTAATTGTTGCCGCGATTGCGATCCTTATCATCGCGGCATCGGCCTCGCAGCAGCGCGATGACCGAGGTGACTCTAGGGGTGGCGGTGGAGGCTTTATCTTCATTCCGCGATTTTGGATTGGCGATCTTTTCTGGTTCTTTCGCTACGACTATGGTTATGGTGGTCGCTACCGGCGTGGTTACGACTGGCAAAATACTCACCGCCCCTCGCGGCGATCGCAGCGTCGCTCAGGAGCAGGCCGTGTCGATGACGATGGCATGAATTTTCTGGAAGCTGTTTTCTCATTTCTCTTTGGTGACGGTGACCCCAATGGTGATCTGGAAGAGCGACGTTGGCAATCGATCGGAACCGTGGTGCAAAACAATGGGGGGGCGATCGCTGCCGAGCAAGTCGTACCCTATCTTGAAAATGTCGGCGAAGGCTGGGCAAGCGAGGATGAGGACTATATTCTGCCCGTGCTGACCCGCTTTAACGGGATACCTGAGGTGAGCCCCAAAGGCGACATTATCTATCACTTTCCAGAACTGCAAGTGACTGCGAGTGATCGCGGTAAAGCTTCAGTAGCTGCCTACTTGAAGGAAAATCCCCAACCGTTCAGTCGGGCTAAAGGAGGGCAGCTGACCATGGCTGCCGGGTTAGGAATCGTCAACTTTGTGGCGGCTCTGATTCTGGGAAACCTGCTTCAAGATCAGGCTTTGGTTCAACAACTGGGAGGATTTGTAGCCTTTGTAGACGGTATCTACTGGCTGTTACTAGGCTACGGTACAGCCTTTTTAGGGATTCCTGCGATTCGATTCTTCTGGGTTAAGTACAAAAATCGTCAGATTGAAAGTCGCAACGAAGCTCGTCAAGAGCGGGCGATCGCGCTGAATGCTGCAGGTCCAGAGATTCAAGAGAAAATCACGTTCGCTCAGCAATTTGCGGCCCAGACGATTGTTTCACAAGAAAATCTGGCCTACACCACAGAAAAGGAATTGACCGAGCAAGAGTTTGAACAGCGCGAAAAGCTGGATGCCGAGTGGCGCGATCGTCTCAGTGCTTCAGATTCTTAGGGAACAGACGCTACATACTTAGATCTTGCACCCAGCTGGCCATGCCCAGACATCCGCGCCGAGTTGAAAACTCAGCGCTCACTGAGCCAAGTCCCTAAAGGGACTATCAAAGGCTAAACCCATTGATGCATAAGGATTACACGCTCTTCAACCCC
>JBHJHM010000163.1:0-29775 GCA_050330865.1 Leptolyngbyaceae cyanobacterium
CCGCACCCATTACCCCTTCCCCGACCAGAAAGTTCGGTATCCCCTCCTACAGAGAATTGAATGCTGCTAGCAAACTATGAATAGCAGTTAACGCCGGAGCATAGATATGGGGAAAGTTGTTGGTATTGACCTCGGAACTACGAATTCCGTAGTCGCTGTAATGGAGGGGGGCAAGCCTACTGTTATTGCTAACGCAGAAGGATTTCGGACGACCCCTTCTGTTGTAGCCTACGCCAAGAACGGCGATCGCTTAGTGGGACAGATTGCTAAGCGTGGCGCTGTCATGAACACTGACAATACTTTCTACTCAGTCAAGCGCTTTATTGGGCGTCGCTTTGACGAGGTGGGAAATGAGTCCACTGAAGTCGCCTACAAAGTTCTGAACGTCGGCAACAACGTCAAGCTGGATTGCCCACAGGCAGGCAAACAGTTCGCGCCCGAAGAGATTTCGGCTCAGGTACTGCGAAAGCTCGCCGACGACGCCAGTAAGTATTTGGGTGAAACCGTAACTCAGGCAGTCATCACGGTACCGGCTTACTTTAATGACTCTCAGCGTCAAGCCACAAAGGACGCTGGTAAAATTGCCGGACTAGAAGTACTGCGTATCATCAATGAGCCGACAGCGGCTTCCCTAGCTTACGGATTAGACAAAAAGAGCAACGAAACCATCTTGGTCTTTGACTTGGGGGGTGGTACTTTCGACGTCTCCATCCTGGAAGTGGGCGATGGCGTTTTTGAGGTATTGGCGACATCTGGTGACACTCACCTGGGTGGTGATGACTTCGACAAGAAAATTGTGGACCACTTAGCTGAAGAGTTTCAGCGCAATGAAGGTATCGACCTTCGTAAGGACAAGCAAGCCCTACAGCGTCTGACAGAGGCAGCAGAGAAGGCCAAGATTGAGCTGTCTAGCGCAACTCAAAGTGAGATAAACCTGCCTTTCATCACAGCTACTCAGGATGGTCCTAAGCATTTAGAGACGGTCCTAACGCGCGCTAAGTTCGAAGAGTTAGTATCTGACTTAATTGACCGCAGCCGCGTTCCTGTCGAGCAAGCTCTCAAAGACGCCAAGCTTGGCAAAGAGAGTATTGATGAAGTTGTGCTGGTCGGGGGGTCAACGCGAATTCCTGCGGTCAAAGAACTCGTTAAGAAGGTATTGGGCAAGGAGCCCAACCAGAGCGTAAACCCTGACGAAGTGGTTGCTATTGGCGCAGCCATTCAGGGTGGGGTCTTAGCTGGGGAAGTGAAGGATATCCTCCTGCTAGACGTGACGCCGCTATCCCTAGGGGTTGAAACTCTGGGTGGCGTAATGACCAAGCTCATTCCTCGCAACACAACGGTTCCAACCAAAAAGTCTGAGACTTTCTCTACTGCGGTAGATGGCCAGACGAATGTTGAGATTCACGTGCTCCAGGGTGAGCGGGAAATGTCTAACGACAACAAGAGCTTGGGAACGTTCCGATTAGACGGAATTCCGCCAGCTCCTCGTGGCGTTCCTCAAATTGAGGTCATCTTTGACATTGACGCCAACGGCATCCTGAGCGTCACAGCGAAGGATAAGGGCACGGGCAAGGAGCAGTCGATCAGCATTACCGGTGCATCCACGCTGGACGATACTGAGGTGGATCGCATGGTTCGAGACGCCGAGCAAAACGCCGAAGCTGATAAAGAGCGTCGTGAGAAAATCGATGTCAAGAACCAAGCAGATTCTCTGGCCTATCAGGCTGAGAAGCAGATTGCCGAGCTTGGCGACAAAGTCCCTGCCGATGAGAAAACCAAGGTTGATGAGCAAATCCAGGCGCTGAAGGATGCTGTTGCAGCTGAGGACTACGACAAAATGAAGTCCTTGACCACTGAGCTACAGCAAGCCCTGTACAGCATCAGCGCGAACCTCTATCAGCAAGCAGGAGGCGCTGAGGCAGCGGCAGGTGGCCCTGCTGAGGGAGAACCGACGGATGGTGGTACCGGCAGCGGCGAAGATGTTATCGACGCTGAGTTCACTGAACCTGAATCCAAGTAGTCGCTAAAAGCGATGTAGGCGTTAGTTGCGATAGGGGATGTGATACGCATCCCCTTTTGTCCAGAAAAATACTCAGTTTTTTAAGTTGGTGTGATACGAGAGTGACAAACGAGAATTTGCTAGAGACTCTTGACGAGCAACCGTCTTTGGCAAAAAGCGATTTTCACCCTGACCTAGTGGCCCTTACTGTCTACTAGGTCTTTTTTGTGAAAGGCTCAACCCGTTTGCTTCACAATTCCCTTCCGAGCTTATACCAAATCTGATTTTCACACCCCTTGAATCATCGCAGGGTTGCTCGGCGTAGTCAGCGCACCGTAACCGATTGAGCCCTTTACTGAGACAGGGGTAGACCATCAGAATTTCGCATCAGAAGCCTCACTTGCCTCTCGTCGTCAAGGTATCTTAAAGAGGTCGTATCTATGAAATACTTCTTAATCCATGTCTCTTGCTCCGCTGAGCTGGTCTGAGCTAGAAGCCCTCACTGACTTTAATATTGACACCATTAACGGTCCCACAAATTCCCGATCGCGCCTGCGTCTGTTTGGTCAGGATGAATCCACGGTGCGGGTAACCCTCTATCGCGACAATCATGCCTGGTGCCCCTACTGTCAGAAGGTTTGGCTCTGGCTAGAGGAAAAGCAAGTTCCTTACCGCATCGAAAAAGTGACGATGTTTTGCTACGGGAAAAAAGAGGGGTGGTACAAACGCAAAGTGCCCTCCGGGATGCTGCCAGCCCTAGAGCTGGATGGCCACATGATTACCGAGAGTGACGACATTTTGATGGCGCTGGAGCGGGCATTTGGTCCTCTGGAATTTGGGATGCAGGATCCGCGCGTGCTGCCCTTACGCCAGCTAGAACGACTGCTGTTTCGCGCGTGGTGTAGTTGGCTTTGTTACCCGACGCGATCGCCCCGTCAGGAGCAGGCCAATCGTGAACAGTTCACTAGCATTGTGGCTAAGGTGGAAGCGGCTTTGGGCAGCACACCCGGCCCCTATTTTCTCGAAACGTTCAGTACCGCTGATGTCGTCTTCACGCCCTATGTTGAGCGCATGAACGCGAGCCTTTATTACTACAAAGGCTACTCTTTGCGAGAAGAGAATTCCCACCTGTCTGCCTGGTTTGATGCAATGGAGACCCGTCCTACGTATCGCGGTACCCAAAGTGACTTTCACACTCACGCCCACGATTTACCGCCGCAGATGGGAGGCTGCTATGAAAACGGTGAGCCACAAATGCAGACAAATAAGGATCGCGTAGACAACGGTCCCTGGTTTGGACTTCCCGACGTGACCTATCCTGAACCAGAAACTTCGCGAACCGAAGCACTGCAGCGCGTTATCAAACACCGCGACAACATCATTAAAGTCAACCCAGCTAACGACAGCGTGTTCGACGAAGCCCTGCGGTGTGCTCTTACCCATCTGATGAAAGGTGAAGACTGTCCCCCACCACCCGGAACCGATGCCGCTCTGCGCTACCTGCGCGATCGCATCAATGTCCCCCGCGATATGTCAATCTACGCAGCCAAGCGTCTGCGGGCAGCATTGGAGGAGACAGCGGCTTTGGTGGGCGATCGTCAAGGTCCCCCAATTCCCCTCAACCATCGCCGCGACCAAGACCCCACAAACTTCGCTAAGGTTTAAAGGCTCTCCAAAAATCTACCCACCATCGTAGGTTGGCGTCGAGGCACAGACCCAACACTTCAAATTCTGTTGCTGATATCGTGGCTATTCCCTTTTCAGTTCCTGATCAGCTGCCCTTTCTGCAAGCAATTTGCTGGCAGATTAAGGATATTCACGGTCTGACGCCACAAGAGATCCTGAAGTGTTATGAACGAGGATGGCACTATCGTGGTGTTGTAGACGATGTTGCTCCTGAAGAACAAGCCTTTATTCAAGCCTTAGCACGGCGTTATGGTTCTTGGCTAAATTCTATGGCTCAACGGGTACAGCATCAGAAAATTCTGGACATTTTAGGTCAGCTCGATTCTGATTTTTTGCATCAATGTCAAGCTTACTTTGGAGGAGGAACTCTACTGACTTTGGTCTATGACGAATACCGTCTCAGCCAAGATATTGATTTCCTCTGCTCAGATGCTCAGGGCTATCGTCAGCTACGTCGAGCGGTGATGGAACGCCAATATCAAGCACTCTTTCAGACCCAAACAGGGCTTATATTTCCTAGAGAGATTCAAGCTAATCAGTACGGTATTCGATTTCCCATTGTTATTGATGATATGACGATCCGCTGCGAAATTATTTCAGAAGGACGTATCGATTTGGGAGAACCTGAGACGCCATCAAACCTCCCAGTTGCCTGCTTAAATTTAACTGATCGCATTGCTGAAAAGCTACTTGCCAACAGCGATCGCTGGCCCGATACTTCGGTTCTCTCTAGAGACTTAATTGATCTAGCAATGCTGCGCTTACCGGGTGAATTTCCCGCTACTGCCATTGAAAAAGCCGAAGCCGCTTATCCTGTTATTGAACCTTTGAAACGAGCGATCGCAGCATTTCAGCAGAAACCAAAGTATCGCGATCGTTGCTACGACCTTTTACAGGTTAAAAATTCGGCTCAAGTAAGTTCAGGTTTGGAGCAGCTAGAAGCGGACTTTGAAATATAAATCTACATTGCCTGATTCACAGGCTCTGCCTGTGGAATAGCCTCGGAGGGTTTGCCTCTAAGCGATCAAATACACCTGCGGAGGCACAGCCTCCAAGGATTCAATTCCAGACTGAGTCCGGGATTGAGTAAACGGGAAAAGGATTAAGCAATATTTCGCCAACAGTGTCTGCTTCGCGATGATACACCCTACGAAGATTGTGGCTATTTACTTGATTTTGTCGCTGCATCCAACAAGCTGGTTGATGATTGGAAGAGTTGATGGAGCACTACGGGCGGCTAGCAGGCTGTGAAAATGAGGTTCTGAATTGGGTTTCGCGTTCTTCCATAGTTTCTTGCCCAGGCACCCAGAGGCTTTGGTAAAAGAAGTAAGAAACTCCTGCGTAGCCGCGATCGCGCACGGCTGCTAATTGATCTGTTAAGAGGCCAACATCGGTAGGACGCCCTTTCAGACCGCTCAATAGACCAACACTGGTGGGCGTATTGCGGCTGGCGCTTACCGTCGCAGGCTTGTTAAGTTCCCACACGAACCGATCAACATCGTTACGGTAAATCTGAATCACTAGCTCATCGAGAATGCCTAGCGCATCCCACGCGGGCCAGTCTTGCAGGTACTTGTCGTAGGCAAAGGGATATGGGTTGGGAGAAACCGATAGCAGCGCACCGGGTTTACGTAAGTCGATGACGCTTCTTACCTTCGTCATAAACTCGCTGATGCGATCTGCCCGCCAGCGCATCCATTCACGATCAGTGTAGTCTTCGGGGGGGTCTTCACCACCGTGTTCACGACGGTAGAGTTCCGCCGTTACAGGATCGTAACCCATGTCTACAGGCATCCCTAGATGGTCGTCTACCTGAATACCCTCAATGTCATAGTTATCAAGGACTTCTGCCATCATCAGCAACAGCATCTGCTGCGTCCGGGGATGGAACGGATTCATCCAGGTAAAGGTTTCGGCTCCTTGCTGGATTTCCTGACTGCCGTCTTGCCGTTGGGTAAACCAGTCGGGATGTGTCTCGCGCAGCCGATATTCAGCTGGTGCCATAAAGCCGAACTCAAACCAAGGAATAACTGCCATCCCCTCGGCATGGGCGATTTCAATTAATTCCCGCAGCATGTCGCGATCGCCCTGTGCTTCTTCAAAGGCAGGATTGTTGCCGGGCCAGAGTCGCTGTTTCTCGCCTAAGATTCGTTCTGCGGTTGGGCTTGGGTAGAGGGGATAGCCACCATTCCACACCACTGGGTATAGTGTGTTGATATGCATGGCCTTGAGGCGCCGGATCCCATCGACCAAGTTTTCGCGTGAGAACAAAACTTCACTGTCGATGTTTGTCAGCCAGACGCCTCGCAATTCGGCATCGGGCTGCCTAAGTTCTGGGAGTGCTTGGGGACGCGCAACAAAATCAACCGCGATCGCGCTGCGAAGATCACTCTCTGGGCTCGCTTTACAAAGCATCGCTGCGACTTCGCCCCGCGTCATCAAACGATTTCCTGCAAATTTTTGGGGCTCTGGATAGTTCACCAAAACCCCCGCAGCCAGAGCCGACGCTACCGCCTCACGACCGTATCCTGGTATTGCCTCCGCATCCGTCAAGCTAGCCGTCAGCAATGCATTTGCCCGTGATACATAGGGCAGTTCCAGCTTGGCAGTTAAAGCCGTGACGGCCTCAGCCCGCGTCACGGGGCGATCGGGTTCATAGTAGCGGCTGGGATAGGTGTAGAGTACGTTAACTGCTGAGGGTAGCTTCAAGGCTGTTTCAGCCGCACCGGCTCCCGTGTAAGCACCACTGGTCGGTAAGCTGTGGTTCAGTATCGCGGTAACGACTGCCCAGGTAGCAGGCTCATCAGGTAAAAATCGCTTCTGTTTATTGACAGGAATAGCACGACGCAGCGCCAGCTCCCGGATACAGTCACCGGCCCAATGCGCATCAATATCAGTGGGGATAACAGGCGGTGGCGGCGGCTTTTTGAAACTACTTTCGCCTTCAGGTTCAGAATTTAGCAGAACATCATCGGCGGTCGTTTCGGCATCCAAAGATTCCGGGGTAATTTGCTCCTCGATCGCTTGGGCAATTCGAGTATGAGACTGGGCCAGCAACGGGGCAAAACTACCGACCGTGATCACCAAAATCAGTCCCAAAAGGATCCCCGTAAAGAAACGCCGAGCATATCGACGCGATCGCCCCCATGCCTGCAGGTCCTGTGCAGACTCCTTTGCTGAGAAACCCCTCATTAACCCCCACTCCTTTTTGCGGTGTAGCCCGCTTTCTGCAAAAAATCAACCAGCTTCTGGGCATGGTCACCCTGGATTTCAACCGTGTCATCTTTGGCTGTGCCGCCGGTTCCACACTGGGCCTTTAGCTTCTTCGCCAGCGCTTTTAGGGTATCTGGACGATGCTGAAAGCCACTGATCACAGTCACAGTTTTACCACCACGCCCTTTGCGACTCACCTGTACCTTTAAAGTCTGTTGGGCCGGAGGAAGGTCTGCGACCCCTCGTTCCATCGCAGGTGATCGCTCTGTGGCAAATTCCGAATACACCACGCGATCGCGCTGCGAGGACTGATTTTGCGATCCCGACGATTTGCGTTTACCCATCGCTGATAGTCCAGCACTGTTGATAAAAAAAGTCAGGCCTACGCCCGCCATAGGATCTCGAAATGAGGAAATCCAATCCTATTACACTACTACTCTTTGCAGCTTTGTGGATAGATCAGGAGAGGGGAAGATGGTTTCAGGGGGAAAGGGGGAAGGGGAAAGGGGAAAGGGGAAGTTCTGAGTTCTCAGTTTTGATTTTTGAATTGAACTCAGAACTCATAACTTAAAACTCAAAACTCAGAACTATAACCATCAACCAGGAACGAACAACCCATCACCAACAACCAATAGCCTTCAGGAAATCCCTAGTACATCACGGCAGAAGTACGCGCACCCTTCAAAATTGCTTGAAAGGCTCACCCGTCGTGGTTTTGAATTTTGAATTTTGAATTTTGAATTCCGCGTAGCGGTACTAGAGCCCGGAGCCAGAATAGGTTTACATTTAAGGAAGGCCTTCAGTTGAATCTTCTCAGGATTTTAGGAAGCGTAGCGATCGCGCTGCGAGATGGTGGGAGCAACAGGGATAGATGTTGGGTATTGGCGACGTCGCTTTATTCGCGGTCTTAGGATTGACCGCAGGCATACTCTCTGGCCTGTTCGGCATTGGTGGCGGCATGGTTATCGTGCCGGGTTTGTTCTATCTGTTTCATATTTTGGATGTTCCCCATGACCGGCTGATGCACTTAGCCGCCGGAAGTTCTATGTGCATCATGGTGTTTACATCCATTGCTTCAGCCTGGTCACATCACCTCAAAGGGGATGTAAAATGGCCGATTTTTGTTCGCATTCTACCGGCGATCGCGATCGGCGTCACGGGTGGAAAATTCCTTGCCAATCGATTAAATACCGATCTCCTAGAGCTGATCTTCGGCATGTTTCTCCTGTTCGTGTCGTTGAAGATTTTGCTTAATTGGTTACCTAAACCCGAGCATCCGGGTGAACCCAAGCACTGGTTAACGAGCGTGATTGGAACTGTGTTAGGGCTTAAGTCCGGAATTTTAGGCATTGGCGGTGGGGCCATTAGCGTGCCGTTCTTGCTATATTCTGGTCTACCCATGAGTCAGGCTAGCGGTACATCGGCCTCGTTTACGCTGCCGATTGCCCTTGTAGGTACCGTAAGTGGTCTGCTATTGACGGTTCCGGCTGATTCTATACCACTCGCTACAGGGAGTATTTATTGGCCTGCGGTGGCATTAGTGGCTCCTTTCACAATGATGGGAGCACCGCTGGGAACACAGCTTTGCCATCAGGTTCCCTCTGGCTATCTAAAGCGGTTGTTTGGAGCCTTCCTATTATTTTTGGGAGCGCGTCTTCTTTTTGAGGCATTACCCAATTTTATGTCCTCGGTTTGATGCGATAGGTCTACGATCAATCGCGGACCTATCGCATCAAACCGCGCTTGCCGTTTGGATAGATCGTGGCCCAATTGGTTCGAGCCATTGCCAGCTGTTCGTCAGTAACGCGCGCCCCTGTCAAATCAGCGCCACAAAGATTAGCCCCTCTTAGATTAGCGTTTGAGAGCGTTGCATAGCTCAAGTCTGTGCCCCTTAAATCAGCCCCCTGAAAATTGGCATTGCTGAAGTAAGCTCGGCCTAAGTTAGCGCCTCGCAGGTTTGCCTTCGTTAAGTCAGCCCGCCCAAAGTTGGCTCCACTAAGGTCAGCGTTCTGAAAATTAGCTCTGTGCAATTTTGACTGGGTAAAATTACTGCCAGCCAAGTCCATCTTTTGCAGGCTGATAGAATGCAGTGTCTGCATTGAGAAATCGCGGCGTCCTTTGGCGTAAGCCGTTTTGAGTTCGTCGGCAGTCAGTCTTCCGCCGCCACCACTCCGTTGCCCTGACATCATGCCACCCTTAGACCGCATCGTGGGGTTGCTGTAGAGGGTATTCATCCCTGGTGCGGTCGTCTTGGCGCGCTCCTTACGGGCTCGAATCGCTGCCGCCATGCGCGACGTGCGATCGCTTGCATGGTTTGCCGAATTAGCCTCCCGCAGGCGACGATAGGCCGAACTATTGTCAGCATCAGCCTTGGAAGGATCATTGGGATCCGTTGTCTGGGTTGGAAAAGCCATGTTCTGCGCCAGACTGTCCATGTAGGGCTCGAGGTCTAAATCTCGCAGAATCGAATCCACATCCTGGTAGCGATGGCGGACTGAAATCTCCAGCATTTTTTGGAGCACCCCAGCGAAGTGATCGCTGACTTGGACAAGATTGCGCCAAAGCATTTCCCCTGTGTTGGGATCGTAGTCTAAGTCCTTAGGAGATTTACCGGTTAGTAAGTAAATGCAAGTCACCCCCACTGCGTATAAGTCGCTGGCATAAACAGGTCGCATTGCCATCTGCTCTGGAGGCGCGTATCCCGGCGTTCCAACCGCATAGGCAGTTAATGCAGTCTGATCAGAATTCTCGGCCTGATTAGGATTGACCTTGTCTTTGACGGCCCCAAAGTCAATCAAGACTAGTTTTTTGTCTTCATCACGGCGAATCAGATTAGCGGGTTTGATATCGCGGTGGATAACTTTACTGCCGTGAACATATTGCACCAGAGGCAGCGCTTCGCTTAAAAACTGTTTCACACCAGCTTCGCTGAAAGGACCGCCGCGCTTCACCTCTTGCTGTAGGGTTTTACCGTTGATGAATTCCTGAACCAGAAAAAATTCTTTGTTTGTCTCAAAATAATCTAAGAGGCGCGGTAGTTGGGGATGGTTACCAATTTTGCCTAAGATCTTGGCCTCACGCTGAAAAAGCTCGCGTGCCATTTCTAAAATCTGAGGCGCTTCCGCTGACGGGCGGAGTTGTTTAATGACACAAGGCGGATGTCCTGGTAAAGACTCATCCCGTGCTAAAAAAGTAGCCCCAAATCCTCCGCGCCCTAGTGCCCGTAACGCCCGATAACGATCGCGTAAGAGCAAAGATGAGCCACAGGCCTGACAATGCGTCACGCGGGGAGGGTTCTTCGGTTTAGAGCAGTCTAAATTCGTGCAGTAACTCATGCGACCCGGTGTGCGATATTTGCCCGCGTGACATAGCTAAACAGCTGGTTGATGAGCAGCGCCTGAACGTTAAACGATGACTTATCCTACTCCATGCTAGCCATTTCCCTAGCAGGTTTATGGAACGATGAGTTTTGTTATGGAAGCCAATGTCCGCTAATGTCACGTTACTTCAATTATTCCCAGCTTTCCAGAGGGGTTTCATGCCCTTTTCCGTAAGTTCGATAAGCGGTATTCGTCGCTGTTTTTTTGGTAATGGCTTCAGTATGTATCCGTATTTTTCGGCGCTAGAGAACCGTAAACCTAGTATTTATCCCTAGGCCAAAGGATTACCGTGTAGGCGGTCGCATACGCCCAGCAAGTGTAAATCACCATGTATCTCTTTATACCTCTTTGTGGACTATCGCTTCGGAACACCCATCCTGGCAAAATTGACTTTCTGTTCAAGAGTATGTCTGAGCTTTGAATTCACATTCAGTTCACAGCATTCTCAGAGTAGACTGGCCTTGAGAGCGATCGCCCACCTGGGCAGACAGCTATCGGTTGGCAAGAACATGTAGAAGGCAATGCGAATTTCGCTGAACTGGTTGAAGGATTTAGTCGCCATTACTCTGTCACCAGAGGATTTAGCCCATGCCCTCACAATGGCAGGGTTTGAGGTAGAGGACATCGAAGACCGCAAAACCTGGGCAGATGGCGTAGTTATCGGATATGTGACCGACCGACAGCCTCACCCAAATGCCGATAAGCTCAGTGTCTGTACCGTGGATATTGGTGAAGAGGAGCCTTCCAATATCGTCTGTGGTGCAGCCAATGTTCGGGCTGGTATCCATGTACCTGTTGCCAAAGTCGGTACGTACCTGCCAATCCCAGATCTTAAGATCAAGCCCCGAGAACTCCGCGGCGTTCCCTCTGCAGGCATGATCTGTTCGCTGGCAGAGTTGGGTCTGGCAAAAGACTCCGAAGGTATTCATATTCTGCAGGGTAATGGCTTAACCGTAGGTGCGGATGCACGCCCCCTATTAGGTTTAGATGACATCGTACTGGACGTGACTTCGACGGCAAATCGAGCAGATGCTCTGAGTCTGGTCGGCATTGCCCGGGAAGTGGCGGCGATCACAGGGGCTTCTCTTAACTTGCCTTCAGCAACGTTGCCTCAACCTCAGCAAACGACGGCAGCCGTTACGGTGTCGCTTGATGATCCCAAAGCCTGCCCGATCTACATTGCGACTGTATTGGAAGGGGTGAAGATTATGCCCTCGCCGCTTTGGCTACAACAACGCCTGCAGGCATCGGGAACACGCCCCATTAACAATGTTGTGGATATTACGAATTATGTTTTGCTGGAGTGGGGGCAGCCCCTACACGCCTTTGATCGCGATCGACTGGCGATCGCCGCTGGTAGCAGTGAATATGCATTGAGTGTGCGTTACAGCAAGGCTGATGAAACGCTCATTACGCTGGACAGCCAGGAGCGATCGCTCAAACCAGAAACCTTAGTGATTACAGCCAATGATCAGCCAGTGGCCTTAGCCGGGGTAATGGGCGGGGAAGCTACAGAGGTTTTTGCCGGAACCACTGCCGTAACCCTAGAAGCCGCTTATTTTGACTCGGCTGCGATTCGCAAGTCCGCGCGCAGTCAAGGACTGAGAACAGAAGCCTCAGCCCGCTACGAACGAGGTGTGAATCCGGCTGAGTTAGAAGTTGCCTGCAGCCGTGCTTTGCAGCTAATGCAAGAACTGGCCGAGGCGCAAATCGTTGCCCAAGTGATTGACCGTACGCCTATCGGTGAGATTACACCTACCCGCACGTTGTCTCTGCGGCTTCAGCGGGTGCGAGAAGTGCTGGGTCCCGTAATCAACCTGGACCCAGACCAGATGCTTCCGCTCCCCAATGACAAAATTCGCGAAACCCTAGAGACCTTAGGCTGTACAGTTGATACCAAAGCCCAGACCGAGGTCTGGCAAGTAACCGTGTCAGCCTATCGCTATCGAGACTTAGAGCGAGAAATTGATCTCATTGAGGAGGTTGCCCGTATCTACGGCTACGACTACTTTGCTAACACGCTGCCTCAAGCTGCGGCTGGAGGCTTTCTATCGCCTGAGTCGGTGTTGTTGAACAAAGTTCGTCATACTTTTCGGGGAGCTGGGCTGACAGAACTCATTCACTACTCGCTTACCAAGCCAGTCTCAGACGAGCAAGTTGTTCTCGCCAATCCACTCTTTATCGAATATTCTGCTCTACGGACTGACTTGATTGATGGTCTGATGGAAGCGTTTAAGTTCAATTTAGAACAGGGCAATGGCCCCCTAAATGGGTTTGAGATTGGCCGCATTTTTCGAATGGATGGCGATGCACCCCAAGAATCGGAAGTCATTGGTGGGATTTTAGGGGGCGATGCTCGCCAGGGACAATGGGTTAACAGTGGTCGCCCTACTCCCCTCTCCTGGTTCGAAGCGAAGGGCATTCTGGAATCTATTTTTCAGCGTCTGGGACTGAGCGTAGACTATCGACCGGATAATGAGGATAGCCGTTTGCACCCAGGTAGAACCGCTTCGCTGTGGGTACGGGGCCGTTTACGGCTGGGTACGTTTGGGCAACTGCATCCGCAACTGCGCCAAGAGCAGAGCCTACCTGAGGCAATTTATGTGTTCCAATTGAACTGGTCGGCACTGGTTACATGCCTCGCAACCAGTAAACAGAAGGCTGTAAAATTCAGCGCCTACTCCACCTTCCCTGCATCCGATCGCGATCTAGCCTTCTACGCCCCCGTCTCGATTTCCGTAGCCGACCTTGAAAAAGTGATGACTAAGACAGGCGGCAAAATTTTGTCATCCGTCACGTTGTTCGATGAATATCAAGGGGAATCGGTGCCGGAAGGGCAACGCAGCCTAGCCTTTCGTCTGGTTTACCGAGCTGCAGATAAAACCCTAACTGACGGCGACATTGATCCGGTTCACCAAAAGGTTAGAGCGGCTCTAGAAAAGCAATTTAAGGTGTCACTCAGAAGCTAACGCGATTGCCCATAAAGGCTATCTATCTAAATCACAAAACCTTTTAGAGGTGGTTGTGGCCTATTAAAACTCCTAGTTAGAAAAATTTAGGGGTTAGACCTGATTCCTCTTTGAAGGGAGTTTTATATGTCAGTAAAAGTCTTGCCTATTAGACTTTTAGGTGATTGACTCATTGTCTAAGCATCTTTCTGAGTAGGAGTCATATAATCACGATGATAAAAGCCTATATAGAAGAAACATATACTGATTATCTGCTATGGCCTACAAGCCAAAAAGTTACAGTATCTTTAGTGCATGATAAGGCGCGTATGATACTCAAGCTACTACAGGGTCAGCTCTTTCATACCTTATGTCCTAAGGAAACATCGTATCTTTACTACAACTTAAACTATTTGCCAAAGTTGACGAGTATCATTATTTTAATGTTAAGTTGTGTTCGCTACACAACTTCATTATTAGGCTGCGGATTTGAGTATGATTCTCTGTCTATTTATGAGTTACGATTTCCTTGATTATGTAGTTTGTAATTGAATGTCAAATGATTAAGTTTAATGTTTATCTTAAAGAAGAAAATTGGGAACCCGCAATGGGAGGATGGCGTTGTGATGCTTTACTTATTCCTGGTGCAAGCTTTGAAACTCTTTATCACGATGGAATGAAAGCTACCGAAGGAGATTTTTATATTGAGAACTACACTATTATTTGGCGACGAGCAAACTCAAAACCTAAAAACTTGTTAGTGACGCTTTCGCTAGCTAAGGACTTACCTAAATTGGAGGAAGAGAAGCTTCAGCTAGAACGAGAAAAGCTGAACTTAGAGCAGCAGTTGGAACGCGATAAGCTGAAGTTTCAACAACAGAAAGCATCTGTAGAAACCAAGTGGAAAGTTGTAACAGCAGTAGGTGCGTTTTTTGGCAGTCTTTTAACTTTTGGTACTACATACTTTGTAGGAACACCTAAATCAGAAACTTCTGTGATAGCTCCACCTAGAATTCATACTTATGCGACTCCAATGTCAATTTCCGAAAATGAATGTCTAGACTCTCTAGTAAGGAGTCTAGAAGATAATGAATTGCAAGATATTAACCGCGTCAGAATGGGTGTTTATGCTACTAAAGGAAACTATAACGTATTCTTAGGATGTAATTCTGATGTCAAGGCTGTGTTTCTTGCCGTAAGCGGTCCAGATGATTCTGCAGCAAAGAGCTTGAGAGAGGACATCAAGACTTTTTTGCCATGATGCTAATTCAAGGCTTGTGGAAGTAAAGTGCTTAATCGTTCAAAATGATCGAAGGCATAGGTTGACAATTCACTCGAAATATGGCGATCAACAAAATACTCTGCTGTATTTGAGTGTTGCTGGTAGCCTTTCAAGCAGAAAATCAAATATTCAAAGTTTGATAAGCATATATTTGTTAGCATAGAGAGCCTTTTCCTGTTTGAATAAGCAACATTAGTAAAGTTTATTTGGAGACTTTTCTATTTGATGAGCATGCTTTTGAAAAGAGGCTTTAGAGACTCTATCATCAAGTTGATTATCTTTTGTTTTTTACCTCTTCTGATAGGAGGAATGATATATGTACTGTTTCGATCTGATTCTTTGATAGTATTTAGATGGATAGAGCGACTTGGTCTAGAAAGTGACGTACAAAAAATTAGAAAACTTTTCATGCCTGCCTCTATTTTTATTCCGGATCAAGTGATTTTTAGTGTTCCAGGTGCTTTATGGGCATTTTCCCTTACTTGGTTTATGGAAATCGTTTGGAATGAGAATGACAATAAAAATATCACCAATCGAGTACTTATTTTCAGCTTAATAATCACAATCGGGCATGAATGCCTTCAATATCTTCGCAGGGATTTAGGTTGGTTCAGCTTTCAAGATGTTGCGTGGATTTTAGTTTCTCTATTCGCCTTTAAATTGATTAGGAGTATGAACTATGCTTACAAGAAGAACAAATAGAAGGAAAGTGATTTCAACCTTAATCGGCCTGACTCTCTTTGCCACCTTGGCAATTGGTTCTGGTTCGCAGGTTGTTACTGTTACTAAGATTATTGATCAAGTATCTACTGTTGTTGCGATTTTAGAGGCTGTTGATCAAACATCAGATTCGACATTGGACTCTGTCGATAATGCATATCAAGATTTGGGAGTTTATCTACGCGAGAACAACTTCACAACTGATGTTGTAATATCCATGGAGGAGCAATATGCTGAACTCGATAACCGTTTTTCAGAGCTTCAATCAAATTTCAATAGGGCTCAATCAGAAGCAAGTACTTTGTTCAGACTTCTAAGATCTAGAGCAGATGAAAACACCAACCCTGAGTTTAAGCAGGCGATGATATCCCAAATTGGCGAGAAGGAGGATAGTTTTAATCTTAAGATAGGCGTTGCCAGTCAGGTTTTATCCAGAGTAGAGAAATCAATCCAGCAGTACAACGACATACTCGGATTTGCACAGGTAACGGTAGGTTTGGACGCGGTCAATGTTTATATTGAGCAAGTGAACTCAGTCCTTGCGGAATCTGACTCTTTAAGCGTTGATATAGAAAAGGCAATTGAGGAAGCTAGCGAAATTATTGAGTCTTCTGCTGTGATTGGAGATTCCTCACAGAATCCAACGATTTCTTCAGATGAAGTAAGTTCGATTGATGATCAATTTCCTAAGCCATCATGTGGAGATGATAATCCTTCTGGGATACAGACCTTCTACCCTGTTTTTGTCAGTCCGGCTGATCAAGATACTCTCAGATATATCAGAACGTCTTATTGTGGTGATGCACTTGCAAAAAACAGAGAAGATGTAAGCGGGAGCTTTATACAGGTCGCCTCCTTCCAAACAAAAGAAAAAGCCATGCAATTTTCGAATATCCTGCTTGCTGATCCCAGGTTAAACACTGTCGAGATCGGCTCACCTTCTCAGCTTTGAGTACTGTGTGCTCTTGGCTACTTAACACCTTAGTATTGCCGGTGAACTGGTGAAAGGTTCCAGGTCTTCCTTCAAGTTGATCTTTCATTGCTTATCTTCGGTTGAAAAGATTCTCAACATGAATAAATTGCTTTAGGCTATTACTAGGAATATGGACTCGACATCCATAGCCTACTCGTCGGTTGATTCTGAAGAATCGACTGGTTTTCACGAAGTCGCTTGAACTATTGCAGGTTTGGCTTCAGAAGCTATAGGAAGATTCAGACACCAACGGCTGGCAATGGGCATCCGCCATTCTGTCCCAAAAGCACGATCCGTCACTTTAAGAACGGGGGGGGCTTGGCGGCGCTTGAATTCAGCGCGGGACATCAAGCGAATCACGTTCTCTACCACTTGAGGATCATGACCAGCGGCAACGATGTCGTGAACAGCTTCGTGACGTTGTACGAGGCGTTCCAAAATATCATCCAAAACATCGTAGCTGGGCAGCGAGTCTTGATCGACTTGTCCGGGCTTGAGTTCAGCGCTGGGAGGTTTGGTGAGAATGTGGGTGGGAATAATCTCGCTGGGTTGATGGCCGTTAGTCGCAGGAACCACCGCTTGACGGTGTTGATTGAGCCAATGACAGAGCTGATAAACCCGAGTTTTAGGAACGTCTGCAATGACCGCAAGTCCCCCATTCATATCGCCGTATAATGTGCAGTAACCGACTGCCATCTCTGACTTGTTGCCTGTCGAAAGCAGGAGATGACCGAACTTGTTGGCGATCGCCATCAATAAATTCCCTCGAATCCGGGACTGAATATTCTCTTCGGCCACACCAAACTCCGTCGCAGCAAAGAGGGAGTCCAGAGCCTCGTCGTAGGCACGCATCAAGCTACCGATGGCGAGTGTTTCGTGACGAATGCCCAGATTCTGCACGAGAGCTTCAGCGTCGGTGATGGAATGCTCGGAACTGTACGGAGAAGGCATCAGCACACCTAGAACATTGTCTGGACCGAGGGCAGCAGCAGCGATCGCCGCGACCAGTGCCGAATCGACCCCACCACTGAGGCCGATCACAGCCTTACTGAATCCACACTTGCGGGCATAATCGCCCACACCCATGATCAGTGCTGACCAAATCTCCTCGTTGGTGTCGGCGATCGCCGACTGGACGCTTCCAGCTCGTAAATCTTGCTGCTTTGGGTCATACTCCGCCCACAGTAGGTCAGGCTGAAATGCTTGAGCCCGCCCCACAACGTGCCCTTGCCGATTTAACGCCAAGCTACAGCCATCAAACAATAGGTCGTCATTCCCCCCGACTTGGTTGGCATACAAAATTGGCACGTCGAACCGAGCGGCGCTATGACCCAGCATGGCTTCTCGCAGCTGTTGCTTTTGCGCTGTGTAGGGTGAGCCTGACAGGTTGACAACTAAATCAACTCCCTCATCTTTGAGGCAAGCAATCGGGTTGTTGGGATAGCTGCGTCGCCCCCAAAACTGTTCGTCATTCCACAGGTCTTCGCAAATAGTGACGCCGATGTGAACCGTTTGCTTCCCTTCAATCGGGAGATAAAAGTGATTGATCGCGCGTCCGGGCTCAAAGTATCGGTCGTCATCAAAAACGTCATAGGTCGGCAACAGTTGTTTATGGAAAATCTGCTGCACCTGACCGTTCTCAATCCAAGCCATGCTGTTGAACAAAGGCTTTTCACCGCGATCGCTCGCCGCTGGATTCGGCTCCACAACCCCAACCAATACCGCTACCTGAGCCGGTAACTTGGCAGCCAGATCGCGCAGAATTATTTGCATCGCTTCGATGAACCCAGGCCGTAAGAGCAAATCTCGGGGTGGATAGCCACAGAGTGAAAGTTCTGGTGTTAGCACCAACCGAGCACCCTGCGCCGCTGCTTTCTGAACTGCTGCGAGGATCTGCTCGGCATTTTGGGTCAAATCACCAATGATGGGGTTGAGTTGAGCGATCGCAATTTTCATGGTTCTAAATTCTCATATAAATTGGCTGAGGATTTCCAAAATGTGAATCTCTGTAAATAACTTCAGTTATTCGTTTTGGTGAATTGCTTTTGAAGTTTTTCTATTTGGCCCGCATCTTCGATCCAGCCAGCTACCCATGGAAGCCCTCGGTTAGGATGCGGTTCAGTAGAGGGCGGAAGAATGGAATTTAGTTCGTCCATACTTGCTTTGGCGAATTGAGCCAAAGCTTCCTTGTTAGCAAAAAATTTTAGTGCAGAATATTTCTCTGTATCGCCAGGCACAAGGCTGAAAATAGTTCTTTCTGAACCATCTATCCTTAGATTGAATTGAATCGTGCTGCCGCTAGTGTCTAGCCTAAAATAGGGTGAAAAAGACTCATGAACGTGATCGAAAAGATCTTGAGCGTTGTTTTCAGATGCCAAAAGTCTCAAATCTTCAACTGAAGCCTTTGATCTTCTTTTTGACTTCGACTTTGTTCTTTCAGAAATGACTTGAGGTTCTGTAAAGAATTTTCTGGCTAGGATATTACGGCCTTGAGCATCGCCAAAGTACTGAAAATTAGCCGCGTTGATGTTGATTTCTCCATGTTCGGAAAGATAATTGATAATCCTTTTTGTGGAACTGTCTATTTCAGAGCCAACGATTAGAATACGATGCTGAGCATTTATGACATCTGGTATCTCAGTTCCAAATTTGCTTTGAAAGGCATCTCGAAATTCTTGATTTCGCTGGTTAAAATACGTCTCTGCCCTCTGCACAACTTCCTCTCCAGAGAGATTGACAACCCAAGAGGCATAGTCTAGCGCCTGAGCAGTCACTTCTCTGGGAGTTCTATCTCGTTTAAGCTCAATAATTATCAAATCACCATACTGATCGATACAAAGTAAATCAATGCCTCCATTGTATGTTTTGATTTGTCTGCCAATCACAAGTAATTCGTCGGATAAAATTGATATATCATTCTCAAGCCACTCTTCGAGATACTCTTCTAAAGCTAGCTTTGCTTTGCTGATTTCTTGAAGTGAGAAATCCGGCTGAACTTCCCAAAGTTTGATTTTCTCTGACATCCCAATCGAATCCTCTGATTAAGATTAAATAAACACCATCGGCTTATCTTTAAGGGGCTCGAATGCTTCGGCGTCAAAGCGATAAAGGCTGGCGGGGCGACCCGCTCCACGGGAGGTTTTGTCGCCGGTATCTTTCAAGAATCCCAGCTTTAGGAGGCGAGCTCGGAAGTTTGAATAATCCGAGAAATGTTCCCCTAGGACGGTGACATAGAGCTGATAAACATCGCCAAGGGTGAACCTTTCCGGCAACACATCGAAAGCGATAGGGCTGTACTCCAGTTTGTTTTTAAGACGCTGGTAGCCGTAGTCGAGAATTTCGTTATGGTCGAAGGCGAGTTGCGGGACGCGGTTGAGGGGATACCAGGCAATGCCGCTGACACCATCGGCAATCAGTTCGGCTTCGATGAAGCGCACAAGCGCGAAATAGCTTACCGATAGATAGCGGGTACCAAACGATCGCTTCGATTCGCGAGGATCGCGATTGGGGCCGCCAAAGGTATACAGCTGTTCTAGATATAGATTTTTGACTCGGATTTTCTCAGAAAGAACTCGATAGGCCGCATCTTCGAGCGATTCCCCTTGCCGTACCAATGTCCCAGGTAGACTCCAGGAGCCCAGAAAGGGTTCGCCATGGCGCATAACAACCAGCACCAGCAAGCGGCTTTGGTCAGTATCTACCGAAAAAATGACATTATCAACGCCGACCTTGAAGTCTGCTAAGCAGTCTTCCTCTAGCGAATCGGCTGTTTTTCTTTGGAGCTTTCCGTACATAGATATAATTTTTTTTGATTAATGTAGGCTCTAACCGCGGTGGGCAAAGCATCGGAATCATCAGTTTGCCGATAGTACGTTGAGGATACGTCAAACGTCTTCGGAATATCGGCGACGGTAATATCTCCTCCTTTCTGCTGCACTTCCATCAAAACATGCTCTGATAGGTCATACCCAGGCCGGGGTACCACTAAAATCCGAACTTGCTGAAGGAGCTCACGAGCCTTGTACCAGCGGGGCAACTGCTGCACCAAGTCGGAACCAACGACTAGCGTTAATTCTGCATCGGGCCATTGATCGCGAGCCCGCTCAACGCTGAAAAGGGTCCGAGAATGACTTAAGTCCTCATGCAAAGCAATGTGTCCCTCAGGTGTAGGAATATCCTGGATCATAAGGTGTAGCATTGTTGCCCGATCGCGCAGCGGACTTTGATGAGCTTTGAACGGGTTATCCGAGGCCCAAACAGCTACATGATCAAACTGGGTGGCCAGCCATCGCAGAATTTCGCAGTGCCCACGGTGGGGGGGGTCAGCACTCGTTCCAAATAAAGCAATGCGCAGGGGGGGTTGAAACATCTTTGAGGAATGGGTAAGCATCGGGTAGACACACTAAACAGCAGGAATAGACGTTCGCCGTGTGGCCTCCGTCAGGTCACGCAAAGCAGGAGTGGGATGAACTGAAGTCGAGTCTGGCTCGACAATCGCTCTCACGGTTTTAGGTAAAGAGGCCACTGATTGAGTCGTACGCTGAGCGATAGCTTCTAAGGAATCGAGGGGAGCAACGAGTTCACCTCGTTGCATAACTAAGCTGAGCAGAGGACGAGCAGCCTCAGGGCAAGCCTCATCAGCAAGGCCAAGCGTATCCTTGACCCTGCGATCGCCGTCATAGTGCCGAAAGATTTGCTTACGCCCTGGATACGTCACTTTGCTAGTGGACTCTTTCATCACAGGAATGCCATCAATATCGACTAACTTATAAACTCCATTTACCGGTAATCCTGTCACTAAACGGGTTCCGAGTCCGTAACCATCAATGCAGGCTCCGGCTTGCCGCAGGCGTTCGATTTCATATTCGTCCAAATCGCCACTGGCAAAAATGGGAACATCTGGCAGTATTTCATGTACTTGTTGTGATAGAGCGACTAAATCCCCTGAATCCAGCCGTACACCGCCTAAAGCAGATTTTCCTTGCTGTTGCTGTTCGGCTAAGCGTTTGGCAGCAGTGACGGTGTCATAGGTGTCAATAAGCAAAGGAGCGCCCGGAAAGTACCGATGAAACGCTGCAAACGCTTCGTCTTCACTGCCTGCAGTTGCGGCGATCGCCATTACCAGAGCATGGGCCATTGTCCCAACGGGTTTTTGCTTCAGTTGCAGGGCCGCTAAAACATTTGAAGTTGCATCCAGACCACCCGCTAAGGCAGCGCGTGCTGCCCACACAGCACCTTGCGGACTAAAGGCCCGCCGCGTTCCGAACTCTAATAGCTTGGCCTCTGGACCCGCGACGTCTCGCAGACGTGCTGCTCGGGTAGCAATCAAGGTCTGATAGTTCAGAGTATTGAGCAGATACGTTTCAATGATTTGAGCTTGCCAGAGCGGTGCCTCAATCCGTAGCAGCGGTTCGTGGGCAAACAGGGCTGTGCCTTCGGGGACGGCCCAGACATCGCCAGTGAAGCGAGTGTTGCGCAGTGTCTGCCAAAAGGCATCAGGAGCCTGATGGAAGATTTCGGTTTCTTGCAGCGCTGAGAGATGGCGATCGCTGAACTGAAAACGCTGCAAAAACTCGATTGCTTGGGTCAAACCCATCGCAATCAGGTAGCCAAAGTTAGCGGGCAAACGCCGAACAAACAGCTCAAAGCTGGCACGACGCTGGTCTAACCCCTCACCGACATAACAGGCCGTCATCGTGAGTTGATAGAGATCTGTAAGCAGGCTGTAATCCTCTGGCGTTACGAGCAGCGGTGCAGTGGTCATAAAGTGTCTTGACGCGACTTATGGTCATCTTAACCATAAATATCGCCAGTGTCTTGTCCTCTCACAGCAACTTCATGCGGTTGATGGCATTTTATAGTCGTCGCCAAGTTCATTAGGACAAGACAGCGAGTCATCTGGCCATGTGTCAAACAACTGGATGCTACTCGGCGTTTTAGCCTCAATGAGCTATCCATACTCGTTAACTGGTATCCCTTGCTTCCGAATAAAAATAGATAGGTAATCCTCATCAGATTTTCTATCTCTATTTTTGGTGGAGATCAATATTTTTAGCTGCTCAAATGCAGTTCCCAACAAGGTTATGCTGAATGAGTGGAGCTGCTGCGGATGAACTATGGAAACGTCCCCCCTAACAAGACCTGAGCCTACCTGGAAGGCGATATTAAGGTTAATGCGTTGGGATAAGCCAACGGGACGCTTAATCCTGATGATACCGGCCCTCTGGTCTTTGTTTTTGGCGGCGCGAGGCACCCCACCGCTAGGGTTATTGGCGGTGGTTATAGTCGGCAGTGTGGTTACCAGTGCTGCAGGCTGCATTGTCAACGACCTATGGGATCGAGATATTGATCCGCAGGTGCAGCGTACGCGGACCCGGCCTTTGGCAGCAAAAGCGTTATCGGTGAGAATTGCGATCGCCCTTGCTCTCATTGCCTTTGTCTGTGCCTATGGCCTTACCTTTTATCTCACTCGCCTAAGCTTTTGGCTCTGTGTCGCAGCCGTTCCAGTGATTGTTCTGTATCCCTTGGCCAAGCGAGTGTTTCCAATTCCACAGCTGGTGCTGGCGATCGCGTGGGGCTTTGCCGTTCTGATTCCCTGGAGTGCTCTGACGGGATCACTAGAGCTTGCGACCTGGTTATTATGGGGGGCCGTTGTACTTTGGACGCTAGGGTTTGATACGGTCTACGCCATTCCGGATCGCGAATTTGATGCTCGGCTGGGTGTGAACTCGAGTGCTCGTTTCTTTGGCAAACGAACCCCCTTAGCAGTGACGCTCTTTTTTATCGGTACAGCTATTTTGTTAGCGGCGCTGAGCGTAGTGATGTCGCTTAGCTGGCCGTTCTGGATTACGCTAGTCATCGCTGTGGGTGTTTGGGGACGCCAGGGATATCGGCTGAGTCTCTACAATCCGCCGCCAACGCTATATGGTCAAATTTTTCGGCAAAACGTATTGCTTGGCTTCGTCCTTCTAGGGGGCATGATTGCTGGTTTCTATCTCTAGTGCACTAGCAGAATTGATTTGATGGGCCGCTCAACAGGACGCTGCTCAGCATCCAAACGTCCATAGAAAGTTTCGCCCCGATAGAATAAACCGCTAGAACTACCGCCATCTAAATTCAATGCCGATATCACATCCAGTTCCTGCAGAAAAACTGCTAGGTCAGCAAAACTCAATCCAGTGGGGACCTCAACATCAGCCCGTTGGCTAGCCATAACAAACACCACTGAGCCATCAGCCTTGATGCCCACCGCCGACCGCGCATTGGGATAGCGACTTCCCACGGCATCCCGGACGATGTCTCCCTGGCTGTTATCAGCAAGAAACCCCTCCTCATATCCCGTCATCGTAGGCAGCAACTGAGGTCCCGCGCCAACAGCGCTCGCCATTGTGCAGCTAGCGGGAATAGCGGCACTATGACGAACTATCGCATACTGCACTATGCCATGACAGTCATAAATCCGAAACTCTGAGCGGTCTAAAATCGCGTCTAGGTATGGCTCAAGGTCGGGATTTTCCATCAGACGAGGATTTTGTCTGGGGTCCGCTATCAGCTGATTCTGACGTGTGATGTAGGATGTGGTTCGTCCATTTTGCGGATCAAAAAAGCCAGCGTTAATCGCCGCGATCGCCCCCGCATCCTCTGCCAAAACGGGTAAAGGCGCCAGTGTTTCAGCTAGGGCTACTTCAATTCGATAGGTTGTCCCGGGTGGAATTGTCAGGACGTGGATCCTGCTTTCAGGCAAATCGTAGGGAGTGTAATCCAGAGCGGATGGGTTGGCGGGTACCGGGGCGGCAGTTACTTCAAGGCTCGATGCTGGCCCAGAGGACGGTGCTGGGGCGATCGCTGGCTGACAGCCCATATTCAGTCCTGCCAATCCCCCCAAACACACCCAAAATCCTAAATGCCGACAGTGCATAACTTTTCGATTTACCCAACGGCCACCTGTGGCCCAGAAGCAACTGCAGTTCCAGATACATGCTCAAAAATAGCAATATCTTCAGGGCGATCTACATCGCGGAGGGTTTCGAGGGTGGCCAGTGAGCAGCCAAGTCGATTGGCGATCGCAACCGTTTGGGCAAAGACTTTCTCTGTCCCCCAGGCAATACCTTCAAAAAGCTCAGTGCAAGCTCGGCTGATACCCACCAGATAATAGCCGCCATCCACCGCAGGACCCAGCACAATATCGTGGCGGTGCAACTGTCGCAAAGCCTGCTCTAAATGGTGAGAGCAAATTTCAGGACAGTCAGAACCAATCACAACAACCCGCTCGAAGCCAGCCTGCAACCCTGATGCAAAGGTGTGCTGCAAACGCCGCCCCAGATCGCCCGAGGGCTGAGGCTGATACGTTAACTCTGGCCCCAACCAGTCCTGCATTTGTTCGAGCGAGCCTCCTGAAAAGTGAATCTCAACAGAGAGACTTCCTTTTACACGGAGCGGACGTGTGATTCCCACAATATGCTCTGTCATCCGACGCTGGAGATCAGCAGCTTGCTCGGCACCAAGATGGGGAATCAGCCGAGTTTTGGTCTTCCCCGCTTCGGGGTAGCGGGTAAATATAATCAAGCGATTTTTAAGCGAACCTTGAGAGAATGCAGTCACAGGCTTTGCCAAGAACATCAAATGCTAGCGATCGCACAAGAGCCAGAAAAGGGCCGTCCCTCTTCATTACGGACTGTAACTTTTGGCGGGGACGCCAGAGTGTAAGCCAGAAGACAGATGCGTTAAGTAGGTGTCTACAATTATCCGTGGGATGGGTAAAGCCCTCCGGTCAATAGCCCAAGGGGCATGGCTGACGCTAAGGCTGCGCTAAAGCGACAGCGTAACCCATGCGGGCGTTGGTTTATTGCCTCCGGCAAGGCTGCGCCAACGTTCCTCAACCGCAACCTACATATAGCTATGTTTAATTGCGGCCACCTATCTTAGGGGATTTCCAGGAAAGAATTTACCAACTGTAGGGTGTCATTAGCAGAGCGCGATGCACCGCAGCCCAGTATTTTTATTCCTGGAAATCCCCTTAGCTATTAGCCCTGAATGTTCAAGGACCAGTCGTAGTCGATGTACTTTACCTGATAATCACCTTCCTGCAAGTAGGCTTGGTCTTCCTCACTGACGTAGTTGCTGATGAAGTTCAGCACAGCCCGCTCAGATTCATTCCCTGCAAAGCCCTCATCGGTCCCGTAGGTCGGGATCCAATCTTCGCCAAACCACTTAAAGATGGTTGATAGATGTACAACGCCTTCACCCTTGTCGATTTTTAAGCCATCCGGTTTAGCCAGAAACTGCACAACCTGCTCCTCTAATTGCGCATCAAGGTTTTCGCCGGTAAAGGGCTCTGCTCTCAGCGGCGGACAACTAACGGCTGCACAGACAATTGCTGCGTGGAGGCGGGGCTCATTAAAGTCGACTCGCAGTTGCTGGTGTTCAATGTTGTCTAGCGTTCTGGCCTCTCCCCGAACCGGATGCTTGGTAATCCGCCAGACCCCAACAATGTCCTTAATACTGTCCTTGAGGGGTTCCTGGTTGATGATAGACGCCAACGTAACGGAGTTGTAAGCATTCATCCAGAATGCAATCTGCTCAGCCTCAGTCCACGTGTTGTAAGTTTCTTCGGTGACGGCAGCCAGCGCAGCATTGTACTGATCTAGCGGCTGGCGATTTTGCTGCAGGCCTTCGTAATCAACAAACCCAGTTTCATCTACGTATGTTGCGAGGACTTCGGCATACAGAGCTTTAGCCGTTTCATAGTCCACTGCCTCATTGGCAACGGCAGTAGAATTCCCGGAAGGAAATGACAGGGTAGTCCCTGAGCAGCTACCTAGTAAAACAGATATGAGCGACAAGCTTAGGATGGCTTTTTTCACAACAGATTAGCTCCAGCAACGCAGTACGAAATTTCGGTTGATTCAGTGTCATCTACATAAAACGCAATGAAGCTGAACTCTGTCTGAGAAACCTCTGAGAATACAGCGTCCATAAGAGTCCCACGATAAAAGGTAGCCACAGCAGCCATCGCTCCCCTGTTGCCAAGAACCAGCTGGTATCGCCTAAAGCAATTCGATGTGGGAGTGCAAAGTACACAAATGCTGAAAGGCTAACAAGGCGAAGACCGAGGTTTTGACTCGCCACACCAAAGGGTATCAACCAGGTAAAGTACCAAGCATGAACAATGGGCGACAACACCAGCAGTCCAATCAAGTAGCTCTCGGCAAACTGCCCAAATCGGACAACTCGCAACAGCAGCCAAGCGATCGCTAGAACCAATGGCAAAGCGTAAACTCGATTTTGCCAACTGGACGTGTCCCAAGCAGTGGCAACCAGATGAGGAATTAACTCAGCACTGCGTCCATCGACGATAAAAAAAGACTGGGTAGGAACCAAGGGACAGGACTGTACTCCGCAGAATGGCAGCGCACTCACGGCCATCGGCAAAAGACCCAACACTCCAATTCCTACCGTCAGCCGATATTTTCCCTGACGCAAACTCTGCCAAGCTAAAAAGCTCAAAATCGGCAGTGACATCCACTTCACGGCAATGCTGATACCAATTAAAAGCGCACTCCCCAGCCAGTGGAACAAAGGCGGCAGAGAGGTGAGCGATCGCGCGTAGGGCCGCTCAAACCAGAGCCAGGCAGCTACAAGCGGCAGCAGAAACCAGCTATCGTAATGCCCACCGCCCGCAAAGCTATAGATTACCAGCGGGTTCCAGGCATACAGCAGTGTTGGCAGATACCCAAATCGCTGACTCAGCAGCCAACAAATACCCAAATCGGCCACTGCAAACGCACCTTTAAACAGCAGGACTGAGGGCGTCAGACTGGCCAACAGACGAAATCCAAACTGCGCGATCGGGGGATAAATAGCCGATACATGGGGATGATTCATCAGTCCCCACCATTCGGTTCGCAGCGGCACTAGGATTTCGGCATCAGGAGGTTGAGCATAGGGGCTAAAGCCCTGAGTTTGAATGTAGCCCTCCCAGAGATAGCGCCAGATGTCGTCGCCGGGATACATGGCGAGTAAGAGCAGACGGGTCGCGATCGCCACGCCCCAAAACCAGACTGCTGTTACCGACTGCAGCCACCAAGTCAGCAAAAAACCGGCTCCCATAAAGCCCATGCCCCACCAAAACTGCGGTACGGCTGCGGGGTCATTGATGAAGTCGCCGTGGGGCAAGCTCCAGATGCTGCCGAAGATGAGCAGGAAGGTGCTGAGGAAGAGGAGTCCCTGGTTGAGCCAATTGGGGATTTTGGACCTGACAGCACCATCGGTGTGTAAAGACGCGAAATTTCGCGTCTTTACATCGCGGGGGTAGGGGAGGTCAGTCGTGTGAGCTGGGTCAGGCGTCTTTACATCGCGGGGGTGGGCTAGGTCAGGCGTCTTTACATCGCGGGGGTAGGGGAGGTCGGTCGTGCGAGTTGGGTCAGTCGCCTGTATATCGCGGGGGGAGACTGCAGCAGTCTGGGGGGTTAGGACAGTGCGGGCATACAGGGTAGCGAGGGTGGTGAGGATGATGGTGCCAGCTTTGAAGCTGCCGATGAGAGTGCCCGAGATTTTGGACTGCCCCCCTTGTCGGGGTCGATAGTTGACGGGGAGTTCGCTGATACGGAGTTCGCATTCCACGGCTCGGGCCTGCATTTCAACGGTCCAGCCGAAGCTGCGATCGCGCATCGCAATCGGTTCCAATGCCTTACGTCGAATCACGCGCAGTGGTCCCAGGTCGTGGTACCGATACCCCCAGCCCCACTCAATCAGCGTAGAGGCCAACCAGTTACCAAAGTTTTGCACGGGCGTCAGGTTAGCGCGTCCGGCGGCGGTGCCGCGTCGATTGCCCAAGATAAAGTCGTAGTCTGTACGGTACGAGAGGAGTTCGGGTAGCTGACTGAGGTCATCGCTGCCGTCGGCATCACAAAAGAGAATCCACTCAATTGCGGGCTCAATATTCTGTAATCCGCGCCAGCAGGCTTGACCGTAGCCCTTGATGGGTTCGTGGACGACTTCGGCTCCAGCTTCAGCGGCAATTTGGGGGGTGCGATCGCGACTGCCGTTATCCACCACTCGAATCCGCGACAGCCCCACCGCCTGAAGTTCCTGAACAACCGTGCCGATAGTGGCCGCTTCATCGAGGGCTGGAATAATCACCAAAATGGTGTCTAAAGAGGTTATCTGCACCGTCATAACTCACACCCGTACAGCGCCACCTATTGAATAGGATGTAGCTGAAATACCGCTGAGAAGACTCTATCCATGATTCCTCGCAAGCGCCTCGATATCGGATGGACCGATCTTCTGGCTGGAGCACGATTTTGCCTATGGCCAGAGCAGTCCAATTCAGTAGAACAGCGCCTCAAGCAAATCTGGCAAGGGGAAACAAACGACGCTAGCCTAGTGAGCCTGTCGGTGCGGAGTGGATTTGATGCTCTCCTACAAACGCTGAATTTTGAGCCCGGATCAGAGATTCTCGTTTCAGCGGTAACCATTGGGGGCATGACGCGCATTATCGAAGCACACGGTCTAGTCCCGGTTCCAATCGACATCGATTTTACACAGCTATCGGTTCACCCGGAGGCCATGGCGAAGGCGGTGACAGCACGCAGCAAGGCAATTCTTGTGGCGCATCTGTTCGGGAGTCGGATGGCTATGGAGCCGATTCTCCAGTTTGCACAGACACACCATCTACTGGTCATCGAAGATTGCGCGCAGGCCTACGCAGGCGATCGCTACTGGGGGCACCCTCAGAGCGATGTAAGTCTATTTAGTTTTGGACCAATCAAGACAGCGACAGCACTGGCAGGCGGCGTACTGCTGTTTCGCAAGGCAGCGCTTTGTGAAGCGGTACGGTCTCACCAAAATACCTGGCCGGTGCAAAGTCAATGGCGCTTTGGAGTCCGCATCGCTAAGTATGCGCTGCTGATGCTGCTTTCCTATCGCGCCTGCTATAGCCTACTGGTAGCCCTCTGTTTGATTCTCCAGGTAAACCACGATCGCCTCATCAGTAAAAGCGTTCGCGGTTTTTCAGGCGATACTTTTTTGCAAAAAATTCGACAGCGACCGTCCCCAGCGCTCCTGATGCTGCTAGAACGACGGCTCAGGCAATTTGACTCAGCCCACATCGCAGAGCGCATCCAGCTGGCAAAGCAAATGACGCAGCTGTCCCCATCGCTAGAAGTGCCAGGACTTCAGGCATTCCAGCATACGTACTGGGTCTTCCCGATTTTGTGTGAGGCACCAGAACAACTGATGCGTTATCTATGGCGCAAGGGATTTGATGCCACTCGGGGAGGGTCGAGTTTGTACGTGGTGAACGCACCTGTAAACCAGCCTGAAACAGACCCTGTAGAGGCAAAGCGTGCTTTTCAAAGGCTGCTCTATTTGCCTATTTATAACGGAATGTCTTCACGAGATTTGGAACGGCTAGCCGAAGCAATGCACGAATAGACATCTCCAACAAACAAATTATGCGGCAAACTCAATAGAGAAGCATCTTTTCTCTTGAGCTATGACCAGTCCCTTTGAGTACATAAACGCACATCCAAAAGAAACCAAACGCATGCTTGGGGTAAGCTATGAAGACT
>JBHJHM010000164.1:0-12971 GCA_050330865.1 Leptolyngbyaceae cyanobacterium
TACTTTTTTCGTCTACTGTTTACTGTGTAGATGTTAAATTTTTATGGTTTTTTTTTCTTGACTCCTATGTCTTTGGTAATGGGGAATGGGGAATTGGGAGAGTTAAGAGTTTTCAGTTTTGAGTTCTCAGTTCAATTTGAAGTTGAAAACGTTTCCTACTGAATTTATTAACTGTCTTCTAAATTCCGAATTCCGAATTCTAAATTCTCCTCATGTTTCCTGTGGCGGCATGACGACTTTAGTGGCTAACCCTAGTTTTTGAAGCAGCGCGATCGCCCACCAGGTCATATCTATTTGCCACCATTTCCGACCAGCTGGAGCCACGTTGGGAAAGGCATGATGGTTGTTGTGCCAGCCTTCGCCGTAGGCGACGATCGCAGCCCACCAGAGGTTGCGGGAATCGTCGTCGCAATCGTAGGTGCGATTGCCCCACATGTGACACACTGAGTTGATGAACCACGTGCTATGCCACAGCAGTACTAGGCGCAGGCATACGCCCCAGATGACCAAATCCCAACCGCCTAGCACATACAAAATCAGCGCTACCGGAATCTGCAGCGCTGGAAAATACTTATCGAGCCAAAGATATACCGGATCTTTCGCTAAATCAGGCGCTAGCTTAGCGTAGGCGTCGTATTCAAAGAATTGAGGGCGTCGGTAGAGTACCCACTGCATATGACTCCACCAGAATCCTCGCTGGGCGGAGTAGGGATCTTTCTCGCGATGTTCAGTATGTAAATGATGCTGGCGATGTCCCGCAACCCAAAAAATAGGACTGCCTTGAATTGCCAAACAGCCAAAGACTGCCAGCGTGTACTCTAGCCACTTGGGAACTCGCAAGCTGCGGTGTGTTAGTAAGCGATGGAAGCCTAAGCAAATGCCCAAACTGCCCGTCAGCCAGTGAAGAAAGAGGGTAACCCCCAAAGCAGTCCAGGAAAAATGCCAGGGTGCTAGCAGCGCAACGGTATGGATGGCAGTAAAGAAAGTGAATCGAACCCATGAAAAGGGACCCACTTCATGGTTTTTAGGCGATCGCGTGGGTGCAATCAGCTCATCGGAAAGCGGCTTGATAGCCTCAGAAATCATGGGAGTTCTCAAATGACGTGTGCAACTTGGGCCTTTACCCGCTACAAGCCTCTCAGCCTCTGCGTTCCAACAGCATCCCCCACTAGAGGCAGAAAACAATAGTCAATGAAACACATTGGTTTCAGGCTATCTATTATTGTCCGTTACAGTCCGTAATAGTTCAAAGATTTTTGTTGAGAATCGATCTTTCGAGTCCCACTATCCCTGCTGTTAGGGTGTAAGTTTCTTGAGGAAACATCAACGATTAGCGCTTTGACCGCCAAAGATATTGATGCTCACGGTGTTGTGATAAGTGGATGGCTTGTAGGCGTGGTTTCAACCGCCTGCCGCAAAAGTTTTGTCAGTCAATCAGGCAAACATCTTGACGCGTTATCTCAGAGAGCGATGAGGACGTGTGTTGTTGAGCGATCGCATTCCCAAAAGGCTGCAAATTTCCATACGCTGAAGGGCGCTCTGAGAAAGAACTGACACGATTAGAGTGTTGGATCCGTACCTCGACGCCAACCTACGGCGGTCTATTCATTTTGAGCAATCTCCTAAGGCTGAAGTGCCTGCCCGAAATAGCCACCAATCCCCGCCAAGATGGTTTCCATCGCCAAAGCCGCTAGTAATAAACCCAAAATCCGGGTAATCACATTCACCCCGGTTCGTCCTAGCCGTTTCTGAATCCAGTCTGCCGATAGCAAGGCGATATAGGTAATCAGCAACACGGTCAGTAGAGCTAGCGCCGTAAGCGTCTGATCTACCAATCCAAACTTCAGATTGTCCGTCAACAGCACCACCGACATAATTCCCCCCGGCCCTGCAATCAGGGGCGTCGCCAGCGGAAACACCGCTAGATCAACCGAAGAAGCCGGATCCGTCGAAGCAGAATGGACGCCTGATTCTTGCAAAACCATCTGCAAACCGACAATCAGCAGCAAAATTCCCCCTGCCGTCCGAAAGGCCGGCAGACTAATCTCCAGTGCCTCCAATAGCAGCTGCCCCAAGACCAGAAACGCTAGCAGAATGAGGGTTGAGATTCCGACTCCCAGCAAGGCAATCCGCTTACGGCTGGCGGGCGATTCCTTTTGAGTGATGGCAATGAACACAGGCACCAACCCAATCGGATCGATCACCACAAACAGGGTCACCGCATCTTGAAGAAAGTGTTGAAGCATAGAGACTTTGGCAGAATCAGCGAATGGGGGGCTTACCTAAAAACCAGCATTGTTGCAGCCTGCTAGCTGCTTTGAAAGAAAACAACATCGCACGGAGCTTGCCGAATGACTCGGCCTGCAATGGTCCCTAGCAGATAGTCGACTGGTTCTGGACGGTCAGCGCCCAGGAAAATGAGGTTGACCTGCTCTTCTTCAGCCGCCGCTACGATTTCAGCGTGGGTGACACCATGACGAACTCTCAAACCCGCCACCAAATCCTCGGGAATATGCTGCTCCACAAATACTTCGAGAGACGCCAACGCCTTGGCTTTAGCTCGGTCAATGAAGTTTTCGGGGAGCAGTGGACTGACAAAATAAGAGCCATAATCAGCCATCACGGTCATGATGACAAACTGTCCCTCAAACGCTTTGACATAGGCGATCGCGCGGTCCAAAAAAGTTGATTTAGCGTCCAGCTGGTTAATATCGATTGGGAGCAAGACCTTAAACATGGGGATGACTCCTACTGCGAACTATTGGTGTTGCGGACTGTCACTCAGCTGAGCTGGCCGACAGAGCCATCTCCGGATCGTCCAAAGCTTCCACATTGATGCGGGTAATGGTCAGGTTCATGGCCCCCAAGAAAATAGATACCAGGGGACTGAGAATGTTGAAAAAGCAAAAGGGAAGATAGCTGAGAGTGGGTACGCCTAATACCCCAGAGTGAAAAGCACCGCCCGAATTCCAAGGAATCAAAACGGATGTCACAGTACCGGCATCTTCAACCGCTCGCGAGAGATTTTTCGGATGTAGTCCATATTGGAGGTAGGCAGACCGAAACATGCGCGCAGGCACCACGATCGCGATGTATTGGTCTGAGGCCGTGGCATTCATGAACAGGCAGGTGGCCACCGTTGCCCCAACTAAAGTACCAGCCCCATGAGCCCCTGCCAGAATCGTATTGGCCAGCTTTTGCAGCATGCCGCAGGCTTCCAACATGCCCCCAAACAACATGGCGGTAATAATCAGCCAAATCGTATTGAGCATGCTGCTCATACCGCCTCTTGAGAAGAGATCATCAATGACTTCATTGCCTGTCTCAATACTAAAACCATCGGCAGCGACTTCAACCAATAGTCTGTAAGCTCCACCGATGGTAAAGCTGCCATCGAGCATCGTCGCTAGCAGCTCAGTCTGAAAAATCAGCGCCGCGAGACAGCCCAATAAGACACCAAAGACCAAAGCGGGCAGCGCGGGTACTCGCAAAGCCACCATCGTCACAACCAGCAAAGGGACCGCTAGCAGCAAAATGTTGAGATTGAAGTTGGTCTGAATCACAGTTTGAACTTCGGCGATCGCATCCCCGCTCAAACTGTCGCCCTGATAAAAGAAGCCCAGTAATAGAAACCCTACCAGCGCCAGCCCGATCGCCGGACCTGAAGAGTAAACCATGTGGCGAATGTGGGTAAACAAATCAGTTCCTGCCATCGCGGGAGCGAGGTTAGTGGTGTCCGATAAAGGCGACATTTTATCGCCAAAATACGCCCCTGAAATGACCGCTCCCGCCACCATTCCGACTGGAACATTAAAGGTCTGACCAATGGCAATGAGCGCAATCCCAATCGTGCCACTCGTGGACCAACTACTGCCAGTACACAAAGCGACAATGCAGCTGACGATGCAAGAGACAAATAAGAAAACTCTGGGGTTAATGATATCCAGTCCGTAATAGATCATCAGTGGCACAATACCGCTCATAATCCAAACTGAAATCAAAGAGCCGACAACGAACAAGATCAAAACCGCTTGCAAAGCCATCCCAATTGATTTGATGATTTGCCCCTCTAAGGATTGATAGGGTATGTTCAGCGCAAATACACCAATCAATCCTGCCAGCAACGCTGACAGGCTCAGCGCAATCTGGTTAGGACCAAAGGTCGCGTTGTCCTTAAACAGAACAACGTTAAAAACCATCAGAGCAATCAAAACCCCAATGGGAATCAGACACAGCAAAATAGGGGGCTCGCGCTGTTCAGACGATTCCTGCATCACCCACTCCTAAAATTCTTCATTCATCGTCAGCACTGTTTTGAGTTCATCAAAGACTGACTCCAGACGTCCACCCAAAACAAACTGTTGAGTGTCAACGGCAGCGTTACAAAAGTTTCTAACGTCCTATCTACCTCAGCTTTGTTTCAGACTATACAGAATGTTCAGAGCTTATTGAAACTTATGAGATAGAGTCGCGTAGTAGGGTTTGTTTAAGGGACGCAGCCAACAAAACATCCTGGTTTTTTGCGATCGGCGCACCTAGAACAAATAAAATTGTTGTGAGAGCAGATATGATGAAGCTATATGGACATCCTGATTCCGGGCACGCCTACAAGGTGAAGCTCTGTCTAGCTGTTGCCGACATACCCCATCAATATGAAGAAATCGATATCTTTTCGGCGCGTGAAAGTAGGCCGCTTGAGTTTAAGAACAATGCCCGCTTTCATGAGGTTCCGCTACTCATAGATGAGGATAAAGCCTACGTACAATCAGATGCTATCCTGCTCCATATAGCCACCAAATTCAACATATTTGGAGCACCAAACGAAGATACATTAAACCGGTGTATAGAGTGGCTGTTTTGGGAAGCCAACAAAATTGGCCTGTGCCTGCCTCAGCTACGAGCATCGAAAAAGTTTGAAGGTTCTAAATTAAGTGAAGGGACGGAACAATGGTTGACTGCAAGATATCATCATGATGTCCAAATATTAGAAACAGAGTTATCCGATGGTCGTCAGTTTATTGTAGGGGACACGCCTACGATCGCGGATTTTTCGCTCTGTGGCTATCTATACTTTTTAGATGAAGCAGACCTTGAAGCACCACCCCTTGTCCAAGCATGGCTACAGCGAATTGCACACCTTAAAGGATGGGAGCATCCGTACAATCTATTGTGATTTGAGTCAAATAAACACTCCCTTAATACAAAACCATAGTGAAAGAAGACAAGCTACCCAATATTGCAAACAGACGGGCTATTTACGTCGAGGCTCGCGAAGCAAGAGCTGTGATCATTAATGCACTTTACTGTAGAGAGAATTTAATTGAGTTTAGAGTAAAAGCAGATTTAAACATTCCCCACATGAGAGTTT
The DNA here is from genome assembly GCA_050330865.1 of Leptolyngbyaceae cyanobacterium. Taxonomy (GTDB): domain Bacteria; phylum Cyanobacteriota; class Cyanobacteriia; order Phormidesmidales; family Phormidesmidaceae; genus SIO1E4. The sequence continues at coordinate 5,369 of JBHJHM010000164.1, forward strand.
GGGGACGAGATGATCCTTATATTGAAAGAAAAGAAGAAGAATCAGAATGGACGCTAAGCACTGCTATAGATTCAGCAATCATCCAGGAAGACTTTGCTCAAGGCCCTATAGCTGGGTGGCAGCTCTTGATCAGCGAAGAGACTGTGGAAAAATTTTCGCAGCAAGATGACAGCTGGGTTGAAGATTGGTTTTGAAAGTAGAGTATTGGACAACTCGGAACACAAAGCGACATTTTTCGTGTGCCTAAGCCCTACTAGTCACCCGGTCATAACGATGGTCATCGCACCAAGGTTGCAGAGGTTTCTATGAGGTATTGGTCCGTCTGTAGAAAACCAATAACCCAGCAATCATAAGGGGTCGCGATGTACTAAGCCAGCGGAAAGTTTTGCGGGAAGAGCGATCGCTGAGTCGCTTCATCGAACTCGGTTTTGAAGGTGAATTTCTGACTCAGCGATCGTGCTCTGGCAACGGCGGGCCGAGCGTCGATGGATTGGAACCAGCGTTTCAAATTCGGTGTAGCGTCGAGGGGGGTTGCGGTGTTCAAAACGCGGGTGGCGCGATCCAGCCAGCCCCAGCCAGCGATATCAGCAATGGAATACTCGCTGCCAACCATGAACTCGCGATCGCTCAGACGGGTATCTAACACGCTGTAGTGGCGCTCGACTTCGCGCCGGTAGCGATTGGTGGCGTAGCTGCTGTCCTTGTGAACATAGGTGAAATGCACACACTGTCCTGAGAAGGGGCCTATCCCCGTAGCAATAAACATCAACCACGAGAGGAGTTCGCCACGAGTCTCCGGCGTGCCATTGAAGCGCCCTGTTTTCTCTGCCAAATACAGCAGGATGGCGTTGGAATCAAAAACAATAGTGCCATCATCGTTGATGGCAGGCAGTTTCTCGTTGGGGTTAATGGCACGGAAGGCTGGCGCATGTTGCTCCCCCTTAAAGGTGTCAACAGGAACGACTTCGTATTCCAGCTCTGCCTCTTCTAGAAAGAGGGCAACCTTCATCGGATTGGGAGTGTGGTGGAAGTAAAACTGAAGCATAGGGATGTTTGTTAAACGGGTTGACTAAAGTCGGCGCGTGTAGCTGTCCCTTAAAAGGTCACCACAGGTGCAGGCATCAAACATTAATCAGTGCTGAGCGAATTAATCTTTTTTGCTGAGGGCAACCCTTTCTATGGGCTGATGGATGAGTGCCCGTAACACCAGCAGTCCGTCAAGTGATCGTTCACTAGGCCTACCGCTTGCATGTAGGCGTAGATGATGGTTGAGCCCACAAACGTCATGCCGCGCTTTTTGAGATCTTTAGACAGAGCATTGCTTTCAGGCGTGGTCACAGGTACCGCTGCGAAGGTCTCCCAGTGGCCGACGATAGGCTGCCCGTCAACGAATTGCCACACATAGGCATCAAACGAACCAAACTCTTTTTGAATGCTGAGAAAGACGTGAGCATTTTTACGCGCGGCATAAATCTTGAGGCGATTACGGACAATCGTGGCGTCTTGTCGTAGAGCCTCCAGAGTCTCGTCCTTCATGGCAGCGACCTTCTCAGGATCAAACTGATGAAATGCCTGACGGTAGCCTTCCCGCTTTTTCAAAATCGTTTCCCAGCTAAGACCGGCCTGTGCTCCTTCGAGAATCAGCATCTCAAACAGCTTGCGATCGTCATGGACAGGAATCCCCCACTCCTGATCGTGATAATCAGCATAGAATTCCTGCCTAGGCTTATTCCCGAAGCAGCGTTTTTTCCCATCCGAGCCTTCTGTCAGGTGCATTGATTTGGAGCGTTAAGACTAACCTTCCTGGAGCGCTGTGCATTGAGCCGCTAGTTGACCATTTTAAGGAATTGAGGTCATGTCTCTTAGTTCGGTTAACGTCTTGGCGGGTTGTGCCTAACGGGATGCTCCCCATGCTCAGCTTCACCCCGTAGTCGTAAAACCATCCAACACAGTCTTACCGATCGCTTTACCGCTTTCTTGCAACTCGTGCGCAGCACGCAGGTTGGCGACAGTGAGAACGCCGCCATGATTATTGGTGGTTGGGATGAGCGTACCATCCTCAAGAAGCTCCGAGACTCGGTTCAGCAGCTTGTGCTGAACATCCATATCGTCTGTTTGGAACATCGACCGGGCAAACATAAACTCCCAGCTCAAAGAGAGTGCCTTAAGCTTCAGAGCCCCAACATCAAGAGTGTCAGGGTCGTCGATTAGGGCAATATGGCCACGTGGTTTAATCAACTTGATGATGGCAGCGAAGTGCTGTTCAGTATGCGTGAGTGAGGCAACATATCGCGGCGCGATATCCAGCGCCTTCATCTCTTCATCGAGCGGATTACGATGATTGATAACCTGATCAGCCCCCATCTTTTCAACCCAAGTGCGTGTATTATCCCGTGATGCAGTGGCAATCACCGTCAGTCCAGTCAGCTTCTTTGCCAACTGAATCAAAATAGAGCCGACGCCGCCGGCTCCACCGATTACGAGCAACGCCTCATCTGTTCCTTCGGCTTCTTTGATTCCTAGACTATCGAACAAGATTTCCCAGGCTGTGATGCTGGTCAGAGGCATTCCGGCAGCTTCCGCAAAACTTAGCGATGCTGGTTTGCGACCAGCAATCCGTTCATCTACAAGGTGAAACTGAGCATTGGTGCCAGGACGGGTGACGTCTCCTGCATAAAACACTTCGTCGCCGGGTCGAAATCGCGTCACCGCTGAGCCAACTTCTTTGACGATTCCAGCAGCATCAAAACCCAGAATGCGAGATTTACCGTCCGGCTGAACACCGGCTCGCAGTTTGACATCAACCGGATTAACCGAAACACCCCGAACTTCTACAAGCAAGTCGTTTGGACCCGGCTGCGGGATATCCGTTTCAAATTCGATGAGGGCGTCTGTGGCCGAGAGGGGTCCTGCATTCGTATAGCCGATCGCTTTCATCCTGATGCCTCCTTTCGATCTGTGAAGTTCGTTGCCAACAGCATAATCATTCGCATAAAAAAGATAATCAGGCTGATCACGAAATGATAATTTGGATATTTTTGACAATGGACATTCTGTCGCTCCGCTTATTTTTGCGAATTGCCGACCTTAGCAGCGTTTCGGCAGCGGCATATGACCTGTCACTTTCGCCCGCGAGTGCCAGTGCTCGCCTAGTCAAGCTTGAAGACACCGTTGGTTTTCGGCTGTTCAACAGAACTACCCGAGCCGTGTCATTAACAACTGATGGCGAGGCGTTTCTGCCGTATGCTCAGCAGACTGTAGAGACATTGGAAGCAGGACTTAGCACAGTCAGAGGACAACAGGCAGAGCCACAAGGTTTGCTGAGGATGACCATGCCTGGCTCCTTTGGACGGATATATATCATGCCGATTCTGGCCGCCTTTCAGGCCCGTTATCCGCTCGTGAGTCTTGACCTACGGCTATCAGATGAAGTTCTTGATGTTGTCGAAGGCGCATATGACCTGATTATCCGCAATGCAAGTTTGGTCGATAGCAGCCTGATTGTGCGCAAGCTGGCCACTGACCAACGTCTTCTGGTGGCTTCTCCTGCCTATCTCAAACGGTATGGAGTGCCCTCAAAGCCTGGGGATCTCGCCGAACATCGATGCGTCATCCTAGCCGAAAACAATCGGTGGAAGTTTAAAGATGGACAGACCCTGAGCGTTGCACGCTCGATTTCTGTCAACGATGGTGAGGCCATGCGCATCATGATTGAGCATGGTATGGGTATCGGTATGAAGTCAGTCTGGAATGCCAGCAAAAGTTTAAAGTCCGGACTTCTTGTCGAGGTCCTACCGGAGTTCCCGCTGATTACAGAATCTTCTATCTGGATGCTGTATCCAAGCCGTCGTATCGTTCCACCGAAAGTTAACGCCATGGTTGATTTTCTAATCGAACAGTTTCGGCCTGTCCCGCCTTGGGAGTGCTAAAGAGAATTGAATTGATGAGCAAATTAGAAAATTTGCTCAATCTGCGCTTGCAGACCCTGCTGATTCAACCGCTCTGCCTGGGCCTGAGCTTCCTCAAACGTGGGGTAAGCACCCACCTGAATGAACTCGCGACCGTTCATTTTGACCCGGAAAGCATCGGGAACCTGTTGGCGGATTTGATCTTGTAAGCTTGCATCGGTTTCTTCTATCAGCACACGATAGGACAATCCCAGAGCGGCAGCCCGCGATGGCGGCGGGGGAGGACCCTCTGCCGTTACCCCGGCAGCGAAGAGTTCGGGTAAGTCTCCTCCTGAACCCACTGGAATGTTGGCACTGGGTACGGCGAGGCGATCGCTCTCAGTGGCTAAACTGTCTGCTGTCGGGGATGGCAGTGCTGACAGGCTATCAGCATCAGCGTCTGGTGCGGCTTCCTCCAATGTCAGTGCGTCAGTGCTATCTCCCAGAGTGCTACGAGACACGCGCGTCGGCAGGACAATATCCTCAGCGGGGGGGGAAATAACTGTGAGGTCAATGGCCTCAGCCCCATCCTCCGAATCAGAAGACAATGATAGGGAGCGATCGCCTTCAAGTAGGGGCTCTGTCACATACTCAGGCTCGTCTGAATCAGCAAAGGACGATAAGTTGCGCTCGATTTCAATCGAGGGCTCCGTCAACGATACGAGTCGCTCAGTAGGTGGACGAATCAACGCCGGATCGAGAGCAATGGTGGATTCCCCGTCTGTGGATGCTTCAGCTAGGGAATCCGCGCCCCTGTTAGCCGCCGGTTCGTCGGTAGCCTCGATATCATCACTCACGATTTCTGATGCAACAGAAGATTCCTCAGCGAGAGAAACCGCGATCGCTTCCGGGACCGCCAAAGTGGTTGTCAAATCCACGTTGGAAAATAGGGCTGTCGTTGCCATGGCAGGCACTATGGCAATGTCCACCGCTTTGAGAGTGGGTGCCGTTGCTTCAAGTTCGGTCGAAATATCCTGACCAAACGATGTCAGCGCTGTCGGCGGGGGGCCACTGAAAGCGACCGGCTCAGCCGCAATCGCTGCTGTCAGACTATCGGGGACCGTGTTTTCAGCGGTCGGAGGCCGTCGTTCAGCATCGGGAATAGAATCGTTGCTGCCTGCGGTTGGAGTCGGCAAAACCTCGGCAGCCGGATCCCGGCTAGCCGCCGCCGAGGCTTCTGTCGGGACCGTTGGTAAGGGTTCAGCAATGGGAGGCGGGCTGTCAGGAGCCGCGATCGCAACCGCAGGAGCCGACGTCGCTTCAGCTGCTAAGTCGTCAGTATTCGTTGGGGGTTCGACAGCCGTAGGCGATACCGCAAGCGTCGGAGGGGCTGGATAGGCTGTTAGTTCTGATGGTGAAGGGGGCTGCTGTGAATCAATGGCGATCGCCGCAGCTGTCTGAGACGACTCCGTCAGTTCGGGCGTAGAGACCTCGGGCGCAGACACCTCTGGGTTGGTGGAGGGCGGTGCTGATGCTGCCGACTCAGTAAACAGCGGATTGGGCGTGAGGGTTTCAGGGGCTGGACCGGTAGAAGGTTCCGGCCCACCAGCAGGCTGCTCGCTGCCTGTCGCAATGCCGCCAAGCGCAGTTGTAAACGTTTGGCCCGTAGTTGAGCCAAACACAGCAGCTGGTGGGCTATCAGCGGGAGCCGGTCCTCCTACCGCTAACGGCTGAGGCGTTGCGCCCGGCGTAATGGCCGCCGCCGTCGTTGTCATACTGGGCGGCGGTGGTTGGGCGGCCAAGGGTGCCGTCGCTGTTAGCGTATCGGACCAGGGCGCATAGTCCAAGATGCTGTTGCGACGATTGCGGTGAATTTGGTTGTTCTCCAAAACAGGCTGGGCATCAGCATGAATTACCAACCCATCGGCGTTGTGGCTAATGTGATTGTCCGAAATCTCAGGTGTCGCTTCCGGCGCTACCGAAATACCAGTTCCCGTATTCTCAAATCGATTCCCTTGCACCTGCGCTGAAGAAGGTCCGGCAATCACCAAACCAGCGTCGCCATTTTCGGCAAAGTAGCTGTTGCGAATTACCGGGGCACCGTCCCCAGCAATGTAAACACCTGTGGAACCGTTCTGAAAGAAAGCCACCTCCTGAATGATCGGGCTACCGGACTCGATCCAGACGCCCACACCACCGGGATGAGGATTCGACACCGTTACATTCGCCAGCCCGGCGTTGTTGCCGCCTAGAATCGCAACATTCTGGAGACCTCGGGCTGCACTGATGTAGCTCTCGCCGCCTTGAATCACCACATCAGCTGCATTAGGGCCTGCGGCTCCCTGCACGGTAACGCCAGGACGCATTCGGAGTGGGAAAGTCTCACCCGTGTCGGCGCTATAAATGCCTCCTGCAAGCAAGATCAGCGTACTGGGTTCGGCCACGCTAAGCGCGTACGTAATGGTCTTGAGAGGCTGTAGCTGAGTGCCTCGACTCTCTCCATCGATGCCACCTCTGGGATTAACGTGGAGAATTGTGTAGCTCTGGTTGCTGGAATTCTGGGCGATCGCCCCTTCGGAGCCGGCTTCAGCTTCGGTAGCAAGCTCAGCTGAAGCAGCCCAAAGCGGAGTAGCAGAACTCCCCCAAACCGCAAGACCGCTCAACGCTAGAGCCAGTGAAAGGCAAACTCGACCAGACATAGCACTCGGTGCAACCATAAGTAAAATTCGCTCAAAGTAATAACGCATACCCTAGAGGCAGATCTCACCTATTCACAAAAGTTAACCCAGATATAGTGTTTAACTCTGACTAAAACTAAACAAGATACGTTGGTTTGCCCGACTGTCTAGCGGGCAGTTTTAGGAATTCGATGTAGATGTTGGAAAATGAATAATCAGGGTCCTGGTTTGTGACGTACAGTTCTTCAAACCCCTGTGAAAGCGTCCGGATTCTTCTGAAACTTTCTTCTGGTTGAGATTCTACTCAATCTTTTAGGGTTAGCTAATCTAGCTGATTATGGTGAATTCCTACAGCAGCGTGACGTTGTAGGAATGCATCTCGCTTCTGCATAGACCAGACAAGCCGTGTATTTCCCGCTACCCCTTAAGCAACTTGGGAACGACGTAAATTAAGTAGTCCCGCTACCTGATCGGACGTTTTTACGAAAGCGGTACAGATGGCTTCAACGTGGCGATGGTCAGTGCCACAGCAGCCTCCTAATACTCGTAAATTAGGCAGGATTTTCTGCAGGTTACGACACTGGGCTCCTAAGGTTACAGGGTCACCCTCATCAGGTTCTTCAGCATAGCGGTCACCAGATCAGCATCCGCTTCCTTGAAAACCTCAACTTGCAGGACGTGATAACCGGCTGCTTCCCAATCGGTCATCTGTCCCGCAGGGGTGTAGCCACCGCCCCGAGGCCCCAGACAGCCGCTGATAATGATCGGAGTCGTGCTGGTTTCAAGTCCACCATCAGTCATAAAAAAGTTACCCGTCAACTGCGGCAATGTATTGCGATAACGTGCTATGAAATGACTCTTAGTTGCGCGCTGTACGACTTACAACACACCCTAGAAATCAATCAAGAAGATAGAGCGAGAAGAGCACAGACTATTCACGGTATTTTTTATTTTCAATGATAATTATAGTTTTCTATATGTTTAAGATTTCGGAAAATATTTTTTTGAATTCAGTATACTTAGCCATTTCGATTGTTA
>JBHJHM010000165.1:0-13880 GCA_050330865.1 Leptolyngbyaceae cyanobacterium
CAGCTCCACTTCTCCCCCTCGCTCCATCTCCCCAATTCAAGAGCAAACCCATGCCTACAACCGCCCCCACTCCCACCCCTCGCCAAGAGCGCTATCTGGCCCTGATTGATCGCCTGCTGGCTTGTCCCAATGGCGAAGAACCCGCAATCCTGAATACCGAGCCTGACCTGCTGGATGCTGAGTTCGTCCAAGTCCTGATGCAAACCGCCAGCTATTTCGCCCACCACGACAACCCCGACGCTGCCAAATTTCTCATCTTCATCGCCCGCGAACTGTCCCGGCAATTGGGGCTGTATCCCGAGGCACAGGATACAGGGGATAGTGAGCAAGGGGAAGTGAGCGAACAACGAACCAAACTCCATCCCCCTCTACCCCTCTGCCCCCAATCACCATGAAACGAAGACACTTCACCGTATCCGCTCTGACCTTGACAGCCTGCCTTAGCGTTGTGGGATGCAGTCAAGTCAATCCTTCGGCGTCAACGGCAGTGGCAGGAGAAGCAGTCAATCTAGCGTCCTCTAGTGAGTCAGTGGCTCTCACTGTTTCGGTGGCTGCCAGTGTGCAAGATGCAATGAAAGAAGTGCAGGCATCTTATCAAGCTGAATTCCCTAACGTCACAGTTACATATAACTTTGGCTCTTCGGGTTCGCTCGCACAGCAAATTAATCAGGGAGCCCCTGTGGATGTGTTCCTATCTGCTTCGCAGCAGTGGATGGATGATGTGGAAGCCAAAGACCAACTTGTTGATGGCTCCCGCGCTAACCTGCTGCAGAACACCATGGTTTTGATCACACCCCAAGACGCGACTAACATCGCTGACTTCTCTGACCTTGCAGTCAACTCAATTGGCAAAGTAGCCATGGGTGAACCAGAAAGTGTTCCTGCTGGCCGCTACGCCAAAGAAGTGTTAACCACCTTCAACCTATTCGAAGCTCTACAAACGAAGTTTGTATTTACCAAGGACGTACGGCAAGTGTTGTCTTACGTGGAAACGGGCAATGTGGATGCAGGGCTGGTTTATGCCACCGATGCGCTGTTGTCTGACCGGATAGAAATCGTAGCCACTGCGCCTACGGATAGTCATGCAGCGATCGTGTATCCAGTAGCAGTGGTCAACGACAGCGCTCATACTGACGCTGCCCAAGCTTTTGTGGATTTTTTGTCGAGTGATGCGGCAACAGCCATCTTCGAGCAGTATGGATTCAGCACCGTCGAGTAACTCCAGCTGTGACAACGAAAGACAGATTCCTAGGACTTTTGTTAGTCAACCAGATAACTGCGTGAGGACCACTCACAGCTACGTTAACGTTTCTCAAGAATATTCCTCAACCAGAAATTTCTCTCCGACAATCGAAGTATTCATCTGTTTTATGTGAGTTCGACGGCACCGCTCTGACCCTATTTACTCTCTGTAGGCGAGTGGCCAGCGGAGCCGAACATCTTCATCGACCTCACCCTGTGTTGATGACAGCGTTTCAAGATGGAGTTCACAACAATACGATGGAATTTTCTCTTGTACTTCGCGGCAAAATCGCGGATGAATCTTCCTACAGCGAACTGGGATAATCTTCATGCCAGCCGATCTCGCCCCTCTTTGGATTTCATTGCGAACGGCATTCACCGCTACTTTGCTGGCCTTCTGTCTAGGCATTGTTGCCGCCCGCTGGATGATGGCCTATCGGGGCAAAGCACGAGGATTGATTGACGGAATTTTGACGTTACCGCTAGTGCTGCCACCCACAGTAGTTGGCTTTCTATTGCTCTTGCTGCTAGGTAAAAATAGCCCTGTTGGGCAGTTTCTTGATCAACTCGGCATAACAGTCATCTTTACCTGGACGGCGACAGTGATTGCCGCCACGATTGTGGCGTTTCCGTTAATGTACAAAACCGTCTTAGGAGCCTTCGAGCAGATTGATTTGACGCTGGTGAGTTCGGCTCGGACGTTGGGTGCATCAGAATGGCGTATTTTCTGGCAGCTTTTGCTACCGCTAGCATGGCCGGGGGTGTTGGCAGGTACGGTATTAGCGTTTGCCCGTGCTCTGGGAGAATTTGGGGCAACGCTCATGGTAGGGGGTAGTATTCCTGGCGTCACTCAGACAATTCCGATCGCCATCTTCTTCGCGGCTGAGTCAGGCCGCTTAGGGATGGCGCTGGTGTGGGTGCTGCTAATGGTGGCGGTGTCGCTAACAGTGATTGCAGGCATCCATTACGGTAGTCGGCGATCGCACCGCCACGTTCAACCTAATTCACTGCTGAAACGCGGGTTCGATTGGGTTTTCTTGGGGACATTGGGGGATTGGGCATCGCCAAGGGTGCCATTGGCGCGATCAGGCAACCGTAGTAGGGGCGAGAGGTCTCTCGCCCCTACTCTCGCCCCTACCGACGATTGCCTATCCCCCGCCAAAGAATTTCCCTCTGCAAATGAATCGCCACGTCAATTGGGTGAACTCGTCGTCAAAATTGCCAAACAGGTGCCCGGGTTCCATCTTCAGATCAAATTCAGAACCTACCAGGAACCGCTGGGGCTATTAGGCGCGTCAGGTTCGGGCAAGAGTTTAACGCTGCGGTGCATTGCCGGCCTAGAATCCCCGTCGCAGGGCAAAATCGTTCTCAACGGACGGGTGCTGTTCGATTCACAAACGGGCGTAAATGTCCCGAGCCGCGATCGCAAAGTTGGCCTCGTATTTCAAAACTATGCCCTGTTTCCCCATCTGACTGTGGCACAGAACATTGCCTTTGGCATGCAGGCAGTACCTCAAGCACAGCGACGCTGGCAGGTTGCTGAGTACCTCAAGCAAATTGAATTACCGACGATGGGCGATCGCTATCCTCATCAGCTCTCGGGGGGACAACAGCAGCGGGTTGCGCTGGCCCGTGCGATCGCCATTCAACCCGATATCCTCCTTTTAGACGAACCGCTATCGGCCCTAGATACCTATCTGCGGAGCCAGATTGAAAGGTTGCTGATTGAAGTTCTCGCGACTTACACAGGAGTTACCCTCTTCATTACCCATAAACTTGAAGAAGCCTACCGTGTTTGTGGTGATCTACTCGTGCTTGCCAACGGTCAAATTGTGGCCGCTGGACCTAAAGAAGATATCTTCAACCGTCCACCTACGTTCCAGGTGGCTCGCGTAACAGAATGCAAAAACTTTTCTCTGGCCCACCCAGTGAACAGTCAGCGCATCGAAGCTGTGGACTGGGGGTGTCAGCTAGAGGTTATTGATCCCATTCCGACTGACCTTTCCTATCTGGGAATTCGTGCCCATCACATTAGATTTCCTAAGCGGGCCACCCAAAGCAACACATTCCCCGGCTGGCTCGCCACAACTAGCGAAACCCAGCACCGTGTCAGCCTTTACATCAAGCTCCACAGCAAACCAGCTTCGCCTCAGGACTATCATCTGCAGGCCGAAGTCTATCGCGAAAAGTGGGAGCTTCTCCAAAGTCGTCCCTTCCCTTGGAACATTCGTCTCGATCCCACGAACCTGATTATGATGAGCCACTAGTGACTAAAAATCAGCTCCACACCATCCCCTCGAAACCGGGTTACGGTGTACTCAATTATCTGTTCATCTTGATCAACATTAACCGCTTGAACCAACAAAATAGGATGATTTAGAGGTATTTGCAGCAGTCTGGCATCTTGTGCTTTGACCGTACGTGTAGAAACGGATGTGCTTTGGCGAATATGGTCACAACCATACACTTCTCGCATAAGCTTCGAAATTGACCGCGGTTTTTGACAGTAGTTTAGTATGTCTGGAAATCGCTGTAAGGGGAAGTAGGAGGTACTGACGATCAGTGGACGTTTGTCGGCCAAACCCAGCAAGTCCACCTGAGCAGCTGACCCACCTAAAGGGATATCGAGGCGAGGAGCTGTTTTTTCATCCGCTTGGATTTCTAGCGTTTGTAACAGCCGATATTCACTGGTATGTCCCCGCGTCTGCAGTGATTCGTTATAGCGCACTCGTTTGCCAATGGGATAGCGAATAGGAGCATCCGCAATAAAGGCTCCTAGCCCTTTATCAATTCGTATTAGGCCTTCTTCCTTGAGCACTTCGAAAGCTTGACGAACGGTATGACGGTTGACACCAAATTGGACCCCTAGCTGTTTTTGGCTGGGGAGTTTATCACCCGTCTGATAAACTCCCTGTTGCATCTTCTGCCTCAATGTGTTGGCAATTTGGATATAAATCGGCAGGGTTGATTGAACCATAAAACTGAACATGACCTTTTCTACTATTAATTATGCGGACACTGACAGCCGCTGTCTAGAGACTCATGTATATGAATAAGCACTTAGCTATTTTGAGATCTTCCTAGCAAGAAAGTTGTTGACTTTACGTTAGCGATATTGACTATGTACTCACAGCTTTTGAACTGATTTAACCAGTCTTGGCATAGCCAGCCGGAGTGGAAATTTGCCAGTTATTGCCCCTTCTTCGCAGGCTTATCGGTGTCTTAGCTTCACCAATTTTCATTGCAATAGCTACAAAAAGTTGATTGCCCAAAGAAAATAGGGATCTTGAAAACTTGACACAGCTAATATCAAATAATCTTACTTATTTTTAAGTTCGTATCTACACGTTTGAATTCAACACCTATTGACGATAACTCTTTAAAGTTACCTACCAAAGATTAGAAGTCATACCAGCAAGTAAGTAGATAGCCATAATTTTCGTAGTGTCATCGCGTAGCGCGACGCACCAACCCCTCACGTAACAGTGCGTTGGGCTGACACCGCAACACACCTTACAGCGTGCTTTATTTTTGGCCACCCACTTAGCAAACGAACTACTCATATCAAAGGTTTTGAAAACCGATAGCAGCAGGTTTGGCTCTCCTAAACACGGCTTCAATCGCCGGATAAAAAAGGTTTGTTCGCCAAGCAGGTCTAGTTCTGCGGCAGCCTATCCTAATGCAGCGTGTCTACCTAAAATCCTAGTGATGAACCCAGCATGCGGCTACGCCAGTAAGCAACCGACATCAGCACCCCAACGATCGCTAATCCTATCATTGTCGGTACAAGACTACCTTGTCCTGCCTGAAAACCGACAAACACCCAAACAAAGGAAGAAATAACGTTCAGAAAACCCAGAATCGGATCGCTGTTGCTTTCCTGCCGCTGTCGTTTGAGGATACTAGCCAGGGAAATAGGGCGCGCATTCCAAAGGCTCAAAAGGGCATGACACGTCGTTGCTCCCATCAGTACAGCCAGAGTTAAGAACCAGGGCTCACCCCGAACCATCAATATTAGAATGAGCGGCGATAGCAATAGCCAAACTGGAATGAGTACGGCCAGCAGCTTAAAGCGGCGCAGGCTCGTACCTTCTACAGGCGCAGACCGCAGCAAGTCGGGAGCTTCTTCACCCGAAAGGCAGATAAGAGCTAGCTGGGCTGTTAAGGAAATACCCATCAGCGGACCTACGGTCAAAAAGGTTGTGTGCATACCGACGATCGCGTCGCGATCGCCGCCTCGCAGGATCATGACCGTTAGCGGGATCAGCAGCACAATCGACAACAAGGTCCGCGACAGAAGGTAAGGATTGCGTCCGATGACGCGCCATTCCTTAAGCAGTACCACGTGGCTCAGCGTGCTGTTAAAGCGGGCCATTGAGGCAGAATTCAGCTTACGTCGTTTGAGCGTCAGAGACTGCTGAGTGCCGTTGATAAACGTTCGGTGCAGTGTTTCAACGGTTAGCCACACACATCCTGCGCTGGTCAGCAAGGTCAGCAAAACCGCCATCGGATCAAAGAAAATAGCTCTAGCAGGAAACCAAATCCAGCTGGTGGCATCGAAGACCCGATTGCCCGCAAAAAAACGGGTCAGCGATAGCCAGGTTCGAGCTGAGCCTAGGCTGTCCTGTTCCATTAAATTGGGCAGCTGAGTGATTAAAAAGAAGCCAGCCCACAGCAAAGACGCTAACACCTGACTCCAGATACGAGCTTGCCTAGCGCCAATCAGACGCACGAGCCAAAGTGTCACCAGCATTGCAAGGCTGGTCGCCATTAGGCAAAGTCCAACTAAAGCAGGATAAACACCCAAGAAGCGAACAAAGCCAATCAGCACTGCGACTAAGCTGGGCAGCACAATAAAGACGCTGATGCCGAGAAAAATTTTGATTGCTACGCCAATCAAACGACTCGCAAAAATAGCTTTGCTAGAAATAGGCGAAGACACGAGTAAATCTAAATCGCCCCGATCAAACAAGGCGATGAGGCTTTGCCCAATGGCTTGAATAAACGCGATCAAAAAGAAAAACAGCCACGCCGCGACAGTGGGCCATAGCAAAGCATCAGATAGCGTATCGAAAATGGCTAACTGGGGTAAGCCTTCAGTGGCAGAAGACAACGAGAACCACAAGATGAGCGGCCCTACCGTCAGTGCACCGAACAAAACTGCCAGAGCCATGATGAACCACTTGCCCCGCAGTTCTCGCCACCATAGCCAGAGTTCATAGCGCAACAGCCAAGGTAGGGTCCCTGCTTTGAGTCTCAAGGCGGGAAAGTTCATCTAAACAAATTCCTGAAAATCGCTATTTTGACTTTGCGTGAGGTCAAGAAAAATGCTCTCCAAACTGTCGCCGTGCTCACCGCTGCGATCGCGGAGTTCGCTGAGAGTTCCTTCGGCGATTAGCTGCCCGTCGTTGATGATGCCAATACACTGAGCCACGCGCTCGGCGATTTCCATTACATGGGTGGTCAAGATGACGGTGTTGCCTCGATCAACATAGTCCAGCAGGATATCCTTTACCAGCCGGGCTGCTTTCACGTCCAACCCTGAGAGCGGCTCGTCCATGATCAGGATACGAGGATTGTGAATAAAAGCACCCGCCAGAGCCATTTTTTGTTTCATGCCCCGCGAAAAGGTTTCGCAAAAATCGCCTCGCACGTCCCATAAACCCAACTGCTGCAAAAGGTCGGTGGCGATGGGTTGAGCTTTATTGGCAGGCATTTGCCACAGTCCGGCGACAAACTCTAGATATTCTAGGGGCCGGAGTTTGCCATACAGCAAGGGCTCTTCGGGTAGGTAGGCAAGCAATCGTTTGGCAGCTTTGGGCGATCGCGTCACACTATGGCCCAGTACAAAGGCATCGCCAACATCAGGTTTCAGTAGACCCGCCACCATTCTCAACGTGGTGGTTTTACCTGCACCGTTTGGTCCCAAAAAAGCGTACAGCGACCCCTGTGGGATTTTCAGATTTAAATTATTGACAGCGGTGTAGGTGCCAAACCGCTTAGTGAGCGAAATAAGCTGGAGCGCATCCGCCATCGCTAATCTCCCTGGATAAGACCTTTTTAGAGGGTTATTCTCTGAAAAGGCCGAATTTAAGCTGTCTCGTTAGGATAGCAATTTAGGGAGAGGAGATAGGAAATAGGGAATAGAGAACAGGAAAGTAGAAGGGCGTTAGCCGTGGGTGAAGCCTTCCCGAAGGGAATACGATGGATGAAGCGATAAAGAACCCGAAAGGCAGGGTCGAGCGATCGCTTCAAAACAGACCCGACTTCCTTGCTCAAAACCAGCCCTAAAAGATTAGATCAGACGGTTGCGCAGCTTCGAAGAAACCGTGTCGATGACGGCGACCGTGAACACCAAAATAATCAAGATGGCGCAGGCCTGATTGTATTTAAATGTATCTAGGCTTTGGTCTAAGGCCATGCCGATACCGCCAGCGCCAACCAGGCCCACTACCGATGCAGAGCGGATGTTGGCTTCAAATCGGTACAACGTAAACGAAAGCCATAGAGGAACCACTTGGGGGATAACGCCGAAGATTATTTCCTGAAGTTTGGAAGCGCCTGTGGCTCGAATACCTTCAACGGGACCCGCTTCAATGGCTTCAACAGCTTCGGAAAAGAGTTTGCCAAAGGTGCCAGTAGTATGGACAAACAGGGCTAATGTCCCTGCGAAAGGACCTAGACCAACGGCCACCACGAACATGATGGCAAAAACGAATTCATTGACGGCCCGCATAAAGTCCATCACTCGACGAACGATAAAGACCAGCCAGGAAGGACAGAGATTTTCGGAGGCTAGAAGGCCCGCTGGAACGCCCGCGATCGCCGCCAATACCGTTCCCCACACGGCCATAGAAATCGTAATCCAGGTTTCCTGCAGATAACTTCTCCAGTAGCGAAAATCCGGTGGGAAATAGCGCGCTACATACTCCGCCATGTTGTTTCGGTCTTCAATCAGCTGAGGAATATCAATTTCACTGCTGATGAAGGTGACAACTAAGAGGGCGATCGCAATGAACAAAAACGCTCCATTCATAGCCGTCACACGCTTTTTCTCCTGTGCCAGCATCGCCTGTATCGCAGGCGACGACATCACCGGATCTTGAACTTTAGGAGGAAGCTGAACACTCATAGTGGAAAGGAGGAAAGGACGAGAAAGCGGGAATCGAGGAGAAAGAAAAGGGAAAGGGTGAGAAGGGGAAAGGAAGAAAGAGAAAACAGCTTTACAGACTGCCATTCCCTATCGCTCATGACTCTTTACCCTTTACCCATTTCCCCTTTACATCATTACTGCAGAGCTTCTAGCTCCTGATCCAACGCCTCGATCTGAGTCTGCTTTTCTTCAGCGCTCAGCGTGTCGTCAGCTTCCACTTGCAGTTTGTTCTTAGCGATTTCGAGCTCACGAATCGTATTCCAGTCGGCATCGCCAGCGGGCTCAAATCCAGACCAAGCAAGCGGTCCCAAAACTGTTTCGTCTGTGTAGTTGTAGAAGAAATCTTTGATCTCCTCTTTCAGGCAGTCGGGCAGATCATTCCGCATCGCGAGGGGATCACTGGGAATTTCGGGAGACGTCCAGATCACCTGAATTTGCTCACGTTCTTCGGGGGCAGTCTCTGCCAGTCGAGCCAAGGACTCACTGTTGTTAGTCGCCACATCGACCTGATCATTAGCCACAGCCAGCGCGGTAGCTTCATGGGTACCGGCATATTGAAGTTCGCTAAAGATGTCCTCGGCGCTGACGCCATTCTGGGCAAACACGTAGTATGTGGGAACCAAGAATCCCGAGGTTGAGTTTTCTTCGTTGAATGCAAATCGTAGGTCGGCTGCATTTTCAATGACATACTCATCGCCATTGCCCGCTTCGACATCGATTTCTTCAACAATGGGGTTCTCTTTATTCGTAATCAGGTGCGAGAAATAGCCTGTGGAACCATCATCAGCAACGGTACGAGCAAACGCCTCGGCCTGCGAGCGCTTAGCAGCTTCGATATAAGACTTGCCACCAAACCATGCCATCTGAACTTTGTCAGCGCCCATGGCTTCGATGATAGCCGCGTACTCGGTGGAGTACTGAGGCTCAATTTCACGGCCTAAGCCTTCCGACATGGCATCAATGAACGGTTCCCAAATAGGGGCTTGGTTAGCTTGCGATTCGGTTGAGATGATGCCAAAGACAAGTTCGGTAACCTCAGGGGCACAGGCTTCGCCTCCTTCGACAGCAACTTCTTCACCCGCACTCGCATCAGTCTCTGTTTCAGCTGTATCGGTACTGGCCGTACAGCTAGCCAGAATACCGGCGCTTAGGACACTTGCAGCAAACAATGCAGTCGATTGTTTCAAAAAACGAGTAACCATGACAATTCCCTAAGTAAATGTGAATCAATGAGTCTGTGTGTAAGCAGCGAAAACTTTTGGCGAACGGCGATTACCCTACTAGGGCCTCACCATGCCCTGTCAGGATCAACTCCTCAGCAGCTGATCCGTAGATGTCATTCAGCCGCCGGTCATCGAGCTCAGTCGTGAGGCCGTCAAAGCGGACACTACCGTCTCGTAGAGCAACCGATCGCTTGAAATAGTGCCGTACCATCTGTACTTGGTGCAGTGAGGATACAACCGTGATGCCTTGCTCTTCATTCAGCTGAACGAGCATTTCCATGACGCGGCGAGCAGACTCGGGATCAAGAGAAGCGATGGGCTCATCAGCTAGGATAATCTTGGCTCCTTGCATAAGACAGCGGGCGATCGCAACCCGTTGCTGCTGTCCCCCTGATAAAGAGGCCGCTCGCTTATATGCCTGTTCGAGAATACCGACTCGCTCCAAAGACGCTAACGCCCGCAGCTTCTGCTCCTTCGTAAAGTTGCGCAGGAGCGATCGCCAAGGGGATATCCGAGACAGATTGCCCACAAGGACATTGTCCAGAACCGTGAGCCGATTCACCAAATTGAACTGCTGAAAAATGAACCCAATCTGGCTCCGGAGCTGACGGGTCTTGGAATGAAGCTTGCCATCAACCTGCAGCGGACTCCCAAAAATCTCTACGGTGCCCTGATCGGCCTGCTGTAGCGCATTTAAGTTGCGCAACAGCGTTGACTTACCAGAACCGGAAGCCCCGACAAGAGCGACCATTTCACCATCGCTAACCTGCAGATTCACCCCCCGCAGGGCATAGTGCCCCCTAAAAGATTTGTATAAGTCATCAACTCTTATCGCGGGCTGTGACAGAGAAGAACTCATAAGAATCTCCGTAGCCAATTACATTGCATATCGTTCTCCCACTCAGACAGCTGTGCCTCAAAACTTCATCAAAATTGCCAGACTCACCCCAACAAAGAAATAGACATCTAGATGAAACTTTCCTTAACGTTAGTATTCTTTTGGAAAGAGCTTAAGAGCCACCCTAAAGCAGGTTAAGAACTGGTATGCCAAAGGTTAAGAATTATAGAATAGGTAAGATCGCTTATCTCATATGTCTTTTTGATAGCTTCTCCCACTAAACAGGTGCCTGTTCAGTGGGAGGCTCGTTTTCAATGACTAGCTCCATGCGATCGCCTCGGAAGCGGGTTACGCCATACTCAATCACACTTCCGTGCTGATCGACATTTATCGACTCTGACAACAAGATTGGCATCGTAGCTGGCATTCTTAGTAAACGGGCATCGCGGGACTGCGCCGTCCGCGATGAAAGACGGGTGGTACGACGAATATGGTCGCAACCGTACTCGGTCTGCAGCATGGTTGAGATCGAGCGATACGTTTCACAATGGGTCGCAAGCCCGGGAAATCGCTGCCCCGGGAAATGGCTGCTGCCAAGACTAATCGGAATTTCATCTGTGAGGCTGAGGCGTTCGAATAAGACAACAGGTTCCCCCAGCCCAATCTCAAGGTGTTCTGCCAGCTTGGCATCGGCCTTGATTTCAATAATTTGTAAGACTTGCCATTGGGGCGTCAGTGCTTGAGCTTTGAGAGCTTCGTTAAAACGCACTCGCTTACCAATAGGAACCGTAATGGGGGTTGCGACAACGAAGGTACCTCGGCCCCTTTCGACCTCGACAATCCCTTCCTGCCGCAATACCTCCATCGCTCGCCTTAATGTGTGGCGATTAACACCGAAGCGCTGGCTTAGCTCAGTTTCAGTTGGCAAGCGATCGCCGATCTTAAAAACCTCATTTTGGATGTTACCGCGCAACTCACTCGCAATTTGCAGATAAACCGGCAGAGCCTCTTGACTCATAGTCAATTTCGCACACTCAGCTAAAACGAAAAAGGAAGCGATCAATCGCCATACTTCCAAATTTAGGGCGTAAACGATTGGTTCAAAATAAGCCTATATCGAGCAAAGTATAGCGGTTGACAGACTGAATTTGCGTATTATTTGAAAATAAGGAATGATTTGTCTAGACGTCTATATGAATTCAAGATTTAGTTAACTGAGTGTTAATCGATGGTAAAGACAGCACCGTTGAGAAAAGTTTGGATGGCAACGTTGGCCAAAGCTCCCTTAGCACTTCTGGAAACATCCGTAGCGACACTAGGAATATTGCCTAATTATAGTTTCTTGCGATCGCCTGAAATTGGGTTGGCGATGGTGCGCGGACGTACTGAAGGAACAGGTGCTCCCTTCAATTTGGGTGAAATGACGATAACTCGCTGCGTGGTCCAGCTTCCATCACCGACAGGTGAGTCCATTACTGGGTTTGGCTACGTCGCGGGGCGATCGCAGCGACACGCTGAACTGGCAGCGCTTTGTGATGCGCTGCTACAGCATGCTGATTGGCACGATCAGGTCCACACCCAAGTAATTCTCCCCTTGCAGACGGCTTACCAGGCCCAGCAAGAACAACAGGCCCAACAGACCGAAACCACTCGCGTCAACTTCTTTACGATGCTTCGAGGTGAATCTTAATCTTGCCACCCCATACCCCTGTCATCCTAAAGCGCTCATGCCCACAACACTCCCTGGCTTCAAAAATCCTGTTTACGACGCTCAGCGAACCTTTCGAGCCTTACTGGATGCCTTGGCTCGACCGGGAATCGCTCAAACCACTGTCACGCTGACTCCACCCGCTCCGTTGAGCCCTAGCCTCGCGGCTGCGTGCCTGACGCTGTTAGACCTCGAAACGACCCTTTGGTTGCAGCCGGGACTGCCGGCAGATGTACAGTCATGGCTGCTGTTCCATACAGGCTGTGAGTTCACAGTTGATTCCCAAGCAGCAGACTTCGCTCTGATTTGGGATACCGCGACTGCTCCCAGTTTGAATACATTCCAGCAAGGCAGTCCCGAATATCCTGAAGTCTCGACTTCGCTCTTTATCCAGCTACCGGCCTTCGTAGGCGGTCCTCCTGTCGTTCTGCAGGGACCCGGAATTCTCAATACCATTACAGTCACGCTACCTTTACCGATTGACTTCTGCCAGCACTGGCAGGCCATAACTGCGAGCTATCCTCTGGGCGTGGACTGCTGGTGTTTTGCCCACAGTCAGGTCTTGGGCTTACCTCGAACAGCTCGTCTCAGCCAAAATTCTCAGAAAGTTCAGGTATGACCGTACAGATACGTCCAGCAAATTTAGCTGATTTACCAGAAGTGCTGCGACTTTACCGCCAGCCCGCTTTAGATGACGATGCAGGATTAGCACTCGATGATGCCATTCAACTATTTAGAAAAATGCAGCAATATCCCAATTACGGTTTATATGTAGCGGAACTGAAAAAGCAGATCGTAGGCACTTTTACCTTGTTGATTATGGATAACTTGATTCATCAAGGCACTCCCTCTGCCATTGTGGAAGCTGTAGCGGTCGATCCGCAGCGGCAGGGACAAGGCATTGGGCGACAGATGATGCAATGGGCAATCACCCGCTGCAGCCAAGCCGGGTGCTACAAACTGGTAATTTCGGCTCATCGTCAGCGCGATCGCGCCCATGCCTTCTACGAGTCTTTAGGATTTATCAAACACGGCTACAGCTTTCAAGTTGAAATGTAGAGGATTTCATGCCTTACGTTGCAGTCAAAGGTGGAGAACAGGCTATTCGCAATGCCGAAGCGCTATTGCAGGCCAAACGTCGCGGCGATCCCGCAGTCCCTGAGCTATCGCTTGAACAAATCAAACAGCAGATGCAGCTAGCGGTCAATCGCGTTATGGCGGAAGGTAGTCTCTACGATCGCGATTTAGCAGCCCTGGCTATCAAACAATCTTGGGGTGACCTTGTCGAAGCGGCCTTTCTCTTGCGGGCCTATCGCACGACCCTACCTCGCCTGTACTACAGTGAACCGATTGATACCCGTCACATGACGCTCCAGCGGCGCATTTCGGCTGTCTTCAAAGACGCGCCTGGGGGTCAAAAACTTGGACCCACCTTCGATTACATCCATCGCCTCTTGGATTTCAAACTCGCTGCCGAGGATAACCAGTTTCCAGCCCCGATGAGTGAAGATGTGGAGCCTAGCGAAGTGACCCCAAGAGTCTTGGATCTGTTGGCACAGGAAGGGTTGGTTGATAGAGAACAGGGACCCCGTGGAGGCGTGAGGTCGTGGGAGAGCGAGAGTACCCAAAATCCAAAATCCAAAATCCAAAATCCATGGGGGGGGGGCGCAGCAGGGGCGGAGGCAGGGGGCGGAGGGGGAGCGGGGCGGGGGGAGC
>JBHJHM010000166.1:0-6613 GCA_050330865.1 Leptolyngbyaceae cyanobacterium
TGAGCCAGCAGATAGCGCACATAGAGATCGATCGTGCAGCGAGCCGTTGACGGTTTAGTCGTGATACGCAAAGGATTGCCCGGTAGACACCTTTTATCTTCAGCTCATAATTTGACTCAACTGTCAATGCGTAAGTCCTGGCGATAACCGATCCGCTGACAGGGACTCTCAACCGAACCCTTCTTCAAGATATTTTAGAGCAGGCAATTCATCAAAATAATCGGGCTGATATTCCCATGACGCTATTGGCTTTCGATATTGATGATTTCAAAAAAATCAATGATCGGTTAGGGCATGATGTCGGTGATATTGTGCTGCAACAGTTTGCGAATCTTCTGCAAAACCGCTGTCGAAAAGTCGATTACGTTTTTCGTATAGGCGGTGAGGAGTTTATTGTACTTCTCTACAATACTGGCGTAGAAAACGGCCAACGGGTTGCCGAAGAGCTCCGCCAGAGGTTGGAATCGCTCAAAATTCTTCCGGAGTGGACGGTTACTGTGAGCGTGGGTGTTGCAGCCCTACAATCAGGCGAAACCTTGCAGGAATGGATGAAGCGGAGTGATGACAAACTGTATCACGCCAAATCAAGCGGGCGGAATCGAGTCATTGCTTGACCAAAGCAAGTGTAGCGATGAAAAATTTGAATTTAGGTCAGGAATCTGTTTGATTCGGTCTGTATGACTTTATTAGAGATTCGTCGCCACACCTTCACTACGCATGGAAATCCAAGATCCGGATAAACGTAAAGTTCTTTCCGCTTTGTGTCATGGAGCCTGCTTTTTCAGTTCCACGCTTGTTTCTATCGGCATCCCGATCGCAATATTACTGTCCGTAGATGATCCGGTCATCAAAGACAACGCTAAAGAAGCCCTCAACTTTCAAATTAGCGTTTACATTTGGGCATTTATTGGTGTCTTGCTGGCTTTTGTCCTGGTGGGATTTGTCATCCTCTTAGCACTCGTAGTCTTCAACTTTGTGGCTCCGATTATCGCCATGCTGAGCGTTCTCAGCGATCCCGATCAGCGATACAAATATGACTTTATCTTTCATTTTGTTGAGTGATCAGTAGATCGTCTCAACGAAGTTGTAAACGGCTTTGAAGCATCGTTTCAAAAGCGCCAGATATTCGCTGTAGGTGAGGTTTGGTGTAGGGAAAGTTGCCAGCGTGATCAAAATTGTGGCGCATGGCAGCATTTAACTCAAAGATAAATAGCGTTCCGTCTTCGAGCAGCGTAAAGTCGATACCAAAAAAGTCGAGGTTTACAACATCTCTGATTTGGCGTAGCTTATCAAAGGCCTGCAGCCCTAGATAGTTAATCGGATCATTCAGAAAAGACTTTTCTTTTTCCTGCATCCAGGGGTTCTGCGCCATGACTGAATAGCGATCGCCAGAGTGGACACTCCACGCATCATGAAACAGATTGGCGACAGGATAGAAATTGCCATCAATGAAAAATATCCGCGTCTTATTGAAAATCTGCTGTGAATTCCGACAATCACGAAATTGAATGACATAGTACTCGCGATTGGCTTGACTTTTTTGGAAATGGGTGCGCAGCTCGGCTTCATCTTTAATCAAAGCAACGCTTGAACCCGTCTGGGAACCTACCAGGCGAATGATGATAGGGAACGTGAATCCTAGGCTCAAGATTTCGCGGGCGATCGCATCTAAAGCCACCCCATCCCACCGAATCTTCTCTGTTTGGGGAAAGCTGACGCCTGGAATCATGTTGAGTCGTAGCGCATTCCGTTCGCGGGTCGTCAAGAGAACCTGGCGCGGATGATTGATCACAGGGAGATGCGGGTAGCGATCAATAAACCTCGCTGCCGCCAGCAGGGAGCCTCGCTTCAGATCTGGACAGGCAATGGTATTGAGCAGAATATCCGCGTTGGGGCTATCCGTTAGGTCATCCACATTGTCGTCAATGATGTTGAGAATGACCAAGTTGTAGCGCTTCTTATCCACCAAGTCGCGGATCGAGAAATGCCCACCCTGCAAAAGATAGCGATAGGTTCCGTCGGGCTTTTTTACAATGCCATAGGCTGACCCATCCAGGCCTCGTAGCCTGATCAGGGTCGGTTTCTGAGGACTGGGAGAACGAACGGGGGCATAGGGATATTTGCGAATGACGGATCCCAAAATGCTGTGGGCCGTTTCGTTGTCCCCGCTGACCCGAATCAGGCTGGATAGCGCCAAACTACTGTCATAGTCATGAGGGGCGATCGCCAAACAGCGCTGGAACACCAAGGTGGCTTCAGCAAATTTGCCGGTTTTGAGGAGAAGTTTGCCGTAGCTCCTGAGAATATCTAAACTCGCGGGTGCTAGCTCACTGGCCTGACGATATTGTTCAAGGGCATCGTCAAATTGGCGATTCTTTTCTAATGTCTTGGCCAGGGATATGTGGGCTGCAGCGAGTTCTGGAATGGGTTCGGCAGTCGCGTCAACGTCATATTTGCCATCAGCTGAATCTGGATCCTCCTCTGAATCTAAAGCGATTGCCATCGGCTGCGGGCGCTGACTCGCGGCTAGTAAGGCTGCTGAATCATTGGGGATTGGAACGGCTGCTGGGGAACTGCTCACGGGCGTAAAGCTGTTGACATGCAATCGCACCCGATAGAGCAGGCGATCGCTATCTTGAGCAAAGCCTGTGCGCCCATGCAAAACCTTGTGGTTGTGCATCAGTACAATTTGTCCAGCCTGCAGATGAAACTGATGGGGCTGCTCTGGTTTTTCGAGCACGGCATCCAGCGCTTTCAAGGCCGCTTGGTGCCGGTCTGACAGGGGCGCGGCGCCCATCTTCAAAATCCGATCAATTTGCGCCTGGTAATACCGGATCTTGATTTCATCGGATTCCTTAAAGAGAATGGGGTACAGGCGTTCACCAAATGGATAAACGGGAGCCTGCAAGGGTTCGGTTACCTCAGGCCCCAGCTGTTTCAGGAGGTCTTCGATCGGGACCATGATGGACGCGCCACCTGAGCCATCAGCGATGATGCATTGGAAGGCTACCAGCTCATGGGGGCGCGGCATATAGGATGAGTCGGTGTGGGGCGGCAGCGGCAGATGAGTCCGGCTGTATTGGGTGACATTTCCACCTGCGGTTCCTTTAGTAGGATTGATGCGGACTTTCGTGAAAGAGACCTTACGCTGACTCGCGTGAATGAATCCTGAATTAGCACTTTTAGGGGCGATCGCACCAATGGCTTCAGCGAGACCTACCAAATGGGCACGGTCTTCGCCAGCTGGATAGCCGCTGACTACGACATAGTAGGGGTAGGTGCTCAAGGCTGTGCCGACGGACTGAGCTAGACCCTGTAGCAGGCCTGCTTCCGGACGCTCCGAAGTAATGAGTGCTTGGGGAACTTCGAGGGTCGGAATGTTAGTCGGATTCATGGGAAAGAGTAAGGGAGTAGAAGGCAAGGGTAAGGGAGTAGGAGCGTAGAGGCTTGGCAGGTCAAGGGAGTGGCAGAGCAAATGAGGCTGTAATTATGGACTGAGTTGACAAGCTTTGGTTTCGTACCTTGGGTTCAGTTGAGATACCTGTTCTACAGCCGATCACGTCCTAAATCATAGATAGCTTTTTCCCAGTACCAATCATCGGGTTTGCCGGGATGCTTCAGTTTCAGGCGCTTCACCAAACCGATAGCGATTTTGCGATCGTCCCCAACCAACCGCAAGAGCTTCCTTTGCACCGCAGGGCTGGGTCTGCCGACTTCCACATCGGGATACGTCGTTGGCGAACCCGTTCCGTAATACTTGGTTCGGGCCGCTGCCTGCTTGGCCTTTGCTTGAAGTGCTTGAATAGTTTCCTGCAGCTGCTGAGCCTTTTCCGGATTGGACTGGTTAGCAGACAGTGCTGCAACGTGTTGTAAGTCAGCGATCGCGCCGTGAAAGTCGCCCAAGTCAGCCCGCACTTGGCCGCGGCTAGTATACGCCTCAGCGTCTTGTGGATCAATTTGGATGGCCCAATCCAAATCTTCCAGAGCACCCCGATAGTCCTTTCGCTGTGCTTTCTGCATTGCTTGCTTCAAGAACGCGTCGGGATCGATAAGGGGTGTCTGAGCGCCGGCGCCGGCTGATGGGTTGTTGGATGAGGATGAGGGCTGTGGCGTAGGGAGATCTTGCGCCTGCAGTTTACGAATGTGACTCAGGCAATGGCGACAGTTCTCAATATCGCGTTGATCCAGATAGAGTTCTACGGCTTTTTTGTAGCTGGCGATCGCCTTTTGGTCATCACCTTGTCGCTGACGGGCGCGGCCAATCAGGGTGTAGGCCGAAGCTAAGTTTGGATCGTGTAATATGGCTTGTTTAGCATCCGCGATCGCGGCATCGGGCTGTTGGACCGATAAATAGGCGAGCCCCCGAGCAAAGTAGCGCCCAGCATTGTCTCCTCCAAACTGTAGGGCTTTGGTGTAGTCAGCAATGGCGACAGCAAAATCGCATCGCTTGAAGTGAACCAATCCTCGTTGATAGTAAGCGTCCGCAAAGTCAAATTGATGCTGCAGAGCGCGAGTAAATGCCGCGATCGCAGCACTGTAGTCGCCGGCTTTGGCTTTGGCGATGCCCTGTTGGTAAAGTGCTTCCTGCATGCTTGCTTGAATCGGTGCTTTACAGTCAGGTCCAGCTTTACAGTCAGACTGAATGGATGCCCCTGTTGCTGACCAGCGTGTCCAGCTTAGCGTAGGGTAGTCATGTCAGTTCTTTAAATCACAGCTACGCAAAGAAATTAGTGTAGCCCCATGACCTGTTACGAGGCTGACGGATCGGTAGCATTTACAGCGAGAATTGTATAGAGCGTGCGCTACAGCTTTCCCCTCAATCCGTCTGCAAAAGCCCCCATATTGACTGTGTAACTAAAGCGGAGGCTATTTGAGACGCTCATCACTGTTTAAGTCGCCATGAATCCTACGTTTGAGACGATAACCCTACGACCGAAACGATTTTCTGCTCTCTGGCTTTTGCTGCTGTCTTCGCTGTTTGTCACGATTGGTATCTCGATGGGGGTGACGGATAGCTGGGTGGGCTACCTCATTGCCGCCCTTTTTAGCTTGGGTATCCTGGTCGGTATTATCCAGCTCTTCCCGAATAGTACGTATCTCCGCATTAGCCATGAAGGCATTACGTCCTGCAGTCTGTTCCGCGAAACGATGATTCCCTGGGACGATGTGGATGAGTTCTGTGTGATTGTCATGCGGCAAAATGGTCTGCCCATCCGCAAGATGGTCGGCTTTAACTACTCACCCACCTATCAGCGATCGCGGATGGGGCGTCAGGTGGCGTCAGCGATCGCGGGCTGTGAAGGCGCCCTGCCCGATACCTACGGCAAGAAAGCCGAAGATCTGGCCGCGCTACTCAATACTTGCCTGCACGAGTTCAAGACAAGGCTTGATGACAAACAGTAGACCCATAGATCCTGTACCCCTGACTCCTGCTTTCTTTGCCAGTGCGATGCCCATCGTAGGCTGGGTTGAGGCACGCAACCCAGCGTCAAGCGAAGCAAGTCACTCCCCAAGGTTGAGGCGTCACGACCTCGTACGCAAGGGAAAAGAAGCAGCTTCCTTAAGGCTTCTGGAAGTTCCTGGGGATGGCAGTAGGGGACTCAGTATCGTAGGCTTCGATGATATCTGATGTATCTGTATGACCCTTTCTCAAAACACCTCACTGCCTCCTCGCCAGGGGAGGATTGCGACTGAATATCTCGAAGCCTATGCCGAAGCGGATGCCCAGGTTGGGTTACCCAATCCCCGCTTCAAGCAATCCTCGATCTACGCCAGTCATTATCTCACCGCCCGGATTGCTTTAGTCGGAGAAGACGCTCTCAGCGATACCGAATTGGACCTGATGATTTTCTAGCCAAGTGATTCTCACACACTACTTCCACAGAGACGATGAGCCTTTCCAGACCTTGTCGTCTCTACGAGATGACGAAGCCCTAAACATCCTCCACGGCCAAGTCTTCACCCTGAGCGAAATCCGCCGAATTGTCGATAGGTACGGCATTCCTGATGCCGAATGGCGAAGTGACAGCACCCGAAAATATGACCTTTTTATTGAGGCTCAAGCTTGGGGGCAATTATGGCTTAATCGATAGGTCCTTGGCAAAGTAAATGGGTAATGAGATATTTGAAACCCACGAGGTCTTTACCAGGATAGTATCTATAAGCTCTCTTAGCTACGAGAAGAAGAGTGCCTGTATTTAGAAGCGAAAAGGCCAAAAAAGCGAGTGCATAAATCACATTTATGAGACTCAGAACCGCAAGAGGAAAGACCATCACCGCAAGCCTGACATAGAGAAGGAAAAACAAATACGTTGTTCTGTAAACGCCATTAAGGTATCTTGATTCACTTAATCCCCGATAAAAGTGGAAAACATTAGTAGATTCATCTTTTTCTAGAATTTGATTTATCTTTAATTCATAGGCCTGAAGGGTCTGAACAAAGTACCACGTATTAACTTGTTTCATTAGATTGAAGGTAACCGTCCCTAGCGTTGCTGTTGTGGGAGCAAAGAAGGGGGCTCTTTTCCAGTTCGTGCTGCCAAGCAGGCATGAGTCAGGAAATCGAGGATGTTTTTGCCTTGAGCCTTGAGCGAGGTAGTGACGGTGAGTAGTC
>JBHJHM010000167.1:0-3956 GCA_050330865.1 Leptolyngbyaceae cyanobacterium
GATTAACCAGCGCACCAAGCTCGCCGGGGCTTCCTGGGAAGCTGAACGGGTACCACAAGTTTTGGCTCATCGTTGCGCTTACCTAAATGATGACCTCTCTCCTGACCAGTATTTTTCTACGTAGAAAGTGACGTGCTCCCCATGAGACCAGTCGCGACCAAGAGCTCAAGTACTATCGTCTGGGCTTTGAGGTGGTGGTCGAAGCGCCGGTCAACATCAATTTGTTGATGGCGCGTCTTAAAGTGCTGATCCGCAGGATCGGCATCGACAGCGCCATCACCCAAAGTTCCCACCTGCTTCTGGACAGTCGCACGCGCGATTGTTTCTTGAAGACCCATCAGGGTGAGCTGCTGGGCTTTTTCAAGGCCACGCCCATGCAATTTGACATTATTCAATTACTGGCACACCACCCTCGGTGGCGGTGGAGCCGCGACCAATTAGAAAGCACGTTAAGTCATCAGATCAGTCGCATTGATAAGCGCGCGGTGGATGTTGCCATCAGTCGCTTACGGGAACGCTTCCGCGAACAGGTGCAAAAATTACCGCCCGATAGCTGGCACATCAATCCGCCTCATAAGTATCCCTTTATTCACACCGAGCATGGCGGGGGGTATTACTTCCTGGATTGCCTACAACTCGGCAAAGAGCTGCGAGCAGCCACGCCCGCTTTACCGCCGATTCGACAGGGCGGATTTACCCTGCAGCCAGGCAGTACTCGCCCCTTTCCGTTCAGCATTCAGGATTGCGCTTATTCTTGGGACAGTCAGGGTTAGTGTTACGGTTCAAACGAGAACGCCTCTAACGGCCATAGGACTGCACTTACTTTCCCTTCAATTTGTTCCACGGCGATCGCCCCCAGCACTCGCGAATCATGGGACTGGTTGCGGTTGTCTCCTAGAACAAAATAATGCCCCTCAGGAATGACGGTTTTGGGATATGCATTGGTAGCCGGTATTGCATAAGATTCCTGTAATGGTTGACCATCGATAGCAACTTGTCCATCAGAGGCCACCTCGATCGTTTCACCTGGCAATCCAATCACTCGTTTGGTTAAGCGTACTTTTTCACGCTCTAAAAAACCTGCACGATAGCCGGAGTCAAACACGACAACATCCCCCCGCTGTGGGGGATTGAACCAAAATCGGGTGTTGTTGACTAAAACTTTGCTGTCTTCGGCGATGGTCGGCTCCATCGACACCGATGGAACATGGCTGATTGGCGTGAGCCACCGTAACACAATGAATAGGCCAATCCCAATCGCACCAATGCCAACAGTATCGCGAAGGTTTTCACGGGTGAAGTTATTGTTAGGGTGCTTTCTGGAGAGCATATCGATCAGCTCACAACTCAAAATTTGCACAAAAATCTTTCGCTTGAAACACGGCATTGTTGGCTGTCGCTTCAAGTCTCCCGAGTATCTGTAGCTGCACCTGCGTCAGCGGGCGTCCAGCCAGGATTTCAACGAGCTCCAGCAGCTCTTCCGTGACATCGGTGAGCTGCGTTAGCAAGGTTTCCGGCTCTGAGGCTGCCAGTTCTCGTCGCATGGCCGCTGCATCTTGGGCAACTTCGGCTACCACGTCTTTTAGATAAGGCGCGAGTGCTGCAAATGCAGCCTTATAGTCTGGAGACCGTTGATTGCCCGTTGGCTTGGAAGTCTGCATAGCTTTATCCCAGAAACTGATCTCAGGCTAGCGACCAAATGTTGCTCAAATGTTGCATTGAGGCCATTGACCTTAAGAAATACTGGAAATCAGAGGGGTTTTACCCATACCAGCCAACACTCGATTCGCCAAAATGGAAGGGAAGCTTAAGAAACAGCAGTATGAAGTGCCTGAACCAACTCTTGACGTGGACTGGCAACCTGGAGCGCCCCCTGGAATACGCTTTGGCAGTTCTTTGTGGACTGCTTGCGATCGCCGCCGCGATCGGAGGCGGATGGCGGTATGCTGCCAGCTTTGCCGTGCTAGCTATTACCCTTGTGCTGCCCAGTTCAACTTGGAAAACCCTGTCTTGGGGGCGCACCCTGCGCTACACAGTAATGGCTTTGGCGGTCATCAGCCTCAGCGCCTGAAGCAGAAAGCCGCCCCAGCAGATTGCTAGAGACGGCACAGGGGGAGTGGATTGGCAAGACTTTGGTGAGACTTCAGGGCAGACCGGCGCGGGTCTGCAGATGCGTTAAGTTCGCCTCTTCATCAGCTTGAGGTGTGGAGGCGTCCTGATACATTGGCGGCGTGAACCCTGACCTGACGCTGAGGCCGCCATCGGCAATGCGATCAACCCCCCAAGCCAAACTCGGCACCGCTTGGCTTTCCTCACCCCAGCCAAAGGCACCGAAGATCGCTTCTTCGACTTCAATAGCATCCTTCGTCACCAGCTTCGCCCAGTGGTCTCCACAATAAGACCGCTGACACCAAAAGCTCAACGCCTCCTGCAAGGGTACGGGCGTGATGGCGTGATGCTGCCATTTGCCATCCAACCAGACATACTCAGGCACCGCCACCTCATTCCCTGCTTGAAGCGCTCTCAGATGGGCCATAAAGCCCTGAACAGCCTGTGAGGGATACCCCTCAATGACTTCTGAAACCCTGAGGTAGAGGCTGTTCAAGAGCGTGGGCGCATTGGGAGCACCCACGAATTCTCTCAGCGCGAAGAAATGCAAAATTTTTCCGGCGATCTCGACTTCTTTTAGATCCTCTGTATCAATATGAGGAACAGAAAGGGGACGGGCTACTTGGGCTTGAGACATGGTGTCACCCCGAACACTTCAAAATGGTCTTCTCTCTACAGTCACGCCAAATTGTTGCTCAAATGTTGCAATCACAAACCCTTCGTGATTGTTCACGGTTGTAAATGGACTTGTTACACAATGAAACATATAGCACTGCTACCGACCTTGGTATTGACTGCATTACTGGCTGCTTGCAGCGGCGCAAACAGTGCTGCTACCAACACCACAGCGCCTGAAATCCCTGCTAAGACAGGAGTTCAGGCGGCTCCTGCAGCAGAGAAAACGGAAGCTGTAGCCGTCACCCCCAGTGAGACACCTGTTTCAGTTGAATGGAAACTGTGCGTTCCAGAAGGAACATTTCCAGGCGATACATATCCCGTGAATACAACTCCGGAAGGCTGCCGCCATAACGGAAACAATAATATTACAGTGTGGCCAATGGCCGATGGCACTGTAGAAGTCTATTACGTTAGAAATAAACGCAGCCCAGCTACTTCACGAAGCTCAACCAGAGAGCCCTATCAGTTAGCAACAAAATCGCGGGGCTGCAGTCCAGATGGCCCTGAAGAAGAGGGATATTATGAAGCCGGTGAAGTCACCAGCATTGAAAATGGATGGGCAAATGATCGCAAATTCATCCCTATCGAAGATGTTACGCTTACTCCCGCTACAGTGCCCGACGAATCGAGTGACACGATAGAAGGATTTCTCTTTTTGCAGGGTAACTGTGATGCCATTGATCCGGAGCGCGTCTTTTAAGTGAAGCTATCTGACGCGGTAGTGTTGGAAACCCTAGAGTTAGAAAAGGGTTAACTGCCCAAACATTCGACAGACATTGGAGTGCCAACCCAACATAATTAGGCTTTCAAGAAATCCCCCAACAGAATACAGTTAATGCTTGCTTGAATTTCAATTAAGGGTGATTACGCGATCGCTGTCAGAGCTTCGCTCGCCCCCCTTATGAGCATTGACCAAGCCCCTTGCAGCCATCATCCAAAAGAGAAAAGGCAGTCAGCTTGGGTAAAAATCACGGCATCCAAAATATAGTGGCCCCCAAAAACTGGACAGGGGGTTAAGCTCTGAACCCCTCGACAATCAAGGAGTCGTTCATGGCAAAAAAACGGAAACAATACAGCGCTCAATTTAAGGCAAAGGTGGCGATCGAAGCGATTCAAGGCATGAAAACAGTCCCTGAATTAGCGAGTCAGTACGAGCTCCACCCAACGAT
>JBHJHM010000168.1:0-2145 GCA_050330865.1 Leptolyngbyaceae cyanobacterium
ATTAACCAGCGCACCAAGCTCGCCGGGGCTTCCTGGGAAGCTGAACGGGTACCACAAGTTTTGGCTCATCGTTGCGCTTACCTAAATGATGACCTCTCTCCTGACCAGTATTTTTCTACGTAGAAAGTGACGTGCTCCCTAGCCAGCCCAGTTCTTGAGCGATCGCTTATCGTCATCTTCTTGGAGCAAGGATCAGACCCGTTATGTAATTTTATTGGGAGCGAAATGTATCTTTGAACTTGATTTTGGTCAGTCGAATCGCCTCGTCATGAGCTTCTTGCATGTCATCAAAATCAAGCAAAGCCACCATCTTTTCACAATAGGCAACGGCTTCTAGCCCAATCGATTCAGGGATATAATTTCGGGCAATGCGACTGCTTCCATGAACAGGCGATTGCCACGCTTCTTTCATTTCGGCAGCATCCATGCCGAACAGTCCCCGATAGACATAATTAGTCCACTTTGAGGCAATGTCTTTTATGACGTAACAGAAATAGCGTGCTGATTGCGTTGTAAAGTCACGCTGCTGTGCCTCGTTAATCAGTCCCTCAAGAACTCTCTCTAAGGAGAGCATCCCAACATCAAACTCGAAATGAGGCAAAGGTATATCCTTAAGGGCTTTGGTGAATTCTTTGAAGTCCTCCAAAGACTCTACAATCTGTTGCTGCATTTCTTCTCTACTGGGGGCTGCAAACGTCATAGGGCAAGTATTCTTCTAAGTGTTTAGAGGTAACACAGTGTTGATCGAGAAAGGTAGCGGCAACCTTATCCGGTTAGCGATATTCGACCTGACGGGAGGCGTCGCGTGGTTTGCGTGGCTTGTTGTTGCGTTCACGTCTGGCAATGGAGGTCGGTATCTCACGCTTGATGTCCTCGGTGTCATGAATCGTGATGACAAAAACACACCGGCCATCGGTGGCCCGATATAAGGTCTCCCGGTGACAGCTAACTCCTTTGGCTTCCAGTCGAGCTACCTGTTCATCTCTGGCGGCACGAGCTGCTTCGGGAGTCTCATAGTGGATTTCAGGGAAAGTGGTATTGATAGCGTTCATAGTGCCTTGGGTTGAGTAGCAGAAGTATCTTGTGATGCCGCAAGCCAGTCTAGCAAAGGAGTTGTGTTGCTCCTATGCATGGGAAGATGCATTGCGATGGTGGTGCTAATGAAAGAGATATTTGAACTTGATTTTAGTGAGCCGAATAGCTTCATCATGGGCTTCCTGGACATCATCAAGATCGAAAAGAGCGACCATCTTTTCGCAATAAGCAACCGCCTCTAATCCCTCTGATTCAGGGATATAGTTTCGGGCAATTCGGCTCGATCCTTTAACAGGAGCTTCCCAGAATTCTTTCATTTCGGCAGCATTCATCCCGAACAGTCCCTGATAGACATAGTTTGTCCAAAAACCGTATCTTTTTCTGGGGTCTTTATCGGTTATTTCAAATCCCCATTCGATGCGATAAGGTTTGCCTGCCTCTCTGGAGAGCAGCCAGTTTTGGATGACTCTTGAATCTTCTTCACTGTAGACAGTCTTCAGGAAGGCATACGCTTGGGCATAGATACCCTGTGCAGCAAACCATCCTAGAAAGTCGATCAAGCCGTCCCGGGCCGTTTTCCTCAGCTTCCCAGGTTCCTTGGCCCAATCCTTAGCGATCGCGACCCAGTCGGAAGCCTCAATCAGAAGGTATTGGTTGCCATCTTCGGCCAAGATTTGGGACACCCTGAAAGTATTGCCAGAGGGGAGTTTAAGCTGGTGTCCCCCCTCGATTTGGGACACCCTATTTGAGAGGGTGTTTCGTGGGATGCCGATTAACCTGTCCATGCCCCGAATCCCAAGACCAATCGAGGGCTTACTATGACCCAAACCATTAGGGTCAATGACAAGTGCTTTGAGGTCACGATTCTGGTATCTCAGAGGGATGATTTGACCGGACTGAATGGGATCTGAGTTCATGGGCTACTCCCTCTGTACCTTCTGGGGCTTAGCAGTATTCATGCAAATGTACCAGGACTTACGCATTGACAAAATCAACAAAATCAGGGTTCAAGCTGTTCTACCCGTTAGAGGTGCTTGGAGGATGAACTGACGAGCGACATCTTGATAGAGGTGACGTTGTAGCTCATACCAATTGCCTAGCTGCTGCTGC
>JBHJHM010000169.1:0-51267 GCA_050330865.1 Leptolyngbyaceae cyanobacterium
TTGAAGAGCGTGTAATCCTTATGCATCAATGGGTTTAGCCTTTGATAGTCCCTTTAGGGACTTGGCTCAGTGAGCGCTGAGGTTTCAACTCGGCGCGGATGTCTGGGCATGGCCAGCTGGGTGCAAGATCTAAGTATTCCCTATTCCCTATTCCCTATTCCCTATTCCCTATTCCCTGTTCCCTATTCCCTATTCCCTATTCCCTATTCCCGACTACATCAATGAAAGCTGCTGGTCGCTAGCAATATCCGGAACAACGTCATCCCCATAACCCAGGTGGCGACAGGCGGCACGGGTCACAACGCGCCCCCGAGGCGTTCGCTGCAGATAGCCAAGCTGCATCAAATAGGGTTCGTAGACTTCTTCGATAGTTTGAGCATCTTCCCCCGTGGCGGCTGCCATGGTATCTAGCCCCACAGGACCACCGTTGAAGTTCTCGATGATAACCGAAAGCAGTCGTCGATCAGTCCAGTCGAGACCCCGTGGATCGACGTTGAAGAGTTCCAGAGCTTCAGCCGCGATCGCCTGTGTGATGGTTCCCGATGCCTTCACTTCCACATAATCCCGTACGCGCTTCAGCAGTCGGTTAGCGATGCGGGGTGTGCCTCGCGATCGCCGCGCAATTTCCTCAGCGCCATCGTTTTGGATAGCGGTACTAAGCACCTTGGCTGTCCGCAGCACGATTTGGGTTAGTTCATCCACTTCGTAGAACCGGAGGCGTTGAATGAGGCCAAAGCGATCGCGGAGGGGCGAGGTGAGGGCGCCTACTCGCGTTGTGGCTCCCACCAGCGTAAAGGGCTGCAGGGGAATGCTGCGGGTCCGAGCACTCTGTCCCTTGCCAACGGTAATGTCTAACCGCGAGTCCTCCATTGCGGGATATAGGATTTCTTCGGTTACACGGGGCAGGCGGTGAATCTCGTCAATGAACAGGATGTCTCCCGGCTTTAGGTTCACCAGCAGTCCGGCAATGTCGCGGGGGCGCTCTAGGGCAGGTGCAGTGGTAATTTTGCAGTCCACCTTCATTTCCTGAGCCAGAATTAGCGCCATCGTGGTTTTACCTAAACCAGGTGGACCATACAGCAGCAGATGATCGAGAGGTTCGCGACGCGACTGCGCTGCCCGAATGGCAATATCGAGAACTTCCTTGAGCGATTTCTGCCCAATGTAATCTGTCAGCCGCTGGGGACGTAGGCCATCTTCTGGCGGTGCACTGACTGGCTGGGGGGCAGGGCGCTCTTTATTTTCGCGCACCAAAGAGGGCTGTAGCGGGAGCGCGTCATCGGTCTTAGCCTTGCTGCCAGAGCGCGATCGCTTTGAAGGCGGTTGAGCATCAGCAGCAGATTTTGACGAAATAATAGCCATGGGCAAGGAGCGATCGCGAAGGCCTGGTCATCATCCTAATCAGAACGGGCGTATTAATCAACTCCAGAATTGATCGATTAACCGGGCATCACATGGCTGAGCCGCATCAGATCAGCGATCGTAGGGCAGGCAGGTTTGAGCCCTAAACGCTCTGGGTACTGAGGATTTTGGTAAATCTGATGCCGATACTTCAGGCAGAAGCGATCCCACTCAGCCATGCGGATGTTGAACCCGTCAATGATGCGATCGGCTAGCCAGAGTGACAGCGGCATCCGGAAGAAGATCCGCAGTCCTAAATACTCGCTGATTTCTTCGATCGCTTGGTTAACGGTCAAGGCTGGGTTACCAATAATGACCTGTCGGGGTTCGCCTGCCACCGGAGGATGGTCGATTAGATGGCTCACGACAAGAGCAATGTCTTTGCCATGAGCAAAATGGAAGCTGCCGTCTGCCTTTAAAAAGCGAATCAGCCACATCCAGTTGGCAACTTCTTGAAGTCCGGCTGAAATGTGCGAGTACGGTTTATCCTTATCGCCACCAAAAACAAGGGTGGGAAAGACTGTCGTAATTTTTGGGCAAATCGCTAGCTCCGGCAACTTGAGATAACACTGATACTTGCTGCGAATATAGTCTGTCCCGATTTGTCCGGCCTCCGGCAAGGGTCGATTGTGACTGTCTAGAATGCTAGCGGTGGAAAAATAGAGAACCTGCTCGCAACGATTCACGTCCAACAGCGCCATCAGTCTGTGATTGCCAGTGACGTTAATGTCGTAGATTTCTTGGGCTCCCCCCCAGGAAGTTGCCGTCAGCACAGCCGTGTCTATCGTTTTTAGCAGGTCTGCATGGGCTTCGACATTACGAATATCGTCCTGAATAACGGTAATCCGGGGTTGGTCCTGCCAGTTGAACAATAATTTGGCTGGATTTCGTACGAGTAAAAATAGCTGATGAGGCGTGTTATTAAGCAATGTCTCGACCAAATAATGGCCTACACATCCACTTGCGCCAGTGATGAAAATTCGTTTTACGCGAGGGTTTGCGGAGATAGAGAACGGATCGGACACAACTATATAGGGGAATATACTGGATTCCCAACTTAGCATTAAGAGCGCTCTATTCTGTCCCCCCTTTACAACTGTGAAGAGAGAATAGAGCGCTCTTGAATGCCTAAAGCAGCACTGTCGGGGTAAACTCAGCCTACCACCCGATCACCCCCTCACCGCTCTAAGCAGGGACTGCCAGCAAATGATTGAGCTGTTTCCCTGTCTCAAAGAAGAAGGCTGCATTTTCCTCCGGAGTGCCAGGAAGAATACCATGACCCAGATTCAGGATATGCCCTCGGCGTCCGGCTTTGGCAACTGTATCAAGAATGCGATCGCGAATGAATGCTTGGGAGCCAAACAGGGCAGCTGGATCCACATTACCCTGAACGCCAATGTCAGGCCCTAGACGACGACGGGCCTCAGCCATGTCAACCGTCCAATCCACGCTGACGATATCGACACCTGATTCGCCCATCAGCTCTAGAACCCCTGCGCTGCCACTGATGTAGAGAATCAAGGGAGTATCAGGATACTTGGCCTTAACCTGACGCACGACCTGTTGCTGGTAGGGCAGCGCAAACGTACGATAGTCCATCGGACTCAGCTGACCAGCCCAAGAATCGAAAAGCTGTACAATCTGCGCTCCACACTCGATTTGATGGCAGGCATAGATAGCAATATTGTCAGCCAGCTTGCTCAGCAGCTGATGCAGCATCGTCGGCTCAGAGAAGGCCATGCCCTTGATGTTGGCATAGTTTTTGGAAGTCCGACCTTCGACCGCATAAGCTGCCAGTGTCCAAGGAGAACCCACAAACCCCAGCACAGTAGCCTCGTTGCCGACTTCTGACCGGAGGGTGCTCAAAATTGTCCGAATGTAAGGAGTTGCTGTATCCGGATCGAGTTCGCGTACGGCATCAACTTGAGCCTGACTGCGAATGGGCGGATCAATGACAGGACCCTTACTTTCCACAATGTCGAAGGGAATTCCCATTCCCGTCAACGGGGTTAAAATGTCGGAAAACATAATCACGCCATCAGGCCGGAAGGCCTGCCACGGCTGCAGCGAAATCTCAATTGCCAAATCAGGATTCTCGGAACGCTCGCGGAAGGAAGGATATTTGTCGCGCAGTTCACGGTAGACCTTCATGTACCGGCCAGCTTGGCGCATCATCCAAACCGGAGGACGATCTAAAACTTCCCCTCGAGCTGCCCGTAACAACAAGGGCTCCTGACTGAATCTCATCATTGAAACTTCACCAGTATTAACGAAACGTTTTGAGCGTACTGGTTAGCGTAACATTCAGCGAATACTGGGATTTCTCGTAGACTCGACAAGCTCCTAGTTTTCGTCTCTGGCAAAAGAACACTTCAGCTTAGAATGAAGAGCACTGGGACATTTGAGGCCAACAAAGGCGGCGGCATGGATATCGTTAACTTTTTTGAAACAGTTGAAGGAACTTGGTTCTCGCAGCGCACGACCCATTTTTTACCCGTGCAACCTTCGCAAACTGGACAAACACTGTTGAATATCACTCACCTCCAAGCTGATGATCCTCAGGTCGTCGCGCTCTGCGAAAAATTTACGGCTGACCCAAGCAAGATCGTGTTTGCACTCTGCATTCAGCAAGAGGGGCAGGCGCAGATCTATGGTTCCGCTCAGGCACAGCCTCAACGAACAACAGTATTTGTCGGATTGAAGTCGGAAGCAGCGGCTGCCGGGAAATTTCTGAGTCAGACAGATGCTGAGCCCGCTGTGACGGGGCAGTACCGGTTCGAAGAAGAGGTACTGCTACTCAACACACTAACCGATGAATTACAGTCGGAAGAGCGGCTATGGTTCATGAATCCTAACCTACGCATGCGGACGACGCTGCTAAAGCGAGCTGATGGTTTGCAAATGGCTTCGTTTTGTTCTGAAATTCGCCGCCTCTCGAAGCCTGCTGCTTAGGGTCGGTGTAGGGCAGAGAGAGGGAGAGAACGAATTCGGAGTTCGGAATTCGGAATTCGGAATTAAGTCAGGCGATGGAGTCGTTGTTGGCAGACCGTAGGGTGCCATACAGTCCTTCGGGCACAGCTGGCGCTAGCGCGAAGCAATGCACCATGACAATAACAAGGGCAGGCTTAGCCAATCGCTAACGATTGAAAACAGGGCTTACTCTCGTTAGACTCAGCCCTAGCGATGTTATGAGTTTCTTTGCTCCAAAGTCTTCGTTCAAGGCTTCTCTACCCAGATCCTTGCACTTTGGACTTCAAACTTAAAGGGCGAACGAGGGGACTCGAACCCCCGAATGGCGGAACCACAATCCGCTGCCTTAACCACTTGGCCACGCTCGCCGTGTGCGTTCCTCAGTATAGCATTTCCATCTCTTACCCTGACAAGGAGTTTGCCAGTTAGCTTCAGACTTAGAGTCACGAATGCGATCGCCTAATCACGAGTAAGATCTAGCTATCGGACTCATGTTCTTCCAGCGACTTAAGTTTGCTAGCCATCTAGGTATGAGGGGCTTTTTGCGATCGCCCTCTATCGTCTACAAAGGCGCACTGCCAGTTAACCTGCTCTCTGCATATACGCTTGCTCCTATGAAGACCTCTGCTCTCATCGGCCTCCTACTGCTCGCGATCGTCACGGGTGGTTTAGTTTTGACGAATCCGCAGCCAGACGCCTACGAGCTATATGCTCAGGAGCAGGCAGAGCAGTACCTAAGCAACGAAGTCTGCAATGATTTATTAGAAGGACTAGACGAGCTATTCTCAGGAGCACAGTGCGGGGAGCTTGTGCAGACGTTTGAGCCAACCATCCAGGCACTGATTCGTGAGCGCACTCAGCGCCTGAACCTAGGTGTCGCCAGCATCTACCGCACTACATTTGGAATTGCCGAATTACCGATGCTGCCCAGCTATCAGGTTGAAACCGTTGGCATCTTCGGCAAGTTCATTACCTATCGCGCTACTCAGGTGCAGTAGCCTTGCGATCAGGCAATTCGCGCTTCGCCAATACAGGTATCGCCTGATTTGACAATCAAAACATTGAATAAGCTGACATCTGTATCGTTGGGAAATGGTACGTTGAAGGAGCCGCTCGCTTGTGGGAGTGGCCCTAAATCAACCATCCGCTTTTCAAGATTGCCATTAATCGTCAGATAGGCCTTTAAATCAGAGGAGTCTGCATCCGTTTGAAAATTCTGGAAAGCCAGGTCACCCCCAACACCAGCAATCACTGCGACCCCAATACTACCCGTGGTAGTGTGACCTTCCAGACCTGAAAACGCGCTCATTGACTCAGAATCCTTACCGTGCGACTACAACTGCCAATCCTACCGAGAAGGCGGTTTGTTTAGATCGATAGGTTTGTTAATGGGTTACTCGGAATACAGAATACTGCAGAGCACCTTGTAACGCCAGCGTGACGCACCGCACTTAAGAGGCTAATGCGTCACGCCAAGCGACAACATATCCTACATAGATTAGGGCTATCTCCAAGACTAAGCGCGCTTCAGAAATTTGCGAAGCACTCCGCCTAAAGCCGCGACTGACAGATATCCCCAGAGGGCAAACGGTTCCGGAACCGCTTGAACGTCTTCAACCTGAAGGAAAAGCTTGGCCTGTTCATCCATGGGCATCGACATTGGGTCAGAGAACCGGACACCTTCTGCACCACCCAGTTCATTACCGCCCAGAGAAGTCAGCGTCAGACCCAATGAGAAATTGCCGGCTCCCTGTTGCGCCTCGTTGATAGCACTAATAGCGACATCACTCAAAACGATTTCAAGGAACTTGCCAATGGGACTCCAGCCAGGATCGGCGGCAATGGTGCCTGCACCATAAATCGAACCACTGCCTAAGTCCTCAAAGATTTCCTGGCCCTGAATCAGAGGAGGATTCTCGACGAGTGTCTCAGCTGGGGCACTAACATCGAAAGCGGTTACCGTCTCGCTGGGATCACCCGAAAAATAGAATTCTTGGAGTAGTCGTAATTTGCCGCCTTGAATAGGAGACGTTAAGCCACTGACATCAAACGTGAAAAAAGAGCGATGCTCAAGTTCTTCGAAGGTGCCAGTAAACGTATTCGCAATCAGGCCAGGGTTAGCGTTTGTAGCCCCATCCTGGCGAAACCAACCTTGGCTATCGGCCCCTATTGAAAAAGTCGCTGCATGTGCCACTTCACCCGTGGCAATGGCGGTTACAGCAATCAGAGGGCTGACGAAATTTCTTAGTAAGGAAACTTTCATAGAGTTGTCTGTGCCTGTCTGGCTGCGTGTACTGCAAAACACATGAATCTGATTTGGTAGAGATTGCGTTTATGCACCGTGTTGGCTAAGCGGATTAGAAGCGATAAGGATATTCACAGCCAAGAATTACAGCAGCACTCAGGAAAAACATCCCCAGAAGCTGTTGATTAGACTCTCTGGAGCTGAACCGAGCCAAAGGTCGTTAGGTCATCGTTTTTGGGTAGTTAGCGATTTCCCGTAACGAGCTTTTCTACAAGGCGATGGCTGCGTTTTCCTGTCAGAGGCTATGAACCGTGACTAATCTCTACTTTTTAAATTCCGACACCCTCAACCCAAATATGATTCCTACGCAGATAAAGGCTCAACAGTGGACCTGACATCTTTATCTACACCCAAAATACAGACGGCCTTTTTGAGGAACGTATGAAT
The DNA here is from genome assembly GCA_050330865.1 of Leptolyngbyaceae cyanobacterium. Classification (GTDB taxonomy): domain Bacteria; phylum Cyanobacteriota; class Cyanobacteriia; order Phormidesmidales; family Phormidesmidaceae; genus SIO1E4. Next base: position 7,064 of record JBHJHM010000169.1, read on the forward strand.
ATGGTGTCCGATAGGCAAAATTTCGCTGCCTTGCCGGTTCTGAGGGTCTCGATGGATTCTGTGCATCTAGTTGATAACTAGACTTTTTGCACCCCATTCTGCACCCAGCGCTTCTGATTCGGTGAGACGCTTGCCCGCAGCATTATGTTCCACTGGCAGCAATATTTTGGTGAAGTAAGGACAGTGTTCAGGGTTTGGAGCTAGATGCTAGAAGCTGTGCTTCAAGTTCTTGCCGTAAGCGGGCAATCGTTGATTCCGAGTCAATCTGGCTGAGCACATCCTGCATCGCCGCTTTGACGCCATTGGGTCCCCATGTGCAGCCCTGCTCCAAATAAACCTGAGCCGCTTTGCCGACAGCATAGGTTCCATAGCCAGAGGCTCCGGCTTGGGCAGTCATCATACCCACTAGTGCAGAAACGCCAGTTGTACCATCAAACAGGCTCCACAAGGCAGCAACGCCTTTGCCCGTACCCCAAACTAGCCCTGTAACCACATCACTCAACAGAAGGGCACCGGCACTTTTGGCGATCGCCTGCCAGAGTTTGCGGGCTTCGTGATGCGTAATGGGTAGGCCATACAGGTTTGCTAGGGCTCGAATCATTGCCAAATCGGTAATGAATCCGCCCAGTAGGTCTAGTCCTACGACAGGATTCAGGGCAACCGCAATGGCTTTGTACCGAGCAAATTTCCATATCAGAGCTTCGGCGTCTTCTTTATGAAGCGCGATCGCCCGTTTGGCCAAATCAGTTTCTAATGAGTCAGCTTCTCGTAGCGTGTTCAGCGCAATCAACGCTACACCATCCTGGCGAGCAATGTTCAGTAGCGTTTGTCGCAGGGGCTCAATTTGCGGCTCTGGCGTTTCCCACTCATAGCTGATACGACCATCCGGCCATTCCACCCTAACCTGCAACGGTGCGGGACTAGCTGCCACCATCACAACATCATCAATGGCTGTAATCACCTCAGGCTGACTGTTGGCATAGGACTGCTGAATGTCCGTGAGCGCCTGATAAATTGCCTGCCGGTCTTTATCAGGATGCAGATCAATCTTATTAAACACAATCAACAAGGGCTTACCAGCCTCTTGCAGCACAGTCAGCGCCTGATACTCCGTTTGCGTAATGTCGCCAGTTACCACCAGCAAAATGAGGTCCGCTTGCTGAGCCACTTCCTTAGCGACAGCTCCGCGAGCCTCGCCATTCACCTCGTCTAGCCCGGGCGTATCAATAAGTTCCAACTGAGGTTGCTCATCGGTATTCTGATCAGCCTCTGCCGACGGTTGCCAACAGACCGAACGTGGCCAGCGCGTCACTCCGTGCAAGGGTCCTGTTGGCAGTAGTGCTTCTTCCAGCAAAGCATTGATGACAGCCGACTTGCCCCGGCTGACTAAACCAAACACGGCAATCCGCAGCACCGGCTTCGCCAAACGGGCCTCCAAAGCTGTCAGCGCTGTTATGTCTTCCTTCGCCGCCGCCTGTTGTTGCGTCTGCCCACGATCAATCTGCAGATTTGGCAAGGTAGCTGTATATCGTTGCAGGGTTTGCTGCAGAACTTGGCGCACATGCTGAAATCGATTAGCAACTGGGTTAGACACGTTCGGATGGGGGGAGTGGGAGAGCGGATGAGCAGAAGGATGGATAAGTGTGGAGATAAGGGAGTGGTGTGATAAAGGATAAAAGCTAAAGGGTAAACGGGCAGAAGAAACTTGAACCCTGAACCATCAACCTGGAACCAAACACCCATTACCCACTATCAACAACAAAGAACCCAAAACTAATAACCATCGCTTAATTCACGACCTCTGTTTCTACCGCTTTTTCGATGTCGGTCAGGGCTTCTACAGAGGATGCTGTATCTGGCTTCAGAGCAACGGCCTTAGGTTTAAGGACTTGTATACCTTGCCGGACTAGGCTTTGGAGAAATTCGGCGCGCTGCATCCGGGGCAGCAGGGTTTGGAGTTTTTGACCGATCGCATCCACCGAGAGTGTAGTTTCAGACTGACCTGATAGTGCCCGCTCTTCAAAGTAGGCCATCAGGCTTTCCCCTGAGAGGCGGGTCAGGTAAGCAGCACTGAAGGCTTGCACGCCTCCACCCACGACATAAGTAGCCGCATGACTTTTGAGCGTTGTGGTCAACAGCTGTGTAGAAACCTCAACGAGACCGAGTTTAACGACTACGGCAGCCAGTTCAGCCGCAATTGTCTTAGCGTGATCGAGGGACAGCGGTTGCTGGTAAATTCGCCCCAAGTCCATAACGAGTTGACCATTAATGGCGATCGCAGCCAGCAGGTCTAGCGACGGTAAAGGACTGGCAAAGGCAGTTGCTGCGGCTGTCCACTGTAATTGCTCAACAGCTGGCAGGGCTTGTGCGTGCTGGACGTGATTGAACGCTACCTGGATGTCCTGGCGGAGCTGATGAGTTTGCCGCATCACGGTTTGCGCGACAAGGTGTGCCGTCTCCTGAGCTTGCCAGGTTGCCAGTCGCTGGACGAGTGATGCAACTTCGGGGAGCTGAGGCTCCAAGCGCTCCTGGATTTGTCCATCCGATGTATGGGTGCGGACCTTGATGGGGCGAGGGGCCGTTGCGATCGCCACTACCTCTATAGATTGTGGCAGATCCTGCAATCGTGATTTGATTCGCTGCACGATAGCTTGGCGATCGTCTGGTAGGTACTGATCCTGTTTGTTCAAGCAGAGAAGAACGCGCTGTCCGGTTGTTGTGAGCGCCTTTAGTTCAGCTAAGACAGAGTCTGTCAGGTCTTCCGTAACAAGGTAGAGGATCGCGTCTGGCTGCAGTATCAGACGGGTGATAGTTTCGGGTAAAGCAACTGGGGCAGCGAGTAAAATCTCGACTGGCTCCAGTCCGGTAGTGTCTGCCGCTGATGCAGTGAGTGGAAAAGCAGCCTCTAAATGAGTGATTAGGGCGCTTTTGCCGGTACGAGAGGCGCCCGCGATCGCGACTCTAAGCACGGTGCGGTCCAGTTCTTTCAATAAAGCTTGGCGCTGCGCTTCCAACCCAGCAATGTCAATCTCAGCCAAGCTCAAATTAGCAGCTGTAAGTTCGTCTTCTAAAGAAACTAGTAAAGATTTCAGCGCCGCCAGTGCAGCTTCAACGGTTTCTCGCTCTACAGGACCCGCTGGCTTTAGAACGCCTTGCTCTGTATCAGGACGTTGGCTGCGCCACCACCAAATACCAGCCCCTGCCGCAATCAAGCTGGCAAGCGTAGTACTGTCCGAAAAAAGACCTTCCAGACCTGTGAGTAAACCCAGACCTGCAGCTAGCCCCACCCCCCCAACGAGAATAGGGCGTTTAGATAATAATTTTTGGATCACTAGCAGAACCCAATCCACACCAGCATCCGCCCCCTATATCAGGGCGAATCACCCTCATCATAAGGCTTTTGATAGAATGACTGATTACGGAAAACCTCCCCTTTTTTGTGGTTTGCGGATAAGTAAAACTGACATTAGCAAGTCAGTCAAGGGCTAATAGTCCGCCGAGTGACGATTTGTTTTCAACCATAAACCTATCTGAGCTACGACAGTTAGCGCACGTCTGGCTTGGCAACTTCTACAATCATTAAGCGAGGAAGCAGGATACCGTTAAGTTCGGTATGCTCACCCGTGTCTAAGTGCATCCCTTTGGCGACTGGCATTTTCCGAAGCCAGGATCAAAGATGTGGATGTGGTCAAGGTCTATTCTTGAGAGAGTTGGCTATGCAACCCCCGCTGCCGTCTGGTACTTTGCTACAGTCTCATTACCGTATTGTCCAACAGCTGGGACAAGGCGGCTTTGGGCGGACATATCTGGCGGAAGATCAAAACCGCTATGGCGAACGCTGCGCCATTAAAGAGTTTGTGCCACAGCAAGGAGAGGCGCATTTCTTCACCAAGGCTACGGAGCTGTTTCAGCGGGAAGCCAACATCCTGTATCAGATCCAACATCCTCAAATCCCTCAGTTTAGGGAAACATTTGAGGTCGATCAGCGTCTTTTTCTCGTCCAAGACTATGTGGAAGGGCCCTCTTACAAAGATTTGCTCTATCAGCGACGAGCCCAAAACCATCCTTTTTCCGAAGCAGAGGTCCGACAATTTCTGCAGCAAATGCTGCCCGTACTCGCCCATATTCACGCTAAGGGGATTATCCATCGCGACATTAGCCCCGACAATGTTCTGCTACGCAGCCGCGATCGCCTCCCCGTATTGATTGATTTTGGCGTGGTGAAAGAGGTGGTAACGCGGATGCAGATGCTGGATGTCACCCATCAAGCTACAACAGTAGGCAAACCTGGGTACGCCCCTAGTGAACAAATGCAATCGGGGCGGGCTTACCCCTGCAGTGACCTTTACTCCCTAGCCGTTACAGCGATTGTGCTCCTGACAGGTAAGGAGCCGCAAGATTTACTCGACAGTAATCTCACCTGGCACTGGCAGCAGTTTGCTGCTGTGAGCCCTAGTTTGGCTCAAGTGCTGAACAAAGCCGTTAGCTATCGTCCCGGCGATCGCTACCAATCAGTCAGTGAGATGGCCCAGGCATTAGGATCTGCCAATTCTATGGCGGCAGTTCCTGTCACGCCTTACCGACCTCCCACGCCAGCCCCCTCTCAGATGCGGACAGTGGCTGTAGGGCGTCCGGCTCAATCCACAACCGTTGCAGCCCCGCCCCCCCAGAAACCAGCGCGATCGGCCCGTCCCTCAGTACTAGAAGATGATGAAGGATCGGTTTGGGAAAATCCGTGGGCAGTCGCAGGACTGGCAGTAGGAATTGTGCTGGTAGCCGGTCTAGGCGGTTGGGGCGTTGTCTCGACCCTGAATCGTAATCAAACTCAGGAGGCTACCAGCCCGGCCCCGCCAGAGTTGACGCTTGATCCTGAAAGCCCAACGGGTGTGACGTCACCCGAACCCACCCCAACGCCCACCCCAACTCAAGCTGCTCCAGAACCAGTAGCCTACGATCAGCCTCTGGAAATTCGAGCCGGCGAATCAACAGTGGTAGAGGGTAATCTCAACGCCAACGAAACCGTGAACTATCGCCTCCAAGGGCAAGAGGGACAAACGCTGCTGGCCCAGCTTGAAGGACAAGGTATCCTCATGACGGTTTTGGCACCCAATGGCAATCCTCCTGACAGTCAGGCTAGACGGGTCTTGGGCTGGACGGGTGAACTTGAGTTTACGGGTGAGTATACGCTGCAGCTCAGCCCAGCGGAAGGATCGGAAGCCGGCAATTACGCCCTTACGGTCTCGCTGACGGCGCCCGAAGCGCCCGAGGAAGACCTACCGGAGCAGTCGGAGGACTCTGATCAGCGCGAAGAACCCGACAATTCCCAGGAGGAAGAACCCGTTGAGCTTGAGCAGCCTGAGGAACCCGACAATGCTCAAGAGGAAGAACCGGCTGAGCCTGAGATAGAAGAGCCCGTCGAAGAAATAGATCGCTCAGAGCAGCGAGTTCGGTTCCCTGCTGGTCGAGACAGCATTTTATATGCCAATAGTGTAGGGCCAGGACGTATCCGTCGGTATGTAATTAACGTGCAGGAGGGGCAGGTTCTAGAAGTCGACCTGGCCAGTGCGACGGGTCCCGTTACTTTCAATGTGTTGCTGCCAACTGGTGATTCGCTTTCAAGCTCTCAATCAAGTCTTTGGGAAGGGGTCGTGCCCGTGGGGGGAGATTATGCCATTGATGTGATGTCTTCTGAATCTGCTGAGTTTACCCTCAACATTGGAGCGAGATAATGACCACTGCTGTCCCCAATGGACTTCTTATCACTGGCACCGATACTGAGGTAGGCAAAACAGTTGTTACTACAGCCTTGACTGCTTATTGGCTACAGCATTTTCCGAAGGCGTCTCTGGGTCTAATGAAGGTTGTGCAGTCAGGGCCAGGAGATTTTGAACAGTATCAGCGGCTGTTTGATTTAGATCAGGATCCTGAGACGATCGCCCCGCAGCGATTCACCGCGCCCTTAGCTCCCCCTCTCGCTGCTGCCCAAGAAGGCAAAGCCGTTGATTTGGAGCCTGTCTGGCAGGCGCTGAGTCATCTACTGGCAAATCGCCAGTTTGTCTTGATCGAAGCCTTAGGCGGGTTGGGATCGCCGGTCACCGAGGAGTGGACAGTGGCCGACCTAGCAGCAGCATGGCGATTACCCATTATTTTGGTGGTTCCCGTAAAGTTAGGAGCGATCGCCCAAGCGGTTGCCAACATTGCACTGGCGCGGCAGAATCGGCTGTTCGTTCGCGGCATTGTCCTGAACGACACCACATCTCTATCCCCTGAAGAACGGACCAACTGGGCTCCCATCGAGCTAATTGAGCGCATGACTCAGGTACCGGTGCTGGGATGTGTACCCTTCTTAGCAGACCCAGAGAACTTGAAGGACTTGACTACAGCGGCATCGACGCTGTCTTTAGAAGCAATCTGGAATTTGGTCGGGTCGGGTTAAACAGACTCTCAAGGTGAGGGGAACTGTCCCCTTACAAATAACTGGGGATCACATAGCTGCTCTGACTCGACAACCTTGTCGAGTCATCCGTAATGCCCTGGCAATTGAGTTCAGTAAGGAGAGGCACGACTTCGTGAGAGGTTGGGGGTATCCAATCTAGAAATCATCTAGGTCGGCAGGATTGATGGATTGGCGGAAATCGCCAATCGCGATTTCTCTGGGAGGTGGAACGTGAGCTGCAGCACCGTTGGTGACTGGACGAGAGACAGAGGATGCCTTGTATACAGGTGCTTCATCCGTCAGATAGCGTTGGCGGATTTGAAAAACCCGAAACTGCAGTTCCTCGATCGCACTTTGTGCCAAACTCCTCAGATCTGCCTCACTTAGCTCTCCTTCCATCGCCCACGGCAGATAAAACGCTCGTAGTGCTCGAAGCATGACGGCGCGACTGGGAGTGATCGGGTCTTCCTTGATATGATTCAGCAACTTAGCTTCAACTGACTCTGGTGTGGCCTCCAACCGCAAGGAAACACGCCGAGCCCCCTTCTTTAGCGATGTCATGAAACGGCCTCCAGAGGACGACCAAACTTAATAGCGAGCCATTTTGAGCCACCGTAGCAGTCCGCAAAGCGCACTTGATCGGCAGAAGTGACAACATTCAGCACGGTACCTACTTCCCGCTGAATCTCGGGAAGCCAGTTCGCAGTTCCGCCTGGCAGAGCGTTTAACAGCTCATCCAACTGAACCTTGAGCAGCGTATGAGCAGTGCCACCGCCAATCAAGATTTCGTAGTTGGGAATATCCAAGTAGGCAAACTTTTCGCTTAGGTGATGCTTTACCTGGTCCCAGTAAAAGGCTTCAGAGCGCTGGCGTCGCTCTACTAAGTCGTACATTCTCCCTGGCTGGTCAGGGAAGGCAACCGTTTCTTTGCCCTGTAGAAGCGCTTCAAACAGGTAAGGATTATCGGGTTTGCAGATGCCTTGAGAGACAGAGTGCAGGAATTCCGTGTAGCCCATCCTGACTGTTCCACTGGGCTCTCCTGTTGGTGGCTTACCCTGGCGGAAAATTAGAAACGTCAGGTCTCTATGTCCAATAATGACCACAACATAAGATTTGTTCGCAGGCTGCCCTTGCTGCATAGCCTGCATCTTACGCCACTGCACGAGTCCTGCTCCTTCTGGCAGGATCTTGAGATGAGTGATGTCTAGCTTAATAGTTTGACCGCGATACACGAAGGATTTTATTGACTTTAGCTGCTGGCTGATCTCGTGCTGCTCGGAAATATATTCATCAAATGGCAGCGCAATACCGATGTCCATCTTTAAGTTGTAGACATCGTATCGATGGGCCAATTCGCCCACGGCGCCCAGTACCCGCAATTTTGCCAGAGTACTTTTGCGTAGCATTTCAGTGCTTTTGTTAGGGCGTCCTTCGGCATCTTCAGCTAGGGCATATGCTTTTTCCCCGAGCTGCAAGTAAGATCCTGATTCAATGCCGCTGCCGAGTTGGTCACCTTGGTCTTTAAGAATCGTCAACTCTGAGGGTGGTAAGTCTGCGACCTTGGAGGGGCACAGATAGCTAGTAAAGCTGACACCGTCTGAAAAAGCAGCCTTAGTGGCGCTCATCCCAAGGTCTACGAAGGCCTGGAAGCAACTCATGGGAAATCCCGATCCCGTTTATAGTTCACACGAACTATAGCATAAACGTACTAACTCGGATAGGGGGGGTGCCTGATGCTATTGCCCGATGGCTCTCATGCGAAATCCTAGTGACTTATCCCTGTTTCAGCCTCAATCGGTTGCGGTGCACCGCTATGCCGAGCACACCCTACGATTATTTAAGGGGTGCGGAAATTGGATTTGGTATCATACCTTTCATCCATGCTTCTTGACAGCCATCAGCTCAAAATTGTCAACTAGATAAATCTCCTCTGTTGGGTCAAAGGCGATAAGGTAGTTCTATCTAAGTTAGTTGTGAAGCGTCGATCCTGCCGTTTCTTCCTGCAAGACTATGACAATATCACCGGCATCTGTCATATTTCATGTGGCCTTTCCTGTCGCGGACATTCCTACCACCAAAGCCTTCTATGTCAGTGGATTAGGCTGTGAACCAGGACGCGAATCGCCTCACTCCATTATTCTGAATCTCTACAATCACCAAATTGTGGCTCATACTACCAATGGTTTGGTACCGCAAAAGGGCATCTATCCACGCCATTTTGGACTCGTCTTTCTCCAAGAATCGGATTGGGAAGCCTTGTGCGATCGCGCCCTCACCAAAGGCTTGAAATTCTATCAGCAGCCCAAGCGCCGCTTTCCCGGCTCGTCACTAGAACATCGCACTTTCTTTCTTGAAGATCCGTTTTTTAACCTGCTGGAGTATAAGTATTACTGCCATCCAAGTGCCATCTTTGGTCAGGTGGAACACTCTCAGGTTGGGGATTCCCAGTGATTCATAAAATTCACGTGCCTATTCCCTATTTGTGTTTTTGCTAGCTTCGACGCTTCTCAGCTATTTGTAAATTCGACACGTCAAGCATCGGCAAAAAACTTTTCAATAATTCTTTCATAGACTCTGTAAAGTTCATAAACGTGAGCGATCGGGATATGTTCGCCTATCTGGTGCATGGTGTTATCTAGGGGGCCGTATTCGACCGTGACACAGTGGGGCACAAGAAAACGGGCATCGGTGATACCGCCCTCGGTACTAAGGCGAGGCCGACGACCTGAAATCTCTTCCACAGCTTCTTGGACTAAGGCGACAAACGTATCTTCAGGGTCGGTACGAAAGGCTTCACCGCTGACTCGAAAGCGAATGTCGTAATCAACGCCATGGGTATGGGCGATCGGCTCAATCGTTTTACGAATCAGCTGTTGTAAACTCTGGCCCGTTTGCTCGTCGTTAAAGCGAATGTTGAAGCGCAAACTAACACCAGCAGGAATCACATTCTCGGCACACTTGGCCGTTTCAAACTGGGTAATTTCTAGATTAGACGGTTCAAACCAATCGTTGCCCTCGTCTAGCGGTAGCGTCTGCAGAGCAGTTGCCATTGCGACGGCAGCCGGGACTGGATTCAGGACATTACGCTGGTAGGCTACATGGCCTTGTTTCCCTTTAATAGTGATAAATGTGTTGATGCTGCCGCGGCGACCAATATGAACACAATCGCCCATCTCAGAGGGGTTAGTGGGCTCACCTACGATACAGGCATCAATTTTTTCGCCGCGCTGCTGCAGCCATTCCATAACAGGCTTGGTGCCGTTGATAGCCTCGTGTTCCTCGTCACCTGTGATGATGAAGCTGAGCGATCCGTTGAATCTATTATTCGTTTTAGCTAGCCAAGATGAAACGGCTGCAATAAAACAGCCAATCCCGGCTTTCATATCAACTGTGCCTCGGCCCCACAAGATCCCATCCCGGATTTCTGCTTTGTAGGGATCGATGTCGCCCCAGCGCTGGCGATCGCCTTCGGGTACCACATCGGTATGTCCTGCAAATGCTAAGTTCGGACCGTTGGTCCCCCAGCGAGCATAAAGATTGTCCACTTCATAGCTGCCTGGTTCGTTGTGAAAGGTCATACGGTGGCAGCTAAACCCCAGTTGTTCCAAATGACGCTGAACGACATCGAGTCCACCCTCTCTGTCGGGCGTTACGCTGGGTCGTTGGATCAGCTCCTGGGTTACCAGAACGGGGTCGAGTACAGAAATTTGGGTAGGCATAGGTGTTTTCGGCAAAGAGGGAATAGGGAACAGAAGTAGGGGAGTGGATGGGGGATAGGTGTAAATCGTAGGATATAGCCGTCGTCAATTCCGTTAGGACAAGACGGTGAGCCATTTAGCTATAGGCTGAGCATCGGGATAGTACTCGGTGTCTTAACCTAAATGGCTAAAGCTACACATATACCCTCCAGGCATGGCTTCGCTAGCATGGAGGCATACGCCGTTCTCTCAGCAATACACCATTCTCTCAGCAATACACCGAATGTGAAGTGACCGTTCAAGCAGCCTGGGGAGTTGAGGTTTGTTGAGTAACAAACTGTTTGTAGGCGTCGATTAGGCGAGTTGTGATAGGGCCAAAGGGCTCGAACGGGTACTCATCTACCTGACTTACTGATTCAATTTCACAGGTCGTCCCTGTCAGCAAAACCTCTTGGGCTTGGGCCAGTTCTGAGGGTTGAATTTGGCGTTCGACCACAGGAATTTCGAGCTGTTTAGCCAGTTTAATAATGGTTTGTCGCGTGATGCCGTTTAGGAAGCAATCTGGGACCGGCGTCAATAAGGTGCCATCCACTACCAGAAAAACATTTGATGTGGTGGATTCAGCTATTAAACCCCGGTAATCCAACATCAGCGCGTCATCGAATCCCTGTTTAACCGCTTCGTCCTTACTCATGCTGCAGATGGGATAAAGACAAGCTGCTTTGCTGGCCGTCGGAGCTGTGGTTGGATCGGGCTTGCGCCAGGTAACGTGACTCGTGAGTTTCAGGGGCTTTTGGGTGGCGGTTGTAAATAGTGTCGTCGGAACTGACCAAGCCGCGATCGCCACCCAAATCCCGGTATCCGGCGCATAGACCCGGAGTTTTTCGCTACCCCGCCAGACAACGTGACGAATATAGCCAACCTCAATCGATTCCTTTTCCAGCAAATCGTAAGTCGCCTTTGTTAAAGCTTCTATTGAGTAGGGGACGGTGAAGCCGAGGATGCTGGCCGAGCGATATAAGCGCTCAAGGTGCTCGGTCAGCAAAAACGGTTTGCCGTTGTAAATGCGGACCCCCTCAAAAACGCTGCTAGCGTAGTGTAGGCCATGGGTTAGGGGATGGATGTGGGCTTCTTTCCAAACGACGATTTCGCCATTCAGCCACAAGCAACCTTCTTTTTGGTCAAATGGTAGCAAAGACATAAAAACGTCTATTCATTCATTGCATTAAGAAACGAGGTTAACTCCGCTCAAGCGATTAAAGCCCGCTTAAGTGCAACTGGGCGGGAGTTAAAGCTAGTCTCGCAACAATTCGTTAATCGAGGTCTTGGAACGGGTTTTGTCGTCAACTGTTTTCACAATGACGTTGCAGTAGAGGTTAGGCCCAGGGGAACCGTCTGGTAGTGGTTTACCTGGCAGTGAACCCGGAACCACCACAGCATAGGGAGGAATCTCGCCATAGAAGATTTTTCCTGTGGCGCGATCGACAATCTTGGTGGACTGGCTGAGATAGACGCCAATAGCAAGCACTGCCCCTTCGCGCACAATGACGCCTTCCGACACCTCACTCTGGCCGCCAACAAACACGTTGTCCTCAATGATAACCGGGTTTGCTTGTAAGGGCTCTAGCACTCCCCCAATCACGACACCAGCAGAGATGTGACAACCTTGTCCGATTTGGGCACAGGAGCCAACCGTTACATAGCTGTCGATCATCGTGCCGCTAGCGATATGGGCGCCGATATTAACAAAGCTGGGCATCAGAACCACATTGTTGGCAACATAAGAGCCGCGACGCACTACACAATTCGGCACGGCTCGAAATCCAGCTTTAGCAAAGGTATCTTGAGTCCAACCGGCAAACTTAGAGGGGACTTTATCAAACCAGGGCGCGTCTCCTAGTTTGGGATTCTGCAGACCACTGGGAAGCGTCGTGGAATCGGCTAACCGAAAAGACAACAGTACGGCCTTTTTCAACCACTGATGCACAATCCAGTCATCACCCGATTTTTCGGCAACGCGATAATCACCCCGATCTAAGCCGCTGATTGCATGTTCGATCGCGTCGCGGGTTTCACCAGATGTTGCGGAGGTGATGCTGCTGCGGTTTTCCCAAGCTGTATCGATAACTTTAATCAGGCTTTGTGTGTTTGTGTCTGCTTCCACCAGTGCTAACCGAGAAACGCCAATGTTTCAAATGGTATCGCCAAGCGGGAGCCGGGGAAAGAGACCCTTTCCCAACCGCTATGCGAAGAAGCCGTTTGGTTCAGGTGTCGCTGCCGAGGGAAAGGGGCAGCACTTGACAGAATTTTCGAGGGGAACGGTTCAATACCTTGAAATCGGAATGATTGGACGATTAAGGGAATTTCCAGGAAAGAATTTACCAACTGTAGGGTGTCATATAGCCATCCAGGCATGGCTACGCTAAAGCGGAGCGTAATGCACCGCAGTCCGGTATTTTTATTCCTGGAAATCCCCTAAGCCTCTTCAGGCTGGCCCAACGTAGTGATATAGAGGACGGCCTCATCTTCTGGAATGCCTAGGACTTCGTTGACCTGATCGTCAAAGAAGCCAGCAATTCCGCTAACGCCCAGACCCAGACGAATCGCTGCCAAGTTCAGACGCTGTCCCAAATGTCCGGCATCTAAATGGAGATAGCGATATACACGATCGCCGTAGCGAGCGATCGCTTGCTTGAGATCGGCTGTTTGGAAAATAACAGCACCGGCATCGCGGCCCAAGTTTTGGCCTAGACAGAGGTAATGAAGCTCTTGGCGAAAATTCTTGAAGCGAATCTGTCGTAGCTCTTGAGCATTCGGTGCGTAGTAATAGCATCCAGCCTCTAAGCCATCGACGCCAGATACGGCCACAAACGATTGGATCAGGCCAAGATCGAAATAATCGGGATCGCCGTCAAATCCTTGATCAATGTAATGGTGGGGTTGATAGGTAAAGTCCAATAATGTATTCAACTCATCCAGCGTCAAATTGTCACCGCTGAACTGCCGTGTGGAACGACGCCTCAAAATGGTTCGTTCTAGCCCCTGCAGCTGAATATCCCAGTCGATCGGGGAGGTTTGCGTTGATACTTTGAGGCAAAAGGGAAAATTGTATTTGTCGTCCAGTGTGGGTTTTTGAGGCTCTGGCAAAGCATCAGCGATCGCGGCAGAACGAGTTTGCCACCGCCGATCAGCATCCTTATTAATGCAGGTAGCTTGGTGTAGATAGCTCAGCAACTCACCATCAACTATCTTGGGAAATTCAGTTTGTAATTGGGCTGGCTGAGCGGTTGTGATGCGTGGCAAATTCTGTTCAACCTGAAGCAAGTCAGCTAAGGCAACAACGGCTAAGGCACTTTCTGCAGTCTCATCCAAGTACATCAGCTGATTTAAAGCTTGGTCAGCAAATCCACCGATTAAGTGGGGCCGATAGTCAACCAGAGCTCCCGCAAGTTCGAGATTGCCTAGCACATGTCCCATGTCCAGACAAATGCGGCGATAGGCTCGGTCCTTATAACGCCAGGCTGAACGGTGAAAAATAGTCGTCGCTACAATTGCTAGCTGTGTATGTTCCAGAGCGGGATGCCAAAAACAGGCTTCTTGTAAGAGTTGCCAAACATGGTCATCCCAAAACCGCCAAAGGCTATGAGTTCTTACTTGGTAGTTATAAAGTCCGGCTGGCAGCAGCGCATTACCACGAGAAACTAAATACAGCTCGGTAGGATAAAGGCCCCCTGCCGATGGTGCTGACCGCAGGAAAAATACCTGACCTGACATCGTCTGCATTTTAGCGGTGAGACCGTACACATTGATCAAAAAATGCGACAGACGAGCCCAGGATCGATCTTCGTAAGACGCCTGAGCAGTTACCTTGGCCTCATCTAGATAGGGCTTAAGGTCAATCTCGGTTCCCAGCCGATAGGTCTTGAATGTTTCGGGCGGCGGCCCCTGCATCGCACCAGCAGCATTCGCCAAAGTCTCTGGATGGTATTTTGTGCGATCGTGGAAATGCTCAGCAATAGAACTCGGGTGACCCATATCCAACCTAGAACTGTCCGTAACTGTGGGCTTCTTCCTTAAGCTAGCACTACTTATTTATACGAGCCTGCATAATTTGCTCGTAATTGCAATCAACCAGCTTTGTCGTTGTGTTATCAGCTAGTTTCAGGAATGTTTTACTGACGTCTAGCTAGATTAATAACTGCTACTTACAGGTTATATCCAAAAAGCTCATAAGAACCCATAAAAACAACCTACAGGTATCAAGGCAATTGGTTATCATGCTTGCCTCCAAACATTCTTTTCATAGCAGATTAAATTAATCTTTCGACCGCAGCAATCGAGCACAATTTGCCCCGTATACCTATCAGGCAAATCCAAAAACATGGTTAAGTTATTCCAAAAACAGTCCTCACAGCTATAGATTAATAATTGTTCATTAAGTTTTATGAGCGACAGCGAATGTGGTTTGAGTCAGGTTGAATATTCTAGATTTTCTTAATGTTTGCATACTCGTATCTGAAGGTTGAGATTTGGAAACGAGCGGATTGACTACTGCAATAAGCATTTTGGATGCTTTATTTGAACGGGGTTGCTCGAGGTGGTGAGTTTATGCTTCGAAACGGCAAGGTCGGTTTTCAAGCGCCGGATGACTTCTCAAGCTCGATTGTGTCGTTTGAGATTTTTCAGTACAGGATTCAGCTTGAGCTTTATTTATGGTGAACTTGAGTTTCAAAACTTTGCTCGAACGCTATGAATTGGGTGAGCGAAAGTTTCAGGATGTAATCGTCCATTCAGCTGATGGTTTTGAGTGTAATCTGCAGGGTGTTGATTTAGACGGATCAACTTTTGTGGATGCCTATTTGCCTTATAGCAATCTAAGTCAAGCCAGTCTGCGGCGTATGACCCTAAAGGCTGGAAACTTAGGGGATGCAAAGCTGTTTTCAACCATTTTGATTGATGGTGATTTGGCAGGTACAAATTTGTCGCGAGTTGATCTGCGATACGCTGTTCTGACAGGAGCCAATCTGCAGTCAGTAGATCTGACGGGAGCCGATTTGCGCGGAGCGGATTTAACAGGGGCGGATCTGACAGGAGCAACGCTTTCCAGGGCAAACCTCACTCAAACAAATCTGAAGCGCGTCTGTCTGAGCAGTGCTAATCTCTTTCGAGCTACGGGGGTTGAGTTAAAGGCGGCGATTTGCGATCGCACCACCATTTTGCCCGATGGTCACTACTATTAAGGACGAGCTTCCATACCATTGCAGATTCTCTGCTCGTTGGAGAAACTCTCCCGCTAAAGCTTCAAGGTATGCTAGGCATAGCCTCTGAGTATTAGTGAGAGCGTTTGTGAAGCCTCACTCTCAAGCTGTCCTCCATTGACGAACGTTATTGCCATGCCAATACGGCGTAGCTGCCTACCCCTTCGACCTTCTCTCTCCAACAGCGCCCTGCTGTTTACCCTATGGTTTATCGGTGGTGGTGCCGTAATGGGTAGTGCGGTAGCCAGTCAGCGATCGCCCATCATCGCCCAAACCAGCCCATCAGCCACCAGTACTGATCTCGAGCGTCGCCAACAGGAGGCTGATTTAGCTTTTGCACGAGCCACCACGCTGTTTTATGTCCTGCTGACGGCGCTGGTGTTGCTCATTGCGTTGGGCGTTGCCCTGTTGTGGTTCTTGCGTCGCTCGGTTGTCCAAGAGGTGGCAACCGTGGTCCGGGGGCAGCTAAATCAAATGACGGATCTAGAACACAAGATTCGGACATCGACCCGTGAGTTGAATAACGTCCTCAAAGATGCTGAAGACTTAGCTGACGATATTGAACAGGATGCTGAAGGCTTCAAGGATGAGCTAGCTGAAAAGCGCCGAGCCCTCAGTCAGGCAATGGCGGAGATTAACGATTCTAAGGACCACACGCTGAAAGATTGGCAAACGCAAATTACCACACTGCAAAAAACACTGAGTGAACTGGAAGAGAGCTTCCAGAAACATGCCGACAGCCTCAAGGGGCGGATGCAGGAAAAGGCGTCAGCGTTGGAGTCTGATGCAACCACACAAACTGCTGAAGTTCTGGCCTCTGTAAGGGACGAGGCTCAGGCATTGCAGCAGCAGCTGGTAGATATCGAAGCACATGTCAGGGAAGCTCAGCAGCAGACGTTTGCCGGTATTGAGGCGTCTTCCTCGAATTTTACAGGACGTCTAGAGGCGCTGACGGCAGCCGTGGAGTCAACCCGCGATCGCACCTTGGCTGATCTCGAAACCCTGAAGGAAGGGTTTGCCCCTTATTTCGAGACCCTGCGAGAAAATTTAGAAGCTCAGCTAGAGCAGCATCAACAGCGGGTTATGGATGCTATGAGCAATCGCCAGCAGGTGCTGGACAAGCAGTTGGATGAGGTCCAAGTAAGCGCCATGGGCCGTCGCGATTTGGCGCTGCAAACCATGGAGCGCGCTACGAACGATTTTGAGCTGCAGTTTAATCAGGTGCGGGATGAAGTCTTGGCGCAAAAAGCCAATGTGCTGGCTGATATTAAACGCTCGCTGGATGATTTTCTAGCCCAGTTTCAAGGACATCAAGCAGAGGTCGATACGAGTAGAGTCGCACTGCTCGACAATATGCGCCGCATTGCTGATGACTTTGTGGCTCAGTTTGAGCAGTTGCAGGGCGAGGTAGACACCCAAAAGTCGGCAGCCTTCGACGAACTGCAGGAAAACGTTGAGGCGTTCCGCAGTCAGATTGTGCAGATGACCGCAGAGTTTGAAGCCAATAAGGCAACCACCTGGGAAGATGTTCAGCGGCGTGCTCATGACTTCAACGAAGCGATTCAGCAACTGCAGGGAGAAAGCCGCGATCGCGCTACGGTTACGCTCGAAGCCTTAGGACGATTGGAAACTGAATTTAGCCGCCAGCTCAATGAGGTGCGGGATGTTGTTTTCAATCGCCGCGATCGCGTGTTGGAAAAGCTAGATGGGTTTGATAGTCGCCTGACCGATCACGTTACCGTCCTCGAAGGAGAAGCTTCCGAGCGACAGCAGCAAGCTCGCCAGCGTTTGGAGCAAATCGAAGCCGACTTTGATAGCCAGATGGCAGACCTCCATAGAGATATTGCCTCTGGCCGCAGCGACGTGTTGGCTGACTTGGAAAATGTGAAGCGCACTGTGCAAGAACGTCTCATCACGCTGCAAGCTGAAGCTCAGGGAGAAAAAGAAGCCATTATGCGGCGCTTGGGCGAAGTCGCTCCCGAGTACGTAGCCGATAGCTTTGTAACCGATACACAACAGCAGTTAGAGGCTCTGACAGGCCTGCTGGATCGCCTTCAGGACAATCGTCCTACGCTCTTCATGTCAGCGGATGAGCGCATTGAGGCGGCCAATAAGTTTTTGGCCGAAGAAAACTACGCCGATGCATTGGCAGAGTACACGGAAGCCTTAGCAATCAAACCGGATAATGCCGATGTATGGCTGAATCAGGGGCTGGCATTGATGGGACTTGATCGGTACGAAGCGGCCCTCAATGCTCTCAATAAGGTTATTGAGTTATCGCCCGAGCGAACCTTGGCTCACTATCAAAGAGGACGGGTTTTACGTGAACTCAAGCGCTACGAAGAAGCCCTGCAAGCGTTCGAGCGCGTTGTTGAACTATCTCCCGACGATGCTAAAGCCTGGGTGAACCAGGGGATGGTTTTGGGGCGATTACGACGACGGGAAGAGGCGATCGCAGCTTTCGATAAAGCCCTGTCGATTAAACCGGATTACCACGAAGCCTGGGTCAATCGAGGCGTATCTTACGGTGTTTTGCAAAAGCATGACAGTGCGTTTGAGTCTTTTGACAAAGCGGTCGAACTGCAGGCAAACGATGCCGTAGCCTGGCTAAATCGGGGTCTAGCCGCGATCGAATTAGAACGGTATGAAGAGGCTTTGGCATCGTTTGATCGGGCTACTCGCTTCAACCCTAATGCTCCGAAAGCTTGGGACAACAAGGGCTATGTTCTGATGAAGTTAGGCCGCGATGACGAAGCGCTCAAAAGCTTTGATAAAGCGCTAGCGATCGATCCCGACTACGCTAAGGCTTTATACAATAAAGCTACCTGCTACGCGCTGCAGCGAGAAGATGATGTGGCGCTAGAAAATCTCCAGTTAGCTGTGCGGTTGGACCCCAGCCTGCGGGCCGATGCCCAGACAGAATCAGCCTTTGATAACCTCCGCAATGACGACTGGTTCCAGGAATTAGTCGGTAGATAAAGGAACGGATGCGGGCAACCTAAGTTTATTGATTCAGCTTTTTCTTTCCGGAGGAACCCTCACAGCCGCTGGACTCAATAAGAGGAAAGTAGCCATATCCAATCAACCTTTGCTGCGACTAGGACGCTTTCTTTAACTACATCAAATAACTGTAGGATGACGAATGGTTCACATTCGTGGGATCAGCGCAGACGTTATAGTGACGGGTAATCGGTGATCAATTGCGGAACTGCTATTTCTAGCTTTCCTAAAGCTCATGACTTCTCAAAAAGCTGTTTTTCATTCATTGAAGCGTTACCCCTTAATGCTGCTTGTTGTAATAGGTATCCTTTCGGCACTCTATGTCAAAGTTTTGCTGGATTACAATCAATCGGCTCATTTGGGTATGAGTCTCCTCTTTGGCTTAGCCTGCGGTACGCTTCTTTGGGAACGGCGCGCTTCATTAAGCCTATCCAGAAACTATCGTGAATTTGTACTAGGAATACTAGGTGTCATCCTCACTTTAGCCATGGGATTCTTCCTGCTTCACAGAGACCTCGGTCAAGCTGGCAATCCCCTGAATTTGCAGCAGCAGCCTGGCATCAATGCCTTGATGAGAATGATCCCTGTCTCAGGGGGCTTTGCTGTCGTGTTATTGGCTGCTGGATGGTTGGGATTACGCCAGTTTTGGCGAGAACTTGCAATTCTTTTGGCCTTGGGACTTCCGGGTACCCTATCGGCCTTTGTTGCTGATATCTCTCCTCTTACAGCACGCTTCAGTACATCGCTGCTTTGGTACAGCGGCTTTGATGTTGTCCGTGACGGTTTATTAATCTATTTAGAAGGCGGCGGTGTCGAGGTTTACTACGGTTGCTCAGGCATTGAGTCGGTTTCCTATGTTTTGGGGCTTTCGATTTTGTGCCTCATTATGTTTCCCCTAAAGAGCTTCATGCGCTATTGGGTTCCTCTGATTGGGATGGCAATTGGCTTTGTGGTCAATGGTATTCGGGTGGCGCTGATGGCTCTTTTAGTGGCGTCGGGTGACAAAGCTGCTTTTGACTACTGGCACACCGGCGATGGCTCTCTAATATTTGGATTGATAGCTGTAGTGGCTTTTGGAGCGTTCTACATGGCCGTACAAACGCTCGAACAACGACAGCAGCGATTGGGGCAAACCGTATCCATGCCTCAGTATTCTGCATCCCCAGAAATGACCCCGGACCTGCTGGCTTTTTTGGAAGCGGATGATGACAACTAAGTCGCTCTATTCAGGAGGCGACGAACCAGCTCAAGGAGACACCGATGACTGATGCAAATTCTGAGCAGCAACTTACTCAGGCAGTTCGCCAGCTGTGGCGATCGCGGACGGGGATGGTGCGTTCCCTAACGCCTCTACGCTTGGCTGGTTATGGCTTGCTGCTTTTGAGTCTGATTGATCTAGCAGAGATTCTCATTCCACCCGTCCTCACCAATCCGCTCTGGGAATTTCAGGCATTCGGGCAAGTCATCGAGCGAGTTCCTGTGCCTCTTATTGGTTTGGGGTTGATTTTCATAGGCGGGTTCGAAGAAAGGAGCAAGCTTGAAGCAAACCTCGTGAAAATCTTGTCTTGGTTCACGTTGGTCGCTGGAGCTCTTTACTTCTTGCTAGTGCCCTTGGGGATCATCAACACGTTCCGCATCAACAACCAAAACGAGCAGCGTATTCAAGCTCAGGCTGAGGAGCTACAGCAGCGGTTTGAAACGGCGAAAGGACAATTAGATAATATTCGAACAACGGACGACTTGCAGGCTCTAGTCAGTGCTTTGAGCGGTCAACAGGCGCCTTCCCTCGAAGGTGAGCAAATAGAGGAGGTGAAAACTCGGATTTCAACCTCTATTGAGGAGAACGAAGCCGCTTTGAATAGCCAAACCCGTCAAGAAATCGCGTCTGAGCGGCGGGGACTCTTAGAAAAATCAGTGAAATGGAACCTCGGGGCTTTAATCACAGGCGCACTTTACATCCTGATTTGGCGGAGTACGGGTTGGGCACGGAAGCCGGAGTGAGGGAGTCAGGGAGTGGAAGGGTAGTAGTGGTAGAGGGAAGAAGGGGAAAGGGAAAGGGTGAAAAGGTAGAAGAACCTTGGACCAACTACCAACCATCAGCCATTCACGACGAACTCAGAACTCAGAACCAACAGCGATCAACCATCGACAAATAACCAATAACCAAACTCATTACTCAATCTGATTGCCTTGATGCAGCGCGATCGCACTCATTGCCGCAACGGTTGCCTGAAATCGGCCCTGCTCGTCTACGGCAATGACGTGGGTGCAAGCGGTATCTTCGGGCATGGATTGAATGACGTCGCAATAGTCGCCTGGAGGCAATTGGGTTTGGAAGGTGTGGGTTAGCGGGGTATCCTCACGATTGATGACGACAAAGCCGCGATCGCCCCGACCGAACGCAATCTGATTACTGCCATTAGTCCACCAATTCGTAACTTCGGGCACGGATTGCGTTGTCGTATGAAACCGCACCATGGCAGCTACAGCAGGTTGGCGATGTTCGCAAACCCAGGCCTCGCCACACCCTAGCTCATCGGGACCGTAAACGGTGCGCGTGCGTCCATCGACATCGGCAGGGGGCCCCTGTTCAGAATTCGCAAATGCATAGCTAGACATGATGCGAGGTTTGCCATACGGATAGGCCAGCATAAATATCGTTGCCAAGGTATACAGTTGTCCGTCCTTGTAAGTTAAGTAGCTGCCACCACCGCCATGGCCGCGTTGCTTGTCGTGATTATCGATGAAGACAACTGCCTGGTCACTTGGCGTCAGATCAGCTGAAGTACCCAGGGCTTGCAAATCGGTTAAGGCACGATTGTTGACATTCAAAAACGCCTCACTCACCCGTCGGCCATATTCAAATTCCACGATGTCGCCCAAAGCATAATAATCCTGCTTTTTGACAGCCTCCGTGCCAGGATCAATGACCTCTTGGTAGATGTAAGGAGTAGGCTCAATGCGATCGCGTACCTTTTGGAGAATGGCTCTCAGGTCCTGATTGGCGATATGTTTGGCCGCATCAATCCGAAATCCGGCGATTCCTAGACTAGCCAAATCGGCCAGATAGGTGACGATGGTGTCTTGTACCTGAGGCGATGCCGTATTCAAATCCGGTAGTCCCACTAGCTCACACTGGGTTACCTGTTCAGCATCTTTGTAATTGGTGATTTCCGCCCGACAGATGTTGAAGTCTTTGGAGGCATACAGGCCAGGATAGTCATAGCGGCGAAATGAGGTACCGGCTGAGCCAATTCCCGTTTCGATCGCCGCCATATGATTGATCACAGCATCGGCATAGACCACAACCCCAGCCCGTTGGCAGCGGCGTACCATATCTTGAAGCTGAGCACGATTACCACTACGACTGATGAGTTGGTAACTTACAGGCTGGTAGCGTTGCCACCAGGGAAACCCCGCTTCCGGAGCCACCACATGTTCCTGAGGCGGCGAGATTTGGACTGCTGCGAACCCTTGCGGTCCCAAAAAAGACTCGCATTCCTGGGCAATATCGCTCCAAGTCCATTCAAACAAATGAACCGTCACAGATCGATCAGCCAGCCCAACGTGAGTTGTGCCGCCCGCAGGGAACAGACGTAGAGGCCTGAGCAGGAACCCGAGTCCACCGACGAGTAGACTTAAAGACAGAAACCAGGCCCAGTGAGAGATTCGACGAGAATGGGAGCGCGATCGCATAGCAGCTCAGACATCAAAAACTGCTTCATGTCTACACTCAATTTCACCAAAAGGGTTCAGTAGCAGCAGCGATGTCGGTATAAAAAAGCAATCGCGAGTTTCCTCTAACGTCTAGATTGCAGTGGCACTAGCTCGTCGTTTCCCATATGAAGCCAAATTCTGGTAGGGGGTTGGGGTGCTCCTGCTGTAGTCGTCGCATTGCTTTCTGGGTCGATGGTCCCAGAATTCCGTCAATGGAGCCTTGGTAAAACCCTTGACACTGCAGATAGGCCTGTAAAACTTTCGCTGTACTCTGCAAGTCACGCCAGAGACTATCAATCTGGCTGCGTCTGATCGATCGCCGTAGACCGTCTTGCTGTTGTTTAACGAATGCTTCGTCCACCAAGTCAAGGTGATGGGCAACAAGATGATCGCCTTCCTCTAACCAAAAACTCAAGACCGGGTCAGCGATCGCCATGTCGTAGATTTCGCCCATGCGATCTTGCTCAGTCTCGGTCAAAGACTCTTGCAGTGCGAGTAAACAATATTCCAGAACAATAGTCTTGTAGCGCTCTGACCGATTGATTAAGTCTGAAGCAATTGCCTGGTGGGTCGGATCATCGTAGTAAGGCTCTGATGGAGTGTCAGTTATCTTCATGGTCTTTGCTTTCTTAAGTGCGTTCCCGTGCAGAAGCGTCGCAGAGTCGCTTGCCACTGTGTACATGTGGCATAGGTTGCTTATCTGTGACGCTCCTCTGTAAAGAAAATGCCAAACTTCACAAAGAAAATAACAGTCTTCTGCCGGCCATTTACAGGTATGACTAAAAGTAATCAGTTTGAGAAGCATTTGCGAAGAGTTTGCTGCCAAACTGTCACAGAACCAGAACAAGTGCCACCTCTTTAGTAAGGAATTAGGCGCAAGCGCACATAAGTCATGGCTAAACGTAATAATGGCGATCAGCAGCCCCCCCTTCCTGAAATTCCTCAACAGCAAGATATTTTGGATCAGGCAATTGAGGAGATTTTAGGGAAGGAGAATCCTGCCGCTTACTCAATCTTTACTGCCATAGAGCGTATTGTTCGGCAGTTCAAACTGGACATAGAAGCCTGTGGACTATTGTTTGAGGCCTATTTATGTGGCAAGAAAACTCTGCAGCAGGGTAAAAAAATCCGGAACCCGCAAGCTTGGCTACGGGGATCCGCATACAACATCGCCCGCGAGAAATCTCGAAAACTTAGACGCGTTCGCGCTTACTCACCAGAGATCATGGAGGTTCTCTTCTCGGAAGAAGGAAATACCCCCATGGAAAAAGCTATTTTGGAAGAAGAAATGCTAGCTGCTGTCAAGGCCGTTCAGACGCTTCGTGAAGAGAAGCCTGAAATTTTTGACTTAATTCATCAGCGAGTGATAGAAGAAAAGTCATGGCAAGAAATTCAGTTCACTTATGCAAATGCCAACCCAGGAAAAACAATTTCAGAAGCAACCCTCCGCCAAAGATACTCTAGAGGGCGCAAGTATCTAAGGTCAATTTTTCATCGGGTAACCACTGTTAGTTAAAGGCTTTTTGGGTTCCACAAGATGTTGGATAACTGTTATATAGCTTTTGCCATTTAGTACTCGACAGCAAAAGTACGCGCATCCTTCAGAATGCTGGAAAGGCTTACCCGCTGTGGTTTTGCATTCTGAATTTTGCATTTTGAATTCCGCGTAGCGATACTAGGTAGCATCCGATTGCTCAGCGTGCGGCCAAATGGCTTCGCCATTTTGTCGCAACGGACTTGGCGACGGCTATACAAGATATCTACCTTTCAAACCTGCCCGTTAGCTACTGAACCCCCGTTCCGTAAGCTACGATTTCGAGTGCAACAAGCCCACCTTTGCTTTGGCCGCTCATCTCAGAAGTCTCTAAACGGACGTTTACAATTTGTCGTGCTTTCCACTTGATGGCGTCTTCTTTCATCCTCAAAATCGCTTCGCGCCGACCCCGTTCTAGCAAGGTTTCGTATGTGCTAATGCGGCCCCCTACAAGGTTAATGAAAGCTGCCACAAAGGTTTTGAAGTAGTCAGATGAGATAACAACGCTACCCACAAAAAGCTTAGCTCGATCAGCCTCTGGAATCGGGGTTTTAGCGCCAATACTGACGACCGGAAGCTGGCGCGTCCGATACTCGCGATCGCGCAAATCGTCAAAATGCTTTTTTTCGATGTAGCTACCGGCAAAGAAGCCAAGAGCCAGAAGAAACGCAGTTATAACCAGACCTTCCATAGTGAATATTTTTAATCAATTTGTACAGCTGTACCGTAGACGAAGAGTTCTGCTGCTCCTTGCGCCAAGGATGAAGTCGCATATCGAATATTGATTACTGCATTAGCACCTTTTTGAGATGCCTCCAGCATCATTCGCTGAGTAGCCTCATGACGAGCTTCCTGCAGCAGCTCAGTATAGCCTTTTAGCTCTCCTCCAACCAAATTTTTGAACCCAGCTAAGATATCTTTACCGACGTTCTTGGCTCGTACTGTGCTGCCTTGCACCAGTCCTAAATGTTTCACAATCGTATGCCCAGGAACTCCCTCCAACGTAGTCAAAATCATTTTGGAAGAACGAGAAAGCGGCGGTCTTGCGGTCATACTTAATTTCCTCATAGGGCGATCGCTGCCTGCATCGTAGTCACTCATGACCGATTTGAGCTTGTTCTGTAAGATTTTTGCAAGAAGCGATCGTCTCCTGTACGCCATGCCAACTTGCATTGCCCTCATTGCCCACGACAGAAAGAAAGACGACATGGTGGACTTTGTGGAGCGCCATCGGGCTATCTTGGCGCGCTACCACCTAGTCGCGACGGGCACAACAGGACAACAGGTTGAGCAAGGCACAGGGCTGGCCGTAGACCGTGTAGCATCGGGACCGCTAGGGGGCGATACACAGATTGCGGCTAAGGTCGTTGGGGGTGAAGTTGCCGGAGTCATTTTCCTCATTGATCCGCTGTATGCTCAGCCCCATGAACCAGATATTCAAGATCTCTTACGCGTTTGTGAGGTGTACAACGTTCCGCTAGCTACTAATCTGGCAACTGCCGAAGCCGTACTCTTGCGATTGGGCAAATGTCGTGTGGGTCATCTGATTTTTAATCCGGCAGCAGGCCAAGGCAACCCTGAGCAAGACTTAGGGTTGATTCGACGCTGGCTAGAACCGCATGTTCAACTCAATGTGATTGTGACGGAAGCTCATCAGGATCCCGCTGCGCAGGCTAGAGAGGCGATCGCGGCAGGCACTGATTTATTGGTGGCTTCTGGCGGTGACGGAACGGTTTCGGCGGTTGCTGGTGCTGTGATGGAGACCAACACCCCTCTGGGGATCATTCCCCGCGGCACTGCGAATGCCTTTGCAGCTGCGCTAGGGATTCCTACCAACATTCAGGGAGCCTGTGAGGTGATTCTACTGGATACGCCTCGGGTCGTCGATGCTGCTCGCTGTAACGGCAAACCTTTAATTCTGCTGGCAGGTATTGGGTTTGAGGCCGAGATGATTGATCGCACCAATCGCGAGCTGAAAAGACAACTCGGTGTCTTAGCTTATCTTCTGGCTGGGGTCCAGCAATTTCAGGCACAGACTGCGTTCAAGGCCAGTATTGATATCGAGGGAGAGGTGACGGAGGTAGAGACCAGCACGATCACCGTAGCGAATGCTGCTCCAGCGACCTCTGTTCTGGCTCAAGGATTTGGCCAAGTTGTCGTGGATGATGGCTTACTGGATGTCACAATTGCCACACCTAAAAATCGCCTCCAGGGACTGAATGCCCTGACGAGTCTATTTGCTGCAGCACTGGTGAATACCCCAACCAATCGGGATGACATCATTCGGCTACAAACAGAACGGTTGCGGATCACGACTGATCCGGTACAGAAGCTGGTGGTTGATGGCGAAATCATCGAGGCCAAAGCTGTGGAATTGGAATGTATCCCAAACGCGCTAACCGTCCTAGCTCCACTTACGACCCCACGCTCAGCAGTGTCCAACGGCTCTGAGGATGCTCAAGCGACGGGTTCCTCAGAGGAACCCATCGCTTGAGGTTAAGGAAGTTCGGTGGTGCCCATGAGGTAGCGATCGCATTCCCGTGCTGCGCCCCGTCCTTCATTGATTGCCCACACTACGAGGCTTTGCCCTCGACGACAGTCACCGGCAGCAAAGACGCCGGGAATCGAGGTGGTATAGCGATCGTGTTCAGCCTTGACATTGCTACGGTTATCGCGCTCTAGGCCGAGCGAATCCAGCAAGGGTTGCTCTGGCCCCAAGAAGCCCATAGCCAGCAGGACAAGCTGAGCCGGAATCACTTTCTCAGTACCGGGCACATGCTGCGGGATGAATCGCCCATTTTCATCCTTACCCCACTGAATTTGCACCGTGTGAACGGCTTTCAAATGACCCGATTCATCGCCTTCAAATTTCGTCGCGGTGGCGAGGTAAGCGCGGGGATCATCGCCAAACATAGCAGCAGCCTCTTCCTGCCCGTAGTCCATACGGTAGACCTTAGGCCATTCGGGCCAAGGGTTGCCAGCTTCTCGTGTCTCTGGTGGGCGGGGCATAATTTCAAGCTGGGTAACACTGTTACAGCCATGGCGGATAGAGGTCCCAACACAGTCTGTCCCCGTATCACCACCGCCGATAATCACGACATCTTTACCGGCTGCCGAGATGTAATTTTCGCCATAGTGCTGATCCAGGACAGCACGGGTATTCTCGGTCAGAAATTCCATCGCAAAGTGAATACCTTTTAGCTCGCGGCCCTCAATAGGCAAATCGCGAGGACGAGTGGAGCCCGTGCAAAGAACGACGGCATCGAACTCATTCAGGAGGGTCTCAGCGGCGATGTCTTTGCCCACTTCGGTACTGCACACGAAGGTAACCCCTTCAGCTTCCAGCACGTCTAGCCGTCGCTGAACAACTTTTTGTTTATCCAACTTCATGTTGGGAATGCCGTACATGAGCAGACCACCGGGGCGATCAGCCCGCTCATACACCGTGACCCAATGTCCGGCAGCATTCAGCTGGGCCGCTGCCGATAAGCCTGCAGGTCCCGAGCCGATCACCGCAGCTTTCTTACCCGTCCGTTGCTGAGGCGGGGTAGGCGTAATCCAACCAGACTCCCAGCCCTTCTCCGCAATGGAGTATTCAATATTTTTGATCGTAACCGGGGGATTGGTGATGCCCAGTACACAGGAGCCTTCGCAAGGAGCCGGACAGACACGACCGGTGAATTCGGGGAAGTTGTTGGTCTTATGCAAGCGATCAAGCGCCTCTTGCCAGAGCCCGCGGTACACCAAGTCATTCCACTCAGGAATCAGGTTATTGATGGGGCAACCACTGGCCATGCGACTAATCGTCATACCTGTATGGCAAAAGGGGGTGCCGCAGTCCATACAGCGAGCCGCCTGCGTTTGCAGGTTCTCGTCGGGCATAGGGAGGTGAAATTCATCCCAGTTACGGATGCGATCGGCGGGCGCGACTTCGTTAGCGACCTCGCGCAAAAATTCCATAAAGCCAGTTGGTTTTCCCATGGTGGTTTCCTATTTTTTAAGAGTGGATGGGTGGAAGGGGTTTTGAGTTAGTTGTTAGTTGTTGGTTGTTGGGTATTTGTTGGTAGTTGATGGTTCATGGTTGATAGTTGGTGGTAAGTGGTAAGTAATAGGTGGATGGATGAGATTTTGCCTTCTACCTTTTGCCTTCTGCCTTTTTCCCTCTGTTTCCTCTGTTCCCTATTCCTGCCCCCTCCCATTACGCAACTGCTATTTCCTCAAGAAAAGATTCATAGAATTGACTGTGGCCGCCTTCAAAGTTGTCCATGCCTTGTTTGGTGAGATAGCCGCCTTGTTTGCCGGTATGGGGATTGAGGATATAGCTGGAGATATGTTTGGGATACTTTTCATCCTCATGCCAGGCGATATTAAAAGCAGCAAACTTAGGGAAGAATTGCATTTTGGCATAGGCTTTGATGTGGTCGTGAATCCACCAGGCTAAAGCCGTCCAGTCCTGGGTTCTTTCGTAGTAAGGAATAAAGGAGGTTACGATAACGCAAGCGGTCGCTCCCATGTATTGACGATCGCGAATATCCCAAATATGGGAGGCATAATTTTTCTCATTCTGAGCGCAGTTGTACTGGTTCTTGTTTTCAGCTCCTTTGGCATTGACGGCAGGGGATCGATAGGCTGAGCGAATGCTAATTCTTCCTAAGGCATCTTGGATGGGCTCCAGCACCTTTTCACAGAGATTGCGTCCGGCTGCGATCGCTAACTCAGGGTTATCTGGAATATTGGGAATTCCCTCAATTTGCGAAATTTCTGAGTATAAAAACTCGCGCATGAAGAAACTTTTAGAGAGTCTAACTCGACCCAATTCTTCTAGTGATTTAACGGTTTGAGGCTTTTTCATCCTAGGTTTTGAAGGAGATGGGCGATCGCGCTGCGTATCTTTAGTGACAGGATTCAGCATTGTATTAGCGGAAATCAAAGCTCCTTAACCAGATATTCGGAGTCACAATTTGAATATTCTGAAAAGGATTTAGAACCAACAAGTCTTCGTCTCCTGTAATAATGAAATCTGCCTCACCACTGACGGCTAATTCTAAAATCTGGTTGTCTTTGAGATCCCGACAGGCAGAAATCTTGGATGTAGGGTTGATTAAAATCGAATGTCTCACTAAGACCGTCAAAAAATCTTTTTTGTCTTCCGGGGAAACATAGCGATCGAACTTCCTACGATTTAAGACATTTCTCAACTCCTCTAGTGTTTTTAGAGAAACCAATAAGCCACCTGTATTCAGTACTTTCCTTAAAACCCTCGCAGGTTTGCCTCGACGAAACAATGCAGCACTCACAAATTAGTATCGAGTACAAAACGGCTACTCGTCATTCAATATGGACTCTAGAATTTCAGGTGTTAGTCCTTGGGACTGGGCATGGTGGCTCATGGAATCCATGATTTCTTCAAGGGAACGTTTTGGTTTAGTTAGGTCTCCCAACTGCAGGCTTAACAAAGCCTCAATTTTGCGTCGCTCTTCTTCAGATACTGCCGCAAATTGATTTGCTGCTTCTGCGCTTACCTGGATTTGAATTGTTTTCATCTCCATCGGTCATTCATTCTCTTAAGGGATTTTGTCTTCTATCATAGGGAGGCTTGGTTGAAAACGGGTTAATGGCTGTTGATAAGGGAACATCCCAGAATGAAAGGTAGGTGCGTTATCAACTTGTTAACGCACCATACAGTCATCAACTCCCACTAATACGGGCAATATCACGAGCGTTTTCCTCAAAAGCAGCATTGAGGGCATCGTCACCCGTGAGGCCATTAGCCAGCGCCTGCTGAATGTGCTGCAGTACTCGCTTGTAATCGCGGGGCATTACCTTCACAAACTGCGGCACCATGACATCCCACTGATCCAGTATTCTGGCACCCACACTACTGTTGGTGTAAGCAACATGGCGCTGAATCATGTCATGTAGCTCGCGAATCTCTTCCGGATCGTCCAGCGTTTCGAGGTCCACCATTTCGGTGTTGCAGCGGGTAGGGAAGTCGCCTACTTCATCCAGCACGTAGGCAACGCCGCCACTCATGCCAGCAGCGAAGTTACGCCCAGTACGACCGAGAATGACGGTCTTACCGCCGGTCATATACTCACAGCCATGGTCCCCGCCCCCTTCAACAACGGCCCTAACACCAGAGTTACGGACACAGAAGCGCTCGCCAGCAAGACCGCGAATGTAGGCCTCACCATCGGTTGCGCCATAAAACGCCACATTGCCGGTGATGATGTTTGTTTCAGGGACAAAGGTGGACTGTCGGGGCGGATAAAGGATGATTTTGCCGCCGCTCAAGCCTTTGCCCATGTAGTCATTGGCATCGCCTTCTAGCTCAAGCCTGACGCCCTTGGGAACGAAGGCTCCGAAGCTTTGTCCGGCACTGCCCTGGAAATGGAGATGCACCGTATCCTCTGGTAAGCCCTCCCAGTGGCGCTTGGTGATTTCGTTACCCAAGATGGTGCCGACGACACGGTTAATGTTTTGAATGGGCAAGGTAGCGCTAACTTTTTCGCCGCGGACGATCGCCGGTTCACATAAGTCCAGCAGCGTGGTTATATCCAGCGATTTTTCGAGGCCGTGGTCTTGGGGAATCTGGCAGTAACGCCCGACTTCTGGTCCCATCTCTGGCTGATAGAGAATGGGTGATAAATCTAATCCCTTAGCCTTCCAATGGTCAATCGCCTGCTTCGGCTCCAGCACATCCGTGCGGCCTATCATCTCATCCATCGTGCGGAACCCAAGCTGAGCCATCCACTCACGGATTTCCTGGGCAATGAACTGCATGAAGTTGACGACGTGGTCGGGATCCCCCATGAAGTGCTTCCGCAATTCTGGGTTCTGGGTAGCAACGCCGACCGGGCATGTGTTCATGTGGCAGACCCGCATCATGATGCAGCCCATGGTGACAAGAGGAGCGGTCGAGAAGCCGAATTCTTCGGCCCCCAGCAGCGCCGCAATGACCACATCGCGTCCGGTCTTCATTTGACCATCGGTTTCTACCACCACACGGCTGCGGAGGTTATTCATCACCAGCGTCTGGTGAGTTTCCGCCAGTCCTAGCTCCCAAGGAAGGCCAGCATGTTTGATGGAGGTCTGAGGCGAGGCTCCCGTACCCCCATCGAAGCCCGAAATGAGAATCACGTCGGCGTGGGCCTTGGCAACGCCAGCTGCGATCGTACCCACCCCCACCTCTGACACCAGCTTGACATTGACTCGCGCCTCACGATTAGCATTCTTCAGGTCATGAATCAGCTCCGCCAGATCTTCAATCGAGTAGATATCGTGGTGAGGCGGGGGCGAAATCAGGCCGACTCCAGGAGTCGAGTGACGGACCTTGGCGATCCAGGGATACACCTTGCGTCCCGGCAACTGGCCACCCTCACCAGGCTTGGCTCCCTGCGCCATCTTGATTTGCAGTTCTTTGGCCTGGGACAGGTAAAGGCTGGTGACGCCGAATCGCCCCGAGGCAACTTGCTTAATAGCACTGTTTTTGGAATCGCCTTTTTCATTCGTCCAGGTGTAGCGCTCCGGATCCTCACCGCCTTCGCCCGTATTGGACTTGCCGCCGATGCGATTCATGGCGATCGCCAGTGTTTCATGCGCTTCTTTAGAAATGGACCCGTAGCTCATAGCGCCGGTCTTAAAGCGACGCGTAATCGCTTCGATGGGCTCTACTTCCTCTAGCGGCACCGGCTCACGGGATTTGAACTGCAGCAAATCGCGCAGCCGGAAGCGCTGCTTCTCTTGCTGATTGACGATAGCTGCATACTGTTGATAGCTCGCGTAATCGCCTGTCCGAACAGCCTTTTGCAACGTGTGGATGACTTCGGGGCTAAACAGATGCGCCTCGCCCTCTTTCCGCCATTGATAGTCGCCGCCCACATCCAGCGTCACCTTTTCTGCGGGGCGATCAGGAAAGGCGTGGCGATGGCGCTGAATGGCTTCCTCCGCCAGCACGTCTAGCCCTACCCCCTGGATCCGGGAAGCGGTCCAGGTGAAGTATTTATCGATAACAGCCTGATTCAGACCCAGCGCTTCGAAGATTTGAGCCCCGCGATAGCTTTGGATAGTGGAGATACCAATCTTAGAGGCAATCTTGATCACCCCTTTAACTACGGCTTTGGCATAGTTTTTGTATGCCTTTTCCAAATCCATTTCGGGCAGTAGGCGATCGCGCATCATGCCTTCAATGGTTTCAAACACTAAGTAGGGGTTAATTGCCCCGCAGCCGTAGCCAATAAGCACCGCAAAGTGGTGCACTTCGCGCGGTTCACCAGATTCCAGCACAATGCCAACACGCGTGCGGGTGCCGTGGTGAATGAGGTGATGATGCAGGCCTGCCACGGCTAGCAGCGCCGGAATTGCGGCATGGTTTGCATCAATGCCGCGATCAGACAAGACAATGAGACTCTTGCCAGCAGCGATCGCCTCATCTGCCGCCTGGAAAATGGTCTCCAAGGCTGTCTCCAACCCTGCTGCTCCCCTTTGGGGATCGAACAGGATGGGCACCGTTACCGATGGGAAGTCTTCTGAATACCTGAGCTTAGACAGCTCGGCATTATTGATGATCGGTGTTTTAAGACTGATGAGATGGCAGCTTTCAGGTTCTGGCTTGAGTAGGTTACGCTCACTGCCGATGGTGGTTGCTGCCGAGGTAATGATGGCCTCGCGAATGGAGTCAATCGGTGGGTTTGTAACCTGGGCAAATAACTGATGGAAATAGTCGTACAGCAGGCGGGGGCGATTAGATAACACGGGCAGAGGGGTATCGGTGCCCATCGCCCCGATCGCCTCGACGCCATTTTGCGCCATCGGTTTTAACAACATCCGCAATTCTTCGAATGTGTACCCGAACGCCGTTTGTTGGGTCCGTAGGGACACGGCATGCCGTGTCCCTACGGGATTTTTCGGGGTGGGTAAATCGGCCAAATCTACCCGATATTGGTCCAACCATTCCCGATAGGGGTGGGCCGTCGCAATTTGCTGTTTGATTTCCTCATCCGCAACGATACGACCTTCTTCCATATTCACCAGAAACATCCGTCCTGGCTCTAGGCGCCCTTTGGATCTCACGCGTTCTGGTTCGATCGGCAGTACGCCCGCCTCAGAAGCCATAATCACCAAATCGTCTTTGGTGACGGTGTAGCGAGAAGGTCGCAGGCCATTCCGATCCAGTACCGCCCCCATCATCGTGCCATCGGTAAAGGCAATAGAAGCCGGACCATCCCAAGGCTCCATTAAGCAAGCGTGGTATTCGTAGAATGCCTTTTGCGCCTCATCCATGGACTCGTGAGCTGTCCAAGGTTCAGGAATCATCATCATCACGGCATGGGGCAGCGATCGCCCAGCCAAGGTCATCAGCTCCAGCGTGTTATCAAAGATGCCGGAGTCGCTACCCTCCTTATTGATTAGAGGCTTGGCCCGTTCCAAATCATGCCCAAACACCTCTGACGCGAACATTGACTGGCGCGCATACATCCAGTTGATATTGCCACGCAGGGTATTGATTTCGCCATTGTGAGCCACGTAACGGTAGGGGTGCGATCGCTCCCAACTCGGAAACGTATTGGTGCTGAAGCGAGAATGCACTAAGGCTAGTGCACTATCCATATCGGGATCGGCTAAGTCTGAGAAGTACGGGCCTACCTGCTCAGGCGTCAACATGCCTTTGTAGACAATGGTGCGGCAGGAAAGACTCGTCGCGTACCAGTAGGGGTCAACTCCGGTAGGGCGAATGGCCGAATGCGATCGCTTGCGAATAATGTACAGCTTACGTTCAAAGGCCAGATCATCCTCAAGGTCTGCCGACCGCTGAATGAATGCCTGTTGCATGAACGGTTCGCTGGCTTTCGCAGTTGCGCCCAAGGAATCATCGTTAGTCGGCACATCACGCCAGCCAATAACCTGCTGGCCTTCTTCTTCAGCAATGCGCTCAAAGATACGACGACTCTGCTCGCGCTCGGCAACATGGGGAGAGGCAAAGAAAAATCCAACGCCGTAGTGTCCGGGCTCTGGTAGTGTCAGTCCTTCAGCTGCCGTCACCTTCATCAGAAACTTGTGAGGTAACTGCAGCAGAATGCCGGCCCCATCGCCCGTGTTGGCCTCAGCACCAACGGCACCCCGATGGGACAGGTTTAACAAAATCGTGAGTCCTTGCTCCACAATTGCATGGGACCGCACGCCTTTCATATGAACAATAAAGCCGACGCCACAGGCATCGTGCTCAAACTGAGGATCGTAGAGTCCCTGCTTGGGGGGCGAAAACGTATGATTCATTAATTTATGGCCTGAAAACGACCTGAGAACACCAAAAACTAACCCATCTGGGGGCATGGAAGTCAGGCTCCGAGCCAGCGGGCGCGAGAGCATTTTTCTCTATGTGGTGGCATTCTCTATCAAGTTTTTAGACAGGGAGAGACCCTTAATGAAATTGTCAGATCTCACGCTTTTCTTGAATGCATTTCTTATCAATAGGGAACATTTTTCAACGAAGTCAGGAAAGCTGGTTAGCCGCATAGAATTCATGCGTGTGAATGCTTGACAAGCGCAACCTGCCCCTTGGGAGTTACCAATAGACCTCCCGGGTTACTCTGCCATTGAAATGCTTTGGCAACCCGTTACTCGCCTCTAGGAAGCTGCTTCTGGCGAAGATTCTGTGATTACCTGCTCAAGGTAAGGTTCATCGACTAGAAACGACCCCCGCTCAAACTTAACAGTCCAGTAGCCTCCGGGGCGCTGCTCAAGAACAGTTCCGACCTCTCCGACCGAAATCAAATCGGGGGGACGTAGCATCGGCATGGGATCAGCGGTCTTGAAATACGGAGGCTGCGACTTGAGGCGGACGCGATCGCCAATCAGAAAACTCATAGCTGATGAGATAGGGAATGATATCCCGCAATCCTAGTTGAACGCTGGACTACAGGCAACACCGGGCGTAGTGATAGATGTCGAAAAACTGCTCATCTTTGCAGACCTCGGATTTGAGAATGCCTTCTAGGGCATAGCCACATTTCTCTAAAACCCGCCTGGAAGCCTTATTAGGCTGCAGAACTGGAGCAAAGAGTTTGCGGTAGCCCAGAGTCGCGATCGCGTAGTCAGTCATCTGACTGACGGCAGCCGTCGCAATGCCCTGTCCCCAGTAAGCCTCCCCTAGCCAGTAACCAATCTCGGCGACATGTCGTTTCCAGCCCTCCTGAGGACCAATCCCCACGCTACCGACAAATTCTCCGTCGTATTGAATGACTTTGGTCACTACGTTGTTAGCGGCTGCTCCAGTGGCAATCCACCAGTCGGCATCCTGCTGAGTGTAGGGAAAGGGAAACGTATCGACTAAATATCGCGACACGTTTTTGTTATTAGCCAGAGAGACCAACCGCTCAGTATCTGATTTTCTGTAGTCTCGTAGGGTAATCATGGCTTTGACTCCCAAGAAGGGTTCGCGGCTAAGCAGACATTGTGTTGACGCTCTAAAAGAGGAGCTTGTTGGGGAGGGCTGACCACACTTCTGATGAACCCAGATCTTGCAGTTGAGCTTACATCGCCTGGGTTGGCCCCCTGCCCCCCAAATTGGTGGGGTCTGAGGTTGAAGTCCCCCAGAATTGGGGAATTTAAGGGGGCGAACGCAAGGTGCTGATGAACTGGTGCAAGATCGCAGATGAAGGCAATAAGGCAAAATGCCTGAGTTCAGTATACGTGGGTCGCCCAAGGCCATTGCATACAATCATCGCCGACGTCTTTATGGGAGAAGAGTACGGTAGAGGTGGATGAGCGATCGCCCAGCCATCGTCCAGGTAAAATGCTGCTCGATATGGTGACAGGCGGCAGTGGATAGGTGCTGAGCCTGCTCTGAATTTTGCTGAAGGTATCCCCATGCTGCGGCCAGAGCTGTAACGGAATTGGGCTTTATAGGTAATGAAGCGGCAATGTGCACTGCTGCCCCCTTAGGAGCCGGCACGACATCAAAAGAAATGTAAACCAACGCAGGCGATGCCATCGGTATCCTCAATATTTATGATTGAAAACACTACGCCACCCTGAACAATTTCGTGTTTTATGGAGGAGACGTCTTAACATCGGGTGAATACTGTGCCAGTCACTGCACTAGCCCTGCGGCAACAAAAAGCCTATCAAAACACGGCTGCAGTTCCGGTTCTCTTGGAGGATTTGAAGATAATTGCCGAGCTCGATCGCGTTGCCGAAGCCGAAAGCCAACGCCTGAGGCAAAAAGCCAACACCACGACGGGATTTGGGGGTGGGTCAGCCATACTAGCCTTTATTTCGTTTTGGGGAGCGTCGGTTATCGGTGCCTATGCCGTGCTCGTGATAATACCCCTGAGTTGGCCTCAGGGATGCCGTCACCGCCTACGCCATCAGCGCTCGCTCCCTCAGGAGGAAGTGGGTGCGATCGCCAGATAGGGTTTTTGTTTCCGCGTCGGTGTAGACGCTTGAGTCCAGTCGGTTGCCCCCACTGCGACGGGGGTCGCAATGTCGAAGAGCCCTATTTTGCCTACACCGGAGAGCGATCCTCCCGATATCCCGGCTACGGCGATTACACAACTTTGAGTTGGGTCAATCGAGGCTATTCCGACGCTGAAGTTGATTTCACCAAAGCCGATGCCGCTAGCCTAGAGCTGTTAGGAGACGACTTTGAGCAAGATATGGGCGCGAGCTAAATGGTTGATTTACGCGCTAGGTGGAGGTTGGGGTCACCTCAATCGGGCGATCGCACTGGCTCGGGTGGCTGTTGCCCACGCCGATATTCATATCCTCACAAATAGCCTTTATCAGCATAAGGTGGGGCCGCTACAAGAACGGATTTATCTCCATAGCATCGACTTTGCGGCTAGCCTTGTTGATGCCTGCGAGCAAGCTCAACAGGCTATTCTGCAAACATCCTGGGACTGTGTCATCGTCGATACCTTTCCCCGTGGATTAGGCGGTGAACTGGTGGCGATGCTACCCCGGATTACCTGCCCCAAGATCTTGATTCATCGCGATTTACGCCCCGCCTACATTCACCAAAAAGCGATCGTTCCGCTGGTCGCTGAACACTACAGCCTCATCTTGGTACCGGGGGAGCAGGGGGCGACCTGGCTCACCAATCTGCCCCAAACGGTGCGAACACCCCCTTGGCTGATTCGATCCGATACTGAATTACCTGACCTACGGATCGTTTACTCGTGGCTAAACCTGACGCTGTCCGATTATCGACCGATTGTTGTGGTGCTAGCCGGGGGGCGATCAGAAGAACAGAGCTGGTATGGCCTTGTCACTCAGGCACTGGCGAAGCATTTTCCGGCTCTAAGAGTGCGTTGCATTGCGCCCAGCCGCCCAGAGCACTGTCCCCAAGAACTTCTAGTTGACCATTATCCTGCCATCGAGTGCCTGATGGCGGCTCATTTTGTAGTTGGCAGCGGTGGCTACAACACCGTTAGTGAATGTCGAGCGCTGTCAGTGCCCCTCATCGCTCGTCCGTTCTCGCGCTTGTACGATCGCCAGCTCATGCGCCTCACCTACACTCGCCTGCAGGGAGCCGAAATTATTCCTGTGACGACATTGGATGACGTTATTACGGCTGTCGATTATTTGCTGCAAACCGAACGTCTACCCCCCCATCGTCGCATCCGATTCACGAATGGCGTGCAGCCAGCGCTTAAGGCTATCCGGGCTACCCTAGGGCGGCGATCGCGGATGCAATAGGTGGAAGCAAACAAAAAGAGCGACTATGATAAACAGACAATGCTGTTCGGAGCTTATGCCAGGATGGGAATTAGTCCTGCTGTCGCGTTTACTACGATTTTGTTAGCCCTTATGGTGGGTGCCGGCGTCGTCAGTGCTTCTTGGGGATATGCCCTCGGACGCCAGGCTCTTACGGGGGTGCGTCAGCCAGATACCCGGCCCGCCAGCAGTGCAGCCTCTAATCAGGCATCGCCCAATGCCGGTCATGGGGCCGTGCTGCGGAACGAGCAAGAAATTCTCAACGACGTTCAGTCCCGGATTTCAGGGAATCCAGCGACGCCCAACCAATAACTTTTGGATGATCCGTTTGTGGCCGCTGAGTGTTAAGTTGAGCAGTACCTAGAAATTTGCAACATCTCCTCAGACGAAGTAATGCGCTAGGTGTGAGCAGCTTCGTCGAGCTTACCATCGCGAGCCAAGTGTCTATACAGTTTTTAGTCGTAGCCTTTATTAGTTTGGTCACGCATCTCACAGTTCTTCCACGACGATAATGCTTGCTCAAACGGATGTTCCGTTGCCCGTTATCACTCCAGGACTGACTGGGGTTGCGATCGCAATGCGGCTTTTGTCGGTGCTAGCCCTCATTGGCATTAATGCCTTTTTTGTGGCGGCTGAGTTTTCCATCGTTTCGGTTCGGCAATCGCGTATTAACCAGCTGGCAGAGGCCGGTGATATTCAAGCAAGAACCGTTCAGAGTTTTCAGCGTAGTCTGGATCGTTTGCTCTCTACAACCCAAATTGGCATTACATTATCGAGTCTGGCATTGGGATGGGTGGGTGAATCAACCATTGCAGCAGTTCTGATCCAATTCCTTAATCAGCTGGCGCGAACGATCCCCTTTGCAGGGGCTATTTCCCATTCTTTGGCGATTCCCCTGTCTTTTGTGCTGATTGCCTATTTGCAAATCGTTTTGGGGGAACTCTGTCCTAAAGCCGTGGCTATGCTGTACCCAGAGCGGTTGGCGCGCTGGTTTGGTCCTCCTAGCCAAACGATTTCCAAACTTTTTTTGCCCTTTGTTTGGTTATTGAATGTGTCCACCCGTTGGCTCCTGCGATTGACGGGAATTCGCTACACCGGTAGCCAGGGTTGGTACAGTCATGTAACGCCTGAGGAACTTCAGCTGATTATCCGGACCTCAACTGAATCACTCGGGTTAGAGGAAGAAGAACGCGAGCTGTTGAACAATGTGTTCGAATTTCGCGATGTCACAGCTGGCGAGGCCATGACACCCCGAACTCAAATTACCGCCCTGCCCAAAACGGCAACTCTGCAGCAAGTGCTCGATACGATCGCTGAAACGGGCCATTCGCAATTTCCTATCATCGATGAATCCTTGGATGACGTTGCGGGCATTCTCTCCCTTAAAGATCTGGTTGAGCCCTTAGCTAATCGTACGGCTACAGCTGACAGCAATATCGACAGCTGGATACGTCCCGCTCGATTTGTGCCAGAGTACACTCAGCTTCATGACCTCCTGCAAATTATGCAGAAATCAGGTAAGTCGATGGTCATGGTCGTAGACGAATTTGGCGGTACGGCTGGCTTGGTGACCATGGCCGATGTGACAGCCGAAATCATCGGTGACAGCTACGAGCCCGAAGAAGATGCTGAAGTGCTAGTCAGTATGCTGGACGAGCAATCTTATCGCGTCAAAGCCCAAAGCCATATTGAAGAGGTTAATGAACTGCTGGGGGTAGAACTTCCTTTGGAAGAGGATTATCAAACTTTAGCGGGATTTTTGATCCATCGACTGCAAAAAATTCCCGCCATTGGTGACAGTGTCTCTTACAACGGCATTGAGTGGACTGTAACCGCAGTCGATGGGCCTAAAGTCTTGGAAGTACAGGCCAAACGATTGTTGCAATCATAGCTTTCTGCCAGCCAGATTACAGCGAATGTTTGGGCTTACCCAGACCGTATTTCGTGACGGCTTCCCCTAAGAGATCGACATTAGTACCCGCTGTTAGCGCAATCCAAAGATGATATTCGGGGTGAATTTTTTGGGAGACTGTTACGACCACATCGCAGTTCTTAGCAAGCTCACAGCCTTTCTCATAGGCGATCGCTCGGTTTGTTTCAGAAAAGCTATCTAGCAATGCATACAGCCGTCCGCGCACAGCCATGCCAGATCGTACTTGGCCTTTCCAATAATAGTTAAAGGGACGAATCTGATTCTCAGGTAACAATGTTGGCAAGCTCATGAATCACCTGCTGAAGATAGATGAATTGTCATGGAGTGTTTGAGAAACCCTGAAAGTAATTTGTCTAGAAGAAATCGTATGTCAAGTAGCTTTCTGAAAATACCTGCTAACGAGAGATCCTCAACTGGATTTTCTAGAATGGGTAGGAGGTTTTGCGGTATCAGTGAAATGCCTGAAAACAAGTAAAGTACCAAAGGTACCCTCAAAACTCAGAAATATTAGACGCTCCGACAACCACTTGGCTTTCAAGCTGGCTATGAGAAGTCACGACCAAATTTAATTGCCTGGAAATTGACAACTGCTGAGTTTTGAAACGTCAGGAACGATAGATAATTAGGAGCATAACGCTGAGGATATCGGCTCCATTAGAATAAGGTAAATAAAAAGCATTGGTGATTTCGCTTAAACCTTATCTGCTCTAAGTGCTTTCTTGATGTCGCTTCTTTACGAGAATAAGCATAAACCTAAGATCTTTCTAGTCCGCACCATTTCTAAACTTTGTCAATACCTTTCATAAGGAATTTAAATTTGTACGCATAGGCTTTCGCAATTTGATTCGCTCAAATCAAATGAGCTCAGGGGCATTTTTAGGTTCATGTCTTCGGCCTCCTAGTCTCTATCGCCTCTTGCGATGGCCCCAGACACCTCCGGCAATCCCTAGAACACCCAATCCAGCGGGCAGACTTGGCTCTGGTACGCTAGCAGGTCGAAACACAATACCGATAGGGCGCTCTAGGGTTGGCTGCTCAGTAGCGATGAGGGTGCGATCGCTAGAATCGATATCGAACCTAAGGAGCGTACCGGGATTGGTATCGTCCGTCAAATCAAAGCCGACAGTGTACAGATCATTATCCGGTCCGAAGGCCAGACTACCGATGAAGTTGTTGCTAGGATTGGTGCCGGTGTAGTTGGTATCAAAGACTTGCAACTCTGTTCCGCTGGCAAAGTCATAGCTCCGGAGACCATTGGCGAAGTCACTCACGTAAAGATTGCCATCTTCGGGACCAATCACGAGTCCTAGAAAGCTAACAAAGCCAAAGCTGGTAGGAAACGGCTCAGGTTGGGGGATAAACACCGTTCCCTCACCGGTCGTAATGTCGTATCGCAAAACCTGGCTAGGAAACCCAAAGCTGAAGTCCGGGGCTCCATTGACGGCTACACTGCCTTGCGTTGTTACATAAAGGCTGCCATCAGGGCCGAACAGAAGGCCGTTGGGACCGTTTAATCCATCGGGATCACTGCCATCCCCTGCTGCAAATACATCAATGAAGGCTCCAGTTGTGCCGTCGTAGCGCAAAATTTCGTCGGACAAGAAGCTGCTGACATAAAGATTAGCGTCAGGACCGAAGGCAATTCCGTAGGGACGAAAGAGTCCCCCACCTGTCGCGAACTGATCAATCAAAGCTCCCGTATCGGCGTCAAACCGATAGACAGCAGAAGTGTCAGGCGATGTACCACTACTGATGTAGAGGTTGCCGTCAGGCCCATAAATCAAAGTATCAGGACTCTCAAATCCAGCGAAGGGGGCAATAAATTCGCCTAGGAATGTGCCTGTGGTTTCGTCAAACTCAACAATGTTATTGCCAGTGGTGTTGCCGATTAATACCGCCGCAGAAGCTGCAGGGGCGATCGCAACGCAACACACAGAACTACTGAATAAAAGCCGGATGGGAGAGAATGCCATAATAATCAGGAACGGAGACCTCACAAATTTTGCGGGGATACCCGAAAGGAAAGGGTATTTGCTGATACAAAAAGCTGCTCGGTGTGATATTACCAGCATTTGCCATGTACTGATCGAGAATTGGTGACTGGGCTTCTATGGAGTCCGGTGCTGGGGCTTTGGGGATTGTGTCTGAAGTGGCGGCGCTGGCTTCTCAATCCGGACAATTGTGCAGGAATTTATACAAGCAGATCCAGATTCAGTTCAATATTTTGATTTGATGAGTGGTCGGTGAACTGGTTTTTCTTTTACCGGCTAATCAGTACGCTGAACAAATATCCTGTTCGTTCTGATACCTGTAGATAATTCGAAGCATTATGAGTCAATATGCAGGCCACAACATCGCTGAGGCAGATGTTGTCACGCTTCCCGATCTGCTTAGCTTCCCAGAAAATCAGCAGCGCATGCTTACTTGGATGCATCGACAGACCCAGTGTTCACTCAAAGCCCTAATCGACTTCTTGGACCTAACTGAGGAAACTACCCACGGTCTGTTGCAAGAACTGCAGCAGCAGGGACTTGTGCAAGCGATCACGACTGAGCCCGAGACTTTGTATCAAGTCCGCTTTGGGTCTGCCCGTCAAAGGCGATCCGGTCTACTAACCGAAAGTATCCTGGATACTCTCATCGATGGTGAAGAGTGAAATGGGTTAACTCCCGATAAGCACATTCAACACCTCGCTGGTTCCGCACCATGAGTAAGCGTATCGCTTACAGTCGTCCTCAGGTTCGTTCACAAGCCCGGCACGTCATCGCGCCGAATCAGCTTCCGGCGGGCTCCTCTTGGCCTCAACAAAGGTCACCGCTGCCCAAGTCGCTTCCTTCTGAGCTGCAGGTGACCCGGATGCAACAGCTTGATTCGGGGGTAATGCAGACGCTCAATCTTCGAGCAAAGCAGGCTGCAAGCCGGCCCCCTTCTGATGCATCACAGCACATAACACGGGTAGGCCAAAGTTTTGATCGGGGCCAAACGCAGCCAACGCAGGCGATCGCATTGCAGCGTAAACCGGCCCATTTGACTCAACAGCCCCTGAAAACTCAAATTCAGAAAAAAGATCCAGAATCGGAGCAACAGGCAGAGAATGCCTTCGGCGAGCGCAATTATCTCCGCATTAGCAATGCTCAACAAAAGCTAATTGATACGTTTTGCGCCGGAGCCCATGCTGACATAGAAGCCTGGACGGCTCTCCGCAGTATGCATACGGGCGGTCCCATCGATACCGACTACGACTCCTACATCAAAGATCTCAGGAGTTTGGATCGGCAGATGAACAAACGCTTCGCCAAGTTCAAGCGCGATTTTCTACAGAAGACGCCAACCATCACGACTCTGGAAACAGACCTCTCCGGTTGGGGCATGACAGGGCACGAGCACGAGATTCCCTTCCACGCCCATACCTTAGCCAAAGACGAGGTCTTCCGACAGTTGAACGCAGGCTTCTTTCAGCAGTATCTGAAGGAAATTCGGACCCTCCACGGGATCGAGGCATCCCTGTATGAATACTCTGATTTATTTCGGGAATATGGCGCCCTCAACATCAATCGCAAAGCCCATCACTACGACTTAATTACAATTTTTGGCGCTGAAGGCGGAGCCGGTGAGGGCCTAACGGGTGGGGTGAATTTGAAGGGATTCACCATCAAGTACTCGAATGACTTGGGCATGAAATGGAAGGTCGATACCTGGGGTGGGGCTGGTCGTTTGGGCGCAGGGGTCAGCCTTTCGCCTATTGAAGCCAACATTGAAAGCAGCCTCGGATCGACCGAAATCAATGCGGGCAGCGCCGATGAATGGAAATACTATCCACCCAATTATTTTGATTACAACCTTGTGAAGCTGGCAGGAGGTGGAGCCACGATGGGGGGTGGCTATGCTGTCGGCACCCTCTCGATGGGAGAAGTTGACTTTAATACCTCTGGGTTAGTGGCTAAGGTAGGCACGGCTGATGTTGGCGAAGCCGGTTTTGAAGTAGGGCTAGGCTTCACAGTTGGCGGCGATCCTTACGACTATGAAGGACTGGGAGAGGCCGAAAAACAGGAGGTCCAACCCCGTGAAGGTAACTGGACAGCGGTAATGCGGGCTAAAGTCCATTTCCGCAGCGCCGAAAATGCCTTAGATGATGCTGATATAGCAACCATTCAGCAGGTGATTGGCAGCATCTTGAATCACGAAAAGCATTATCCAGGCGATACCTTCAAAATCTATGTGCTGGGTACCGCCACAGAAAGATGGCTAAGCCCCAACAAGAGCGCTGCCGAACAGGGCGTTGACGTTTCGGACATCAACGACGAGGCTAGCCTTTCACGTAATGAAAAACAGCAAAAGAAAGGGGAGCGACTAAATCACAAGCTGGCGGGAGAACGGGCCAATATTGTGTTCAATGAACTTTCGAGCCAGATTCAGGGGCAGGCAACGAGCTTTACACCGGGCGTTTTGGATCAGGTGGAGTGGGCTCATGAGGGCAAAATTTTGCCGCGCGACCCGAGTGATGAAGCGGCTAGCGACAACGCCCCCACCAACCTGGGTGCGGTCATCTCCATCTACTACAACACGACCCCCGAAGGCAACGTCAGCTACGGCAAATAGCTTGTCGTATTTCATGCATCCTTGATCATTAGGGGATTTCTTGAAATGAATAGACAGGCACGAGACCCAACACTTCCAGCATTGTTATCCTGCTGGGTTTTACTTCGTTCAACCCAGCCTACACAGTTGACTTTTCGGGTAATTTCTTTCTTGGAGATTTCCTTAGAAGTAAAACTGAGATCTTGCACTAGTACATCAGCACCTTGCGTTCGCCCCCTAAATCCCCCAATTCTGGGGGAATTCAACCTCAGAACCCCCCAATTTGGGGGGCAGGGGGGCCAAACCAGGCGATGTAAGCTCAACTGCAATATCT
>JBHJHM010000170.1:0-14853 GCA_050330865.1 Leptolyngbyaceae cyanobacterium
TCTAACCATCACCGGCGGCACCGTCAATTTCAGTACGGGCAATCTTCTCACCGCCG
Organism: Leptolyngbyaceae cyanobacterium; assembly: GCA_050330865.1. GTDB lineage: Bacteria > Cyanobacteriota > Cyanobacteriia > Phormidesmidales > Phormidesmidaceae > SIO1E4. The sequence continues at coordinate 57 of JBHJHM010000170.1, forward strand.
ATACGTTTACTCAGAGTGGTGGCACTCTGACAGGCAGCGATGACATCACGGTTGCAGGAGCGGCTACCTGGAGCGGGGGAACGCACGCTGGCAGTGGAACAACCAACTTTGAGAGTGCCTTGAGCATTGAGGGCGCTGCGGGTAAGGAACTGGGTGACTTCGGCGCTACCACGGGCCGCACGTTGAACATCAATGCCGGAGCTACCTGGACAGGAACGGGGTTTCTCCGCGGCACTAGCGACAGCGTTATCAACAACGCCACAGGCTCTACCTTCGATATCCAAACCGATGCCGATATCTTTAGCAGCACGGGCGGCGCCACCTTTAACAATGATGGGACGGTGGTCAAGTCGGTGGGAACTGACGTGACATCGATTGGCATCGTTTACAACAACAGCGGTACCACCACAATTAACAGCGGTACGGTAGAGCTAACCAATGGCGGGACCCATACTGGCACCTTCAACGGCAGTGGCACCCTGGACTTTGGTGGCGGAACCCACGATCTTGAGACAGGTACCGATGTCACCGTTGCTGATGTGGACGTTACGTCCGGTGCGGTTAATATCAATAGCGGAGTTGACTATAACGCTGGTAATACTGACATTTCCTTCGGTACGGTGGCGATCGCCTCTGGCGTCACGGCAACCACTGGAACTGGTAGCCAAAGCGGCGGCACTCTGACTGGTGAGGGTATCTTCACAGTCACGGATGCTTTCACCTTGAGCGGTGGTACTCAATCGGGGAACGGAACAACCAACTTTGAAGGTAGCTTGAGCATTGAGGGAGCCGCCGGTAAGGAATGGGGCGATTTCAATGCCACTAGTGGCCGGACCTTCAACATCAATGCGGGGGCTACCTGGACGGGAACGGGCTTCCTGCGCGGCACTAGCGGCAGCGTCATCAACAATGCGACAGATTCCACCTTCGATATCCAAACCGATGCCGATCTCTTCATTAGCACGGGCGGAGCTACGTTCAACAACAGTGGGACACTCCTGAAATCTTTTGGTGAGACGGCGAACAACCAGGCTACCGACATTGATACTGATTTCACCAACCAAGGGACGGTTGAAGTCCAGCAAGGCGTCCTGGATTTTGGGGGTGGCTACACTCAAACCAGTGGTACGACGCTGCTAAATGGGGGCTCTCTCACGCGATCGACATTCCTTGATGCCTTTGATATTCAAGGCGGATCGGTCACAGGCTTCGGCACTATCACAGGGGATATTGATAATGCAGGGACCGTTGCTCCTGGCGTATCTGTTGGCGATATCGGTACGCTCCAACTCACTGGGGACTACACTGAAACTGCGACAGCTAGCATCGATATTGAAATTGCTAGTGCGACTAGCTTCGATCGCTTCGAAATCGGTGGCGATGCAGCCTTCGATGGCACCCTCAACGTCAGTGTCCTGAACAGCTTCTTCCCCAGCATTGGCGATTCCTTTGAAGTCTTGACCTTTGGAGCCGCGACTAACACGGCTGGGTTGGATTTCACGGGACTGCAAATCAGCACATTAGATGCCGTTGACGATACTGAAGGGACTGATGAAGATACTGCTTTCAGCGGCGACCTCTTCGACAATGACACCGATACCTTATTCTTCGACACCACCTTTAGTGCTACCAATCTGACGCTGGACGTCGATGGCGATGTCAAAACCATTACAGCGATTGAAGGAGACACTAACGCTGTCGGTAGTCAGCTCACCTTAGCGTCTGGGGCTTTGCTCACAGTTAACGCCGACGGTACCTTTGACTACAATCCCAACGGTCAGTTTGAGTCCTTAGCGGTTGGGGAAACAGGCACCGATTCCTTCACTTACACCATTGAGGATTCCTTTGGGACTGTCGACACGGCTACAGTCACCGTTACGATTGACGGTGTCAATGATGCGCCTGTGGCAGTGGACGATGACTTTACCACCGATGAAGACGTACCCCTCAGCGACACGGTCTTCACTAACGATAGCGATATCGACAGCACTACGCTAACCGCAACGCTGCTAACGGACGTCAGCGATGGCAGTCTGACCTTGAATGCCGATGGGTCCTTCAGCTATACGCCCGACGCCAACTTCAACGGTACCGACAGCTTCACTTATCAAATCAGCGATGGGGATCTGACCGATACCGCTACGGTCAGCCTTACCGTCAACCCCGTCAATGACGACCCAACTGCCGTAGACAACACCACCAGCACTCCCGAAAACACGGCTGTAGTGATTGATGTGCTGAGCAATGATAGTGATGTGGATGGCGATAGCCTGACAACAACAGCTGTGGGAACGGCTGGCAACGGCAGCGCGAGCATCAACCCGGATGGCACCGTCACGTACACCCCCGATGCAGGCTTTAGCGGCACCGATAGTTTCACTTACACCATCAGCGATGGCAATGGCGGGACTGATACGGCAGCCGTGACGGTGACTGTCAGTGCAACTGCCAATCAGGATCCCGTGGCTAACGACGATAGCTTCAGCACCGATGAGGATACTGATCTGAGCGGCGATGTCTTTGCCGACAACGGCAACGGAGCCGACAGCGATCCAGATGGTGACACCCTCACCGCGACTGTTCTCAGTGATGTCAGCAATGGTAGCCTGACCCTGAATGGGGATGGCTCCTTTAGCTATACGCCGGATGCTAACTTCAACGGTACGGACAGCTTCACTTATCAAATCAGCGATGGAGAACTGACCGATTCGGCCACGGTCAGCATCATGGTCGATCCAGTTAATGACGCACCGGAAGCGGCAGACGATAGCAGCAACACCCCTGAAAACACGGCGGTCACTATCAATGTGCTCGACAATGATACCGACCTGGATGGCGACAGCCTGAGTATTGCCACGGTAGGTACAGCTGGTAATGGCAGCGTTGTCGATAATGGCGACGGCACCGTCACCTACACCCCTGATACTGACTTCAGCGGCACCGACAGCTTCACCTACGAGGTGAGTGACGGCAATGGTGGGACGGATACGGCGCTAGTCACTGTCAGTGTCAGCAATGAAAACGGGGTGCCTGATGCCGTAGATGATACTTTTAGCACGGATGAAGATACGCCGCTAAGCGACAGCGTTCTGGCTAACGACACCGACCCCGATGGCGATGCTCTGACGGTTAGCCTGCTGACCGATGTCAGCGATGGTAGCCTGAGCCTAAATGCCGATGGGTCCTTCAGCTACACGCCCAACGCCGATTTCAACGGTACCGATAGCTTCACCTACGAGGTGAGCGACGGAGCGTTAACCGATACGGCCACGGTTAACATCACCGTCAACCCCGTCAATGACGACCCAACTGCCGTAGACAACACCACCAGCACTCCCGAAAACACGGCTGTAGTGATTGATGTGCTGAGCAATGATAGTGATGTGGATGGCGATACTCTAACCATTACCGCTGTGGTGGCAACCGGCAACGGCAACACGGTGGCCAATGACGATGGCACCATTACCTACACGCCGAATCCCAACTTCACTGGGTCCGACACCTTTGTCTACGAAATCAGTGATGGCAACGGCGGCACTGATACGGCTACGGTTAACATCGCCGTTAACCCTGTGGGGACGGGATCTGACCTCGACATCGGCCTCTATGATGCAGGCAGTGATACGCTGATCACCCTAATTGAGGAAGGCGATGAAATTCTGGCCAGCACGATCGCAGGCAAGAAGGTTACCCTAGCCGCGTTCGTCCCTGATGACAGTACTTTTACAGGCCAGGTCGAAAGCATGTTCCTAGACCTCAACGAGGGTGAGGTCACCCGACGTGAAAACGCCGAGCCTTATGCTCTGTTTGGTGACAGTCAGGGCAATTTCCGAGGGCAGACTGATCCTTTCTTCGAAGGTGACAACACCATTGAATTCGACCTCTATTCCAAAAATGGACTGAGGGGCGATTTGCTCGGAACCGTGACTCGGAACTTTACCGTCGTCGATGACATTTCTGGGTCAGCGGATCTGACGGTTGGGCTGTTTGATGCGGATAGTGACACCCTCATCACCGAAATTGAAGACGGGGATGAAATCCTGGCCAGCACGATCGCGGACAGAAACCTCACTATTGCAGCGTTTGTGCCAGACCATACGCCCCTCTTCGGTCAGGTTGAAAGCATTGTTCTCAACCTCAATGATGGGCAGGTAACCCGAACCGAAAACGTCGAACCCTACTCGCTGTTTTCCAACCAGGGCGACGACTTCAAAGGCGGTGGCGTGGGTCTCTTACCAGAGGGGGATAATGCGATCGCGTTTGAACTCTATGCCAAGAATGGAGCACGAGGCGATTTGCTCGATACTATTACCCGCAACTTTGCCGTTGTGGATGATGGGGTCTAGGATCCAAGCCTCGACTTAGAGAGGGCTCAAGGAGAAAGCGGAAGGGGAGAGGACTGTTGAATTTTGCGCTAGTCGTTCTAGGTGCAATTCAATACTTAATACCAATTCCCGCTGTAAACGCTACAGATCCGTCAGCCCCGCGACATGTCACGGGGCTACATTGATTCCTTTTTGTAGCCGTGATGTAGAGAACTGGTATAAAACGCTCCCTTTCTGCCTTTTGCTTGCGGGTGCATGTCACATTTGCGCCCGCAGGTTTAGCTTCTGTAGGCGTGGTTTCAACCGCACAGAAATTCACCCAAACTCTCTTAAACATAGCTATCTTCATCCAAATATTGCTGAAGATAACTCAAAATGAGAAGCTTAGTTTCAGCTACCAGTTCTTGACGAAATCTCTGATTGCCGCTTAGCGAAAGCCACAAAAGTTCAGTGATTGTTTTGGTGATAATCATTGCTATGCGCTCACATTTTGCCATTGCTAAACTCGGTTTGCGGGAATGAAAAAATCGAGCAAACTCATCGATTACTTGATATTCAAAGTCATCAATTTTCTCGATCGCAGACCAGGTAATTGTGTCTAATAATTTTTCAACGATAGCCTGTGAACCTGGATAGTCTGTATAGAACTGATCGAATACGTCAATCATCCGATCCACATAACTGCGTAACGGCAGCGTTAAGGCTTCTGAAGTATGCAGATCGAGAAATCGCTGATACTGCGTCTGCATGTAGCGAATTGCCAGCGCCTTAAGAATCGCTTCTTTATCGGGAAAGAACTGGTAGAGCGACCCTACCGAGACGTGTGCGCGGGCCGCGATCGCGCGAGTCGTCGTGGATTCATACCCAATTTCTAGAAACAGTTGCTCGGCAACGTCAAGAATTTGCTTGACTCGCTTTTGGCTGCGAGCTTGTTGAGGCTGCCGCCGCATCTTACTGCGTTTTGGCGAACTAGATGAATTCGGCTGGGGCATCAATTTGGATGTCTGGGTTGACAAAACATGAACAGTGTTCGTATTTTTGAAACATGAACACTGTTCAGATTCTACCGCCTGCTGGAAGGCGCCTTTTCCCTATGCAAGCCATGACTCGACGTTCATTCATGTTGCTGTCTTTCCTAATTCCTTTGCTGCGTAGAACACGCCAACCCATTGCTGCTCAAACTTGGCCCCATCACACTCACTACGACACTATCGTTATTGGCGCGGGGGTCGCTAGGTTGGCGGCTGCTGGAACATTACGGAGGGTAAATAAGCCATGAATCGTACGGTAAAACTGGTCCTCGATATTGTTATGGGCTCGGTCATTCCCATTCTGATCTTGAACAATCTGAACGAGCAACTTGGGACCGTTACTACCTACGTGGTTGCTGCGCTGGTTCCTGTGGCTTGGGTCTTTACTGATTTGCTTTTTATCACTAAAAAGTTCAACTTTATCACCAGCTATATTGGCGTTTCTAGTCTTGTACGTGGCCTGTTAGCCTTTTGGTTTGTGGATGGTATGCAGTTTGCCTTCAAAGATAGTATTGGTTCCGTTTTTACGGTTGTGATGTTTGGCGGCTCAATCATTATCCGCAAGCCAATCATGCGCTATTTTGTCACACAGGCGCTTAATCCGAATTCACTAAAGCAAAAGCGATTGTTGAAAGCGTTGCTCGCAGAGTCAAGAGTCTATGGGTCGCTGGTTAAAGGAACAAGACTTGTGCTAATGGTCAGTTTGTTGACAGGCGCTGTGAATTTTTTCCTCAATCTCCAAATTGTGGTAGCGGCGTTCGGGACAACTGCGTTCAACCAGCAGGTAGCCCAGGTCAATGCTATTACCCGCATCGCGCTTGCCATCCCTGAGTTTGCTGGCTTTTGGATTGCTATTATGCTTATCCGCCGAGCAATGTTTTACTATCTTCCTGAAGAGGATAACAAAGAACAAGACGAAAGTGATTTCTGGGATCTTCTACAACTCCGTGAAATTCAGAAGACAGCCGCAGACTCATAAGTAGGGTCGTCGGATCGTGCCACCGAAAGTCAATGCCATGGTTGATTTTCTCATTGAACGGTTTCGGCCTGTTCCGCCATGGGAGTGCTAAAAAGAACTTGCCTAAAAGCAACACTGTATTTCTGGAAGCTTGGTAACAACCATTCCGCAAATTGATCTTACGAACAGAATAGATCTGCTTCAGCCTCGCGACGGCGGCGTAGTCCAACTTCAGCTGATGTGCCAGGATTGCGGTACTTCACAAACTGTTCTCTGATCCAAGCTTTATCGCCCCATAGTCGCGGGGAATCGCACACCCGGGTGATGGACTGAAAGCCAACTCCGCCATAAAAACCGCACCCTAAATTGTAGCCAAAGCTATAGATCGCTCCTCGTTGGTTATCATTCATCTGTCCCCAAGTTGGGATACGTTCCATTGCTGCCCGACACGAATGCTCAATGTGATCGATTAAATACTCTTCCGCTTGATTCCGGTTGATGATGTCTCCCTGTCTGACTTTACGGCCATCAGGATAAACCGTTGTCCCATAGCCAATCGTTGGCACGGCCCAGCCATGAATCGCATCGGGATAGGCTCTGGCCCGACCATCCGGCAGTCGCTCAGCATACCCTTCAAATTCCTTGATCAGCTCGATGCCAGCCTGTGGAATCTTACCCGTTGGTGGCGGTGGCGGTGGCGCTGGTATGGGCTCAGGTTCGGACCCCGTTGGGGATACCGTCATTGCCCGAGGATAATCGCTACGTGTGAACCATGAACGGATAGCAGAAATATTAAGAACCTGTTCGTCGGGATTCGTTGAAGAGGGATACTTTGAAAGTCTAGAAATCCAATATCTTCCTTGCATAAGGTAGATAGCTTTTGAGGTTTCTTTTATCCAGGTGCCCATACCAGATGCCTATATCGATTTCTGCAGTCAATAGTCGAGGTGCTGCCTAGTCTGATCCGCGACCGCCCTATAATATCTCTCTTCTTGGGTACTCCTCTGCAGCCAATCATCTTTCTTGACAGTATTGAACTGGGCGATCGCGGCTTGTCTAAACTCGATCGCCTCATCCATTCCTACCCAGCAGTTCACCAGGGTCGCGGTTAAGGGGGGAGTGTACCAGGGTTATTGGTGATGCCGCGATCGCACGGCTAGGTAGCTAAATGAGTTATGGACCAATAACTCGAAATAACGTAGAGTCCGTCTATAACTCTTTGCGTTTAAGTTGTCATAGAACGCTATCATGTCCGACATTCGAATTTGGTCGAACAGTGATGCAGGTTGCTGCGTCTCGGTTGAAGGATTGGTTAGGCCATCACTGAGTCACCCGTGTCGAAAAAAGGAAGGAATCAGGGTAACCGTCGGTGGCAAGTCCATCTGGTCATTGGATATTGTGTAGACTTGACCACCATCCAGGAAAAGAATATAACGCCTTGCTGTCGTAAACAGACTGGCACGTTTGACGACAATTGTGCATTGGGGATGGGTAGTTACTAGGTCAAGAAATACCGAATTGGAGATTCGATGCATTCCGATATATTGCAGCACGATCCCGATCATGTAGACAATGATCACTTGCATACTGCCTATTTGAATATAGAGGAGTAGGATTGAGTCCACGTGATGCTCCGGAGACTGATTGGTAAGTTAACGTCCGAATCCATAGGATAATGCCTGACTGTCCGTAGTTGCATGGCACACCTGCCGAGCGCTATCTGTTTCTCTAAGCGTTAATTAGCAAATTTGCAGATTAATTTCTAACTTTAATGAGCAGCCCAGCAGCCACCACAATTGCTAGATCAGACACAGCAAATATTCTGTAGGGTATTGCCCACTGGCCTTAATTCAGTTGCATTCCATCCAAAATTGTGATCACTATTTCTATTTGCAGAGCCGAACTAAGTGAAGAGCTAACCGCGATTGCTCTTTTCTCAATCCAGTGCGATCGTCCTCATTCAAAATTCAAAACCACAGCGGGTGAGCCTTTCAAGCATTCTGAAGGGTGCGCGTACTGCTGCCATTGAGGACTAGTCAGACTCGCTGTCAGTGTTGTCTTGGGAAGTGTTTGAGCTGTCTGCGTTGTTTGCACCGTCAGAGGTGTTGTCGGAAAGATTGATTGTCTCAAGTTCTGCTGAAACTGCTTCCAGGCGAGTGCGTAACCGTCTGAGGTCTGCTTGGCTCGACTGAATCTCGTCGGAAACGTCTCCCAGCTGCTCAGGAAAGTCTTGCTCTAACTGCTGGAGCGATTCTTCTAGCTGGTTGACTCTACCAATAATTTCATCTTGTATGACAGCTGTTTCCTCGGCCATTTGACGAGCCGCCTGCTGCTCTGAAAAGGAGCGATAGGCATACCAAATGGCGATACCAAAAGCCACAAGCACCGTGATCACCAGGCCACTCACTAAGGTCTGAAAAAAGCCCTTGAATCGGTCAAAGCTTTGATGGATCCGTTCAACATCGGTTCTGAGTTCGGCTTGCTGCTGTTGAATATCTTGCATAGCTACCAGATAAGCATCTGGTTTCTGTTCAGACTCTGATCGATTTTTGTCTGATTCGGAAGAGAAAGAGCTAGTCATATGCTTGGTTCAGCGACATCGCGATCTTAACGGACTTGTCAAATCATCTCATAGCTAATTCTGACATCAGCAAAAGTCTAGATGGAAATTGGCGAGTCAACATATACCATTGACTCTGGGACGGTAAAGGCAAGGTTATAAGCAAGTAAGCTATTAGCGATTTCCTGATTGGCTAATTCCAGAAGCCGCTTACGAAGATTGAGCGAATCTGGACTGGAGCCTGAAATAAAGAAACTGATTCGCACCCGACTTCTGGGTTTATTTTCTATTTGCGAAAAATGGACCCGAGTACTATTACGCTCAATTCCCCATAAAGATTCGCTAACACTTTCAATAGAGCGCTGCACAAGCGCTTTCTCACTTCCCGATAACAACTTATAAAAATCTAGAGAAATCATTGCCATGACCTTTTTGCCGCGAGTGATGTTTTCGATTTTCATACTAGCCATCATTGAATTAGGCACAATTACAAGGGTGTTTTGGGCGGCTGTTCGGATTTTGGTCGATCGCAGGCCGATAGATTCAATGCGACCATACATATCTTCGGCATAAGGGTTAAACGTGATCCGGACATATTCACCTGGCAAATAGGGACGGTCAAGATAAAGCTCGACAGTAGCAATCAGCCGTTCCAATGCCTGACGCGATGCAAAGGCGACCGCAACTCCACCGATGCCCAAGCTAGCCGATAGGGCAACCAAGTTAAGCTTTAGGCCCTGGGCAAAGATGATGATGGCAAACAAGATAATGATGATATTGCTGACAGTTTCGAAGACAAGTACGACTTCGTTAATTTCCTGGCCACGCTGCCTTAGCTGATCAATAACTACCTGTCGGATAACCCGTTGAACAACCTTTGAAGCCAGTAAAGCAGTGCTAATCGATAAAGCTAAATAAGTAAACAGCCCTAAAAAAGTATAGAGTTCCTCGTACTGAACTAAAAGATTTAGCGCCAAGGCAATGAAGAGAAGCGTGCCCATCGCCACCAAATAGCTTTGAAAGGGCTGAACAAAGTGTTTGTAGGTAGCTTCAGAATCAATATCAATACGGCGGAGGAGTAGCCACAAAATCCCTCTAATGAGCTGAGTCAGCGATCGCCCAATTACTGGCGAAATAAGAACTCCAACAAAAAACAGCCCCAACCTGATAGCTAGTTCTGTAATGTATCTTGAGATGTCTTGGTCAAATTGACTGGGATCCATATTGATAGCTACTCATTTATCATGCTTGTGAAGCCACTATCAAATATTCATTGGCTGGGCAATATCGAGTGTTTCAGCTTTGAACTGGAACTTAACACCGTATTCATAGAGCTGAACAATAATTTTCTCGCGCGCTAGCTCCAAAAGATTTCGCCTCAGCTCTAACGAATTTTCACCCGCACCTAAAATGAAGAAAGTTACTTTTGCCTGAACCTGTTTCTTGTTGTCTTCTGGAAGAACCTGATCCTGAAAATCGACTTTAGTAAGCTGATGATCAATTCCTAGAATATCGCTAGTGCTAGAGAGAACAAGCTGCCGAACCAGGGCCTTCTCCTCACTCGACATGGCCCTAAAAAACGTCAGATTAACCATTGAAATGATACGTCGGGCCAGCGTCAAGTTCTCGATATTGATCTGAGCAAGGTTACTGTTCGGAGCAATCACGAGGGTGTTTTTTCCGGATAGCCGAACTTTGGTAGAGCGCCAACCCACAGACTCGACCCTGCCTAGCGTACCGTCAGGAAGATGAATATAGTCGTCCACATTAAAGGGACGATCAATATAGAGAACGACGCTCCAAAGAATTTGCTCCAGTACTTTCTGGGAAGCAAACGCGATCGCAATACCGCCAATCCCCAAACTCGTGACTAAGCCCACCAAATTAATCTGATGCGCCTGCGCAAATAAAAAGACGACAGTCAACACAATGACAGCTTTGGTTAAAAACTGGGCTAAGGCTAGTAATTCTGTGTTGATTTTGTTTTCATCTTCTAAAGAAATACCTAGTAAGTAGTCATCGAAGAAACGGCTAAATAACTTGAAGCCAATAAATGTGGTGCTGACGGCAACGAGCAAGCCCAGGAGGAATTCAAACAGTGTGAGCCATTCAGGAAAGGGTGCTACCAAAATGATGATATCGGCGATCGCCAGCATGACAATCAGGCCAATTTGGTCAATATCGGGGGCTACCACATTTTGATAAATCTCTGCAAACTCGGCAGATGTCAGCCGGTTCACCATAGTGTTACTTAGCTTAGATAGCTGTAGATAGGACAACCCTGTTACCAAAAGACAAAAGAGAAAAATCATGATTGCTATCAACAAGGCCGTACCCACCTGTAGCGTGTCTGGAAACCCGGTTCCGTCTTCAATCAATCGAAAAAGCCTGATCATGCTGTGCTTTGCAACCAGAGATGTGAGTAGCTTGAATATCGATATTCGGAGTTGGTTGAAATAGATTTTAGCTGAAGTTTCTAGCTCGGGAATAGCGGTGTTGATTGTTTAGCAAGATGCACCTGTGACAGGTTAAACAGATGGAGCAAAAGTCAAGTCATCTCTTGGGAAAGGCCTCACATCAATTTTTGCTGAGGGGTTACGCAGTTTTTTAACTATCCCCAGGTCTTGATTTTCTACTGCCGCAGAACAGGAGACGGGTTCAGAGGCTATCCCCTTTTGCCGTGCCACCCCAAAGTGGTAGAGCCCCTGATAGAGCATCGCTAACGCAATGCGCTCAAACGGTAAACCTAATTCATCGGCCACCGCATCGCCTAAATCAACTAATACCGCAAAGAACAACCACGCTGCCCAGATTTGTAGCTTGATCCCATGGATGGAGCCGGTCCACACATAGCTCAATCCCAACAAGCGCTTCACCGTTGCAAAGGCTTCTTCCATGCGCCACCGCCGATAGTATAAATCAGCTACGACAAAGGGGGGTAAAACCTCAGGGTCCAACATTGATGTCACATAGCTTGTCACAGATGGGTGGAGACGATTGCATCCACCCGCACCGCCTCTTTAGATAAGGAAGGGGTAGCGATATGCCCGAGCGATCGCTGCGCCTGCTCATAGTCCGTTGTCATCCAGTCCCGCACGGCTACGGGCCCCTCAACTCCATTGATGAAGATGGGAATCGGCACCAAGTCCGCCTGCTTCGGGGATGTCTCCTACAGTGAGGCCAAGGTATTTTGCACCGAGGAACCAGAACAGGGCAGCGGCGTTTGCGGTTCCGCCTGCGTTCCAGTAGCCGTAAATGATGAGCCAGTTGCGGAGGTCTTGGACTTTACCGACGGGAATGTATTTGAGTAACTACACAGTAGGATGTGAATATGACCAAAGACACCTGGGATATGGGGCTATGATTTATGACATTATCCTCAGTAGGGAAAATAACAGGTATATTGCCCGTGCTAAGGAATGGCCTGAAGTCACAGCTATCGAAGACAGTCGAGAGGCTGCTATTGCTCAGCTTAGATCTCAGCTCCTCGATTATTTAACCAACAAAGTTGAAGTCGTTCAAATTGATATCCCGCTATCAGTACAGGCCAAAAATCCTTGGCTTCATAGGTTTGGATGTTTTAAGGACGACCCGACCTTTGATGATCTACAATCCGAAATCGCATCCTATCGGCGAGAACTCGATCAAGAGATGGATCATTCGATGGAGTGACAGTTTGGCCTGATATGGCTCTGTATATTTTGGACAGTGATCACCTGAGTCTTTATCAGCGGGGACATGAGGCTCTCGGTCAGCGTCTGCTCCAAGTTTCACCTAACCAAGTTGCTATCACTGTGATTAGCGCTGAGGAACTAATCCGGGGTCGTTTAGCACAAATCCGGAAGGCTACTAAGTCGCAAGAACAAGTTTCTTCCTATTATTGGTTTGTGAGAACGCTCGAATTTTTACGCGATTTCACAGTAGTAAGTTATAGGGCACAAGCAGAGGCCCGATTTCAATCCTTGCTTGCTCAAAAGATTAGAATTGGTACCCAAGATTTGAAAATTGCAGCAATTGTTCTTAGTCAACAGGCGAACCTAATTACTCGTAATCGACAAGACTTTGAGCGTATAACAGGCTTAAAGTTTGAAGACTGGTCAGGGTTATAAGTTCGACTGCGGGCGATCGCACCAGTAGAGGAAAGACTGCTGATGCGATCGCCCTATGGACATGCTTACGCCATTACGGCATCACCTAAGCAACGCGGACCCGCTTGATAAGTACGACCACCACTTCATTTCCCTGCCCAGTGCCAATGGGCTTGCTCCAGTCGTTGGGCTCGGCATAGTTGAGCTTATGCAGCAGTTTGATGGTGGCCTGCACTGCGCCGAGGCTGCCAAACAGCATGTGGCGCAGCGGTTCGTAGGTTGGATTGTAGGATTCGGTGGTAGCTTGAACAGTGGACGCGGCTGCGCCCTGAGTTGAGGGTTGAAACATGAGTCTGGTCTCCAGAACGTCAAGGAAACCAGAACTCAACTAAACCTAGCCACCCCGCAACGTAGTGCAAATCGGGGCGGCTAAGGCATAATCACCCTAACCTCCAGACTGCCGACACAGTTTGGGGGCGAGTCATCGGCTAGGTGTTGGTAGCACCTGCCGATGGCGCTAAGTCAATTGAGTTCCGGATTGGGGTTGCGACAATACCCGCAACCTTGCGGAAGACAATAGAAAAATTTGGTACCCACGTCAACCGTAGACACGGATGCTTCAAGTCAGTCTCAGACGTTTTCGAGGTTGGGTTTCCATCGGTGGCAGACATATTGATTCTGTGTCTGCCTTGCCCCATGTAAATATCAGCCTACGGAGAAAATCCGCGACCATATTGAAACTTTCAATCTATCTGCCAGATATAAGCGTACTACGTGGATTTCTCACAGCCTATCCATTTGATTTGGCTGAATATATTGCAGGAATTCAATTTGTTCGCCCTATTCTGGATAGATAGAATAGACAGACTGGCAATATTGATCTAATTAGACGCTTTAAAGTAGAAGATCTCTTCTTGCGATCTTCTACTCCCACTAGTCTTCCCTCATAGGATGAGGCTTATGAAAGGAACAAATAAATATCATGGTCAGCGGCTTGGAGCAAGGGATGTACTGCGACTTTATGCCCTTGGAGAGCGAAACTTCTGTAGTGCTATTTTGAGCGGTTGCAATTTTCGTGGGGCCGATTTATCAGAGGCTAATTTTGGCAAAGCAGATATCCGTGGTACATGTTTTGCAGAAGCAACGCTGCAGGGGACAAATTTTTGCTATGCAAAGAGCGGGTATAGTCCTTTGTGGTGGATGGTGATTCAAGCTGCACCTTACATAATCGGTGTTCTATGCGGAACATTACAAGGCTTTTTTGCAGTATTAATCGGCGGGTTTCTTGGTTATGGGCCATCTGTGATAAAAAGCTGGGCTGATCTAGATGTAGGCGTAACAGAAAGGCTGATAGCTATGACTGCAGCATTCGCTATCGTGCTACCTGCATTTCTTATAATTGAATATCAAGGTTTTACACTTAAAGCCTTGAAAGGTATTGCCATCACTGTCATAGGCGTTAGTGTTATTGCCATTTCTACTGGTGGCATCAATGTTTCCGGTGTTATTGCCGGATTGCTTACGTGTATTGTTGCTATAACTAGCGTCATTGCAGGGGGTATTACTTCGATAAATGCTAGTGCTAATCCTTTTTCTGTTACCTTCCTTTTTACCGCCTTTATTGTAGCTAGTATTGGCGTTATGAGTGCGGGTCATAATGCTTCCGATGGCAGTATTATTTTAAGCTTTCTTATCGTAATTGCTCAACTCAGTAGCCAATCGGTCTGTGATGAGGTAAGGGCTCGCGAAATGGCCTCAAAAGCAGAAATGCCCTGCCGTCTCGCTGTATTTACCAGGGAGCGGACCTGGGCAAACAGCTCTGGCCCCCAGTCGGA
>JBHJHM010000171.1:0-37614 GCA_050330865.1 Leptolyngbyaceae cyanobacterium
GGCGCTGTGCGAGGCGGTGCGCGGGTGGCGGCGCGAGGCGGCAGCGGAGCGGGCGGTGCCGGCGTTCATGGTCTTCTCCGACGCGACGCGCGCGGAGATCGCATCGGCCCGCCCCGCGGCGCTGGCCGAGTTGGGCGGGGTGTCGGGCGTTTGCTCATTGTCTTGTCTCGGGTCATTAGCTGGTCCTGGTGGTGTCGGTTCTATCATGGGACCGGGGTCGGGAGTGGGTTCGGGCGTCTGCTCAATGACGGGGCCCGGGTCATTAGCAGGCCCAGGAGGGGTCGGTTCAATCACGGGACCCGGGTCGGGAGTGGGGTCGGGCGTCGGCTCAATGACGGGGCCCGGGTCATTAGCAGGCCCCGGGGGTGTCGGTTCAATCACGGGACCCGGGTCGGGAGTAGGGTCGGGTGTCGGTTCAATGCCGGGACCCGGGTCATTAGCGGATCCCGGTGGTGTGGGATCGATAGAAGGATCTTGACCGTTTGAGGATCCTGGTGAATTGCCAGGATTTGTCACAGGAGGCTCAGATCCACCCACTCCCGGAGTTGGCGAGGGTTTCCCTGACGGAGTGCTGGGAGTTGTGACGGGAGGTGAACCAGAATTGACAGGTTGCTCTGTAGGTGTTTGCCCCGAGTTGCCAGGTGTTGAATCAGGCGTGGTAGGTGTCGTTACGGGCGTTGAGCCCGGTGAATGCGTTTGGGGAGGATTCGAGACGACCTGGGGAGTGTCATCGCCAGAATAGCTACCAGGATCTTTAGCGCTTGGGGTTTGCGTGGAACTACCAGATGCATTCGATACGGTTGTCGTCTGTGGTGTGCCGCCTATTGGCTCGATTACACCTACAGGAACAGAGTCAGGATTAACAACCCCTCTATTAACAAGCAAGGCCGACATCAGGCCAATGGGCTTATCCGGATCGCGAGTAGCCGTTTGGACACCCACCTCTGAGGGTTGATTCGGGAGAACGACCAAAGCTTGAGTAGGAGACAGTTGGGTCTGGGCGTTCAACACTGCCGGATTTAATAAGTAGCTGCCATCAAATTCATCCTGAGTGGCCAGTCCCTCCAAGGTTTCTTGCCTCACCGGATCCGTCGGCAAATTGCTGCCTTCATAAGTTGGATCATCCAGATGGAGCCCTTCCACAAGGGGACTCGTCTGGTAAAACAATGACAAATCAAACTCAAGAACTTGGATTTCGTCCCCTTCTATGACAGCCATATGACCTGCTGTCAGGTCTTGGGTGACGCCATTCGAGTTAGTAACGACAACTGGCCCCTGTGGGTTATTAGTCAACACCATCACGATGGTGCGCCCTGGGTATTCCTGTATAGATCCATCGACTGAACTGATAGCCTCAACGCATCCAGGCGAGGTGGGCGATCGCTCGCCTCGCCTAACAGCTCCTATCATCTGAGAGGTAGTGTTGCAGGCATCCAAATCTGTCGTTGGCTGCCCTGTCTCCCAAGAGGTTGGTGATGCTGAATTTTCAGTGCCGGTAAAAGGAATATGGCGAATTACTAAGGCTGTACCCTGTACCCCAGTAACAGCGCTGGGCGTTTGGATGGTGCTAGGTCCATTGCCTGGGGGAATCAGTAATAAGACGGTGCCGTTAGATAGGCGAAAGTTACGAGTATCAGGAGAAAACCGGAAAGTTGCTCGTTCACCGATACGGGCCAAAGAACCGTCGTTGAAGCGAAGTTCAGCACGAGAGGCACTGGACGTGCGTAGCGCATCACCTAGTCCTAACCAGTCCGAAAGTGTTGCTGGACGAGCCGATTGCCCTTGCAAAATAACTTCGACATTATTCTGTAACGATTCGACGTCAGCTCGGGTTAGCGGTACGTCGGCTCTAACTGATAGAGGCGCGATCGCACTCATCAAACCCCAAAGCAGGCCAGTGATTCCAATGCATCGATAGCGATTACCGTATAGACGATTCATAATTACTAGCTCGAGGTTCAAGGGGGCAGTACACCGTACGTCAGCTAACCATTTCTAGAAACGAGCACAGGCAGACCACGCTATTTACCTGATCGCCATACCCATACTAGGCCCAATCCGCAGAAATATGTAAAGCCCTCATGTTACTTCGTAAACATTTCATGAAGTTCCATTAAGTATCTGGGAATACAGTTAGCTAAGGATCAGCAGGAGCGGGGTTCTCACCACTGGAAAGATCTAGTTCCGGCACAGGAGCGGAATTATCCTCCGTAGCGTTTCCGAGGGGGATAGGTCCCTGTACGGTTGGGTCATCTATAGGCTCCGTGACGGGCTGAGGATTCTCGGCAGGAGGGTCTATTACAGGGACATCGACAGGAGGCTCTACTACGGGGGCTGGGTCGTCACCGGGAAGCTCCGAGTCACCGGGAAGCTCCGAGTCGCCAGGAAGCTCCGAATCATCAATGAGTAGGGACTCTGGGGGATTATTCACCAAGGGGGGTAAGTCGTCTGAAGTACCTGTTGTCGCGTCTTCAGTAATACCATCAGGAGCTAAGTCAACCGCGTCTTCAGTCGAGGCTTCCGGGGAAGCCTTACCTGTCGATGGCACGGTACCCCCAGCAGGAGGCGTTACTGCTGACTCTCCTGTATGCACCGATGCCTCTGTGTCCAAAGGAACTAACCAACTGCCCTGAGATTCGTTTGGAGCAGCTTCGGAATTCAAAAAGTTGGGATCGAGAACGTACTCGCCTTCAAAGCTGCGTTGATTGGCTAAGTCTTCGAGCGTGTCCTCGCGGACAATATCAGTGGGTTCACCACTGCCTGCATAGTAGGGATCATCTAAATGCAACCCTTCAACGAGAGTACTAGTCTCGTAGAACAAGGCTAAGTCAAATTCAAAGACAAAAATCTCACTGCCGTTTACGATCGCCATCTGTCCTGCTGTGAGACTGGTCATTCGTCCATCTGGAAGGCTCACTTCCACGGGTTCTTCAGGATCGTCTGTCAGCACCATAACGACTGTACGTCCAGTTGCATCATCGGCTTCCTGGACGGCCTGCATGTGATGCGTCAGTTGGCTAGAACTTTCAGGCGCAATGTAACGCACGACCAGCGCTGTTTCTTGAAACCGAGTGGTGGCATTGGGCGTTTCAACCGTACTAATGCCTTGGTCTGGCGGGATCAAAAACAGGGCCGTACCATTTGCGAGACGAAAGGTCCGAGGGGCTTGGGTAAAGTAGAAAGCTGAGTCTTCACCAATTCTGGCAAACGATCCGTCATTGAATCGCAAGTCAGCTCTAGCATTATCGGCGGTTTGAATCGTATCGCCCAAACTGAGCCAATCCGTTGGGTTAGCGGGATATGTTCCGCCTGTCTGAAGGAGCAGCTCAACCTGATTTTGTAGGGACTCTACGGAGGCTCGGGTTAGTGGAACTTCGGCCATAGCTGAGCGGGGGGCGATCGCACTAACTGCGGCATAGAGAAAACTGGCAAACCCCACCCAACGAAAGTGATACGTGCTCATAAATTTTTTCGTCTCGAAATTAATTGATGCTAAGGAAATGCACCTCTTGACCCTGTGGTAGAAGTCAAGTCGCCTGATTATCAAGGAACTGTCTAAAATGCTAAACGCTATGGAACACTCTCTTAGATTTTGGCCTCAAAATTACAGTGAAATATCTTAGACTTCATGAACCACAGGCCTCTACATAGTGAAGAGTTTATGAACTGGACGGTCCTTTGGATCGTCTGGACTAAAGCAACAACTTGAAATTTGCTGCGGAGTCAGCTGTGCTGAGTCACTTTTATCAATCGGTCTATCGGGCTTGTGGGTGCTTGCCTATTGTCCTTATCGGGTGTCCGCTTATCGCCTACGCTGGGGACTCTGAAGCCTCGACATCCTCCCCACGATCGCCCTGTCCAGATAATTTCGATGCGGCGATCGCAGACGCCCTTTCTTTCTCAGCTTGCAAAGATACAAGAGCTGAATTAGAGCCTCCCTCCCTTATCTTGGCCACCGGCCTGGAAGCTGAGGGCAAAGACCGGGAGATGTTTGAAGCCTCATCAATACACAAAAATTCACCTTTACAGCCTAAAAAACAACATCAACTGCCTGAGATTGAGCAAGCGCCAATTCTCGGCTTGATGCACATGTCCACGCATGGCAGCAAGCCAGATTTGCTTAAAGATAAACTCACCACCGCGTCGCCCCTGATCTCTGAATTTGTGCTGTCCCAGTCGCCATTAATGACTGCAGAAACAAATTCCTTTGCAGAACCCCAGCCCCCAGATAATGACTCCCTTGAATTCCCTCCGGTATCGCAAATTCCTCCCTCTGTGAGCGATCCTGAATTAGGGGTTATTCAGCTTCGTGACCCTTTTCAAGATCCAGAGCTAGGGGCCATTCGACTGCGGGATCCGCAGATTGATTCCGAGCTAGGGATTCTCCGATTGAGCCCGTTACCACCAGCTGTTCCAGATCCTCCCAATCCGGCCACTCCCCCAGCCCCTCAGGAGCCTCCCCGTCGTCCCTTCCTGTATTTATCGACGTATGTTAGTGCTTCAAGCAGTGACAATGTTTTTCTGGCAACCGAGCCTCGCCGCTTGGACGACACCTTTATTCGCCGAGGCATCTCGCTAACTGCTTTTCCTTCAATTGGGCCTAGGACCTTTCTTTTGGCTTCAGTAGACGCTAATTTTCTTCGCTATCAAGACTTTACGGCCTCCAGCTACAACGAACTCCGGTTTCGAGCAGGTATTCGGCATAGCTTTACAAATCGAGTCTACGGTCAGCTAAGTTGGACGACTCAATTCTTATTTCGTGAAGATTTTGATGACCGTTTCTTTAGACTAGATGAGCGCTTTTTTAGAAGAAATGGGATTGAACTATTCTTAGGTCGCCGCGACCTTCTACTCCCTGGATTAACTTTGGATAGCTACTATCAAGGGCAACTTTTCTTTAGCGACCCTATCGAGTTCAGTACCGCTGCACAATCTTTAGGGGTCTCGCTTAGCTATCGGTTTAATTCACAGTGGGATACGCGATTAGGCTATCAAATTACGATCACTGACTTTACACAGGACGATCGCCACGAAACCTCACAACGGGTTACGGCACAGTTACGGTATTCTCTGTCTCCCTCAGTCAGAATGAGCCTCTTTGGAGGAATCGGTTTTGGCCGCTCTTCAGAGAGCAGTGTATCGTTTGACAGCAGTTTTTTTGGCATCAGCCTCGATGCGACTGTGCCCATTTTCTGACTTAGATGTGTTTTCCAACAGTCTGTAAAAGAGTCATTGGGCCGATGGCTTTAAGCCTTTCCAGATCTTCGTCAGTTTTGACTAATAGCCAGCCCGAATATCCCAAAGAATTGACGCCAATGTCAGCGTAGCTTTCTTGCGATCGCGGCACAACCATCATCCATTCTCGCGTCAACAGAAGGTTATACGGAATATCAGGTTTCGCCGCGTCTAAATTTAAACCAACATCAACCACTAAGTCTTGAAAAGTCTTGAAAAGTTTCTGGCTGTTGGCTAATAGAGTAGGCTTTGTCCACTGAATAGTGAATGTCTGAATGCTATGACGAAAAGGTAAAGATGGTAACTGTAGGTTTTTTTCAAGATGATATTTTTCAGCATTGATGAGTTCTGAAAGCGGCAGCTCTTGAGCCCCTTTTGCCGATGTGAAAGGAACTATCTGCAAGTGTTTGTGATGCTGACTTGCTCCTGCTTGTGTACCGCCATTGTAGAAGCCCAGACCGTCAATCTGCGTTAAACAATAGACCAATGCTTCGAAGTCAGCCTGGGTGAGCCAATTATCTTGCAGCTCATATTCCCGGGTAACTATCAAAATATGATGGTCAACAACATTATATTTATTCAGCAGACAGACGTGAGTGTCTGAAAGATTATCAACAAACAGAGCTTCCTCATAGGGTAAGAAAGGATTAAACGGCTTTTTGCCGGACGCTGATGGCTGTGACTTCTTCGCAGCCTCTTTGCGAGTGAGGTTATCCAACACCCGGACACAAAAATTTAGCTTGGCATCAGAAATAAACTGACGTTGAGTCGCAATTGGCTGCAAAGCTCCACTCTTAAGCGCTTGCTCAGTTGTTTTGACAATTTGCTGCCATAGGTCAGAGGTCATGGTTGTTGGTTGTTGGTTAGTCGTTGTGGTTGGTAGCTAATATCTGGTGGTTGTAGTTCTGAGTTTTAAGTTTTGAGTTACGAGTTATGAGTTCGATTCAAAAATCAAAACTGAGAACTCATAACTCCCCCTTTACCTTTTCCCCTTTTCCCTTCCACGCCTCTACTCCATTACACCATCACTGTTTCACCCCTCTACCTTTCTATGCCTCTACTACTTCTCTTCTCCTGCTCCGTAATATTCCTCTAGAATTTGCTTCACCATAGGGGCCGTTACCGAACCACCGCCACCGCCAGAGTGCTCAGCGAAGGCAACGACTAAAATTTCAGGGTTCTCGGCAGGCGCATAGGCTCCAAACCAGGCATGGTTTTCGTAAGGGGGGGCCTCGGCTGTGCCGGTTTTGCCTGCAATAGGCGGTAGGCCAGGCAGGTTTAGCGATTGCGCCGTTCCCCCCGCGATGACTTCACGTAGCCCGTCCTGCAATACCTCGACGGTAATAGGCTGTAGCCCCATTGGTTCACGCCAAGCATCGGTAGGCCCCCCTTTCAGGAGATGGGGCGTAACCTTATAACCACCGCTAGCCGGGACTGCAAACATGACAGCCACCTGCAGTGGTGTCGCTTGTAGAAAGCCTTGGCCAATGGACATATTAATGGTGTCGCCCAGAAACCATCCATAGCCTACCTGCTCTTGCTTCCAAGCATCATCCGGAACGAGGCCTTCGCTTTCTTCTGCCGCGATTTCAATCCCTGTTTTTGATCCGAAACCGTAGCGTCGCGTCCAATCAATGAGGGTCTCGCCACCAATCCGTCTACCCACTTGATAGAAAAAAGTGTCACTACTCATTGCCATCGCTCCCCGAAACCCTAAAGGACCGAATCCAGCTCGGTTCCAGTCCCAGAACTGAATCCCCCCTGCGGTGACGTAAGGGAACGTGGGCAAGATTACTTCGGGGGAAAATTCACCCGATTCGATACCTGCGGTTGAAGTCACAATTTTAAACGTGCTAGCAGGGGGAAATCCTTGCAAAGCTCGGTTCAAGAAGGGATGATCGGCTCCTTGAAGCTGTTCCCATTGAGCATCGGTAATTTTGGTGGTGAAGATGTTGGCGTCGAAAGTAGGACGGCTCACCATGGCTAAGATGCCGCCGTTTTGGGGGTCCATTGCCACAATCGCACCCTTGCGATCGCCTAAAGCCGTTTCCGCTAATTTTTGAATTTCCAGGTCAAGTGTGAGCTGAACGTCGTTTCCAGAGACAGCTGTTTTCTCGCCTAAAACGCTAATGACACGCCCCGAACTATCAACCTCAACTTGCTGCCCTCCCCATTGACCTCGCAACTTGCTTTCGAAGGCAGCCTCTGCCCCCATCTGGCCAATCACATCGCCCAAACGATAGTCATCATAGGTAGGGCTATCAAGCTCCTCATCGGTAATCTCGCCTGTATAGCCCAGTACATGAGCCGCAAGATCACCATGGGGATAATCGCGGACGGCCTCTGCTTCCAGCCGAATTCCCGGCAGTTCACTGTTGAATTCAGCAATTGCGGTTGCCTGAGCCGGACTGATACTCCGGGCAATCGTGATTGATTCAATCGACTCATACCCAGCTTGCTCTAACCGCTGCTGAATTCTTTCAGGCTCAACGTCAAGGATTTGGGCCAGTCGTTCAATCACGTTTGGCCACTCTGAACGGGGCAGCGCGATCGGCCAAACCGAAATGGAGTGAGAAAGTCGATTACCCGCTAGCACCTTGCCATTACGATCAAGTAAAGCCCCTCGCGCGGGACGTTTGGGCACCAGACGGATGCGATTCGTCTCAGCTCGCTGGCGATTGAGGGGGCCTTCGACTAACTGCAGTTGCGTTAGGCGTGTACCAATCGCGCCGAACAGCACAACCGACACGAATAGCATCACGATAACCGATTGAAAATGACGTCCAACCGTGCGATCGGCGTCTCGGTCTTGGCCGGTAACAATTCGCGTGCGTGAAGGTAATCCCAGCGCCATCATATCCTCCAGAGAAGAAGGGTCCACCACATAACCCTATTTACACTAGAATAACGGCCTTCAGGGAGATCCTTGGGAAAGGAGTAGAAGAGTAGAGGGGGGAAAGGGTAGAAGAACCCTGAACCATAAACCTTGAACTTAGATCTTGCACCCAGCTGGCCATGCCCAGACATCCGCGCCGAGTTGAAACCTCAGCGCTCACTGAGCCAAGTCCCTAAAGGGACTATCAAAGGCTAAACCCATTGATGCATAAGGATTACACGCCCTTCAACCCCTTTAGGGGTTTGAGTCAGTGAGCCCTGACACTTTCAGTGCAGGGCGGTGTTTAGCGGTTTCCCGGCCAAGTTCAAGATCTAAGTTGAACCCATTACCGATTATCAGCTACCAACCATGAACGGAGAACCAATCACCCCCCTCTTGTAACCCTCGCTACTTTTTGGGATTGGCTTCTTCCTGATAGTGAGAGAATCCTATAGGCGCAATGAAGCGAAAGCGTGTCTGTCGTCCTGTCGTTTTTGTAAAATTGGGTCATCGCTTAGCTGGATACTGCACTTGAAAAAATCTGCTGCTACTCGGGGGGTTCTTTGACCTATGTCCCAGACAGTTTCTCCCAAGACACCTCCTTTACAAGTCTCGGAAGCGATGCTCGATGTTGAGCTGCGGCAGGTTTCCAAACGATACGGGGAAGCAGTTGCGATTCAAGACATTGATCTGAGCATTGTTGAAGGTGAGTTTTTTAGCATTTTGGGTCCTTCTGGTTGCGGCAAAACCACAACTCTCCGGCTCATTGCTGGATTCGAGCAACCTTCGGGGGGAGCGGTTTTGATCCAGGGACGGGATATGAGCCGAACACCGGCCCATCGTCGCTCAGTGAATACCGTTTTTCAGAGCTATGCCCTGTTCGACCATATGACTGTGTGGGACAATATCGCTTTTGGTCTACGCATCAAAAGATTAGGGCGATCGCAATTACAGCAGCGGGTGTCTGATGTTCTGCAGCTGGTCAAGATGGAAAAATTTGCCAAGCGCTACCCGCGACAGTTGTCGGGAGGACAAAAACAGCGTGTGGCGTTAGCGAGGGCTTTGGTTAATCGTCCTGCGGTGATGTTGCTAGACGAACCATTAGGAGCACTTGACCTAAAGCTGAGAAAGCAGATGCAGGTAGAACTATCGAATCTGCATCGCCAATTGGGGATTACCTTTGTCATGGTGACTCATGATCAAGAGGAGGCGCTGTCACTCTCTGATCGGATTGCAGTGATGCGTGATGGCGCAGTCGATCAAATCGGGACCCCTAGCGAGATTTACGACTTTCCGAGAACTCCTTTCGTGGCTGACTTCATCGGCGATACCAACCTATTACGGGGAGCCGTTGATTTCTCTGACTATCACGTACTAAGGGTCAAAACCCAGGAAGGATTGACGGTACTAGCGAAGCGTACACCCCAGATTCCTGAAGACGCTAAGCGGGTGGTGGTGAGTGTTCGTCCTGAAAAAATCCATCTCAGCCAGGATGCTCCACGCAATGAGGGGAACTGCTATTCTGGCTACGTCAAACACATGATGTATCTCGGAACTCATTTACACTGTGTCGTACAACTGCAAACCGGGAATTGCTTGACCGTGATGCAGCCTAGTCGGGCAGAGCATCAATTAACGACGGACACTCCTGTTTTTATTTCTTGGCGACCCGATGATTGTTTGGCCCTCGTGGGTTAGTAAGAATGAAGGTGGGAGGAGTGGCGAGTTGTTGTCTGTACTGCTGTACATTACTTTTACGCGTTGAGGAGAAAAGCTGTGCCACGTAAACGATCGCTGTATACCCCTCGATTCCGTCGGTTAGGCCCCACTCGGCGGCGCTTTCTGCAAGGATCTGCAGCGGCGATCGCAGGGGTAACGCTGGCTAACTGTCAGCAAGGAATTACTGACGTACAGTCCGAAGGGTCTTCTGAGTCGGCGAATGGCGACGATAGCGCCGCTGCTGGGTCGGAAACACTACACGTTTACACCTGGGCTGACTATACCAGTGATGAGCTAGTCGCGGCCTTCAAAGAGACCACTGGCATTGATGTCATTGTCGATATCTATGACTCTAACGAGACGATGCTGGCCAAGATGCAGGCAGGTGGAGGGGATGCCTACAGCATCATCTATCCCTCTGACTACATGGTGCAGCAGATGATTGAGTTGGGAATGCTGACTCAGATCGACAAGGACCGTATCAAGGGACTCGACAACATCTTTGATAAATGGCAGGACCCGGTCTACGACTCCGGCAATACTTTCAGCATTCCCTATGCCTGGGGTACGACAGGATTACTTTACAACCGGGAACTCGCGGGTGGTGACATCGAAGATTGGGCCTATCTGTGGGATAACCAATCTGATTTAGCTCGCCGCATGACGCTGCTAGATGACGTGCGCGAAACCTTAGGAGCAGTCCTTAAGTCTCTAGGCTATTCCTACAACTCTACCGATCCCGGAGAGCTAGAAGAAGCGTATAACCGCCTGTTAGAACTCAAGCCGGCGATCGCCTCCTTTAAGTCTTTTGGCTATGAGGATGAGCTGTACGGTGGTGACCTTGTGGTGGCGATGGCTTACTCGGTTGATGCGATCGCGGCCACGATTGAGGATGAGCGCATGGAGTACATCGTCCCTTCGAGTGGCTCCTCAGTGTGGACCGATACGATGGTGATTCCGCCCAGTGCGCCTAATGTTGATGCGGCCTATCAGTGGATCAACTTCAACTTGGATCCCGAGATTTCGCAGATGAACACGGAAACGCTGTTCAACGCAACGCCCAATAAGGTAGCCTTTGATGCCCTTTCGGATGAGTTGAAGTCCAACACCGATCTCTTTCCGCCTCAAGACATTTTGGACAATTGTGAAGGGATTGCTCCTGTCGGCGACGCTACCGCTCTGTATGACGAATACTGGACCCGGATTACCAGTGCATAGGAGTTGATATGGCCGTTGTTTCCTCTCCTAAGCAGCGCCCAGCTACATCCAGAGCGGGGCTAGGGCAGCGTCTGCAGAAGTTAGTCGGTCCCTTAACGCTTTTGGGACCGGCTGGCATCTGGCTAATCCTGTTTTTGGTAGTTCCCACCGTCTTGATTCTGAATATCAGTTTGATACCAGGATTGCGACCTGGCGAATCGGCAGAGGGCTATGGGCTAGGGAACTACTTTCGGGTTTTCAACCCTCTGGATGCGTCGTTTGATTTTGTGTATCTGCAGGTCATTCTGCGATCGCTTTTCTATGCCACAGAAACTACGCTGGCTTGTTTGATACTGGGGTTTCCAGCAGCCTATTGGCTAGCGCTGATGGCTCCTTATCGCTGGCGTAACTTTTTGGTCGTGGCATTTGTGCTGCCCTTATGGACTTCTTCACTGCTGCGAGCCTACGCCTGGATCAGTATTCTGCGTCCTTCAGGTATGTTGAATGCCTTTATTGACTGGGTAAGTAGCCTCTTGCCGGGTATTCAGCTTCCCCAACAAGACTGGCTATATACCTCCACCGCTGTAGTTATTGGGCTAACTTACAATTTTCTGTCCTACATGGTGCTGATTCTGTACGCTTCTTTGGAGAAGCTCGATACTCAACTGCTGGAGGCTTCAGCCGATCTAGGGGCAACGCCGCGTCAAACATTCTGGAAAG
The DNA here is from genome assembly GCA_050330865.1 of Leptolyngbyaceae cyanobacterium. GTDB lineage: Bacteria > Cyanobacteriota > Cyanobacteriia > Phormidesmidales > Phormidesmidaceae > SIO1E4. The sequence continues at coordinate 11,747 of JBHJHM010000171.1, forward strand.
TCACGGTTCCGCAAACCTTGCCAGGTATTGCCGCGGGTTGCTTGCTTGTCTTCATTACCAGCATGGGTGACTTTGTGGTGCCGACTTTGTTGGGGGGCACTTCCAGCACAACCATTTCACGCCTTATCTATAACCAGTTTCTGGGTGTGGCCCGTAACTGGGGCTTGGGCTCAGCCCTAAGTATGGTGCTGATTTTGGCGGTGAGTTTGGCGATCGCGATGCTACTGAAGTACGGCGATCGCGACTCGGTCTCCGAAACCTGAGGAGGGTACAGGTGTCATGAAGCAAGTCTTATCCAAGTTCAGTTTTCTGTCGGCATGGCAGGCATGGCTGACGGTTGCTCTGTACGGTTTCATGTACATCCCCATCTTGGTGCTAGCCGTCTTTAGCTTTAATGACTCCACCCGCTACACGTCGGTTTGGCAGGGATTTAGCCTGCGCTGGTATGAAATTCTGCTGCAAGATGCTCGCATTTTCCGCTCCCTGCAAGACACGCTCTTCATTGCAATTATGGCAGTGGGGATTTCAGCGATCGTAGGCACTTTGATGGCGATCGGGTTAGCCAAATATACCTTTCCCGGCAAAAAACTCTATCGCGGGGTCTCCTACCTGCCGCTAATTATCCCCGATATTTCCCTTGCGGTCGCAACGCTGGTGTTTTTGGCTTCGATGGCAATCCGCCTCAGCATCTGGACCGTGATTGCAGCCCATATGGTGTTTTGTTTCGCCTACATCGCGGTTGTCGTTTCCAGTCGCATTGGCAGTTTGGACCCCCACTTGGAAGAAGCCGCCCTGGATTTAGGCGCAACCCCCGCCCAGGCGCTGATTAAAGTCCTGTTGCCTCAACTCATGCCTGCGATCGTATCGGGTTGCCTGTTGGCGTTCGTTCTCAGTATCGATGATCTGCTAATCTCCAGCTTCACGGCAGGCGGCGGCGCGAATCCTCTCCCTATCGAAATCTTTAGCCGTATCCGTAACGGCGTTAAACCCGATATGAACGCCCTGAGTGTGCTGCTAATTCTGTCCTCTGGTATGATTGCTGCGCTGTCAGAGTACCTGCGCTATCGGGGCTTTGCCAACCAGCGTTAACGCAATGTTGCTTCCAGTATCACAAGCAAAACAGAAACCCTTGGGGCAGCTCAGCACTATCGAAATAGATGATTGGGAAGAAGAAGCATCAAGCCGAATTGAGTTGACTAGTACATCACGGCAGAAGTATGCTTACAATTCAGAATGCTGGGAAGGCTCATCTGCCGTGGTTTTGAATTTTGAATTTTGAATTTTGAATTCCGCGCAGCGGTACTAGTACTCAACGGCAGAAGCACGCGCACCCTTCAGAATGCTTGAAGGGCTCACCCGCCAAAGATTTGCATCTTGATTACCGCTGCCAAACCCGAGGAATCACGCTAGTACGTCCTGCATAGTGAGGTCGCAGATGACTCCACACGGCTGTAAACCAGCGGCGTACTTCAGTAGTTGACTGTCCTCGATAGCGGCACAGTAGACCAGACTGTAGCCGCGTCACCCCAATTTCGCCCATGGGGTCAGGGATTGTCTCCCAAGCCTCCCGCGCTAATGCGACTAACGAAGCATCAGGAACGGTTCCAACCCAAGCCAGCGTAGCAATCACCGGGCATGTTTTGAGCGCGTGAGGACTTCTCCAAAGTACATCACTTCCGACTAGACGCTGGGGATCTATCCAAACCAGGCGATCGCCTTGCCAAACTTCAAAGCGCGATCGCACCTCACCCCGTCGAAACTGTTCCCCTCGCGCCGTCCGCCCCAACCGCAAAATATCCCACCCCAACCACGTTGCGTCTGGAGCCAGTTCAACCCGCCAGTTTTGCTGATAGCGCGCCCCTTCAAATACGATTGCTTCCTGAGGTAGCCATTCTAAACAAGCCCCTGTTTCTACTTTTACAGTGCCGTTGATTTGAGCGGGTTGGCGATGCTCACCGTAGATTTTCGCTGCCGCTGCCGTTGTGATGAGAGCGTGCGTTCCTGCAGCGAGGCGGATGTCATAGCTCAGGCGATCGCCTCCCACCATGCCCCCTGCGGTGTGCAACAGGACGGAATGACAAACCGCTGGTCCTTCCGGATAAAAGGGACGCTGGACTTTGAGGGGTGACTGGGTTTGAGCCTGGGGCGTGGTGCGATTGTGATGCAGGCTATAGGTTAATGTCGCTTTGCCATGCCAGGCGCGATCGACATTGCTGATGTTCGCCTTCTCTCTATCAACGGTCTTTACTTCCACCAAATCGCCACCCAAGTACTTACGTATTGATGTCAGAATAGCGGAAAGTTAAGCTTACTTCTCAGAACTCTGGTTCTTGAAGTTGAGCAAGATAATTGGAGCCATCCAATAGAACCCTGGGTTCTGGCTATCAATGATGAGAGATTTGCCAAAGGAGTCGAGAATTCAATTTGAGAATTCCCCAAGATGCAATCATCTCAGATGACAAGATAACTCGCTATCTGCTCGTGCAAAAGCTGAGGAATGATAAGTCGAAATTTTTGGCTCAAGCCAATTTCACACAAAGAAATCCGCAAGCGTTGGTAGCTGCCATTCGGTCACTTGCACAAACACGTGATGCTTACGAAGATAGGCGTAATGAATACGGTGTCTTTTACCAAGTTATAGGAGACTTGATTGGCTCGAATGGCGTAAGTCTTGCGGTTGTTACAATTTGGCTACGGCGGCAGACAGATAGAAAGTTTCAGTTCGTGACACTCAAGCCGTATAAGGAGCCTTGACATGAAACTGGAGTTGTATCAAGAGGTTTCATTAAACCGTGATTTTCAAGAATACGACCTGAAAGCTGGAGACGTGGCGACGTTAGTTGATTACATCCCACATCCCGAGGATGGTGAGGAAGGCTGTGTTCTAGAGGTGTTCAATGCATTGGGTGAATCGCTCACTGTAGTCACAGTTCCGCGCTCTGCTATTGAGGCACTGCGTTCTGATGAAATTATGACTGTTCGTTCGCTTATGAAAGCAGGCTGACCCTTGCCCAAGATGATTTGGACTCGGCGCAAACTACTGGGACTACTGGGCTTGGGAACCCTTGCCGCTTCGCGACTGTCGAGGCGCTTGCTAGCTTTCTCTCGTCACAAGCAGTCTTCGTTAGTGGACTGATGTCTTCCAGCCTTGAAGAGAGCGATAGATTTCTACAACAGTTCGCTCCGATCGCCAACATCATCCTCTCTAACCTTCGTTTACGTTCTGACTGAGGATGGCTACTCTGCCCGCGCAAAACTCTCAGACATCCAACCTGATCTCAAACTGGTTCGCTCCCGCATACTGGCCCAACAGTCTCTATGAATAACGCTCATTTGTTAACTCTCCTGCAGCTATCAAGTCCGGCTTTGCCTGTGGGAGCCTACAGCTACTCAGAGGGGATAGAGACGCTGGCGACTCAGGGAACCGTTGTCAGTGGCTCGGACCTGTTGCATTGGCTCATGCAAGAATTGGCTTGGGGAGCCATTCGAGTTGAGACAGCCATTATGGGGTGGGGATACGAAGCCGCTGTGCAAAAGGACTTTGCCACGATCGCTCGCTGGAATGAATGGCTGTCGGCTTTTCGAGAAACGGAAGAACTACGATCGCAAAGCTGGCAGATGGGGCGATCGCTGCTGCGCTTATTCTCAGATTTGGAACCAGCGCTGGTGGGACAACTGCCTGAAACGATGCAGCAGGGGAATTGGAACTATGCGATCGTCTATGGAATCGTCGCGCAGGCTTGGCAGGTTCCTTTGAATCCAGCGGGATTGGCCTATCTCCAGAGCTGGGCGGCAAATCTGATCAGTGCGAGCGTGCGCGCCGTGCCACTGGGCCAAACCGAAGGACAGCGACTCATGCGGCAATTGGCCGTACCCCTGCAGCAGGCCCACAGCGAAATTCAAGCGATGACAGAATCTGACCTAACAGCCTGTAGCTGGGGCGTTTCGCTGGCGAGTATGCAGCATGAAACGCAGTACAGCCGCTTGTTCCGAAGCTAGATGCGGGTGACCAGATCCCTGGGTTCTTGGGTGGGGTATGACCGAATCTTCGCCGTCCATTAAAAGAACCCAGGGATCTTTTTCAGAGTCGCTATAATGCCTGCTTAAAACCTACTTTTTAGAAAATCAAGCAGAGGTAGCTCCGTGGTGAAACCGTTTCGAGTTGGGGTAGCAGGCCCTGTAGGATCCGGCAAGACAGCGCTGATTGAAGCTCTGTGTAAGGCTATGCGCCAAGACTATGAACTGGCCGTGGTTACTAATGATATTTATACGCAGGAAGACGCCCAGTTTTTGGTGCGGAGTCAGGCCTTGGGGAGCGATCGCATTATTGGCGTCGAGACCGGCGGCTGTCCTCACTCAGCCATTCGCGACGATGCATCCATTAATTTGGAGGCGATCGAGACGCTAGTGCGCCAGTTTTCCCCCGATATCGTGTTCGTAGAAAGCGGTGGCGATAACCTGGCAGCGACCTTCAGTCCCGAGCTGGTGGAGATGACCCTTTATGTAATTGATGTGGCCGCTGGGGATAAAATCCCGCGCAAGGGTGGGCCAGGCATCATGAAATCAGACGTGCTGATTATCAATAAAGTGGACTTAGCCCCCCATGTTGGGGCTGACCTCGGTGTGATGCAGCGGGATGCTCAAAAGATGAGAGGCGATCGCCCCTTTGTGTTTACGAACCTTAAGACACAGGAAGGACTACACACTGTTATTGAATATATTCGTCATCAGTACAAACAGGGGCCGAGTCCTGCAGTGGCTGCTGCCGCGATCGAGTTTGCACACAATCATGCACATCCCCATTAAATAGCTGACCAGAGCATATCAACCCAACGTAAACAGCAGCGAGTCAGTGAAAAAAGATGCTCCGTTAAGGCGTTGTAGGCTTTCAACAAAAGTTTACATCCAGCGTCATTCAGTATCCATGAATGAAATTTGATGCTTCCAAGATGGAATTTGGGGGACAAAGTGAAGGTTTAGTATCGGAGGCTACATTTCGGTAATTTCCCTAACTTTACTATCACGAACGATTGCAGTGCTTGAAAGTGAAACTGAGGCATCCTTCTAGGGACAGAGTTCCTGATAGGGTGAGCGATGAGCCAGAAGGCTGAAGGGCTTTGCTGGATGGCTTCACGGCTGCATCATTGTAGTTGGCATGTTGAGTCAGGAGCAACAGCACTATGACATCCCGATTTGGAAGACGAAAGTTTTTGCTGTACGGTTCCGCCACGATGGGTACAGCAATGTTGCTCAAGGCCTGTGGCGCGCCATCTGAGACGGCATCCACTGAGCCTGCAGAGGGGGGAGGCGAAGAGGCTTCTGCCGAAGGAGGCGAAGAGACCGCAGCTGCTGGAGGTGGCGATGGTGAAACTATTAAAGTAGGTATCCTGCACTCCCTGAGCGGCACCATGGCAATTAGTGAGACCACCGTGGTTGACGCTGAGCTGTTGGCAATCAAGGAAATTAACGAAGCTGGCGGTGTTCTGGGCCGGCAGATTGAGCCCGTTAGGGAAGACGGTGCTTCTGACTGGCCGACTTTTGCAGAGAAGGCCGAAAAGCTCATTGATCAAGATCAGGTCGCGGTTGTTTTCGGGTGCTGGACGTCTGCTAGCCGGAAAGCCGTGCTGCCTGTCTTTGAATCCAAAGATCACATGCTGTGGTATCCCGTGCAGTATGAAGGTCAGGAGTGCTCCAAGAATATCTTCTACACGGGGGCAGCTCCTAACCAGCAGATTGAGCCTGCAGTCGATTGGCTGCTCGAAAATAAGGGACAGCAGTTCTTCTTAGTCGGTTCGGACTACGTTTTCCCACGCACAGCAAATACCATCATCAAGGAGCAGCTGGCAGCCAAGGGCGGTGAAACTGTCGGCGAAGACTACTTACCTTTGGGCAACACTGAGGTAACTCCCATTATCACTAAGATCCGGGCAGCTTTACCGGATGGTGGCGTCATTTTCAACAGCTTGAATGGTGACAGTAACGTCGCTTTCTTCAAGCAACTGCAAGGTGCCGGCATGACTCCCGACAGATATCCAGTGATGTCGGTCAGCATCGCTGAGGAAGAAGTCCGCCAGATTGGCAAAGAGTTCCTCATTGGGCACTATGCGGCTTGGAACTACTTCCAAACTGTCGAGTCTCCTGAGAACGAGAAATGGGTCGCTGACTTCAAGGCCGAGTATGGTGAAGAGCGCGTTACCAACGACCCTATGGAAGCTGCGTACATCATGGTCTACCTGTGGAAGCAGGCGGTTGAGCAAGCGGGCAATACCGATATTGCTGCCGTTCGTGAAGCTGCCTATGGTCAGGAGTTTGCGGCTCCCGAAGGCCCCGTCACGATGAATACTAATCACCACATCTCCAAGACGGTGCGAATTGGTGAAGTCCGCGATGATGGCCTCTTCGAGATCGTTTCGGCAACGGATGGTCCTATTGACCCAGTGCCCTGGAACCAATATGTTCCTGAAACTAAGGGGCTGGCTTGTGACTGGTCGGATCCTGAGAAAGGTGGACAGTACCAGCTCGAGGATGCGTAGAATTTTCGTTTGCTTGAGAAAGCAGTTTGACTCAAGGGGGGGCAGAACTTTACCCAGTATAGGGTTGGGGTCACTGTCCTCCTTTTTGTATCAGTATTGGTTGTTGGTTATTGGTCCTTTGTGATTGGTTCGTGGTGGATAATTCAGGGTTTGTAGGGTGTTTACCTACACGTGAACCATCAGCCGTTTACGATGAACTATCAATGAACAGCGAACAACAAATAACCAACAACCAACATAGCCAACAACCAACCGAGCTAGGTGAACGGCGTGATTGAGGGATTGATTGGCGGATTATTTAACGGCATTGGCATTGGAGCAGTGCTGCTCATTGTGGCTCTGGGGCTAGCGATCGTGTTTGGTCTCATGGGGGTAATCAACTTAGCTCACGGCGAACTGATGATGCTGGGAGCGTACACCACCTATGTTGTACAGAACGGGGCTAAGACGTTGGGGGATGGGGCTGTTGAGGCCTACATTTTTGTGGCCTTGCCGCTCTCTTTTTTGGTTGCTGCTCTGGTAGGGCTAGCGCTAGAGCGGGGTGTAATTCGCCACCTTTACGGTCGTCCGCTGGAGACCTTGCTAGCAACTTGGGGCGTAAGCTTGATCTTGCGTCAGTTTGTCCGCAGTGTGAACTGGGCCATGGTAATCGGGCTAGCTGTGTTCTGTGTTCTGTTTTTTGGGGGGCGCTGGCTCTTGCAACGGCTCTCTAACTGGGAGCAGCTAAGGCGAGTAGCCAATCCAGTCATTCTGGCGTTGTCAATTGGCATTGCCCTAGCTACCGGCATTTTGATCAACCAAAACGGCGGTGATGCCCTTACAAAGCTCTGGTTCAGTGCTCGTAATGTGGATGTTACGGCTCCTAGCTGGCTGCGGGGTGGGTTATCTGTGGGGACCACACTGCAGTTTCCCTATGCCCGCTTATTCATTATTGGCCTGACAATTTTGTGCGTGGTCGGAGTGTACTGGTTCTTGAATGGAACGGCTTGGGGCTTGCGGATCCGCTCCGTTACCCAAAACCGGGGCATGAGCGCTTGCTTAGGAATTCCCACCGATCGCGTCGATGCTCTGACCTTTGCACTGGGGTCTGGTCTGGCCGGGATTGCCGGTTGCGCCGTAACCCTGCTGGGGTCGGTTGGCCCTAATCTCGGGGGAAACTACATTGTGGATGCTTTTATGGTGGTCGTTGTGGGAGGGGTTGGCAAACTCGTCGGAAGTATTGTCGCAGCGCTGGTGATTGGTATCATCACTTACCTCTTAGGCTCCGGGACGCTAGCGTTGATGCTGCCGCCGGTTGAAGGACTCAAGCCATTGCTAGACCTCTTTACCTTTTTTGCTACAACGAGCATGGCTAAAGTCATGGTGTTTGCCCTCATTATCGCTTTCTTGCAATGGAAACCCGCTGGTATGTTTCCGCAAAAAGGTCGTACGGTGGAGGCATAGAGCACAGCTATGGTTACCGAAACACCCGTTCGTCCCCGCAAAGAGGTTCAGGCTCAGAAGTCGAAACGTCGCGGAGTTGAAATCATTGCTGTTATCGGGGTTATCCTGCTGCTGGCTATCGTGATGCCTGTAGTCTTGGATGATTTTCGATTAGGGCTTCTGGGGCGATTTTTGTCGCTAGCGATCGTGGCTTTGGGGATTGACCTAATTTGGGGATTCACCGGGCTGCTGAGTCTGGGACACGGCATTTTCTTTGCGCTGGGAGGCTACGCCTTTGCCATGTTCCTTCAGCTCAATAGCTTGCCAGATGGGCAACTACCGGAGTTTTTTGGGCTGTATGGCGTCTCGGCATTACCTTGGTTTTGGAAACCGTTTTACTCATTGCCGTTTACCTTAGCTGCGATCTGTGTTATCCCCGCCATCATCGCCGCCATGCTGGGTTATCTCGTCTTCCGAAACCGGATTCGTGGGGTATATTTTTCTATCCTGACCCAGGCGGCTTTAGTAGTTTTCTTCAATCTATTCAATGGTCAACAGAAGTGGATTAACGGCACTAATGGGCTGAAAACCAGCACGGCTCAATTTTTGGGGCAGCAGGTGGGTAGTGAAAGCATGCAGTTTACGTTTTACATTGCGACGATAGTGCTGCTGGTGCTAATCTACGGTCTCTGTCGCTGGCTAACGAGTGGCCGGTTTGGCCGGTTGCTAATTGCAATTCGGGATGATGAAAATCGAGTGCGATTTTCTGGCTACGATCCAACCGGCTTCAAGGTATTGGTGTTTGCCGTTTCAGGCGCGATCGCAGGCGTTGCCGGTGCCCTTTATACCGTTCAGTCTGGCATTGTCTCACCGCAGTACATGGACATCGCCTTTTCAATTGAGATGGTGATCTGGGTCGCTGTCGGCGGACGTGCCACTTTAGTGGGGGCTATCCTTGGTGCCGTTCTTGTGAACTTAGCACGGGCCTCCCTCAGTGAAAACTTTCCCGATGTTTGGTTATTCTTCCAAGGCGCGCTGTTCCTGTTGGTCGTAACCGCTTTGCCAGATGGCATTGTAGGCTGGCTACGCAAACAAGCACCGCAGCGGATGCGATCGCTCCTTAACAAACCTGAGCCGCTACTGACTTATCCCAGCATCGAATTGGATCCTGATATTCAGAAGGAAAGACAAGAATTGTCGGAATGATATCTGCTCCCATGACTGCACTACTTGAGATTCAAAACGTTACTGTCAGCTTTGATGGCTTCAAGGCGCTTAATAATCTGAACTTCAGCATGGCTGAGGGCGAGTTGCGGGTCATCATTGGTCCCAACGGTGCGGGCAAAACCACCTTTCTGGATGTGATTACAGGCAAGGTACAGCCAACTCTAGGGCAGGCGCGCTTTAAGGGCAAGGATCTAAGAAAGCGTGCCGAACATGCGATCGCGCGTCTTGGCATTGGGCGTAAGTTTCAAACCCCACGGGTTTATCTAAACCTGACACCTCGGGAGAATTTAGAACTTTCTTGTAATCGCAACAAAAATGTCTTCGCGACACTGTTTGGCAAGACGCCTGTGGCAGAGAAGCGCACAGTGAGTGGGCTTCTAGAAACGATTGGGTTAGATCACAAGGCCGATATTCCTGCCGATTTGCTATCCCATGGCGAGAAGCAGTGGCTGGAAATTGGCATGCTGGTGGCGCAGTCCCCCGACCTGCTACTGGTCGATGAACCCGTGGCGGGCCTTACCGATGAGGAGACAGAACAGACGGGGCGGTTGTTGATGTCGTTAGCCGAAAGTCACTCCATCATTGTGATTGAGCATGACATGGAATTTGTCCGGCAGATTGCGCGTCAGGTAACGGTCTTGCACGAAGGCTCGGTTCTTTGTGAAGGCACAATGGATGAAGTGCAGAACGACCCTCGGGTAATCGAGGTCTATCTGGGGCAGGAAACGGTTGTTACCCCGGAGCAGATGCTGCTGATTCGTATCGCAGCTACGATGGCGTGGGCTGACCGCACCTTTGATGCGGAGGAGCAGGCACTAATTCTAGAACGGCTTAGTCGCCAGTTCGTTCAAGATCCTGAAGAACGCGCTGCGCTTCAGAATGACCTTAAAAATTTGCTCGCGAAGGAAATCCCTTTGGAAGAATTGGTGCCTAGACTAGACACGACTGCGCAACGTGAACAAGCGCTGATGCTTAGCTACGAAATCATTGCTGCGAATCAAATTAATCAGGCTGAAGCCACTGTCTATCAAACTCTGCTGACTTTACTCAACCTACCCCCTGAAACTGTGAGTCGTTTAGAAGCTGCTGTAAGAGACAATTTCACACCATGACCCGGACCCTGCCTGCCCCAATTGACGCTGCTCCCTCAACTGCTCCCATGTTGAAGATTACGGGGTTGAACTTTTTCTACGGTGAGAGCCACATTCTCCGTAACGTGGATCTGACTGTTCCCAAAGGCCAGATGGTGTGTCTGATTGGCCGTAATGGCGTGGGCAAAACGACGCTGCTGAAGAACATTATGGGACTGCTAGCGCCTCGTACAGGTGATATCCACTATGAAGGTCGATCGCTCAAAAAGCTGACCACTGACAAGCGCGCTCGTATGGGGATTGGGTATGTACCTCAAGGTCGTGAAATTATTCCCCGGCTCACCGTGCGCGAGAACCTGATTATTGGTCAAGAGGCGCTAGGTAATCGCGGCAAGGTCAGCTCGCAAGTGCCCGCTGAGATCTTCGAACTGTTCCCCGTTCTCTCAACGATGCTGTCCCGCATGGGGGGTGATCTCAGCGGTGGACAACAGCAGCAGCTCGCGATCGCGCGTGCCCTCATGAGTCGTCCTAAGCTTTTGGTGCTGGATGAACCAACCGAAGGAATTCAGCCCTCCATTATTCTGGACATCGAAGCAGCCGTACGGCGCATTATTGAAACGACGGGCATTTCTGTCCTGCTGGTAGAGCAACACCTACATTTTGTGCGCCAAGCAGATTTTTACTACGCCATGCAAAAGGGCGGTATTGTGGCATCGGGATCAACGTCTGAACTCAGTAATGCAGTGATCCAGGAGTTCTTGGCGGTTTAACGTGGAATTTTGGGGCTGGCGGTCGAAGTCTAATGGTTGAAACCGTTGCTGAGGGATGAAACCGGCCTTTGCCAGTTTTAGAAATTTTGCGTGGGATGAGGCTCAACTTTGGCGATTAAACTCACAGCGATTGAAATCGCAGCTACCGAGGCGAAACCGGCCTTCGCCGGTTTGAGAGATTTTGTATGAGGCTAGCGGACTTTGTTTCTACAGGCGTGACTTTCAGTCGCCGGCTTTATTGTGAAGCCGTAAGTTCCCAAGCAGGAAAATGAGTATATTTTTGATGATGCTCTGCTTAAACAATAGATTCTTTACCCCGTTCATTCACAACAACCGTAGCTGGCGTGATGCCTCATCGATTTCTTCCTGCACCGCTGCTGGAAGTTCAGCCTTTTCCGTTTGCTCAAAGGGTGTTTCATCAATCAAGGCTTGAGCGGCTGCCATGAGATCATCGGCAAGCTCAGCTAAATCTTCGCGGTTAGCCAGGTAGGTTTGCAGCGCTTCCAGGGGATCAAGGCCCTTGCTAGGTGTGAGTTCGGGAAGGCGCGATCGCGACTTTTGGGTGACAATTTGGGGATGAATTGCGTAAGTATGAGCGACTGCTAACGCCTCATATAGGGCGGCATTGTCTAGGGTGTCCAACTGGGTCGGATACAGCGTGTACATGACCCGAACGACGGCATCCTGAATTGGACTTTGGCTCAAGGCCGCTAGTAAGTCTGCTTGGGGAGCCTCAGAAGTAGTGAGGTCGGTCGTTACCGTAACAAACGAGCGCACCGGCAATGGACAAAACTCAATTTGGGTGTGATTGCGCTCAACTGTTGCCCATACATAGCCCTTCGCTTCATCAGTTTCGCTAAAATCGACCCGCTCAATACTGCCGGGATACACTACCGGGGGCGATTCACACAGTATCTGGTGGCGGTGAACGTGGCCCAGTGCAACATAGTCAAAGCAAGGACGGGCCAGCATCGCCATGGGGACCGTGAATCCTTTACCGACAGCGAGAAAGCGCTCAGCCCCATAGGCGGCAGTATCGGTCATCAAATGACCTAGCAGAATGGCGGGGGTATCTGGGTTGAGGCGACGAATTTCTCCTTCCAAGGCGACCCGCAGACGATCAAGCAACTGCTGCTGCACCTCAGCCATCGAGAGGTCTTCCATTTCAGGACGGGTAAGCAGGGTAGACGGTGTCAGCCAGGGTAGGGTCACGACTTGCACCGGGCCATTGCGGGTCGTGATGGTGTGTGTTTCCAGGCGATCGCCCACAATGACGCCCGGTACTCCCAAAGTCCGGTAAATGCAGAGACTGGCGCCGCCTTGCCCTTGCGCGTGTTGGTCGTGGTTGCCGACCAGCAACACAGTGGGAATGTTGGCATCCGCGAGGCGACGAAACTGGCCAGCAAACGCCTGTTGGACTAAAGGTGGGGGCACAGCGTCAGGAAAGGCATCCCCGCCAAAGAGCACTAGATCGGCAGGTTCGGCGATCGCCCGGTCAATACAGCGGCTTAGAGTCGTCACAAAATCTTCCAGGCGCGTGTTCAGTCCGGTATCGGGATTGATGCGTCCGTGGCAGAACCCGCTCCCCATGTGAATGTCGGACAAGTGCAGAACAGAGATCATCGAACCGAGCTATAGGAGTACGAATGCACACCTATCGTACTGAGCTATCCACAGACTGGACAGCATCTGCTCTACAAAACCCGTAAATCTGAATAGCTATCCAGCTCATTCGGAATTCCGAATTCAATCACCCACCCATCCTTGCCCTCTTCCCCCCTTCGCCCCTTCCATCCCTCTCGTTGGAGGCGTGCTGATCCCTAAGCGGTAATGCAATAGTAGAGGCACGATCAAGTCGCTTCCGGGATTTCGTCATGTGGGAATGGTTGGCAGTCGCAACAGGCGCTCAGTTGGGAAAGTTGGTGCTGGAGCGAATCCTCAACCTGAGTAAATCCGCGTTGGAAGGCTATGTTCAGGAGTTCTTTGGGAATTGCCTGGAGAGCGGTGTAGCGCGACTTCAAGCCTCAACGCTGAAAACACCTATGGCGGAAGCGATCGGCTATTTCATCAAGCGATTCGTCAAAGAACTTCAGTTCAACGACGTACCGGACACCAGCATCAGCCACCACTACACCGGGGCTATCAAACGATTTGTCCAAGATAAAGCGGTCTGTGCTCTCCTCGGCAAAGCCTTTGAAGCCGGCTGCAAACGCATCGATTACGAACAGCTCGCGCAAATTTGGACGGCGCAGTACCAGGACGCGGCGTGGCAGTTCCCGGCTGAAGATTTTGACTGGCGCGGTGTGGCGAAAGAGTACGTGGTAGAGGTGAAGGGCATTGTCAAAGCAAATCCAGAACTGAGGGCGCTGCTAGAAACGGAGCTGCTGGAAGCGATCGCTCAAAACACCACACAAATTTCTCCCGGCTTTGATGTCATCCGCTATCGAGAAAGCCTGCAGGCTAGCTACGGTTACCTGAAGCTCTATACCCTGGACAGCACCGATGGCATGGACGCTATCAAGCTCTGGAATCTGTTTATCGAGCAAACGGTGCGGGAAGCCCTGCCGCCGAGCCGCTACGAGCTGCCCCTGGATCTCAAGCGTCAACTGCAGGCCGATGGTCAGCTAGCTGAAGATTTGTCGTCGGAAGCGCTAGAGCTTTACCACCGTGAGTATTTTCAGCAGCCCTCGCGCAAGGTGCTGGAAGCGGCAGCAGATTCCCAACGAGCCGTTATTCTAGGCGATCCAGGAGCCGGGAAGTCCACACTACTGCAATATCTGGCGCTGGAGTGGGTTGAAGGCAAAACAGAAACTCTGCCCCTGCTGATTGAGCTGCGAGAGTATGTGCTGGCCCAATCAGCCAATTTTCTGGAATTTCTCCACCATGGACGTGGGGCCGACTGGCAGTTCGACCAGCTGCTGCTGCATCAGCATCTCTCAGAGAATCCCACGCTCGTCATGTTCGATGGCCTGGATGAGGTGTTCGATCGCCCCACCCAATCTGCCGTCATCGACGACATCATCCGCTTTGCCCAGCAGTATCCCCAGGCCCGTGTTCTGGTCACGTCCCGCATCATCGGCTACAACCCGGATCGCTTCCAACAGGCAGGCTTCCGCCAGTTCACCATCCAACCCTTAGATGAAACCGAGATTCACGCCTTCATTGATCGCTGGTACGACCTCGCCATGGGCAGCGATCCCGATAAGGTACGGCTCAAGCAGCGCCTGAAGGATGCGATCGCCAATTCCAAAGCCATCCAGAACTTGGCCGACAATCCGCTACTGCTGACGATGATGGCGATCTTGAATCGACGTCAGGAGCTGCCGCGCGATCGGGCTGATTTGTACGACCAGGCATCACGAGTGCTGCTGTACCACTGGGATGTGGACCACAAGCGCTTGAATTTACCGCTGGATGCGATCGGACGACGCGAGAAGCAGGAGATTTTGCGCGCGATCGCTTACGAGATGCAGGCAGGCGAAGAAGGCTTAAAAGGCAACCTCATCAGTGCCGACCGCCTCATCCGCATCCTGACGGATTACTTACGCGACCAAGGCTTCAGCGAACCCCGCGAAAAAGCCAATCGCTTGATTCAGCAGCTCCGCGAACGGAACTTTATCCTCTGCTATCGTGGTGCCGACACCTACGGCTTCATGCACCGCACGTTTCTGGAATATTTCTGCGCCGTCGAAATCGTTCACCGCTTCGAAAAACAGCGTACCCTCACCTTTGATCAGCTACGCGACGAAGTTTTTGGACAACACTGGCAAGACGAAACCTGGCATGAAGTCCTACAACTCATTTGTGGATTGGTCAGCACGAAGTTTTCAAAAGAACTAATCGAGTCCCTCATTGATCAAAAGTACGAAAGGAGGAATTTTGTAGACCCAACTGCTGTTAAAGTTGCCAATCGGAGAGTTCTGGCACCAGAAGGTATATTGCATCTTGTACTAGCGACTCGCTGCTTATCCGAAATTGGAAATCAAAAAGAAATGGTTACCACGATAAGAAAGTTGTTAGGATCTCTCAAGAAGGAAATATCGGTATTAGAGCAAGATATACCTCTTGGCATTACTGCTGCCAGGTTTGCTTGCAGAACAGTTGCAAAATACTCTCAATACGATTCCAAGGTTTTATTATGGCTCAAAGAGCACACTCATCCAAAATATGGATGGGAAGTGAAACAGTCAGTGATTGAGGCAGTCGCATCTCAATCTAAGTTCGATTCCGAGACTTTTGATTGGCTGCAAGATTTTATTCAAGGAAATAATCATGCTGCTAGATTTGCAGCTGTCAGAGCTATTGCATCACATTTCAGAGAAAACCCTGAGACACCTAGATTACTTCAGAATCTTACCCGCCATGAAGACCATCGGGTACGGAGAGAGGCTATAATAGCAGTCTCAAGATACTTTAAAGATAGTCTTCAGGTATTAAAAATTCTGGCAGAGCATGCTAGGAATGATGAGTATTTTGGTGTCCGAGAATTATCGGTAAAAGCAATCTCTGATTATTTTGGAAAATCTCATAAGGTCTTTGAATTATTATGCCAGGTTGTTTGTGCTGATCCATTTCAGCGAGAAGAGGAGTGGCATCGTAATCCACGTAAAACCGCTTTGCAGGCTCTTCTTTTGCATTATTCAAATCACTCCGAAATTATAAGATTGCTCAATGATAGGGCGGAAAATGATTCTGATGAGCAACTTCGGCAATGGGCGCAGAAGCAGCTGTTGGTATCTCATGACTAGACACTTAGAGCTGGAAAGAAGGAGGCATGAGCAGGCTGACATGCACGTAATTGTTCGAAAGCGGTTGAATGAATTCGCTGTCCTTTATCCAGATACAAAGAATGCTTTGGTTCAGTGATATAAGCTTATCCGAAGAAACGAATTTACCTCATTTGTTCAACTTCGCGAGTTCTTTCCTTCAGCTGACTAAGTTGATAAATTGACTGTCTTCAATATTGGTGGCAACAAGGTTTGGCTTATTGCCGCTATTCATTACAATCGTAAGAAAGTCTATATTCGAGCTGTATTGACACATAAAGAATATGACGAAGGTAAATGGAAAGAATGATGCAAAGTCTCAACTTGAATAAAACGATTACCGCTTGGTCTTCTATTGATGAAACCGTCTTTGTCCCTCATACAGAACAGGACTATGAACGCTTAATTGACTTACTAGATACCCTTATTGACCAAGTGGGTGAGGATGAGTCACACCCTTTAGCTTCCATGATGGATGTGATCGGTGCCTTAATTGAAAACTACGAATCTGAACACGTGCCAGAGTTGGAAGAGGGTAGATGAGCGCAATCGATATTTTCCCAAATAAAGGAGGCTGACTCAATGACTAAACAACTCGATCGCGCCATTCAAATTGCCCAGTCCCTCTCACCATCAGAGCAGCTTGAACTTCTAAGAGCACTTTCCAACATTGTTCAAGCAACTCATTCACAAGCAGCTAGCGCTTCCACATCGGAGGATGAAACAGGCTTCTCAGCAGAAAGTTTTCAAACCTCTTGGCAGCAAGCTGTTGCTGGACAGACACTGCTGCTTTCCCAACTCTGGGAAGAAGAATCTGCTGCTAGCCTAGATATCAAAATGCAGATGGCTGAGGAGTAAGGAGATCTCCAAGAAAGAAATTACCCGAAAAGTTGCCTGTGTAGGCTGGGTTGAACGAAGTAAAACCCAGCAGGATAGCAATGCGGGAGGTGTTGGGTCTCGTGCCTCGACGCCAACCTACGGCGGTATATTCATTGCGAGAAATTCCCTAAGGCCATGAGCATCGTGCCAATCGAAGTTCCTGAAGAGGTCTTGATTAGCCTCAAGGAAATACCGGAAACGATATCGCGGGAGTTGTTGATCTTAGCTGCGGTTAAGCTTTTCGAGTTAGGTAAGCTTTCCTCAGGACGAGCGGCTCAGCTGGCTCAGGTATCACGTGTAGAATTTCTTAACCTGATTGGACAGTATCAGGTTTCCCCTTTTAATCTTTCGCCAGAAGATTTGGAACAGGATGTCCTCAACGCATAATACACCTGTTTTCATCAACACATTTCCCTTACTCTACCTGCATCAAGTGTCATGCCATTGCGCCGCCCGATCGCGGATTTCCTCCAATTCCTCTGGCTTCATTCTGTCTAAGTTTTTCAAAATAAAACTCATCCGTCCCTGCGATTGGAGTTTGTCACGGTGACGGTCCAGAAAATCCCAGTAGAAGAAATTGAAGGGACAGGCGTCGTCGCCGGTGCGTTCCTTTTGTTTGTAGCGACAGCCTTTGCAATAGTCGCTCATACGGTTCACGTAGTTGGCTGAGGCGGCGTAAGGTTTGGAGGCGAGGACGCCGCCATCGGCAAATAAACCCATGCCCAACACATTCGTCTGCATTACCCAGTCATAGGAATCGATAAAGGCAGCGTGGAACCAGTCTTCTACTTCCTGGGGTTGGAGTCCCGCAATTAAGGCAAAATTGGCGAGAATCATCAGGCGCTGAATGTGATGGGCATACCCCGTGCGGCGGATTTGATCGATCGCCTGATGCAGGCAATTCATGTCGGTATCGCCACTCCAGAAGAATTCCGGTAGGGGGCGATCGTGCTCAAAATAATTGCGCTGAAAATACTCGTCATCCACGTGCCAGTAGAGGCCCCGCATATATTCGCGCCAGCCCATCACTTGGCGGATAAAGCCCTCAACACTATTCAACAGCAAGTTTTGCTCATGGTAAGCCTGCTCGACGGCGGCAATGACCTCCTGAGGCTGCAGCAACCCGATGTTGAGATACGGGGACAAGAGTGCGTGCCACATCGTATCTTCGCCCGTGACCATAGCGTCCTGGTAGGGGCCAAAGGTATTGAGACGAGTCTCAATAAAGTGGTCGAGTACTTGCAGTGCCTGGTCGCGAGTCACAGCCCAATGAAACGGTTCAGCTTCACCAAAGGTAGGAAATTCGGCAGCTTCTACCGCTTCCATCACAGCCTGGGTTGTTTCATCCGGGGTAAAGGTCAGGGGCTCTGGAGTGTTGAGTTCTCCTTTCGGTGGCTTACGATTTTCTTTATCAAAGTTCCACTGTCCGCCGACGGGTTCTTTTCCTTCCATCAACACGCCCGATCGCTTGCGCCCTTCTCGATAAAAGCTCTCCATCAACAGACTCTTACGCTTACTAGCCCATGTCTCGAACTCGTCCACACTCCAAAGAAAGTGATTGTTCGGCGTAATTTCCAGGTCGCAGGGCAAATCCAAGTCTTGGAGGAACTGGGCAAAGGGGCGATCGCTGGGTTCCATCACCTTCAGCGTCGTGATGCCGCGATCAGCGATCCACTGGCGCAGCGGATCTTCGAAACTCTCAGCCATCTCGTAGGCGACTGACCAGCCCGCATCTTTCAACTCGGCGGCAAAGTGACGCATTGCTGACCAGATAAGGATGAGCTTTTGCTTGTGGTAGCGCCGCTGCTGCACATGCTGCAATGACTCAATCAAAATTACCGGGGTTTCCTTACAAGCCTCTTTCTGCGCTGCCAGTGCAGATTGTTCCTGCCACAGCTGATCGCCTAACACCCAAATCCCGATGGTCATTCCTCTGCCTCTGCCCGTTGCTATTTGCATTGTGACGAGTTTTGGCGATCGCTGCCTAACCCCCTGCCCTACTACCCTTCCCCCTTTTACCCTTTCCCCCCTTCCCCTCTTAAACTCCCTCCCCCTCGTGACAAACAGAAGATTTCCCCTACACTTGAGTCATTAAGTTGTGTACCCGGCGGTAGAAGATCGGTGGCGATGCTGCTACTGATTCTGGGTAAAGGCTTTCCAGAACTGCTGAGGTGCTGTAGGGTCTGGATTAGCTGGGGTTTATCGCTGCATTGCGCTAGAAGGTAGACATATGGTCAAAGTGGTGTCTGTTCACTCCTTTCGAGGGGGCACCGGCAAGTCTAATACGACAGCCAACTTGGCAGCGACGGTCGCGCAACGTGGCTACCGAGTTGGTATTGTTGATACCGACATTCAGTCTCCGGGAATTCACGTTCTGTTTGGCTTTGATGAGAGCCGTATGAATTTGTCCCTGAATGATTATTTATGGGGCCGGTGCTCAGTTGAGGAAGCGGCCTATAACGTAGGTGATGTCTTTAAGGGCAGAGGTCCAGAGCATAATGCTATTTACCTGATTCCTTCGAGTCTGAAAGCAGGTGAAATTGCTCGGGTCTTGAGGGAAGGCTATGACGTGGGTCTGTTGAATGATGGTTTTCAGGAACTGATTCAGCGCCTGAATTTAGACTTTCTCTTCATTGATACCCATCCCGGCCTCAACGAAGAGACCCTACTTTCAATCACCATCTCCGATATTCTTTTACTCATCATGCGTCCAGATCGGCAGGACTTTCAGGGCACTGCTGTTACGGTGGATATTGCTCGTCGTCTGGAAGTGCCCAAGATGCTCCTGATGGTGAATAAGGCGTTATCCTCTTTTGACTTTGCAGCCCTCAAGTCCGACGTCCAAAATACCTACGGAGCTCCCGTTGCCGCGATTCTGCCACTGACAGAAGAAATGATCCAACTTGGCAGTAGCGACATCTTTTGCCTCCGTTTTCCCGATCATCCCCTGAGTCGCATTTATGCCGACGTGGCAGATTTATTGGTGGACTGAGTGAACAGGGCATAAGACGGTGAAAGAGAAAAGGAAGGAATTCAGCATAGCTTCCCCATGCCCTCCTCTTCTTACCTGCTCCTTTTTCCCAATTTCTCAAACTACATTTATCTGAAGCCCCCTAAATCCCCCAATTCTAGGGGACTTCTGCCTAAGAACCCCTTAGGATTGGAGGCGTTGCTGATTCTGGATATGAATCGGCTCAAGCGCTAGACTCTGCACAGCCCCCTCAATCCCCCAATATTGGGGGACTTCAAGCACTTAATCCCCCCCATATTGGGGGGCAAGGGGGGCGAAATCATACCGCTATTAAGCAACGCCAGGATTGGAAGGCGGGGGGGGCAAAATCGGCAATGAAGCTTCAACTGCGAAATCTAAGTTTATCGAAACACTAAGCCCGCCTACGCTTGAGTCCTAAGGCTGATACTCCAGCTAAGGCTACCAGCGCCACTGCAGTTCCAGGTTCTGGTACGGGTGCGACGGGGCCTCTAGAGTCGGCGAGCAGGGTAATCTCATCGCCATAGACGCGACGCTCGGTGCCGAGAACGGTGTAGTCGCTGTCTAAGCTTGGGAAGCTATAGACAGGGGTGAAGGTTACCTCTGATAGGCCATCTTCCAGGCGATCGACGTTGACCTCCAAGTGACCATAGTGTTTGCCGCCCTCGACAAGCTGCAGTACACCATCTACTTCCTGCCAGAGTTCCGGCTCGTTTTGGTCGGCTGTCCACTGGCTAAAGGGGTTGTACCCTAAGGGCTCATCGGCGTCATCACGAATCTCGCCGCGTAGACCATCCCCGGCAACGCCAACATCATAGTAGGTAACTCCGACACCATCCCCGTCTTCATCCACGAAGCTGCGTTCAAACATTTCACTGTGGCCGGAGAATACTGCCAATACGCCATACTCCTCAAACAGGGGCTGATACTGACGCAGCGGCGTGCCCCCCTGACCGCTAGATCGCTCATGGTTCATAGGAAAGCCATGGGTACCGCTAGAGTAGGGGGCATGGTGAAATTGCACAAAAATGATTTGCCCCTTGGCGCGGGCATCCTCTAGTTGCTCAATCACCCAATTCCATTGAGGACTCCCTGGATTAAAGTCGGCTAGGTCGGTGCCGCCCTCTGCCTCATACTGCTCCCGAGTGAAGTTCTGCTGCGTGTCAGTACCCGGCTCTGTAAACTCCAGACCGCTGATTTGAGGAGGCTGCCCTTCGCCACCGTAGTTGTCGCGGCTATCGTCTGGCTCGCCATTGGAGCTGTCCAGCGTTAGGAATGTGATGGGGCCGTAGTCAGTGCGGTAGTAGTTGTCCTGGTGCTCAGGCGTGCCGTTTTCAGGGGCATCAAAGTAAGTGTGAAACTTGTCGCGGCCAAATTGGGGTCCAAACCGGCCATCCTCGTCGATGCCATAGCCGCCATTCAAAGCGCCAAAGTTTTCCCAGTTACCCAAAGCAGGCAGTAGCGGATACTCTGACAGACCGCTGTCAAATTCGCCCGCATTGTGACGGAAAAACTCATCCCAGCCGGGTTGATAGCCGCCGCCCTGCATCAGGTCGCCAGGCATGGCTAGAAAATCGGGTTCACGACTGTTGATAATTTCGAGGTTATTGGCATAGCCCTCAGTTTCCGTTAGAGCATAGAGCAGGCGATCGCCCGTTGTGCCGAAGGTTTCCGCCCATTGACTAGCCACGGGGTCAGGACGGGCTTCGGAGCCGTCGGCCAAAGCACCCTGCTGCCAATCGCGACCCGAAATACGACCTGCTGGCTGGGTTTCGCTATCGGAAAGGGCGATGAAACGAATGCTGTCCCAATCATCAGCAGTCGGTGCTGTCTTAAAGGAGGCATCGAACACGCTATCGCCCACAGTCACGGAGTAGTTGTACTGGGTATTGGGCTGCAGCCCCGTTACATCAACCGTGTGCTTGTAGTTATCTCCTTCCAGTAGCCAAGAGCCCTGCTCCAAACCCTCAATTTCTTGAGCTTGTTCAGCATTGGTGTAGGCCAAGACGGACTCCAGGGAAGGCGTACTGCTGAAGACCAGCGGCGAATCTAACTCGGGGCCTTCAATCGCAAGCGTTCCAGCGATATTTTCATCCGTAAACCAGGTGAAATACATGCCATCGGAGGACGGCTGCTGCAGGTAGGGATTTACACGAAAACTAGCGGCTTCAGCTGGAAGCGTAGACAGACCAACAAGGGTAGGCAGGGCGATCGCACTGCCCAGAAACACTTTAAAATTCAGCATATGACTAAAAAAGAGGTGAAATAGAAGCGCACAAATTGAGTATTTGCACGGTCAGTACTTGGTACGGAGAATACGGTCTGTAGATTAAGTGGTGTTAAAAACGACGCCAATTAGCCCCAGATCACGGAGTTTAGTCGCTCTTTATATTCCTGTTTTGGGAGCCAAACCAGGAAATTCATAAGATAGAAGGACTCCTTATCTTTATGTGAAGTTTTCATGCTCGACCGAATCCGCGCGATTGCCAACCGCTTAACCCCGCGCCTGATTGAAATTCGTCGTCACCTCCACAGCCATCCTGAACTCAGCGGGCAGGAATATCAGACAGCTGCCTATATCGCAGGCGTACTGTCTTCCTGTGGACTCAAAACTCAAGAGCTCATTGGCAAAACGGGCGTGATTGCTGATTTACCTAGCAATAATGAACGACAGGACATTTTGGCGCTGCGAACCGATATGGATGCGTTGCCGATTGTCGAAAAAGTTGAGCTAGACTTTGCCTCGCAAAAACTCGGCGTCATGCATGCCTGTGGGCACGATGTTCATACCACGGTGGGGTTGGGCACTGCCATGGTGCTATCGGAGTTAGACGTACCTTTACCAGGTCCTCTGCGATTTATCTTTCAACCGGCAGAGGAAACGGCTCAGGGTGCGCGCTGGATGGTGGCAGACAATGTCATGGCGGGAGTCGAGGCCATTTTAGGTGTCCATGTCTACCCTTCTATCACCGGCGGCGATATTGGTATCCGCTATGGTGCCCTTACCGCTGCAGCCGATGATCTGGAGATCCATATCGTGGGGGAATCGGGCCACGGAGCGCGCCCTCACGAGGCCATAGACGCTATTTGGATTGCTTCCCAAGTCATCACAACGCTGCAGCAAGCGATTAGCCGTACGCACAATCCCTTGCGTCCTGTCGTTCTTACCATCGGGCAAATCCAAGGCGGACGAGCCCCCAATGTTATTGCGGATCATGTCAAGTTGGCAGGGACAGTGCGATCGCTGCACCCTGATACGCGCAAAGAATTACCGGCTTGGATTGAAGACATTGTGGCAGGCGTCTGCCGACCCTACCAAGCCAAGTACGACATCAACTATCGGCCTGGTGTCCCCTCAGTGATGAACGATCCAGGCTTGACACAGCTGTTGGAACTCTCGGCTAGAGAAGTTTGCGGCGAAGATCATGTCCAGCTCATTCTAGAGCCGTCCTTGGGAGCAGAGGATTTTTCTGTCTACCTAGACCATGCTCCCGGCAGCATGTTTCGCTTAGGCGTAGGGTTACTGGATATGCCCAACTACCCGTTACATCATCCCAAGTTCCAGGTCAATGAAGCCGCGATCGCAACGGGGGTAACAACCCTCGCCTATGCCATGTACCGCTACTGGCAAACCAAGGATGTCAGCGTTCTGCCACTACCATCATCCTGATTCCCTGCTCAGGCTGAGCAAACTTGAGCCTGTTTTCTGTGAACAGCGCTACACTGACCACGACAGAGGGGTTTCCACAGGCTCAGCCACAAGGCTGCTTTACTCCGCGATCGCCCCGCATCTGGTGCTGTATGTTCCCTCCCTAAACCCCTGAGTCCGTTTATCCTGCCGACCTGAGTCCCCATAGAGCATGTCAACTTCTCACTCAATTCCCATTCTGTTTGTCACAACCGACCAGCTAGATACACAATTTCCAGCGGAACAACCCTGGATCGAAGCCACTGGATTTAAGGCTGAACCGGGTACCTATTGCCTGTTGCCCGGGACCGATAAAGGGATTGCCAAAGTCTTGGTAGGCCGTCCAGAAAAGCTAGACATGTGGCTATTAGCAGGGTTTGCTCAGACGCTGCCACCCCATCGGTATACCTTAGTTGACGACCTAACACCAGAAGAAGCCACAACACTGGCTTTAGGATGGCGACTGGGACAATACCGCTTTACTCGCTACAAAAATAATGGCCATAGTTCAGCTGCAGAATTGGTGACGCCAGAAAATGCCGACACGGATCATATCGAGGCCGTCATAGAGGCAACTTTCCTCGCCCGTGATCTGATTAACACTCCGGCCAATGAAATGGGACCCATTAACTTGGAAGAAGCCATCCGAGTTTTGGCTGTCACCTATGACGCTGAATTCGCGGTCATCAAAGGCGAAGAGTTAGAAACTGAAAACTATCCCATGATCTATGCCGTGGGCAAGGCCAGCGAATCAGTTCCACGACTCCTCGATTTGCGCTGGGGCGATGTGGATGCCCCCAAAGTCACACTCGTGGGTAAAGGGGTCTGTTTTGACTCGGGCGGATTGGACTTAAAACCCGCCAAAGGCATGTTGAAAATGAAAAAAGATATGGGCGGAGCCGCTCATGTGATGGGCGTTGCCACCCTGGTGATGAAGCTCAACTTACCCGTTCGTTTGCGGGTTTTGGTGCCAGCTGTAGAGAACAGCGTCGCTGGTAACGCCATGCGGCCTCTGGATGTTATTCCATCACGCAAAGGGATCACAATTGAAGTTGGTAATACAGATGCTGAAGGACGATTGGTTCTAGCCGATGCCCTTTGGGAAGCCTGCAGTGAAGAGCCTGAACTACTAATTGATTTTGCCACCCTAACTGGGGCTGCTCGTGTGGCTCTGGGTGCAGAGCTACCCGCCTTTTTCTGCAACCAGTCAGAAACGCTAGAGGCGATCGCTGCGGCGATGGAAACCGCCCAAGACCCCCTCTGGAATCTACCGCTCCACATGCCCTACCGCGACATGCTCAACAGTAAAGTTGCCGATCTATCTAACATTTCCAGTGGCTCCTATGGTGGAGCCATTACCGCCGCGCTCTTCCTGCAGGAGTTTATCAAACCTGACATCCCCTGGATTCACATTGACGTGATGGCCTGGAATTTGCGATCGCTGCCTGGTCGCCCTGAAGGCGGCGAAGCTATGGGTATGCGGACTATCTTCGAGCTTATTCGGCAGCGGTTTACCGACCAATAACCATCAACCGGGCAAAACCTGCTCTGGATACGGTGCCGGCACCACGATATAGCCCGTTTTCTCATCGCCCAATACCCAATTACGTTCTAATCCCCACCACCACCAGTGTGCGCCTGCGTAAGCACAGGTCAAGCTATCAAGCCGGTCTTCGACTGCTTTCATTGCCTTGCCTGTTGTTGGAATGGTTGGCAAGTCTTCGTCTTGCAAGGGCAGTTGAGGTGTTAGGTTCGGAAATGTTGCGAGCTGATACTGGCGCAGCTTTGCCAACTGTTGACGACGATCGCTGAGGCGTCCTTTCTTGTATTTGAGGATACGGTCAAGCTTGAAAAAATGGACCGTGGCGGGATGAGGAAACAGCTCAATTTGGTACCTGCCAGGAACTTGCGCTGCGATCGCGGCTGCATGCTTGAAGCCTCTAGTCTCCAATGCTAGGCCGAATTGAATCAGTGTTGTGGCAAAAGGACGACCTTGGTTGGCAGGATATCCCCCCGCATCATATTTACCGAAGTAACGGTGAGCCAAGCGATCGCATAGCCGCATTCCTGTTTGATTGGGAATGAGCGTAGGCGCATCTACCGCGATTAAAGCCGGTTCATCGGCAGCAAGATGAGCATCCACCCAAGTTAGCACTGCATCTCTGGAATCGCAGTAGTCAAATTCTATTAGCCGCAAGCCATCTGATATAGCCTCTAAGTGGCAAAGTCCGCTCCCACCTGATTGCCAACCCAAATCAACGCCTAGAAAATGCATAAAAAACGACCCAGTATTGCCTATAAGCAATCTACCGGGTCGATGCAGTTGGGAGGTCAGCATTGCGTCACTTAACCAGTGACAGATAATACTGAGATCTTGCACTAGTACATCAGCACCTTGCGTTCGCCCCCTAAATCCCCCAATTCTGGGGGAATTCAACCTCAGAACCCCCCAATTTGGGGGGCAGGGGGGCCAAACCAGGCGATGTAAGCTCAACTGCAATAT
>JBHJHM010000172.1:0-31329 GCA_050330865.1 Leptolyngbyaceae cyanobacterium
CGACTGGGGGCCAGAGCTGTTTGCCCAGGTCCGCTCCCTGGTAAATACAGCGAGACGGCAGGGCATTTCTGCTTTTGAGGCCATTTCGCGAGCCCTTACCTCATCACAGACCGATTGGCTACTGAGTTGAGCAATTACCTACAATGTACGGGTTAAAAACGCTCAACGCTTCTTGAAATCAGGCGATAAGGTCAAGGCTACCGTCATGTTTCGAGGCCGTGAAATTCAGCACTCTGATCTCGCCAAGCAGTTATTGCAGCGAATGGCTAAAGATTTGGAAGAATTTGCCGAGGTTCAGCAGGCTCCTAAACACGAAGGGCGAAATATGATTATGCTACTGACGCCCAAGAAGTAGATACTTTGATATAAGGGTGGCGTCGCGAGTGTCCGTCGTCTACCTTTTTCATTGGCATGCAAACGAGTCGGCCTGATTCTCCCCAACTCTCTCCATGGCAAAAGCGGCTACTCCGCCTCATCAACTTACGACCCAACGAGGCAGAGCGCACGCTATTGATGTTTGCCTTCTATACAGCCACCTCAATGGGGATTTTGTGGCTGGAGGTAAGTTCGGCAGCGCTGTTTTTGGACAAATACGGTGCCGACTTACTCCCATGGATTTATATTTTCAGCGCTGGCGTTGGGTTTAGCCTCAGCTTTGTTTACTCTTGGATGCAGCGACTACTGCCCCTCCGGTGGGTAATTGTTCTAATTGCCATTTTGATGGCAGTGCCGATTTTACTGTTCCGATGGGGATTGGCGATCGAGGTTTTACTGCCCTACACCGTTTTTGTTATGCGTCTGTGGGCCGAGGCAGTTTATGGCTTGAATGACTTAAATGTTGCAATCACCGCTAATCAGCTCTTCAACATTCGCGAAATTAAGCGGACGTTTCCCCTGGTAAGCAGTGGCAACTTAGTAGCGGATGTCCTCAGTGGTTTTTCGATTTATTTACTGCTTTCATTTGTGGGATTGGAGAATGTTTTGCTGCTTGCTTTCATCATCGTGATGGTAGGAGCAGGCATTCTTTTTTACTTAAGTCAGAACTATGAACATGCTTTCCCGGACTCGCTCAAACGGCAAACCGATGTGAGCGATGATCCCCACTCGGCGCAGCGGTTACGAGGCTCAATGGGGCGGTATGTGATTCTGCTTTTCAGCTTTTTTGCATTGGCTCAGATTTCGATGTATCTCATCGAGTTCGAATATTTAAGTCAGCTGGAGCTTAACTTAGATATAGAGCAGATTGCGGCTTTTCTGGGAATCTTTAGCGGCTTACTAGGCTTAATCGAGTTATCAACACAATGGTTTACTTCGAGCCGCCTGATTGAACGTCAAGGTGTGTTTACGGTCATCTCAATCTTGCCATTGGTCATTTTGGGGATAACCGGGCTAACGCTGATAGGCAGTTATCCTCCATTTCTGGGGCGGGATGCACTTTTCTTTGGCTTGATTGTCTTAAAGTTTTTTGATGAGTGGCTGCGTTACACACTGGTAGCGAGCACTCGCCCTATTCTGTTCCAGCCAATTCCCGATCGCCAGCGCACCCCCCTACAGTCGCTAGTGGGTGGCATTGCCGAACCCTTGTCGATGGGAGCAACGGGTGTCTTGATCCTTATTGTTATGGCTATTTGGCAGGTGCTGGGATGGACGCGACCGTTTCTTCAAGCCCGTATCTTCTTGCTATTTATTGCCGCAGGAGCTCTCATTTGGCTAGGGGCTATTTTCTGGCTGCGATCGCAATACCTCAGCCTTTTAGTCATGAGTGCCGAACGAGGATTGCTCAGCGTTTCCGATGCCAACCTGCGTGTTTTGAAACGGGCCTTTGTTGAGCAATTAGAACAGCAGGGTTCGATTGCCGATAAGCGGTCATGCATCGAGTTGCTGTGCCACATTGATCCTCGAGGTGTTGGGGAGGTTTTGTCTCCCTCTTTGTCTTCCCTGCCGGCCCCCCTGCGACGACAAAGTTTGGAGGCCATGCTTGAGTATCCCAGTCGGGACTATTTGAGCGCAGTACAACCTTTAGTCGATGCGGCGCAGCCCCCTGAGATCCTGGCTTTGGCGCTTCGCTATGTATGGTTAACCGAGGACAGTCCTGATATTGCCTCCTTGCAAGCTTACTTACAGCCTGAGGTTGACCCTATCGTACGGGGGACAGCAGCCTCTTTGATGTTGAAGCATGGCAACCCGCGCGAGAAAAATGAGGCAATTCATACCTTGCGGCAAATGCTTACCCACGAGCGTGAGCGTGAACGGGTTATGGGGTGCCGCGCGCTGGGCGAAGCGGACTATTTACAGTCACTTCGACTGTATATTCCTAATCTACTTCAGGATGAGTCGCTGCGGGTGAGACGGGCCATTTTGGAAGCGATCGCAGCTACCAACCTGAGAGAGTATTACCCCTCACTCTTAAAAGCACTGCAGTACAAATCCACTCGCGAAGCAGCTATTCAGGCACTGACACGTTTGGGCAACGACGCTTTACCAATGCTGGAGACTTTAGCTCTTGATTGCTACAAACCAGAAATTTTGAGAACTCAAGCCTGGCAGGTAATGGGCAATATTGGGACTACAGAGGCACTGGATCGTCTGATTGACAATCTGATTACAGAGTGGGGCAGCAATCGTCGTACGATCTTGCGAATTCTCTTGAAGCTGTTTCAAGAAACGGGCTTAAAGCGATCGCAAAGCATTGATGCAGCTCTTGACCGCCTGGGCCGTGACGGTATCGAGCACCTGATTTATCAAGAACTCACGTTCATCGGTCAGCTGTACGGAGCTCTGGTTGATCTAGCGAGTGAAGCGGTTGTTGGCGAAGCAGCCGATTTTCTGACCGGAGCCTTGAACGATTTGCAGTCCGATGCCGTTGAGCGCATGTTTATGCTGCTGAAGTTTATTTCTCCAACCAGTGCTATTCAGGCTGCACAGGTGAGCCTCCAGGGATCTGCGTCTAGTCGTGCTAGAGGGCTTGAAATTCTGGACACCACTCTCGACATTCCCAG
The DNA here is from genome assembly GCA_050330865.1 of Leptolyngbyaceae cyanobacterium. Lineage (GTDB taxonomy): Bacteria > Cyanobacteriota > Cyanobacteriia > Phormidesmidales > Phormidesmidaceae > SIO1E4. Next base: position 3,000 of record JBHJHM010000172.1, read on the forward strand.
CAAGCGCGCCATTCTTACGATCTTGGATCGCCGCAGTTGGCAGGAGAAGGTACAAGTTCTCAGTGAAGGTAATATTGTTACCTATCGCTCTATGACCGCTAGCGATCGCCTGCGTTATCTGCTGGACTTACGCTACTTCTTGTCGGATTGGGCCGTTGCCTGTTGTTTCCATCTGGCTCGTCAGCAACGCTGGAGTATTACATCTGAGAATATCGTTTCCTGCCTTAAGCATCCCACCGGATTCGTCAGAGAAGCCGTTTTGTCCTATCTGGGTATTGCCTCACCCCGTGTTCTACAAGATCTCCTCCCGCTGATGCGTAACGACCCAGATGAGATCGTAGCGAACCAAGTCAAGGATCTTATGGCAAAATTGGACGCGATCGCTTGGCAGCCGATAGGATAAGGGATTAGGAGGGCGGGAGAGTGGGAGAGTGGGAGGGTGGTGGCGTAATAGGAAAAGGGAAAAATGAGGAAGCTAAGGAAACAACTTCAGAACTCGTGATTGAAAACTCAAACCATGAATCAATAACTAGCGACTAGTACCGCTACGCGAAATTCAAAATTCAAAATTCAAACATAAGGCAGACTAAGCCTTCCCAGTATTCTGAATGGTGAGCATACTTCTGCCGTGATGTACTAGTAAGCAGCAACGAGTAACCAGTAACCAACTACTAAGAAAATACTACTGAGCACGACTGCTTTTCGCTAGCCCCCAATCTATTAACTATTAACCATCGATCCATAGCAAGTAACGAACAACGAATAACAAACCTATGCTCACTAGTGTCGACAGATTGCTCTTCGTCCGAGGTGTCCCCATCTTTAAAGAGCTCAGAGATGATTTCTTGGTGCGCCTGGCCTCCATTATGGATGAGCTATCCTTCCCAACACAGCACACTATTTTTACGGAAGGGCAGGAAGGACGGGCACTCTATATTGTGGTTTCGGGCCAGGTGAGCGTTCACTTACGGGGTCAAGAGCTAGCCCAACTCCATCAGGGAACCTGCTTCGGTGAAATGTCTTTGTTTGATGCTGAGCCCCGTTCGGCCTCCGTGACGACCCTAGCTCCCTGTGAATGTTTAATGTTGACACAACAGCAGCTCTACGAAGCTATCGACGAGACTCCCGGCATTGCGGTCAACATTATTCGGCTGTTATCGCGGCGGATTCGGGAACTGAACAACGAGCTTAATGATAAGCAGCAAGAAATCAAAGACCTCACACAGCAGAATGGATTAGTGTATGCCCCGGGACATCCGCGATCGCCGACGCTTCCCATTCCTCATCCAGCTATTGATGAGGTTATGTCCGGCCAGAGTGACAGCAACGGTGGTTTTCCCTATAGCAGCTTCCCTTACTAAAGCGGTGCATCCATCCAAATGCTCGTTTCCCAACAGTTGAGTAGTCTTCCTCATCAAAGGACAAAGTTGAGGAGACAAACCAGACGATGCTAATTCAACGATGCTCGTCCCGTTGAGTGCGAAACCTGTTAGCTTGAGGATGAGAAGCGTCTTGAGCGTATTCGCTAACTTGCGTTTTTCCCCGACCAGAACCATCAATCGAACATCTGAGCTTGAAAATTGGCAACGTGGCTAGTCGTCAAGATACTATTAGCAGCTATGATCCCAGCGGTGTTGGGGTAGACAATGGTAACTTTTGTGGTCTGCCCTTCGATTACGACACCGCTAAAATTATCTTGTTAGGGATTCCGTGGGAGGTAACCGTGTCCTATCACGCGGGTACCGCCGATGGACCGGCTGCTGTTCTGCAGGCCTCACCTCAGCTAGACCTATACGACCTAGATAATCCTGATGGTTGGCGGCAGGGCATCTTCATGCCACCCATTCCGGAGTGGATACGCCAACGTAATGACGCGTTGCGTCCCCTTGCCAATCAGATTGTGAAAGCGACTGAAAAGGGCCTTGACATTGCTGCGAATGTCGAGCTATCGGCAATGCTTACAGCTATAAATGAAGCGTGCCAAGCGATAAACCAATGGCTCTATGAGGAAGCAAGGACTGCAATCGCAGCTGGCAAACGAGTAGGCGCGATCGGTGGCGATCACAGTATTCCTCTAGGGATAATTCAAGCCCTAGCTGAGGATTATCCTGACTTTGGCATTCTGCATATCGATGCTCATGCCGATTTGCGAACTGCATATCAGGGGTTCCAGTATTCTCATGCCTCCATCATGACTAATGCTATGGCCGTGCCTCAGGTTACGCGCTTAATTCAGGTTGGCATTCGTGATATTTCCCCCCAGGAGGTTGCTAAAATCCAGACTTCTCAGGAGCGCATCATTACCCACTATGACTCCGTGCTTAAACAGAAGCGTTACGGGGGTATCTCCTGGTTAGATCTCTGCCAGCAAATTATCGAGTCTTTACCGCAACAGGTTTATATCAGCTTCGATGTCGATGGGCTTGATCCCAAACTCTGCCCTGGCACAGGGACGCCAGTTCCTGGGGGACTGGAATTAGAGGAGGCGTTTTGTCTTTTTCGCGAACTCATTGCAAGCGGGCGCGAAATTATTGGTTTTGATGTCTCGGAAGTAGGCGGCGACGAATGGGACGGCAACGTCGGCGCCCGCATCGTCTATAAGCTTTGCAGCTTGATGGGGCTCAGCCAATGAACTTACCTACCTGGGTTACTGTTTCACGATTGTTGGGCGTTCCAGTTGTCCTGATACTGCTGCTGGACCCTACACCGACTCATACCTGGATTGCCGTGGGTGTTTTTCTGATTGCAGCAGGCACAGACTGGGTTGATGGCTATTTAGCACGACGCTTGGATCAGGTAACCGAATTGGGCAAATTCCTCGATCCTTTAGTGGACAAACTGCTAGTATTGGCCCCCCTATTGGCCCTTATAGAGCTGGGTGAAGTTCCCGCCTGGGGCGTATTTATAATTCTGGCTCGGGAGCTGACCATTGCAGGCTGGCGCGTGAATCCGGCGTTTCAAGCCCAGACCGTTCCAGGGGCAACTATCTGGGGCAAAGCAAAGACAGTCATACAGATTGGGGCGATCGCTGGCTTATTAGCTCCCCTCAACCCGACCTGGCAACCGATTACACAAATACTTTTTTGGCTGGCCGTAATCATTACGAGTATTTCTGGCGTTCTTTATCTGCTGCCACAAGCTCGACCCCAACAAACATAAGCTGTTTAGAGAGCAATCACCTGCCATAGCAAAAAGGTCGTCATGCTAATCACGATGGTTAACAGCAAGTTCTTACGCCAGATTCCAACCAACACAGCCGCTATCGCCCCTGCTAGCCGTGGATTGTCTATACCGATCCAGAGGCTATCTTTTTCAACCAGCACGATCGGGACCACAATTGCAGTCAGAACTGCGGGAGGTACATAATTCAAAGCTTGTAGCAGGCGTGACGGTAGATTGAACCGGCCACTCATTGCTATCAGCCCGTAGCGAATCGAAAATGTGACAAGGGTCATTCCCCCAATTAGAGCAATTTCAGCATTCATAAGGGTTTTCTCCACACGACGTGTAATCTATAGCGATGGTTAAACACTGGCAGCATTTTCAGGAGCGTCAACAGCTGTCGGCCAATGGACTGTGGTAGCAAAAGACTCTAGAAATTAGAATTCAGCAAGAAGCAAAATTCTGATTTCTGGCTCCCAACTTTTGATGCCACTATCAAGACTTTCCATTTTGAGTCGAAAATTCTTCAGCTCTCAAACGATTTTCGAGCAGGACTCCGGCAAGAATGCCGACGATCGCAGCCACTATCAGCCCTAGTTGATGCGGTAGCGATCGCGTCAACAGAGCAGTCATTCCAGCCAAGATAACCGTTGCGACCATCGGACGGGTGGTGAGGTAAGGAATGGTCATACCGATAAACGTTGCGACCATAGCAAAGTCGAGACCCCAGGCTGCAGCGTCAGGAATTCGTTGACCTAGAGTCAGTCCTATCAGGGTACAGAGCTGCCAATTGCCGTACATGGCCATAGCGGATCCAAGGTGGAACCAGTGTTTGTGAGGCGAGGGGTCGCTTTGGCGATAGCGTTGAACAGCGACCATAAATGTCTCATCAGTCAGCCAAAATCCCAGTGGAAGTTTCCAAGTTTGACTCAAGGGCTTGATATAAGGCACCAAGGCAACTGAATAGAGCAGGTGCCGTAAATTAACGACCCAGGTTGTTAGCACGATGATTCCCAGGGGTGAGCCGGCTGCCAAGAGACTCAAAGCAATGAATTGGGAGGAGCCTGCGAAGACAAAGGCAGACATTGCCAGCGTACCGAAAAAAGACAAACCACTGGTCTGGGCCAGAGTACCAAAGATAATTCCGAAGGGGATGGCTCCCACAATTAACGGGATGGTTTGTCGCGCCCCTGCCCAAAATTCATGCCAAGGTGAGGTGCGCTGAGTCAAATCAGACGCAATCGTCATTTTGGTCTCCCCTCAATCAGGTGTGTAGTGACGCACCTACCTTAAGGTGAGAATCTTGAGCTGTCTTGAACGTTTTTGCAACTGGGTTAACATCCGGTCTGATATTGACCTGGAGTGACACCGACCAATCGTTTGAAGTGTCTATTCAGGTGGCTTTGATCCGAGAAACCTGTGTCGGCTGCAACAACTGCTAATGGCACCTTTGCCCCGATCAATCGCTTTGCCTGCTGTACACGCAGTTGAATCAAGTAGCGATGTGGAGGCATTCCCCATGCACGACGACAGAGACGCAGTAGTTTTAGCGGCGGTAGGTCGAAGGCTTGAGCTAGATCATCTAACGTAATGGATTCAGCATAGCGATCGTAGAGATAGGACTTCACTTGATCCGTTATGGCGCGATCGCGGTGCAGTTTGGGGAGGGGCGATCGTAGCTCGCCATACTTATGAACTAGATGAGCAGCCAGCCATAATAGTTTGGATTCCCGCTCTAGGGGTAAGGCGTCGCTCTCTGAGGCCTGATGAAAAGCCCGAAATTGCTGCACCAGATTGGGATCGACAATAAGTGTTTCAGGAAAAAAGGGGACGTACGATGAAGGTAAACCGAGCTGGGCCGTTGCTCTCTGGATAAGGGTAACGGCAGGATAGATCATGCGATACTGCCAGCCTTCTTGAATACCGGCGTAGCCCGTATGCACTTCTCCTGGGTGGATGACAACCAAAGTTCCGGCTGAAGCTTGGTAGGTATTTCCCCGATAAGCAAACGCTTCAACACCCGACTCAATGACACCCATAGCATACCCTTCGTTACTGTGACGGCTAAAGCTGTGAGTCACGTAGGTGGCTTTGAGAACCTCCATATTGGCTAATACAGGATCCCGCCAAAATGTCACAGATTCACGTCGCACCATGGGATTATGATGTCTCCTTAACAGGAGACGCGATTATCGCGTCCCCTATCAACCGCACCCTTACAGGGCCTCAGTATTGTCGTCAATGAGCAGGTCGTCATCTAAGAGAGCTCCGTTAGGCAAGGGTGCCTTACCCGTGTTGTCGACGAAACCCGGTTCTTGAGGACGGCCACCCACAACATCTTCATCGTTGAGAACGCCTAAACCGCTTTCTAACTCGTAGGTTCGAGCGGTTTCGTCATCCAACACAACATCACGAGCAAGCGCATCATCAATCAGCGCGCCCTCGTAGCCAACATTGGGATCAACTTCTACAGGAGCGGGTTCTTCGTAGGCATTGAATCCAGTCCCGGCAGGAATCAATCGACCAATAATTACGTTCTCTTTGAGACCCCGCAGCCAGTCAGACTTTCCTTCAATGGCAGCTTCAGTCAGGACTCGGGTCGTCTCTTGGAAGCTTGCCGCCGAAATAAAGCTGTCAGTATTCAGCGAAGCTTTTGTGATCCCTAGCAGCACAGGCGTATATTCAGCCGGAGCTCCCCCTGTAATCGCCATCGCTTCATTCACCTGCTCGATCTGATAGATTTCCATTAGCTCACCTGGCAGCATGGTAGTATCCCCGCCGTCCTCGATACGAGCTTTGGAGGTCATTTGTCGAACAATGACTTCGATGTGTTTGTCGGAAATATCAACTCCCTGAGACTGGTAAACTGACTGAACTTCATTCACAAGGAGAGTTTGTACCTTCTGCAGGCTTCTGATAGCTGCATCGTGGGTTCCAATCCCCTCGGAAATATAGTACTTAAAGAATACTTCCAAAATCTGATGAGGATTGGCAGGTCCGTCCGTTAGCGGCTCGGCTGCTTCGACATGCTGACCATCATTGATGAGTAGATTCTGCCCAGGGTTCAGGGGATAGTCGGTGACGACGCCATCAGACTCAACGACTTTGATGTCTGGCACTTCATCATCGGTAAAGCTGACCTGGGCTGCTCCTGGACGCTCAGCTAAAACACAGGCTTCCTTAGGTTTACGAGCTTCTAAGAGCTCTTCAATTCGCGGTAGACCCTGGATGATATCGCCAGTCTTAGCTCGCTCAAACACTAGCAACACCAAGTTATCACCCCGCTGTACAAGGTCACCATCTTCGATGTGTAGAACAGCTCCGGTAGACACTCGGTAAGGGCGGGCAATCCGCAGTGTAACGTGGGTAGCAGTTATTTCACTGATCTGGCCTGACTCGTCAATGTGAATTCCTGGGGCAACTGCGCTCCCAGCAACAACCAAATCACCGATTTCAACCGTCGCTTGCTTACCCTCAAGGTCTACCTTGAAGCGGTCAGCGTCACGCACCACCAAGATGCGGCGAATCGCTTCCATTCCTTCACGAATACCACGAATTTCGCCTGCTTCTTTACATTGAATCTCGGTGCGTGCTACGACTGCCCCAGGCTCGATTTGCTGGCCATCTTCAACCCAAAGTCGCGTCAGCGTACTGCCTTGAGTTTGGTCCGCCACGATATCGCGGCGGATAATAATGGACTCCAGAATCACCAACTGTAAACGCATTACGTTGGGATCATTCTCGTCTACGACCTGCTCAATATCAGCTTCTAGGTGGGAAGACTCTTCCCCAATTTCGAGCACCAGCTGAGTCCGCAATAGCTCTTGCCCTTCAACCGACTTGACGCGATCGCCATCCTTGAAGGAAATTCGCTGTACGGCCCGGAGGCGAATATCACTATTGCCTGAGTCACTTACAGAATCTTGGCTAGGAACAGGTGGCTCATCCGATACGGTGTACTCTTCGACTGGGCGCAGTAAGACAGCCGGCCCTTCGGGTGATTCCACGTATTCCAGATAGGACAGCGCAGAGGTTGTCAGCCCCGGCATGATTTCTTCGCCAGGGGGAATGATGGTGCGATCGCGCTCCATAACAGCTTCAGGGTTGTCCGCCATGTGTAAGTCACCAGGCTTGACGACAATTTCCCGCAGAATGTCGTTCTTCTGAGTCACCTCAACGACACCACTGCTCTGGCAGAAAATGTCTTTCACGACCTCAGTACCAGCTTCCACAAACTGTCCATCTTCGACTAGCAGCAGCGAGAGATCTTTATTGACTTCGTGAGTTTCCTCAGGGATCCAAAGCAGCGTGCCACCCTGAATTACTTCGTAGCCCTGCTTACCCTTACCTTTCTTGGCCGTCTCGACACCTGAGTACTTAATCATGCCGCCCGTATGGGTGTGATACCGAGTATCCTCTAGCTCGGCAACGACACCACCACTAGACACCTTAGTTCCAGGCGTTGCAATCAAAGAGAAGCGCTGACCATTTGCTGTTTCAATTACATAGTGCTCACCCGCCTGACCACTCTCCATCTTGATCTCGGATTGATCCAGCAGTACTGAGGCTGTGATCACTTCCACTTCGCGGGCATCTTCACCTTCGACCGCCTGAGGCAGGCGCACGAGTCCTCCCCGCTCACTGACCAAACGGGTCTCCGCTAGGATACCGTCACGGTCAATGACATCACCATTCTTGACGACGGGTTCAGCGTTGGGAGGCAGATTGTAAACCTGACCGGATAAAACCCAGATCAAGCCGCCCCGTTGAGCTAGACGAGTGGTGTTGCCCTGACGATCGGTTTTCTCTTCTTGCACCAGCCCCGCAAACTTGACCTCGCCTGACAATCCGCTGGTTACGTCTTTCGTCGCTTTCTCCGTGACTTTGCGCACACGGCTGGAGGTCGGTAACTCTACTAGTAGCTGCTCAGCAGTGACGCGATCGCCTGGGTTGACAAACATAATTGCCCCTTGGGGCAGAGTATCGGACTGTTTACCTTTGTCACCCTGAATGATGATTTTGGTTGCTTCCTCAATGAGCAGAGCATCTTCCCCATGACGAGTCCGGAAGGCACGGCTCTTGAACCTCTCTGGCAGCTCGACAACACCTTCATGCTTAGCACGAATCTGAGGAGCCATTTCCCCTGTGAAGGTACCACCGGTATGGAACGTCCGCATTGTGAGCTGCGTACCCGGCTCACCGATTGATTGAGCTGCGATAATACCAACCGCTTCACCCAAATCAACCATTTCGGAGTGGGCTAGGCTCCATCCATAACAATAGCGACAAACAGAACGCGTCGCTTCACAGGTTAATGCCGAACGAACGACGACCTCTTCAACGCCTGCATCACAAAGGGCCTCTGCTGCTGCTTCCGATAGCGAGTCATTGCGCTGAGCCAATACCTCGCCGGTCTTAGGATGTACAGCATCTCTTGCCAAAACCCGACCCAGCAAGCGATCAGATAACGGAATAAGAACTCGTTCCCCCGCGACCATGCTTCTGAGCGGAATACCTCGTTCCGTTCCACAGTCGTTTTCCCGAATAATCACGTCCTGTGACACATCGACCAGGCGCCGGGTAAGATAACCCGAATCTGCTGTTCGCAGAGCCGTATCCACCAGTCCTTTACGGGCACCGTAGGAGGAAATTACATACTCAGTAACGGAAAGCCCTTCACGGAAATTAGTCCGAATGGGCTGGTCAATAATCTCTCCCTGTGGATTGGCCATCAAACCACGCATACCGACCAATTGGCGTACCTGAGAGATGTTGCCCCGAGCCCCTGAGAACGCCATCATGTAGACGGAGTTAAGAGGGTTATTTTCGCGGAAATTTTTGACTACCTGATTCTTCAGTTCTTCACTCGTCCCGTTCCAGGTATCAATTACTTTCTGAAAGCGCTCAACCTCAGTGATTTCGCCACGGGTATAGCGTTCCTCCGTAACCCGGATCTCCTCATCAGCAGCTTCCAGCAGTTCTCGCTTAACTGCAGGCACTTGCAGATCCTCCACGCTAATAGAGACACCTGCTCGGGTAGCATACTGGAACCCGAGGTTTTTAATTTCGTCAGCCATCTGAGCCGTGCGAGCCGTACCAAACTTTTCAAACGACCAAGCGACCAACTTCTTCAGCTGCTTCTTATCAATGACCTTGTTCCGAAATACCATAGGTGATTGATTAGACCCTTGCTCTGTCATTACGTACTCTCCACGGACGTCAGGTTTACTTCTCTTCTGCAATAGAGGAAAAAACGGATACATTTCAGGTCATCGACCGCGCTGTCTTTGACTAGCGTCGAAGCTAGTCCCAAGAGTATCGCTAACTAGCCAAGGCATCATGCACTGCCTTGTTGTAGATGATTCGACCTGTTGTAGTTTTGATGTATTGGGAAATCAAATGGCCATCGACATCTTCTCGCGTCCGACGCTTGTCATATAGACGGCGAACGGTACCATCCGTATCTTTAGTCTCTTCGAGCAGCTTTTCCTTTCCATCTGATTCCACAGGTCCATCGAATCGGAGCCAAACCTCTGCGTGAAGATCAATCAATCCCTGCTCAAAAGCCAGAACCGCATCTTCCATTGTCCCAAAGGTACGCCCTGCCCCTTTCTGCTGATAAGGATTCTCAGCCGTTAGATAGTAGCAGCCCAACACCATATCCTGACTAGGCGTGATAATAGGCCGCCCAGTTGCTGGAGACAGAATGTTATTGGAGGCCAGCATCAGCAATCGAGCTTCTGACTGAGCCTCTAAAGACAACGGCACGTGAACCGCCATTTGGTCACCATCAAAGTCGGCGTTGAATGCCGGACATACTAGCGGATGTAGCTGAATCGCCCGTCCTTCCACCAAGATTGGTTCAAAGGCCTGAATCCCAAGTCGGTGTAGCGTGGGTGCCCGGTTCAGCATGACGGGATGACTCTCAATCACCTCTTCCAGCACGTCCCAAACACTAGGATCATTCCGCTGAATTAGCTTTTTGGCTGCTTTGATGTTGTTTACTAAACCCTGACGAATCAAGCGATGAATCACAAACGGCTGGAATAGCTCAATCGCCATTTCGCGGGGTAGCCCGCACTGGTGAATTTTCAGCTTAGGACCCACCACGATGACAGAACGACCTGAGTAATCAACTCGTTTGCCCAATAGGTTTTGGCGAAAACGCCCCTGCTTCCCTTCAATAATGTCAGAGAGGGACTTCAAAGGACGATTATTTGCACCTACGACTGTCCGACCCCGCCGACCATTATCAATCAGCGCGTCAACAGCTTCTTGCAGCATCCGCTTTTCGTTGCGGACGATAATTTCCGGCGCGAGAATTTCCTGGAGCCGGGCCAAGCGATTGTTGCGGTTAATGACGCGGCGGTAAAGGTCATTCAAATCAGAAGTCGCGAATCGACCACCATCCAGCTGCACCATAGGACGCAAGTCGGGCGGGATAACTGGGATCACGTTAAGCACCATCCAGTCAGGTTTGGAGCCCGTCGCGATGAAATTGTCAATCACCCGAAGTCGTTTGATTAGTTTGGCCCGCTTTTGTCCCTTAGAAACCGCAATGTTCTCTCGCAGCTTTTCGGCCTCTTCCTCCAAGTTGAGATCCTGCAGGAGCCGCTGTAATGCTTCTGCTCCGATGCCAACTTCAACGCCAACGAGCTGAGAATCTTCGTCGTACAGCTGATCCTCAATCTCGATCCACTGATCTTCTGTCAGAAGTTGCTTGTAAGAAAGGTTGTCAGCATTTCCTGGATCGAGAACCACATAAGCGTTGAAATAAACGATTTGCTCAACATCACGCAGCGGCATATCAAGCAAAATCGCAATATAGCTGGGAATGCCCTTCAGATACCATACGTGCGCAACGGGAGCGGCGAGCTTGATGTAGCCCATACGGTGACGACGCACTCGTGACTCGGTAACTTCTACACCACAGCGTTCACAAACAATGCCCCGGTGCCGCACCCGTTTGTACTTACCACAGTGACACTCCCAATCTTTTGCGGGACCAAAAATGCGTTCACAAAAAAGCCCGTCCATTTCAGGTTTAAGCGTCCGATAATTAATCGTCTCAGGCTTGGTAACCTCGCCTACGACCATCCCATTCGGCAGCGTACGCTCTCCCCACTGACGAACTCGCTCGGGAGAAGCAATCCCGATTTTGACGTAATCAAATCGCTGTTCTAGCTTAGGCATGCTCAGCTTTTTCCTTCTGCAATTGTGTTTGAGGTTTGGCGGGATCGAGGGCTAGACACCCTTTGGCTCTAGCCTTGCCGGAGTTACTCTTCGACGACCTCTTCAGGCTCTGGTGTGGTAATTGACTCATAGGTCGGGCGCGATGGTGTCCGACGGCTGTTCAAGTCGGCCATAAGGTCAACTTCGACATCGCGACTTGTTCCGTCTTCGCGGGTTTCAACCTTATGCACCGCAATGTCGAGTCCTAAAGACTGCAGCTCACGCATCAAGACTTTGAAGGACTCAGGAGTACCCGGTCGGGGAATCGCCTTGCCTTTGACAATCGCATTCAAGGCCTCGTTACGACCCTGCATATCGTCTGACTTCACCGTTAAGAGTTCCTGCAGGGTGTAGCCTGCACCAAAGGCTTCCAGAGCCCAAACTTCCATCTCACCGAAGCGCTGACCACCCTGTTGAGCTTTACCACCCAGGGGCTGCTGCGTCACCAAGGAGTAAGGTCCAGTAGAGCGAGCGTGAATCTTGTCATCCACCAAGTGAACCAGTTTCAGCATGTAAGCGACGCCTACCGTCACTGGACGATCAAATGCCTCACCAGTGCGCCCATCGTAAAGCTGAATTTTGCCAGGGTCATCGGCATCAAAGACCCATGGTTGCCCCTGCCTGTGGCTGGCCTCCTGGAGCTTCCCGTGTGTGGTATTGCGCGACGCTTCCTTGTCATACATCTCGTCAAACGGCGTGATCTTAAAGCGCACGTCTAGGTTCTCCGCCGCCCAACCTAGCAAGCACTCAAATACTTGTCCTACATTCATTCGGGACGGTACACCCAGAGGATTCAGGACGATGTCGATAGGCCGACCGTCAGGCAAATAGGGCATGTCTTCGATAGGCAGAATGCGGGAAATAATTCCCTTGTTGCCATGGCGACCTGCCATCTTATCGCCCACCTGAATCTTCCGCTTTTGAGCTACATAGACACGTACCACCATGTTGGCTCCGGGTGGCAGTTCATCGCCCTGTTCGCGGGTGAAAACGCGAACGTCTACAACACGCCCTTTCTCACCGTTAGGAACTCGTAGGGAATTGTCCCGAACGTCACGAGCTTTCTCGCCAAAGATGGCCCGCAGCAGCTTTTCTTCTGGAGGCTGATCAGATTCGCCTTTCGGTGTGACCTTGCCAACTAAAATGTCACCCGATTCTACCCAGGCACCGATACGGATAATGCCAGTTTCATCCAACTGCCTTAGGGCATCTTCACCCACGTTGGGAATCTCACGGGTAATTTCCTCGGGTCCTAGTTTAGTCTGCCGCGCCTCAATCTCAAACTTCTCAATGTGGATAGAGGTGTAGATGTCGTCATACACTAGGCGCTCACTGATGAGAATCGCATCCTCATAGTTGTAGCCCTCCCATGGCATGTAAGCAACGACCACGTTTTGGCCCAGAGCGATCTCACCACCCTCGGCTGCTGAGCCGTCTGCTAGCACCTGTCCCGCTTGAATGCGATCGCCTAGAAAAACTAAAGGACGCTGATTCAAACAGGTGTCTTGGTTGGAGCGCTGATACTTTTGTAGAGGATATTGATGCACGGTTCCTTCAGGATCCCGAACTCGGATTCGATCAGCATCGACATACACGACTTCCCCAGGCGTCCGGCTAACAATAACCATGCCCGAATCGCGAGCTGCCTGTGCTTCGAGACCGGTTCCAATGAGAGGCCGCTCGGGACGGAGTAAAGGTACCGCCTGACGCTGCATGTTCGATCCCATCAGGGCTCGGTTCGCATCGTCGTGCTCCAAAAAAGGAATCAGCGAAGTTGCTACAGAGATAATCTGGACCGGCGAGACAGCGACAAAGTCGACTTCCTCAGGGGGGGTCGCTGTGAAATCCTGGCGATACCGGACGGCAACCATGTCACCCAGGATGTTACCCTCTGCATCGGTCGGCAAATCGCCAGCTGCCACTCTCAAGTCATCTTCTTCATCGGCAGTCATATAGACGGCAGCAATATCGCGCCGTACTCGACCGTACTCGACTCGATAGAAGGGCGTTTCAATAAAGCCGAAATCATTGACCCGACCATGCGTTGCCAAAGAACCAATCAAGCCTGCGTTGGGACCCTCCGGCGTCTCAATCGGGCAGATACGACCATAGTGCGACGGGTGAATGTCACGCACCGCAAAGCCTGCTCGCTCACGCGTCAAGCCACCTGGGCCAAGAGCACTTAAACGGCGCTTATGCGTCAGCTCTGCCAGCGGGTTAGTTTGATCCATAAACTGCGAGAGCTGGCTAGAACCAAAGAACTCCTTGATGGCTGCTACGAGGGGCTTGGGATTCACCAACGAAGCCGGCGTCAAAGAATCGGAGTCAGAAACCGTCATTCGTTCTCGAATGATGCGCTCTAAACGATTCAAACCCACCCGCACCTGGTTCTGCAGCAGCTCGCCCACAGATCGCACGCGTCGATTGCCTAAGTGATCAATATCGTCGACTGCGCCGATATCAAACTCTAGATTGATGAGATAGTCTACTGCCGCCAAGATGTCTTGAGGCGTTAGGACTCTAAATGTGTCGGGGATACTCAATCGCAGCTTACGATTGAGCTTATGACGCCCCACCCGACCTAGATCGTATCGCTTTGGGTCAAAGAAGCGGGACTCTAGCAGCTGCTGCCCTCCAGTGACTGTTGGAGGCTCCCCTGGACGCAGCTTACGATACAGCTCTAGCAAAGCTTCTTCTTCGCTGAATTGTCCTTCTTTCTCAATCGTCTTCTGGAAATATTCAGGGTGGCGCAGGGCATCAAAAATTTCGCCGTCGCTGAGTCCTAGAGCCTTTAATAATACTTGAGCAGACAGTTTACGAGTCTTATCGATGCGGACCCAAACCAGGCCATTTTTGTCTGTTTCAAATTTCAACCAGGCCCCTCGGTTCGGGATCAGGTTGGCATTGTAAGTACGACGCCCATTCTTATCGGTCTCTGCCTTGTAGTAGACTCCAGGGCTACGAACAATCTGGTTTACGATAACTCGCTCAGCGCCATTGATAATGAATGTGCCTCGATCAGTCATTAGAGGCAGATCGCCAATAAAGACTTCTTGCTCCTTAATCTCACCTGTTTCCTTGTTGATTAGGCGAGTAGGTACGTACATCTGCACCGCATATGTTGCGTCCCGGCGTTTCGCCTCGTCCACCATATATTTAGGGCTTTTGAGCTTGTACTCCTTACCGAGAAAGTGAAGCTCTAGCTTGCCCGTATAATCAGTAATCGGCGAGAAACTATCCAGCTCTTCTATCAGTCCCTCTTCAAGGAACCAGCGAAAACTAGAACGCTGAATTTCGACAAGGTCAGGCAAAGCGAAGGTGGAAACCGTGGTGATTTGGTCGGTCATGCGTCTCCTCAGGCGGACAAACCCTACGTTCGGTACAGAAACTCAGTCAGATGGCGGTAAACGCGCACAGAATATAGATCACAATCGGATTCGGAGCTCAGATGCAGCAAGGCTCCGAGCTCTACAGCAATCTTCATCGCAACCTCATTCTTGAACTCAAACTTGGTCCTCAAGCCACAATGTTGAACAAAACAGAATTAAAGCTGGGGTTGAATATGTAATTAAGATCTGAAGTCTCTTTGTGTAACACTTGACATGACTACTTTCTTATAGTTGAGCCAACACCCTTCAGAAAACAGTTTACACCTCATATCGCTGACAAGCTTAACAAAAAGAGCTTAATTTGAGTATTTTGTCAACACTGTCAACCCAGAAGGCTCGGAACCCACTAACTCGCCGGAATATTGGCGATAGTCGGAACGGTTGCGAAGGCTGCTTCGCTCGATGGTGCAATAGGCAGCTTGAATAGCTTGACCGCATTACAGGTAGTCTGCCATGCCAGCTTCTCTATGGGTTCGTTCCGTAGCTTGGCTAGATACGTTGCTACGTGGAGAACGTTAGCCGGTTGATTTCGACGCTCTTTGCGTCGAGGTTCTGGTGTCAGAAAGGGACAATCGGTCTCAACCAAGAGCCGCTCAGGCGGAACGTATTGAGCCGATGCCTTAACAAGATGCGCGTCTTTAAAAGTGACAATCCCACTGAAACTGATATAAAAACCCAGATCCAAGAACAGCCTGGTTTCTTCAGGTGTCCCAGCCCAGCAGTGCATTACGCCTGATACAGGACCGCAGTTTGCCTGAAAAGCTTGTATCAGCTGAGCAGCTTCAGCAGCAGCGTCACGGCAATGGACAATGACGGGAAGACTCAGCCGATGCGCAATTTCTAGCTGTTGCCGAAAAGCCGTCTTCTGAATCTCCTGGTCATCGGCCTTGTAAAAATCCAGTCCCGTTTCACCAATTGCTACTGTACGTGCATCCGATTGTGCACAAGCCTCAATCTGTTCAGCAGTCTGGGAGGTCCACTTATCCATATCCAGTGGGTGCAGCCCTACCGAGATAGAAACCTCGGGGTAGCGATCAGCAATTGCCTGAATTTCTTCGAACTCAGACGGCTCAACACAGGAGTGGACCAGATGAACAACACCTGCCTGACGCCATGCATCTGCTATCTCATCCAGATCAGGACGAAACGTCTTAAAGTTGATGTGAACATGAGTATCAACTAACTGCATCTGGCAATCCTTACAATGGGCCAAACTTAGGTGGCTTCTGCAAACTTTGATTCAGCCTGCTTCAAGGCTTTACTCAGTTTCGATTTGCGGCGACCACCTGCATTCTTATGATAAACACCCCGTTTGACTGCTTTGTCGATTTTGCTGAAGGTTGCCGACAGCTCTTGCTGAGCCAGAGCCATAGTCTCTGGTCCAGGATTAGCAGAGTAGTCGTTCAGGGCTACAAGATAACGCTTTGTATGCGTTTTGATGGCCGACTTGTAAGAACGATTGCGGAGACGATTCCGTTCCGCTATCTGAACACGCTTGATTGCAGACTTGATGTTTGCCACAGGTATCCTAGCTGGAAATGGGAGAACTAATCAGATAGAGTATCATAGCATTTATTTTTGAAAGTGTTCAAAAACTTCGGAGTAGGCAGTTAATATCGCGTTAAGCTATAAGACAGTTGGGGTGTTTGCCTCACAGCAAGCTCAGGCAGAGAGCTTAGTGCTCTTGGCTAGTTAGGCTTTACCGCTCATTAAGTCAGGTTTTGTGCCCAATGCTGCGCATTATCAACCAGCTAACTGACGCTCAAGTAGAGCTGCAGCGTATTTGCAACCGTACCCACGACGATCAGGTTTTTCATAAAGAGGCAACCGTTCGGGAAATCTTGCAAGCCGTACAGCGCCAGGGCGATGAAGCTGTGCTGCAGTACACCGCTGATTTTGATAATCAAACGATTTCGGTAGATAGGCTACGAGTCCGCGGTTCTGAGGTTGATGCAGCTTATCAGCAGGTTTCTAAGGAATTAATTGATGCGATTCGCCTAGCGCATCAAAATATTCAGGATTTTCACCGTCAGCGGGTACCTCGTAGCTGGGTTGATTTTCAGGGTGATATCGTCCTTGGCAAGCGTTACGCTCCGGTTGATAAAGCGGGGCTCTATGTTCCAGGGGGGCGGGCTGCTTATCCTAGCACTGTGTTGATGAATGCCGTTCCAGCCAAGGTGGCTGGTGTTGAGCAAATTGTGATGGTGACGCCGCCAGGTGAGGGTGGAGCCATCAACCCTGCCGTTCTGGTCGCCGCTCAGGAAGCTGGTGTCGCTGAGATCTACCGTGTGGGCGGGGCTCAAGCTATTGGGGCCTTGGCCTATGGCACAGCGACCATCCCGAAAGTAGACATCATTACGGGCCCTGGCAACATTTATGTCACTTTAGCGAAGAAGCAAGTCTTTGGGACTGTTGGCATTGACTCGCTGGCAGGCCCTTCGGAAGTATTGATCATTGCCGACCACACAGCCGATCCGGTCTTTGTGGCAACTGATTTGCTGGCACAGGCAGAACACGATCCCATGGCAGCGGCAGTTCTGATTACGACTGATGCACCTCTGGCCGAACAGGTGGCTAGAGAAGTTGCCCAGCAGTTACAAGATCATCCGCGACAGACACTGACCGAAAAAGCGATCGCTAATTATGGCGCCGCGATCGTTGTTGATACGTTGGAAGCTGCCACCGCTCTTTCTAACCAGTTTGCGCCTGAGCACTTGGAGTTAGAGGTTGAGAATCCCTGGCTGCTACTCGAACAGATTCGCCATGCTGGAGCCATCTTCTTAGGGCATTCAACGCCTGAAGCCGTGGGTGATTATTTAGCGGGTCCCAATCACACGCTTCCCACCTCAGGCGCTGCGCGCTATGCTTCTGCTCTAAGCACAGAAACCTTTATGAAGCACTCTAGCTTAATCCAGTATTCGCCCAGTGCATTAAACCAAGTAGCCAGCGCGATCGCTCGCCTTACTGAAGCCGAAGGGCTACCCTCTCATGGCGCTTCGGTTGAGGTAAGAACACAGCCGAAGAATCGGTCGGTTCATTAACTCGCTGGCTCGCTCTTTGAAGATTCACGCATGCCAACGGTTGAGGGGCTTTTTTACCGATACACGGTCGCTGATTTGAGCAACCATTACCTCAATCATCAACTACCAACAAACCATTACTCATAAACACTCAATAGAGCACCTGAGCATTAGCCACAGGGGTTAACAACAATACCCCTATCCTGCTTCCTTGGTGAGCATCTGCTGTTGCTGTAGAAAACGCTGAAGCCGCCATAGGTTAACACTTTGTGCCAAGTTAAGGGGAATTACTGAAACTCCTTCCAAGCGAGACTGCACCCATTCGTTGCCCCAATACCATTCATGAAAGCCGTCTACCCCTTCCCACACTAAAAGGCGGATACTCTGGGGTGAGAGATCGGTCACCTGGTGTTGAACCTTGACAGGCCCCAGATAACTTGTGAAAGTCGTACCAATCTCTAGCACATCAGGTAACCCTTCCGAAAAGGTCTGGGGCCATTGCCACTGCTTAAACTGACGAGGCTGGAGCAAGCTATCGCGAATAACGGCTGCAGTTGCGCTGACTTCTACGCGCAGGGTTGTTTGTTGAAAGGTTCCAAACATGCAATCACGGCAATAGGTACGGCTTCATTATGAGGCAGCCTTACGGACATAGCCGTAGAATCTGATCGGCCATTGCCAGACTCTCTTGATAGAGAATGTCTTCACCCCAGCGCTGGAGTTGCTGCCCCAAAATTAAGTCGGCTCGCTGGTCAGAAATGGCACTTACTTCTTCTACTCTGCAAGCTTGGGCTCCACCACCAGCCTCCATTCGCATACAGCCTGTGGTCTCCGAACAAAGGATGGTACAGCAGTCTGCTTTCTGGTTTCCAGAAGACAAACGAATACCCACTAGATCGCCAATAACCTCACCCACATCGGCTACTGGAATCGAGGCGAGCTCGGCTTCAATCTCCTTCTGAGAATCGCTCTCGAAGTAGATCTTACGAATACCATAGTCGCCTCCCTCATCAACGTAGCGCATGGGAGTCCAGCCTAGACGGCTTGCAAACCAACCCAAGAACATAAGCCCCTGAGAAGCGTTACCTGGCTCATGGTCAATGCTGATATGATCTACTTCCTTAAGGGCATCGCGTCGTTCAGGAGGATCGAATGCCTCTGCCATCAGTTCCTGCCAGGGGGAGAGACGATGCCAGTTGAGATCAGCAATGTACTTACCAGATTCAGTAATTTCTTGAATTTTGTTGAGTTCAGATTCAGCATCACTGAAATAGCTGGAATCTACAATCAGGCAGTTGCTGGTATCCGCCAAGTTGCGAAAGAGCGCCTGTTCGGGATTAGGGGTTGCTTTCCACCAAACGAACTTGGGTAAATCACCGATCATCAGTGAAGACACAATTCCGGAAACGCGCTCTAGTGCTGCCTTAGTACCTCGTAGTGTGATGTACTCGCAGCAAATCAAGTTAGTGTCATTACGCTTCTGCACTGGACAATAGGCTGAAACCTGTGCTGTTACACCGGCATCGTCGCCCAAGGTAGGACAAAGAGTAATCACACGGCAGGGATTGTAAGCTGCGATCGCCTCACCTAAGTCATATCCCCGCATGTCCGGGTTAGAGAATACTTTCTGATGAGGCGGTAGGCTAGCGTACTCCTTTCGCAAACGTGCCAATGTTGAGCTATCCACCCGCCCAGTCACGCGCAATCCATAAGCCATTTGGGCCTGTCTTACTGCCTCCCGTGTCTGAGGACCGTGCTGACCATCGATCGCACCCTTGTAAAAAGCAAGCGCTGCTAAAAGCTGCTGAAACTCATCAGGTTCGTACACGACGATACTGAAAGTGGTAGCCCGAGTCGCAACTGGAGCGGTAGTTCCACCATCTTGACTCCGCCATATATTACGGAGTTCGTCTTCAATCTCCTCGATGGAAATGTCTTTGGGCTTCTGGAGCGCAACGACGGGTGTTGTAGTCATGGCAGCTAAGTTGATGAGCGTGAAGATTGAGCAGAATTGTATCGAACGCAGTTTTTTTGAATCGCCTACATACTATCGAAATTAATCGCGATTCAGGTGAGCTTAAGAATGATGCTAGAGTCTGCGCCACCGTCGGCGATCGCGATTCAACAAAAGCTCAGCTTCTACCGGCCCCCACGTTCCGGCCTCATAAAGAGGAATCACAGCTGGATCGGCGGGTGCATCCCAGGCTTCTAGCACTGGCGTTAGCATCCGCCAAGAGGCTTCTACCTCATCACCTCGGGTAAACAGAGTCTGGTCGCCCAGCATACAGTCGACCAACAGGCGAGCATAAGCATCAGTATTCGCCTTGCCAAACGCTGCATCATACCGAAAATCCATCGCGACTGATCGTGTCCGTAATGAATTGCCGGGGGTCTTCACCTCGAAGCGCATAGCGATGCCTTCATTCGGCTGAATCCGCAGTGCTAGCACATTGTGGCTGAGCTGCTTGGCTGCCGACTGAAACATCATATAGGGCACTTCCTTAAAGTGAATGGAAATTTCTGATACCTTCTTGGGCATCCGCTTCCCAGTTCGCATGTAGAAGGGCACCCCTTTCCAGCGCCAGTTGTCGACCATCAGCTTTAGCCCAGCGTAGGTAGGTGTTGTGGACTCATCGCTAGCGCCATCTTCATCGCGATATCCGGGTACCTGCTCCCCTTTCATCCAACCGGGTGAATACTGACCGCGCACAGCACACTGCGATAAATCATTGGGATCTGCTAAATGGGTTACCTGCAAAACCTTAACTTTTTCGTTACGGATACTGTCAGCATCTAGAGAGTTGGGTGCTTCCATCGCCGTCAGACAGAAGAGCTGCATCAAGTGATTTTGCACCATGTCGCGCAGAGCCCCTGCCGTCTCGTAATAGCCTGCCCGTCCTTCTAATCCGACAGTCTCAGCTACGGTGATTTGCACATGATCCACAAACTGGCGATTCCACAGAGGCTCAAAAATGGCGTTTGCGAAGCGAAACACCATCAGATTCTGAACTGTTTCCTTACCTAGGTAATGGTCAATGCGGTAGATTTGCTCCTCGCGGCAAACCTGCTGCACAACCCGATTCAATACTCGAGCGGTGCCAATATCTTTACCAAACGGCTTCTCAATGACGAGACGTTGCTTGGTTGGATCTGCCAGCATACCAGCAGCGCCTAATTGCTCAGCCGCTTCACCAAAAAAGCGAGGCGCTACCGACAAGTAAAATACCCGATTGCCACGAGTGCCACGTTTTTCGTCTAGCTCAGCCAAGAATGCCTTGAGCTTGTGATAACTTTCAGGCTGATCGATATTGCCAGAGCAATAGAACAGACCATTGGCAAAGTTATTCCAGACAGCCTCATTACCCAAACCTCCGCCAAATTGTTCTACCCCTTCACGAAGATGCTGCCGAAAGAAATCATGGCTCCAGTCTCGTCGAGCTACGCCGACAATCGTCAACTCCGGTGGCAAACGCCGCTCACGCTTCATCTGATAAAGTGCTGGCACCAACTTACGATGAGTTAAGTCGCCGGAGGCTCCGAAGATAATGAGAATCTGCGGTTCAGGAATACGGTCTTGCTGTAGACCAACGCGGAGAGGATTGTCGAGCAGAGTAACCATGGTGAGGGAGTGGGTAAGGGGAGTAGGAGGGTGGATGGGATAGAAGGGCTTCGCCGTGAGCGAAGCCTTACCGGAGGGAATACGGTGGATGGACAGAGGGTAAAAGGGAAAGGGTAAAAGGGTTAGCTCACGGTTTTATTAGCTATTACCAATCCCCTGGCTCAATCACCCGCTTACCCTTCTACCCGTCCACTCTTCCACTTTTAAGCGGGCGACAACTGCTTCACTTTCGTCACTAGGGAATCCATGAGTGTGTCGAACGGCTTCACGAATTTGTCAATGCCCTCTTCCAGCAATTCGTCCATGACCTGATCGAGATTGATGCCGAGTTCTGGCAGCGTAGCAATGATTTGCTGTGCAGCTTCTACATCTGTTTCGATACGGCTAGCGACGTCGCAGTGATCAGCACAAGCTTCGATCGTGTTAGGGGGCAGGGTGTTAACAGTATCGGGGCCAATCAGCTCATCGACGTACATGACATCGCTGTACTCAGGATTCTTAGTGCTGGTGCTGGCCCATAGCAGCCGCTGCACGCGGGCTCCCTTCGCAGCGAGTGCCTGCCAACGATCGCTCTCGATAATCTTCTTGTATTCCTGATAAGCCAGCTTCGCATTCGCGATCGCAACTTTACCCTTAGCCGCTGCAAGTTGAGCCTGAACCGTTGCGTCATCCGCGTTTGCAGCTAGCCTATCGATAAGCTTATCAACCTTGCTATCGATGCGACTGAGGAAAAAGCTCGCCACAGAAGCAATATTGCGAACATCTTGGCCAGCTTCAGCACGGGCTTCCAGTCCCCGAATGTAAGCCCAAGCGGTATCGATGTAGCTCTGGACTGAGAACAACAGTGTTACGTTGACGTTGATGCCGTCGCGAATAGCGGCTTCAACCGCTGGCAATCCTTCAGGCGTACCAGGGATTTTGATCATCAGGTTGGGACGCTCAAGCGTCTGGAAATAACGCCGAGCTTCACGGAGGGTGCTTTCGGTGTCGCGTGCCATACTGGGAGGCACTTCCAGGCTGACGTAGCCATCGACGCCACTGCTAGCTCGGTAAATTGGCATCAGGACATCACAAGCTTTGCGAATGTCATCAAAAACGAGCGCTTCGTAAATCTCATCAACAGACTTACCCGCCCGGATACCGGCTTCAATATCCTGGTCGTAGATAGCGTTCCCAGCGATCGCTTTCTCAAAGATTGCAGGATTAGAAGTAATGCCGTGCACATCGCGGCTCTCAATCAGCTTCTCAAGTTCACCAGATTGCAGAATGTCACGGCTGAGATTATCCATCCAGACACTCTGGCCATATTCTTTCAAATGCAGAATCGGACTGTCTGCAGCTGTAGCCATAAAAATCTCCTAGTTGGGTTGTTTGCGAATTAAGGATTTAGTGATTAGGCTCGTGCCCCTGCTTCCAACAAAAACGGTTAGGTTTGAGCCCTAAGGAACTGCTAGCGAATCTTGTTCGCGAATCCGCTCGCGAATAAACGATTCCACCAAATTGACGTCTTCTGAACTGCCAATGACAACGGGGGTACGCTGATGCAGTTCGGTCGGCACGACGTCCAATAATGGTGCAGTTCCAGTACTGGCTTTACCCCCTGCTTGCTCAATCAGGAACGCTAAAGGAGCCGTCTCGTAGAGGAGGCGTAGCTTGCCATGGGGCTTTTTGTTGGTTCCTGGATAGAGAAAGACCCCACCCTGATTCAAAATTCGATGAAAATCGCCTACCAGAGCACCGCTGTAGCGGGAAGAATACCCTTCGTGGCGATGGACATAACGAATAAAATCGCGGATCGAATCATCCCACTGCCAAAAATTACCTTCGTTCACACTGTAGTTGGGGCCATGCTCCGGTATGCGAATATTTTCAGCTGCCAGGATGAACTCACCTAGGCTCGGATCGAGAGTAAAGGAATGAACACCTCGCCCAATAGAATAGACCAACACTGTCGTTGGTCCGTACAAGATGTATCCAGCTGCCAACTGATGATCGCGGCCTGCTTGCAGTAAATCAGCTGCCGATTGATCAAGATCATCACCCGTCTGACGACGAATGGCAAAAATGGACCCAACATTCAAGTTGATATCCACGTTTGAAGACCCATCAATTGGGTCATAAAGCAGGGTGTAGCGGCCAATGGGGCAATTTTCTGGAATGTAGTATGGCTTGTCCATTTCTTCAGACGCCAAACGACATACCAATCCGCTTTGCTTAAAGACAGAAATAAAAACATCATTGGCAAAGACATCCATCTTCTTAACGGCTTCACCCTGCACATTGGTGCGGCCAGTAAAGCCCAGTGCGTCTTCAACCAACCCTGAGCGAGATAGACGGCGGGCAATCAGCTTACCCGCTAGCGCAATGCGATTCATCAAGGCACTCAAATCTTGAGCTTCGGGGTCAAAACTCTGAAGTTGTTGCAGGACATGACGTGACAAGGTAGTGCAGTCACGGTCCAACGTATGTTCCGAAGAGGGTTGGTAATCTCCAACCATGCAAGCCTCCCAGCTGTGTAGCCATCAGCAATAGTGCGACCAGGGGCAAATCAGTCGTCATCTAAACAGGTGCCTGTTGCACCTGCGAACCATATTAAAAAGTGCATTCAAAAAGCCAAGAACTCTTTATATCAGCTAAAGATTATCGCCCCGCTAGCAGTGAAAAATTAGAGTTTGCTTAAAGCTTATCGATGAGTGTTAATACTCATTCTTTTTATAGAAAACACATCATGCCCCTTCTCAGTACTGATGATTTTTGTATTTATGGTGTCTAGCCAAAACAATCACTCTGAAAGATGCAGCCTCGTTCAAATCAAGATGACTTCCAGTATCGTCCAAAACAAAAATGTATCCAAGCGATCTTCCAAAGGAAGACACTCTGTTAGGTTGGCATCAAGGTGTAAGACCTAACGCCCCAAGGTCAATCCTATCGGGTAATGTCCTTAAGATTGATTGATGCCTTGGCGATATTCAGAGTCCCGATTTTGCTCTAGGGAAAGCTTCAGTTTTCAAATCGGATGTAGTTTCGTCGTTTCAAATTGTCCAACTTAGGAAAAAAGAAGGACTCTTTCGTAAGCTTTCTTCGATGAGAAAAAGGATGAAGTTTCATAAGGAAGTTACGAGAGATACCGTTTGCAGCCTTCCTCTTCCCAGTGATTCTTCAATCAACCGAATAGGTCACCATTAACTCTCGATAAACCGTAACTTCTGCAGGGGCTTCTGGATCGTAAAAGCTAGGCTCAGAACCATAGAAAAGCGCTGCAACCAAATCCTTTTCTTCATTGCAGGGGGCTAGTAAACGGCCCAAAAAAGGTAATTCGGCAACGGAGGGAGAGCCGGATAAAGAGACAGCCATTGAATCGGCGATCGCCTCAGCCCGCAGCTGCGCGTCAGCCATAGCATCGCTATAAGCAGCCTGCTCGATTGCGGCACACTCGGCAATGGCATAATCCACATACAGACGATCAACAAAGATAGTTTGCTCCGGCGTCTGTCCGACCAAAGCGTCGTTAATGATTTGAACCAGCTCGTTGACGCGATCACGAGTGGGATCTTCAAGATTAACCACTAACGAGTCACCGGTTCCATAGTAGTAATAGGGCTGGGCGTCCACAACATTGATGTTGACTCGAATGGCAGACTCTGGCACGCCCGCAGCCGTCAGTGCCTCGACCAGACCTTGCAAACTAAGGCGTGTAATTGGGGGTGGTTCTGGCAGAGGTTCGGCTGGGAACTCTTCTGTGATTGGAAAATCGTACGGATAAGGAGCATCGGGATCGTAGTTTGTCAGCAGTACCTCAAGACGAGCAACATCAGCAGAAACGCTTGCCCGTCCTTGCCCAGTCACTGAAATGGCTCCTTGGTCGCTCGCAGGCGGATACAGAAGTTGGGCGATCGCCGGTTGTGCGGCTGACCCAAAACCGGCAAAGAGCACTCCCAAAGAGAGGGACAAGCTCATAGTTTTAGAGGGAATTTTCATGTGAGGTTCTCTGTATCAGTTCGTGTAAAGAGCCATTTTGAGCCGAGGTAGCTCGCTAGCAGCCGTAGTTTAGCTTTCAATATTTTGATGCGCCTGCAATCTTTGAAAAACTTAGATTTTGAGCAGCTTAAGGGGCGTAATGGCGTACGCGAGGACTAGAGCAATTGAAAACAGTGAGGGGGTATGTAGTCCTATCGCTTTAAAGACATTGCTTTACTAGCGAGTAGCAATGCACCTGGCAATTTAGATTTCTACATGAACAGATAACCTTATACATAGTTCTATTGATTTTGAAAGCTGATTCCCAGTTAAGCATTCGGATTCACCTAGTTTTTTTAATTGAATGTGACTTTGTTTTGTTGATTATTACGAAAAGGTTGTCCTCGAGGAATCTTTTCTGTATTCAAGACGGTGTTGGTGAGGTGACCGATGGTGAAACTGAGGGCTAGAGTACGACGTTATGGCAAATATTAAGCGTATCGGGATTTTGACTAGCGGTGGTGACTGTGCTGGCTTGAACCCCGCGATCCGAGCTGTGATTCACCGAGCCATTGGTACCTACGGATGGGATGTGTATGGCATTTTGTGCGCGACGCGAGGGCTACTAGAACGACCTCCTCAGGTCAAACATTTGGAACTCAACGATACCTACTCGATGCTGACAACTGGTGGCACGGTTCTAGGAACCACCAACAAGGGCAATCCGTTTGCATTTCCGATGTCCGATGGCACCCTTTGCGATCGCTCTGAGGAAATTATCGAAGGCTATTATCAGCTTGGGTTAGATGCTCTAATTGGGGTAGGTGGCGACGGTAGCCTAGCAATTCTGAGACGGCTGGCTCAGCAAGGGGGTATCAAGCTGGTAGCTATTCCTAAAACGATTGATAACGACCTGGGTAGTACCGAACGCGCGATCGGTTTTGACACGGCTGTGAATATTGCGACTGAAGCCTTGGATCGGTTGCATTTCACCGCGGCTAGCCATTCGCGCGTCATGATTTTAGAAGTGATGGGCCGTGACGCTGGACACATTGCTATCAGCGCCGGAATTGCGGGTGGAGCTGACATCATTCTGATTCCTGAAATTCAGTATTCGCTGGAGGTGATCTGCAACCATATTCAGTCCTTACAGCAACAGGGACGCAGCTATGCCAAGGTGGTCGTAGCTGAGGCTGTCTGTATGGAGTCTGGAGAAAAAGTCACTCAGAATCATGGCATGGGTCAGCATCGTTTGGGGGGGATTGGACAGTATCTGGCAGACGAAATCTTTGCCCGCATTGAGGCTGAGACTCGGGTCACGGTTCTAGGGCACATTCAGCGGGGCGGCATTCCCTCACCGTTGGATCGTCTTACAGCTACCGCATTTGGAGTTGCAGCTACTGATTTGATTGCCCAAGGGCGCTTTGATCGCATGGTCAGTTGGCAAAATCGTCGGGTAGTAGATGTTCCTATCAAAAGTGCGATCGCTCATTATGAAGCGGTTGACCCTCAGGGTACGCTGGTAAGAACAGCCAGAGCCATGGGTATCTGCTTAGGCGAACCCGACAGAGTCCTCGTAGGTGTTTGACAAATCCGTGTTCAATAGCCCCTATTCGAAGTGAATAGGGACTGTAGGGGCGCAAGGCTTGCCCCTTCGATAATGGGACAAGTAAACAGGATTGCGTATGAGGTGAGGCAATGGTGCGAGTCGCTGCAGTTGTTCAATCGTTCATCGAGTTGCGTGGCTTTACATTTTCACATTCATCCTCCTGACCAGCCCTCCAGCGCTGCCAGCGCTGATTATCGAAGTGCCGTACGGCGAGTTCTGGTGATCACATTACTGCTCAACTTGCTAGTTGCAGGACTAAAGCTCTTAGTTGGATTTTGGACAGGATCGCTGAGTCTGTTGGCAGATACCCTCCACAGTGTGACCGACAGCGCTAACAACGTGCTGGCCCTGGTCACGAATCAGCTCGCCTCACCACAGCCTGATCGTGATCATCCTTATGGGCACCAAAAATATGAGGCGGTTGGGGCATTGGGCATCGCTGCCTTCTTGGGCATTGCTTGTTTTGAAATCCTCAAAAATGCTGTAGAGCGATTGATCAATGGCAGCGACCCCATCAACCTGTCAGCGATCGCGCTCTGGATCATGCTAGCTGTCCTCGGTATCAATATTGGCGTAGCTTTTTACGAGCGCTCAATGGGACGACGGCTGCATAGCAAAATTTTGATTGCTGATGCCCATCACACCATGAGTGATGTCTGGATCACCATCACAGTTCTGGGAGGTTTAGTTGGGGTCTGGCTGGGGTGGCACTGGCTCGATATTGCACTGGCGCTTCCAGTGGCGCTTTTGGTATTCAAAAGTGGCTGGCAGGTTTTACGAGAAAATTTACCTTGGCTAGTCGATGAGATGGCGATTGCGCCAGAAGCCATTCATATGACTGTGATGCAGGTACCTGGAGTCATCAATTGCCACGAAATTGCATCGCGAGGGGTGCTGGGTCGGCAGGTGTTTATCGATATGCACCTGATTGTGGAGCCCTATGACTTGGAAAAGGCCCACAAAATCACTGAGCAGGTTGAGAAAGTCCTCGACGAGAAGTATGGACCGGCCCGTACCACCATTCATATCGAGCCTAAGGGATATCAGTCGCCGAAAATTACCTACTAGGAAAAAAGAGTATGCAGGCGAATGGGGGTCTTGGTTCTGAGTCGATAGTTTGTAGCTCGTGCCACCTCGATGATGTGAGACTGATGATCAACGATCAACTCCCTGCGGAGAAAAAAGAACGAAGAACCCATATATCTCAGATCTTGCACTTGGCCGGGAAACCGCTAAACACCGCCCTGCACTGAAAGTGTCAGGGCTCACTGACTCAAACCCCTAAAGGGGTTGAAGAGCGTGTAATCCTTATGCATCAATGGGTTTAGCCTTTGATAGTCCC
>JBHJHM010000173.1:0-12436 GCA_050330865.1 Leptolyngbyaceae cyanobacterium
GATTAACCAGCGCACCAAGCTCGCCGGGGCTTCCTGGGAAGCTGAACGGGTACCACAAGTTTTGGCTCATCGTTGCGCTTACCTAAATGATGACCTCTCTCCTGACCAGTATTTTTCTACGTAGAAAGTGACGTGCTCCCGGTTGATTGTCAGAGTTCTGAGTTTTAAGTGCTGAGTTCTGAGTTCAATTCAAAAATCAAAACTGAGAACTCATAACTCCCCTTTACCCTTTTACCCTTCCACCCTTTACCCTTCTACCCTTTACCCTTCCACCCTTTCATTTACTGCAAGGATTCGAGAACTTGATTGACTGCGATCGCCCATCCCTCAGGAGCCGGTTCTGGTGCAATTTGCCAACCCCGATCTGCGAGTCTAGGATGAGGTCCCGAGGCTCCCGGCAACACAATTGAGCGGTCTACGTTTTCCAGCATATCGAGGTCATTCGGGCTGTTACCTAAACCAACCGTGACAATTGGTTCTCCTTCAGAAAACGTTGGGGCATATAGCGATACGAGTTGGTGAACAGCAGCACCTTTGCCCGCTTCTATCCCAATCAGATGTGAGAAGCGATCGCCCACTACCACTCGAAACCCCATCTCACCTGCTGCCGCTGCCAACTTTTCCGGCATCGTATTTTTAGGCGTTAAAAAGGGCTCGGTGAACTCACGCATCTTGGCCTGCTGAGCATCTTTGGCATCCAGCCCTGTGAGCTGCTGGATCTGTTCAATCGATAAATCGCCAAATCCTTTCAAAGGACGTCCAATTTCCTGGGCGATCGCCTTCAATCCAGCTCGCGCCATCACGTAGGCCACGCCTAGCTGCAAGACTCGATACGGACCATCGTCCTCTCCCGCCGGCAGTTCAAATGGGCAGGTATCCCGTGGAATAAAGATAGCGCTGCCGTTTTCCGTCACAAAGGGATCGGTCAGTCCTACTTCCTGAATTAATGTCTCCACCTCAGCACGGGTCTTGCTCGTTACTGGAATTACTGGAATTCTCTGACGTTTCAACTGTTCAATCACGGGCACGGCTGCATCATAAGAATAGGTTTCACCGTTTAGTAAAGTGCCATCCAGATCGGAGAAGAGAATTAGCGCCGTCATTGTTAAACCCACCCAGGAGCAACACTTTCATAATCGTAGTTCGTTGTTGGTTTTTGGTTGTTGGGAATTGGTTCTTTGTTAATGGTTGATGGTTGATGGTTATAGTTCTGAGTTTTAAGTGCTGAGTTCTGAGTTCAATTCAAAAATCAAAACTGAGAACTCAGAACTCCGCCCTTTTACCCTTCACCCTTACCTTTTACCCCTATCCCATCACTCCCTTCCCTCATCACTCCTTTCTCCTTTTCCCTTCTCTCTTCTCCATCCCCCTTCACTCTCCTATGCGTCTACCCCATTACTCCCCCACTCCCCTTATCCTATTCATAAGAACTCAACCGAGAGAACATGGTGGACACATCGATTCAAGGAAAGGCGCTGCGGATTGCAATTATCGGTGATGTTCATGACCAGTGGGATGACCAGGATGCAGTGATGCTGCACAGCCTACAGGTAGATTTAGTGCTGTTTGTAGGCGATTTTGGCAATGAGGCAGTTGAGGTTGTTCGCTCGATTGCCGCGCTTGACATCCCCAAGGCCGCTATCTTTGGGAACCACGATGCATGGTACTCAGCAACCCCATGGGGACGGAAGAAATGCCCCTATGATCGCGCGACTGAAGATTGGGTACAGACTCAGTTGAACTTGCTGGATGAAGCGCATGTAGGGTATGGCAAGCTAGATTTTCCAGCACTAGGTCTGACTGTTGTAGGGGGACGGCCTTTCAGTTGGGGAGGCCCAGAGTGGAAAACTAAAACGTTCTATCGCGAGCGTTTTGGGGTCCACAACTTTGAAGAGTCTGTGACCCGCATAAAAGAGGCTGTTAACACAGCTGCTCACAATACGCTCTTGTTCGTTGGACACTGTGGTCCAACAGGACTGGGTAACCGCCCCGAATCAATCTGTGGTAAAGACTGGCAACCTATCGGCGGTGATTTTGGCGATCCCGATTTAACTGAGGCGATCGCCTATGCTCGACAGATTGGCAAAGCCGTACCATTGGTTACGTTTGGTCACATGCACCATACTTTACGTCATCGCAAAGACATGCCAAGGGAGCGGCTGACAATCGGGGAAAGCGGAACCGTCTACCTCAATGCGGCCTGTGTTCCCCGCATTATCAAAACAGGATCCACCTGCTTGCGCAATTGCTCACTTGTGACCCTGATGCAAAATCGAATACACCAAGCTACTTTGATGTGGCTAAATCAAGACCTAGAAGTTGCTGCTGCAGAAGATTTGCTGCAAACCTGTGCTTCAGCTGTGACTTCTCCAGTGTTGGTTCAGGGAGCCCAAAGTTAGCTTTTAGTGTTCACGATAAAATAAGCGCTGGCCCTTCTCTTGCTTTATTCGCTAGCCTTTCGTCCCTTTTTTACTGAAAAGACATCAAAATCCATTGAACGCAAATTTTTTTCGGCAGCTATATTAGATATATAAAAACAATTAGTGCTAAACCCAATCAGGGGAAGAAACATGATAAG
This sequence comes from Leptolyngbyaceae cyanobacterium, assembly GCA_050330865.1. Classification (GTDB taxonomy): domain Bacteria; phylum Cyanobacteriota; class Cyanobacteriia; order Phormidesmidales; family Phormidesmidaceae; genus SIO1E4. The sequence goes on from JBHJHM010000173.1 coordinate 2,579, forward strand.
TAGCCCTGCCCAGCTAAAAGCTTCGGCTAGGGCGTCAGTGAGTGATGCTCTAGAACTTCGAAGTATCTTCGAAACGGTGGACGAATTTAGTTGCCCAAGTGTGTACAACTTTCATATGCACACGAACAATTCTGATGGGCAGCTGTGTTCGAAGGTGCTGGTAGAGCAGGCTATTCAATTGGGGCTGAGAGAGTTTGCGATTACGGATCACCATACGGTCAAGGGCTACTGGAACGCTAAGCGGCATTTAGAGGATTGGCAATGGCGCCATCCATCTCCTATCGGGAAGCAACGACGTGTTTGTTTACCTCGATTGTGGACAGGGGTTGAAATTACTTCTACGCTCTCGAATGTGGAGGTTCATATTCTGGGTTATGCGTTCAATCCAGATCACAGGGCCATTCAACCTTATTTGCAAAAAAGCTCTCCTAGGGGAAATGCCCAACTTGCAGAAAATGTGATTCAAGCTATTCAGAAGGCGGGAGGTTTAGCAGTATTAGCGCATCCCTGTCGCTATCGCCGATCGCCAGAAGACCTCGTGCCAGAAGCTGTAAAACAAGGCATTGATGGTATCGAGGCCTATTATGCTTACGATAACCCTAAAGAGTGGCGGCCCTGTCCTAAGAGAACGCCTTCAATGCAAGCATTGGCTAAGAAATTTGCTATTCTTCGCACTTGCGGCACAGACACTCACGGCAAAACGCTCACTCGCCGTATTTGAAGCCTTCAGCGCAGGAAATCTTGGGTGGTTTGTTTGCTGCTTTGGTGCCGCATCTACGGTTCGAAGGTGGGAGCTGGCTCTAAGGAATCAGGCAGTTCAAAATCTAGAACAGGTTGAGCGATCGCGATAACGCGCTCGAAGTTCTCAATCACGCTTGGGCGAATCTCAGGCGGGATTGTCAGCCCTAGTAAGCTTGCCGTCTGATCTACATAAGTCTCAAGGTCGAAGCAACGGGATTCACTGGCACTGGAGGATGACATAACGGCTCACCTGTCGTCTAGGCCTAGTTGATGAAAATCTTTCACAGCATAGCCTTCTGAAGGTGGGATCGACAGGGGTTTGCATTCCTAATTGCCTGATTGCGATAGGCTTTGTTAGTGGAAAAACGTAAGGCCTACAGTAATACCAGTTCTCTCAGTTACAGCTACAAAAAGAAATCATGCAGCCCCGTGACATGTCATGGGGCTGATGGATCGGTAGCGTTTACAGCGAGAATTAGGAAAGAGCACACGTTGTGTGACGCAACATCCAGCTGAGTTCAGGAATTCTTCTGTATGCGCTTGCCTGACGAGCCCGAATCATCCCCACAGATCAATATTGTGCCGATGATTGATGTCATCTTTGTCATATTGGTCTTTTTTATTCTCTCTAGCCTTTTTCTGACTCGTGCTGAAGGACTACCCGTTAATTTGCCCAGTGCCGCTACGAGTGAAAGTCAGCTGAAGCAGCATACACTGACGCTCTCGCTGGCTACCAATGGGAGTCTGCAGCTGGGGAATGAAGCAACCACGCTAGAGACATTACCGACGCAAGTTCAGGCCCGTCGGATTGGTGATCGTCCCCTATTGGTGATTATTCGTGCTGATGAGGCGGTCTCCCATGGACAGGTCGTGGCGGTGATGGATCGCCTCCGAACGTTAGAGAATATTCAGCTGGGGATCGCAACCCAGCCCTGAAAGGCATAAACAACAATTTACGATCGCTTTCAAATAATATTTTTAACTTATCAACTCTATGAGTAGCGTAATTGACTGAGTAAACAATGGGTTACCACTAAATAAGTCGGGAAAAATTCTCAATAAGAAGATACTCTTGCAAATTTTCAAGTTTACTCGCTACTATTATCAATAGAGCAACGTTATTGAGAGGCGGAGTCATGGCTGCTTATACAGCATCAGCGTTGAAGGCTGAACTGAATGAACGAGGATGGCGCATGACTCCTCAACGGGAGACGATTCTGCAGACGTTTCAGAATCTTCCTAGGGGAGAACATTTGAGCGCAGAGGATCTGCGTGATGTCTTGGCCGATGAGGGAGAAAAGGTCAGCCTCTCGACAATTTATCGGAACCTCAAGCTCATGGCGCGTATGGGGATCTTGCGCGAATTGGAATTGGCTGAGGGTCAGAAGCGCTACGAGATTAATCAACCCTCGCCTCATCATCACCATCACCTGATTTGCGTTCGCTGCAGCAAGACTATTGAGTTTAAGAACGACTCAGTCTTGAAGGTAGGGGCACGAACTGCCAAGAAATCTGGCTATCATCTGCTGGATTGTCAACTAACAATCCACGCGGTCTGTCCAACCTGCCAGCGATCGCTCCTCCCTGTGTAATTCATCCCAACCTTTGAGCAAACGCAAAAGGCGATTCCGTCAGGCATTGAGTCTAGGGCTAGCACTGTTTGTAGTGTTGGTATGTTTTGTCTTTGCCATTGGGCCTTCGATTGTTGCCAAACGGTTCAATTCCGTTAGCAATGTACCGCTGCAGCCTATAGAGCCCGCATCCCAGACCCTACATGACTCGCTGCGGATAGCTGACTTACATGCCGATTCTTTGCTGTGGGGTAGAGACTTATCGCAAGCCGCAGACTATGGGCATGTTGATATTCCACGTTTGCAGCAAGGGAACGTTGCCTTGCAGGTGTTTACTGTAGTAACTAAGGTGCCAAACCCTTTGTTGTTGGAAGGGAATAGCGATCGCACCGATAACATCATCAAGCTGGCAATTCTCCAGCGCTGGCCGCTCCCGACATGGTTCGGCCTCGCGGCACGAGCGATTTATCAAGCAAAACAGCTCCAAAAGTTGGCAAGACGAGCCTCTGGGCAGTTTCGGATCATCAGAACCCAGCGCGATTTGCAAACCTATCTGGTTGAACGGGATCAGCATGGAGTAATGACGGCGGGTTTGTTGGGCTTGGAAGGCGCACAGGCTCTGGAGGGAAAGCTGGAAAATGTGGATCGTCTCTACAATGCTGGCTTTCGCATGATTGGCTTAGCCCACTTCTTTGACACCGACGTCAGCGGGTCTGCCCATGGTCTTGAGCAAGGTGGACTCACACCGTTTGGCCGACAAGTTGTGGAAAGGATGACTGCTCTCGGCATGGTGATCGATCTGGCCCATGCGTCGTCGCAAACGATAGACGATGTGCTGCAGCTGACGACTCGTCCGGTTATTGTTTCACACACGGGCGTCAAGGGCACCTGCGAAGGTGTTAGGAATCTGAGCGATCGCCAAATCCAGCAGGTTGCGGATACCGGCGGCATCATCGGCATCGGGTTCTGGAAGACGGCAGTGTGCGGCGAGGATGTTAACGCGATCGTTGAAGCCATTCGCTACACGGCTGATCAGGTCGGTGTCGAACATGTGGCACTGGGCTCTGATTTCGACGGTGCTGTTCGTGTCCCCTTTGACGTTGCCAACCTGGTCCAAATCACCCAAGCGCTCCAAAAAGCAGGATTCACCGAAGCTGAAATTCGTCAAATCATGGGGCTGAACGTCCTCAATCTCTTGGAGCAGCTGTTACCAAGCTAATTCTGGTCTCAGCCCTATCCTGCAGCATCCGAAAATTGGGAACCTCGCGCTTTGGACGATTTCAATTCAGCCATGGCTCACGCAGCCGTAAATGGTTGAAATCGCTTGCTCTTTTTTCTCGTTGAAACGCTGTGCAGCCACCATTTCGGCAGCGCATTGTCCCAAACCTGATTTCAAGTCGGCCTTTTTCGCCTCAACCAGGATAAAAACCGGAGCCTCAATTTCGATTAGTTCCATCGAACGACTTAGCAAGAAGTCGCAGGTGCCATTCAAGCCGACTGATTCATCGACATTAAACTCTTCCCCCGAAAAGAAGCTGATTTGCTGCTGTAGAATCTGCCGGACCTCTAGCAGGACCGGACTAATAATAAGTTCGGATCGAGCCTTTGCACTGCCAGTCGCCGTTGCTACCGGTAGGCTGTAGTCCAAAAAATTTTTGAGGGTTGCGGAGGGCTCAACCGGTTCCAAATCAGGTAAAAAGCGGATCCCTTCTTTGGTTGTAATTCCAAAGGCTTCTTTAACGCTAGTGAGTGTTTTGAACTGACTATAAGACATGGCATAACCACAACCTGCCTTTACATACTCGCCTACGCTAAAGAGGATTCGCTATTGGCGGTGGCGACATTGAGGGCGTATTCTTCGGCAATATTAACTAGCGTCAGCAGGGGGCCGGTTTGTTCTTGCCCGTTCACTGCCAAGTCGCTATGGCATAAGATGACGCGCTCTGTGGCACGACCTAGCAAATCCCGTAGAATTCGCTCCAACCGTGCTTCATGACTGTCTTCAATGAACTCCACCGTCCAAGGTCGGCCTGACCAATTGCGGAGAAAGATCGGATAGCCAAACAGCTCGTCAGTCCCTGTGAGCCAACGGGGCGAACCCGCATCGAGCCAGAACTGCCAGCGATGCGTGAGGCGCTGCGATCGATACTGAAACACGGTAGAGAGCGTTACCCCCTGTTGCCCCTGTTCTAGAGGCTTCACTGGAAAGGGATTCGCAGTCACGATGCCCTGCTGCAGTAGCCGTAAAAACCGACCCTCGGCACTCAGTTCTGTCTCTAATTTTTGCCCCACAAAACGTTGCTGTCGCAGGCGTCCCTCCACTTCCCAAAAGTGCTGCGCTGTTTCCATCAGCTCTCTCAAAGCAGCTAGCTGATCATAGGGTAGGTAATTGCCGCGCCACAGAAAGGCTTGAATGGCTCGGTCCATCAGGTTGACAGGACTGGTAATGAGGCGTTGCTGCCGATCTTGCCGCTGGCGAAGAATCCAGTCACGTAGGGCATTGTACGCCTCTGTCGCCTGATAGCCCAGCCGATCCCAGCGGGGGAACTCGGTTACTTCGAGCAGTTGCGGCTGTTCCGGGTCGGGCTGAAAACAATGATCGGCAATTAATTCGGCGCGGACCGGATCGATCTGGACTCGCTCAAACCAAGGTTTAGTGGGATCACCTTGGGCCGATTGGCTGAGCACAACCAGCATTTCAGCCACAGCATCGCGGTCAAGCAGGCGTCCTAAGCCTGGATAGATGAAAGGGATTAACGTCAGCACCGATCGCACTAAGGGTGTACTCACCAGCGGTCGCTGGTCATTTAAAGATGCAACAGGAATTTGCTGCTTCTGCAAAATAGCGGCCAGGGTATAGCGCGCGATCGCGTCAAAACCAGGACCAATCACCGCAATATCACCCGGTGTAACCTGCTCAGCCTGAATCGCTTGAGCGATCGTCTCAGCCGTGCGCCGCAGCAGCTCTCCGCGCGAAGTGGCCTGTATGAGTTGAATCGCATCAGCTGGCTCGGGCACAGCATGCGGGTCCAGAATAGAGGCCACTATGGTATCAGCCCAGTCATCGGCCAGTGTACCGGGAGAGACCATAGACACCGTTTCGATATCTGCAGCCTCATCCCGTAAATGCGCCAAATAGTCAGGATCGGCGCCCACACCTAGACGTACTTTGCCATCAGGATTCCAAGTGACCGCTGTGGGCAGTTCTAGGGTGTCTGCGACTGATAGCACGTCCTGAAAGATGGCTGGATATTCGTCCAAGTCATCGGCCAACACACCGCAGAAACGCTCTGGGAATTTCGCTTGATAGGTGGGATGCGGTAAGAGATGTCGCCAGTACAGCTCTGTGGCAATGCCATAGGTGAGAAAGCCCCGGCTCAGGCACCAGTCGCGCCAGCGGACAACAGCCTCCCCAATCGCTCGCCAAACGTCTGCAGGAGCAAGTCCTGGCGGGATCCCCTCGGGCAGTACCGTGGCTAAATCTTCAGCAGGAATACCACCCAAGGCTGCAAGTTGGAGGAAATCCAGCGATCGCCGTACGGTCTGGGCTTCGCTCCATCCAGGGACAATTAAGGTCTCACCATCTAGATCGGGTCGCCATACCTGAGTTGCCAGCTCCTGCTCATTTTCAGGATGCAGCTTCAGAGGAAATTGAGGGCTCAGCCCGAGTGATTCCACCAGTACAGGCCAGAACAAGGTGACTTCGTTTTGGATGAACCCGGCTGGGGTGGCGGTGGTGACAGGAACCTGCGCCGATACTACATCGGCGAGACGATCCGCCAAAGCCAAACGATTGTCACCATTGGCTGCAAACACTAAGAATACGGCTCCATCCGGTGAGCGATCCGTGTGAGCCGTGGCTAGAGTTGCTAGATGAGACAGTAAGCGATCAGTCTTGCCGCTGCGTGTTGCGCCCTCAATCCACATCAGATTTGCCATGCTCGAAGCTTAGCGTTTCTATAATTACTTAACTGCGTCCAAGATACGCTTAGCCGTTAGCGAGAAGTCAATCCCCATACCTTTTAGTTGTGGCGACTGAAGCAGAGCACTGCCTGTAAATCTGCCCACTTCGACGTGTTCATTATCCAGCTCAAGATACTGCTCGAATGTCAACGGTTGTGTTGTCATCATGGTTGATATCGGCGCTGATACGGCAGTCTCAACATGGTAAACGTCACTTTGGGTAGCTTCGATTCTGCTGAGCTGCTGAGCAGAGTCGAAGCCAGTCATTGATTCTGCTTGGCTGGCTGAGCGAAGTCGAAGCCAGCGATCGCTCCACAGACAACCGCTCCTTACTCCACTGTGACCGTAATTGGCTCCGACATCACAGGCGGATCATGGGGAATATGGACATAGTTAGCTAACAATAGCTGCAGCGTATGTTCACCCGGCGGCAGGGTAAGCGTAGTTTCTGTTTGGCCGCCACCAAAATGCTTGATATGGTCTGTGGCAGCAAGGGATTCCTTGAGATCTGGCAGAGTTTCTAAATCAATCAGTAGATGGTGGTGGCCAGTGCCTTCTTTATCGACACCCGCAGGAGCAATCCCCATGCCAGACAACCCGAATTTGACGGTAAAGGTACTGGGTACGGTCTCACCATCTTCCGGAGCAATGAGATACGCTGTAGCTCCTTCCGGCGCTTTGGAAACGTAGTCATCAGCCAAAGCTGACGGAGAAGCAATCAGGAGACTGATTGCGGTCATCAAGAGTAGGCACAAGAGGGCAAAGAGGCGTTGCATGGATACCTTCGGAGAAAAAACAGCATCTTCTTCAGGGTATCGACCTTCTTGGGCTGAAGACAAGCGAGTACTCAACGGCAGAAGTACGCGCCCCCTTCAGAATGCTTGAAGGGCTCACCCGCCGCGGTTTTGCATTTTGAATTTTGAATTTTGCATTCCGCGTAGCGGTACTAGGCAGTCAACAGACACCTGTCGGCAGCTTCCTAGCGGCGATCGCAGTCGTATTATCAGTTAGAGAACGAGTTGAACGCTTCAGGCACTGTCAATGAGGTATCTTCATCAATCGCAATTTGGAAGAGCTGCCAGTTACCATCAACGAGTTCAAACAGGGCTCTGGGACCCGCGGGATGGTAGACATAACGATTGTAAACATAGCCCTGCACCTGGTTAGGCAGAATGACCGGTGTCCAGCCATTAATGGGATCATCGGTTGCTTCCGGTGCCGTTTGCAAAAGTTCTTGCCAGACGGTTTGGTCAAATTCCACAACCTCATTAGATAGTCGGCCCACAACTGAGGTTCCCAATCGAGGCCGCGCGCGTACATTTACACCTCGCCCCACAACGGCCACTTGCCCGAGAGCTACCGGTTCAGGTAGCGGCGTGTTGAGGCTGCTTTCTTGAGGCTGCATTGCGCTGGCAATATTAGGACATCCCCAGACAGCGGCATCCGGCAAACTGCCTGGGTAATCATCAAGTTCACAGCTTTGGGGCGCCAACATCTTTTCCAACAAATGCCAGAACGGGCTATCAATATCTTCTAGAGCCAGCATCGTTGGCGCGATCGGCCCTACCGTGCCAATAAAAAGTCCTGAGGAGGGTAAGATGCCGTAAACAAAGGCAGCATCGCGTTGCTGGATAGCTTGCCATAGACGATTGCGAAACTCGTCAAAATCACTTCCGTCTTCGACGCGGTCAATCAGCTCAATGGCTTGGGAGGAGGTCTGGGCCAGATGCTTTGAAGTTGAGGATGTTGGCGCTGGTCGTTGAGTCATCGCTTGAGCCGACCGATCTTTTAACAGCATGCCTCCAGCAAGCGTGATGAAGGCAGCGATCGCAGCTGTAACCGTCGTAGCGGAGTTTCCTAGCATCGGCTCTGTTTTCCCCAAAGTGGATGGACTGATCACATGCCCTATCAATTTCCTTCACCGTAATCGTCTGTTTTCTAAATGGGTACCCCTTGCTGCAATTTGAAACATCTTCCGCTTTAGTACTGAATTTGGGGCGCTGACTTCTTTCTAGTTTCTGTATTCTTGTCTAGCCCGCTGTGGCTGCCTTGTACAGTATTGATTGAGCCTTTTTCAGGCATGTTCAGCTCATCGCTACAGACATCGGACTTATGGGGAAATCCTTACGCGAACATCAACTTGCAATGGGTGCTGTCTTTGCATCGGATGATGCAACCATCGCCATGACATACGACAATGATGCTGCCGCTCGCGAGGCTATTAATGCCGGCGTAGCCGTGTGCGATCGCTCCTATTGGGGACGTCTGCGCATTGCTGACAGCGATCGCCTCCGGTTTCTGCACAACCAAACGACCAATCAGCTGCAGCAGCTTCAGCCCGGACAAGGCTGCGATACGGTTTTTGTGACCTCCACTGGACGGACGCTCGATTTGGCCACCGCCTACATACAGGCAGAGGCTGTTTTGCTGATGGTTTCGCCGGGACAGGCCACGGTACTGAGCGACTGGATGGACCGCTATATTTTTTTTGCTGATAAAGTCCGCATTGTGGATGAAACGGATACTACTGTTGCCTTTACACTTTTGGGACCTGAGAGCAGTACGCTGTTATCGCGTTTAGATATCGCGGTTGATCAAGCAGCCAACGATGCCGACCATCAAACGGTTGCGCTCCAAGGCACCGATGTTTTGCTAGCCACAGGCACGGGCCTCGGCCTTCCTGGCTTTACCCTGATTGCTCCCAGCGAAATGGGCGCTTCCCTCTGGGCCCTCCTAACCGACGCGGGCGCTGTACCCTGTGGCGATCGCATCTGGCAGCAGCTTCGCATCGAGCAAGGACGTCCTATGCCGGGTGCCGAACTCACAGAAGAGTACAATCCACTCGAAGCTGGGCTCTGGCATACTATCTCTTTTGATAAAGGCTGCTACATTGGCCAAGAAACGATTGCCCGTCTCAATACGTATCAAGGCGTTAAACAGCAACTCTGGGGTCTGCAGCTCAATGCCGCTGTAGACCCTCAAACCCCCATTACGTTAGAGGGTGAAAAAGCAGGCGTGCTTACCAGCTGTATTGAAACTCCCGCAGGGATCCGAGGGCTCGGTTACATTCGCACCAAGATAGGGGGCAAAGGACTCACGGTTACAGTTGGGGAGACCACAGCCGAAGTGGTTGCGATTCCGTTGGCGACACGAGGATATTTGGAGGAGTAAAACTGTGTTTGAGTACTTGTTGCGACGGTATGATGCGTCGCCTCAGGAAACGATAGAACTGCTGGAGCTGCATCAGCTGGCGCATGAATTTAGGCAGGAGCAGGCGCACCGCGAAGCGATGGAAGCCTATTGCGATCACTACGCGACGATGGTAGCGCAGCATCGTCGTGAACAAGCTGTTATGCAGACTGAAGCCGACCTGTTTGCGCTGTTCTGGAAAAAGCGGAGGCGTAATTAATGCTCTACCCAACCTATGCCTCCCCTGATTTTTAGGAGATTTCCAGAAATGAATGTACCACTGTAGGTTGGCGTCGAGGCACGAGACCCAACATTGCCAACATCCCGCTCTGTTGGGTTTTGCTAGCGCTGCAACCCAACCTACCACCGACAATTTTCTGGGTAATTTCTTTCT
>JBHJHM010000174.1:0-27450 GCA_050330865.1 Leptolyngbyaceae cyanobacterium
GTTTACGAAAGATAGTTTGGTAGAATGGAGGCAACATTATTTTTTCTGGGGGAGAGAAATTATCCCCTATTTTTTTGCCTTTCTATTTTCCCAAACTATGGCCACGCCTAGCGTGAAAGTGGGTTGTCACCCTTTAAGGAGAGTGCCAACTGTGAACATGAGCATTCGCAGTGGCTGGGCAGGTGGTTGAAATTTGCTAGCCTGAAAATTACCCTGCCGCTGTAGAGCAGAGGACTGATTTTCCATGGTTTTAGGTATCGCTCAAGCGCCTGTGGTGTCAGTTTGTGAATTACCTGTAGTCTTCACTGCGCCTATAATGTGCCTCTTTACGGAATTAGATCCTTTAGGGTTCCAATGAAGTCTTGCTCTAGGAATGGTTTGGTAAAGTAGGCTGCAGCCCCGAGCTGAATGGCTAGCCATCGATGTTTTTCACTGCTACGTGAAGTCAGCATCACGACTGGAATATCCGCTATCTGCGGATTCTGACGGCGATAGCTAAGGAATTCAAACCCATTCATGTTGGGCATTTCAATGTCACAGATGACGAGCTGTACGGAGGGGGTTTGCTCCAGCTGATCAAGCGCTTCCTGTCCGTCACGAGCTTGAAACACGCGGAAGCCAACCCGTTCCAAGGAGAGCGCCAAGGTCCGTCGTAACGTCGCTGAATCATCGACTACTAACAGCGTCGGAGCTTGTTGAATCGTCGGAGCCTGTGTCTCTTGGGTGGGGGGCATTGCCGGAGGCTCCAGATTGATGCGGTCAGCCGCGATCGCGACCGATCCATCCAGCCTAAAGTTCAACAACGCCGAACCGTCGATGACCGGAACCAGACTACCATCACCCAAAACAGTACAGCCGTAAGTGTAAGGAGGCGGAGCGATCGCCGATCCAAAAGGCTTGATCACCAGTTCTTGTTCGGTAATGATGCGATCAACTTCCACCGCATACGATTGGCGCTCACGCCGAAGAATGAAAATAGGTGCGCCCCAATCAGCTGGTGACGGTGGGACATTCGCTAACAAATGCGTTGGTGGTTGCTCAGGCAATGGACAGCGATAGCTTAACAGCTCTGAAATGGGGTAAACCGGCAGGATATTTTCCTGCCATTGCAGAAATCGCTGCGAACCTAACTGTCGAATTTGATCAGCTTTGGGCGTTAGAATTTCCTCCACGCTATCTGCCGATATTGCTAATGCTACTGAGCCAGACAGGAATGTGATCAGCTTAGTAATCGTCAGTGTGAGCGGTAGTTGCAGCGTGAAAACAGTCCCCTGTCCTGGCATCGAACTCACCGACACCTTACCTCGGATATCGCGCAGTTGTGCCCGCACGACGTCTAGTCCTACGCCGCGCCCCGACAATTCACTCACCTGCTGGGTGGTCGAAAATCCTGGTTCAAAAATCAGCTCGTAGATCTGCTCAGCCGGCATGGAAATCGCCTGCTCTGTCGTCAGCCAGCCCCGTTCAATAGCGCGATCGCTAATGCGGTCTAGGTCGAGTCCTCGGCCATCGTCAATGATTTCGATGATGGTTTGATTGCCCCGGTGATAAGCCCGAACCTCAATTTGGCCCTCTTCCGGTTTACCGTCCTGCAGTCTAACTTCAGGCGGTTCGATACCGTGGTCAAAGGCATTCCGCAACAGATGCAGCAGCGGATCGTAGAGTTTTTCTAGAATCGCTTTTTCAACCAGAATGCTAGCCCCTGTCAGTTTTAGACTGGCGGGCTTTTGATAGTTGATGGATAAGTCTCGAATCATGCGGGGAAAGCGATTGAGAATCTCACTCAATGGCACCATTCGAGCCCAGGTCAGGTCATCACGGAGCTGCACCAACATTTGCCGCTGCTGACCCAGCTTCTGATCTGACTGCTTGGCAAATAGCGTCACATCACTAACGCGCTCTTCGAGTTGAATGACATCCTCAAAAATCTCCTGAAGCTGAAGGTGGAGTGCCCCATAACTGTCCATCTCCAGCGAATCAAACTCAGCTGACCAAGGGTTAGACAAGGCTTCGGAGGCACCCAATTCAGGCTGTTCACGCTGGTGCTGACGCTCTGGCGCAATTAGCATTTGGTCAGACACCGTGCGGAGCTGCTGAATCCGCTCTTGAAAGCGCGAAAACTGACTTAAAAGCTCCTTCAAAGCACTTTGCATCTGATCGTTATGAAGCGATGTGCCGTCGCGGTTGATAGCTAGCTCACCCACAAGGTTACTCATCTTTTCGAGACGATCCGCTTCAACCCGAACCGTCAGTCCTGGCGTGACGGGCACTTTACCTGCAGGCATCGAGCTGAGCGACGGGCGATGACCTGTAGGGGTCTGAGAGGTAGAAGAACTCACCTGCGTCAGCGTAGGCTCTTGAGGCTCTACCGCAACCAAATCAGACGGCGAGTCCGGCATAATCGGCAAGGACGTTGCCGCAGGCGACTGCCAAGCTAACTCTGTCGCGTCTTCAAGCACTGGCAAGTCTTCAAAAATATGTTCGACTGACTGAACCATCTCTTCGAGAGTATCCATCCCCTCTGATCCTTGCGAGCCTGATGAGGCACTATCGGTTATAGGATAGTCAGATTGAACGTAGTCGGAATGGATAGGGACGATTGAGCCAGAATCCGTCTCTTTAGCGTCAGCTGCGATCGCAGTTTCATCCGTTGCAGCCTCAATTTCGCCGGACAAGCTGCCCTCATGAGAAAACGAAACAATGTAGTCATCGCCATCAATTCGGGGATGAACATAAGCATCCTCTACCGCTTCAACGACTTCGGTTGGCAATGGTTCGGCAACGGTAGACGATTGCTCAACGTCATCTTCGTGAAACTCCCATTCGATCGGTTTGGAATTAGGCAGACGGCCTTCCTCAGAGCCACTTGCTGGACTTGCATGAGTGCGAGAGTAATCGGCTGAGGCTATTTCTCTCGGGGCAGTCTCTGTTGATCGAGCCTCTGCCAAAGGCGGTTCATCCAAGTCAAACGCTGACAAATCTAGGTCTGAGAGATCGAACGCAGAAAAATCAAGCGCTGCCGACATTTCTTCGCCTAACTCAGGCTCGGAGGACGACTCCAAATCAGGGGATTCCGGTTCCAGATCTGCCTGCGCACCGATGTCATTGCCCGCAACGCTCGCTTCTGATTGGGAGTCTCCTGAAGTCAGCCTTTCTGAGTCAGCCAAGTCCGAACTGGGCAAGTCCAAATCAGACAAGCCTGAATCAAAAAGCTCTAAGCTAAGCTTCTCTAAGTCTTCTCCCAAGGCAATGCTTTCGGCAACATCAGAGTCCGTTGGCACCGTTTCTGCAGCATTTTTAGAAGGTGCATTGTTTGGGTTGAGTGCATCTGGCCAGCGTCCAGAAGCCTCCCATTCCTCTAGTCTCCATTCGTCTAGTTCTGATCCATCCAGCACCGATTCATCGTTAACAGATGCATCATGAACAGATTCATCAGTAGCTGGCTCGTTGGGCGCTGATTCAGCCGACGCACTCTCAGCCGATTCAAAGATACTCAAATCAAGATCGTTGCCAAACACATCCGCAAGTTGAGACAGCGAGATATCTAGGTCTGCTTCTGGCTCAGGTTCATCCTCCAGTGCCAAAGCATCGATCAAGTCTGCTGTAGCTTCTGGCTGGGCTAGCAGCTCAGCTTCTCGCTCGGCGCGTGGGGCCGTTGCTGCTGTCTCTAGAAACTCTACAGTCTCAGAAGGAAGATCAGCCCCGTCAGCAGTTGCCAAAGCAACGAGTGGAGCTGAGGGAGACATTACTAAAGCAGTGGCAGTCGAAGTATTTGCTGTTTGCTTATCACTCAGTACCTGTTGTCGAACGCGCTCGAAATCTTTCAGGGCGAAGCCAGCAATCTCCAAAGCCCGATCAGGATGAAGGTCTAAGGCACGCTGGGTTACTTCTGCGATCGCCCCAAAATCAGGCAAATTCAGCAGCTCGGCAAACCCTGCAAATACCTCTGCCTGAGCTCGCAACTCGCCGGCCACCTCATGCGCCTCTGGATTACTTACAACCGCAGTTAGCCGTTCTAATCCCTGGGCCACATCCACTTCTAGAATCGAGGAAACCATGTCTACCCCCAAGTCGCTTGAACTGGGAATGTAGTTTTCGGTTTCAGTTAGGGCATCGCCCAAGCGATTCTCAATCTGATTGAAAACCGGATCAGCCATCATCAGGGCTTGTTCAATATCGAAATGCCCGGTTTCGATCTGCTGGGCTAGCGGTAGCCGCAAGCAGTCGTAGGCCTGCAGCAGCTGACTTTCTAAATCTGTATCAATCTGTAAGACATCGCTGTACAGGGCTTTGAAAATATTCTCAAGTCGGTGCGATAGGGTTGCGATCGCCTCTAGGCCAACACTAGCAGCTCCCCCTTTAATGGAATGAGCCGTTCGCATCAGCGTATGAATGCGGGTTGTGCTGTGGTCTTGACTGAGCGTCAATAACTCCGTTTCCAGTGACTGAAGCAGCTCGGGAGCTTCTTCAATAAAGAACTGGTAAGCCTGGTCACGAATATCTGGGTTAAGTGCCATAACGGGTCATTGTGCAGTCTTGAAGATGGGGCATTTGGGGGTTAGTGATTAGATAGAGATGCAAGCAACTGCCGCTCTATCTAACCGACCTTGAATCGACCGACACTTTCTTGAAGCATTTGAGCCACTTTTTGGAGGTCTTCAAAAGACGCAGACACCTGTCTCGCCCCTTTGGAAGTCTTATCAGCAGCTTCTGCCACCTCAGTCATGCTGGCAGAAACTGCTTCCGAGGTTTGAGACTGCTCTACAGTAACCTGCACAATGGCTTCAACCAGCTGACTAATGGTCGCCGAAGCAGCTGTAATCTTGTTCAAACTCTGTCGAGTTTCATCCACTAATTGAGTTCCGGCTACAACCTGCTCGGTTCCCGACTCCATCGCGGCTACCACTTCATTGGTTTCAGACTGAATACTGGTCACAAGCTTACGGATTTCCTCCGTCGCTTCTGCCGATTGTTGAGCCAGTGCCCGCACCTCACCGGCAACAACTGCGAAGCCACGTCCTTCTTCACCTGCTCGCGAGGCTTCAATCGAAGCATTCAGTGCCAGCATGTTTGTCTGAGCCGCAAACGTACTAATCAGGTCTACCACGGTCGAAATCTTTTGCGACGATTCACCCAAGTGCTTCACCTTCTTCGCAGTTTCTGCCACCGTCGCGCGAATGGACTGAATCCCTTCCACCGTACGGTTCATGGCCTCATCCCCTTCACGCGCGGTTTGGTTGGCCTCTTGCACCGCAACATCAGCATACTCAGCACTGGTAGCCACTTCACGCATAGCATCGGCCATTGTCTGAATCTGCAGTAATGCATCCGCAACTTCAGTCGCTTGGCGGGCCGCTTCATTCGAGAGTCCCTGGATATACTCATCGCTACTACTAGCGGTTGTCGATACCTTCGAGGTGGCTTCTTGTACCTGCAGAATAATGCGTCGCAGGCTATCGACTGTGGCGTTGTAGGAGTCAGCGATCGTACCGATTTCGTCCTCTGTTACCCGTGCCCGAACAGTCAGATTACCTTGACTGATCGGGTCCACCTCTTTCAGAAGCTCAAGCGCTCGCCGCTGTAGCTTTTCCTTCAAATTCTGCTGCTCTTGTGCCAGAGCTTCAGTCTCTTCAAACAAGGTAATGCGGTCGATTACCAGTCCGAGTTGACTCGCTAACTGCTCCATAAATTCAATCTCAGAAGACTGCCACTGATGGGGCGCTGCACAATGATCAATCATCAACAATCCCAGCAGGCGATCGCTACTGAAGACCGGAGCAACCAAGGACGCCTGAATTTGCAGATACCCCACCAGCTGACGGTACTCAGCCGGAAACTCGGCTTCTGAAACTCGTGGCAGTGCCACAGCGTGCCCCTGCCGATAGCGCTCCATCAGAGACTCCGGAATTTGGAAGTGCCGTGCTTTTTCATCCAGAGCCGATGGCCAATTACCCGCCACCGATTCGGCAACAATCTGACCACTGCCATCGTGGTTAAACCGATAAAACGTGACGCGATCGCTATTCAAAATCTGCCGCGAGCCATTGACTGTACGATTAAAAATGGGCTGTAAATCTTGCTCACCATCCGCTCGGGCGCCCGTAATTTCTGCCACCAAACGAGCTTTGTCAGCCGCGTAAGTCTGCTCTGCTAAAAAGCTCCGAACACTCTCGACCAGGTTGTTGAAAATCTGAGCCAAGATCTGAGTCTCAGCAGTACCCGCAGGGATAGCTTCAACATCCAGATTACCGTTGGAGACCTCCTCAGCACTGCGCGACAATTGTTTCAGAGGAATCGAGAGCTGATCGGCTAGCCACAGCGCCAAGAACAGAGCAACGCCAGCCAACGGAACGGCAATTGCCAAAAAGACAACGGCAATATTTCGACCCGCCACCCGAATTTCTGCCAGGTCAATCGAAGAAATCACCACCCAGTCAATATTAGGCAACGTTGCCAGGTTGTATTGCTTACCTTGATAGTTAAACCTAGCAATTAACCCCCGGCGTTCAGTATCAGACTGAATAGGAATAATCTCCAACTGCTGCAAAGGGTACTTACTCACAACAGGTTGCAAAGCTTGTGTTGGGTCCTGCTGTTCACGAGCTGCGGCCTCTAGGGCAACCAGTGCTTCAGTCAGAGCCTCGCCTCCAGTCACCTCCCGCGTGTCGCTGCGGCCTTCAGATGTAAGCGTGTTCACAACAATCTGTGAACTCGCATCCACCATCTGCAATCGCTTAGAACCCGTCAGTTCGGCTAATTCCAAGGGCTGCAGCAGACGATCAAAAACGCTCACAGGAACCACAGCCTGGACAATCCCTAAAAACGCGCCCGTCTCGGGATCGAGAATCGCCTGCGAAAAGTCAATGGCAAACGAATTGGCTGAGTCATCAATCTCAGGCTCATCAATTAACTGAAGATTGTCCTTTCCTAGCTGCCACCATTCTTCGTCACTCTGCACAAAGTCAGATGTTCGATTGCTGTAACCAACCACAAAGCCATGACGCTCGGTAACATGCATCTCAGCCAGGCCCTCATTCTCAACCGTTCTCATCATGTAGTCGTTGAGTTCAGGAATGATTCCCATTGTATGAGTAGCATCAAATCGCTGCTCAAGCTCCTCGATGGGAACCTGAGGTAGCTGTTCAGCCTCAGCTTGGGCGCTAGCGGCTTTGACTGTATTGATAACGTATGGATTGGTAGTCACCGCTAGGGGAATCCTGAGCGCATCACGGACAAGCTGAGTTGCCTGCTCACTCATTAGTAGCGCTTCGTCTGTTTGCTGGGTTTCAATCTGCCGCTCGGCATTGCGGTCCACAATGATATACCCAACGGCACTGGCGATCGCTAGCGGTGCTAGTGACAGAGGCAAAAAGGTTCGCAGTAGTTGTTTCCGTAGCGTGATCCCAGTAGTTCCCGAAGACTGCAGCTTCACACCCCGATAGACACGCCCATCAGCAGCCGATTCACCCAGCGACAGACGGGACGATGTCCCCGAAGACCGAGTTTTATCTGCTGTATGACTAGGCTTCTGAACTCCATCAGGAGAACCGGAAAAACCAATGGAACCTTGGGGAGTTACTTCTGAGGGAGTCTGAGTCATAGGAGAGACCTCGATATCAGGGGATTAGACTGTCGCAATGAATAGTTCATTCAAGTATGTGGAAGATGCTGTATTGGGGATGGATGCTTTAGCAAAGGGCTATCGGCAAGATTGAATGCATAGGGTTTTAGAAGAATCCCTAAACCATGCAAACAGGCATTCTTAAATCTTCGCTATGGCTGTGGTTTAGGCATTTTCTCTAAAATGGCAGAGCCGTCTAAAACCGCTAGCATGTCACCATCAGAAGTCCACCAATAGCCTCGTAAAAATGGCTCCAGCTCTGGGATTGGCCTTGATGTTTGCGAAGGATAAATCATGTCTGGCAAACACTGCTCAATGTCATCGACCTGGTTTACGACCAACCCAATTGTCTGCTTCACGCGATGCGACAAGTTTTCGGCGTAGTTCTCTATACTCAGCACCACAGCAGTATGCGTCTGCGAACTTAGAGCCTGTTGATGCCAAGGTGTAAATCCACAAAGGTGCCCCAAGTCAACCATCCACAAAATTTCACCCCGCCAGTTATAAATCCCCATGACCCAGCTTGGCATGTGGGGCATGGGTATAATTTGGTTCAGTGGGATTGTCAGCACTTCTCCCAATTGCTGCAAAGGTAATAGCGCCGTAACATCGGTTCCGAGCTTCAGTCTTAGGTATTGCTCACCGGCTTTTTCTGGAGCAGGCAAAAGAGTAACGTCCTGTCCTTCTTCCACAGGAAATGAAAGCGCGCTTTGATAACTAGACGAAGCTTCGGACATCAACAACTCCCCACACTAAGCCCTAATAAACTGCTTTACAGTTTGCACAAATTCTCTTTGATCAATGGGCTTGTGAAGGTAAGCATCGGCTCCTTGCTTCATTCCCCAAAACTTATCCATTTCAGTTCCTTTGGTAGAACAAATCACTACCGGAATTTCGCTGGTTTCGGCCTTACCCTTGAGCTCACGGCAGACTTCAAACCCACTACACCCAGGCAACACAACGTCTAAAACAACAACATCTGGTCGCTGCTTAGCAACGGTATCGATCGCCTCTTCTCCACTCTGTGCCATCAGCACATTAATCCCTTCCTGCTGTAAGCAGTGAATCAGGATCTGCATATCCGTTTTGGAATCTTCGACAACCAATGCGGTGCCCATGAAACTTACCTCGTTGCAATGAAGTGTCGTAAAGTACACGTTGATCAATACTGAAATCGGTCCTACAGCCAGGGACAACCAGCGTTCCTGTAAACAAACACGGGTGAAACCAAGCCACTCCTGAGCAAACTCAGCGGTTAGACACACCCTGCTACAAGTGCTCTATTAAGAAATTACGCCCTGTTTTAGATGCTTCCGGATGGCAGTTAAGACCTTCTCTGCATCAAGCGGTTTACTCAGGAAGTCTGAAGCCCCAGCAAAGTTGGATCGCAGTCGATTTGCATAACCATCATTTCCCGTCAGAATAATGATGGGCGTCTCCTTGAAGCGCGATAACTTTCGCAATTGCTCACAGATTTCATACCCGTTGGCCTTAGGCATCACTAGATCTAGAAAAATCAAATCAGGTTTGCGTGTAAGTAGAGTACTAATGGCTCGTAGCTCATCACTAACTCCCACAAATTCATATCCGGCAGAGGTTAGCAGCTTCTCCAGCATTTTTCGAACCCAAATGCTGTCGTCAACACAGGCAATCAATCCCTGCGGTTCATTAGTCTGCCTAACGGATACAGTCGGCGGCTTTTGTTGCCATTTCGGTACATACAGATCCGGTAGTTCAACCATCTCCAGCATGCCTGATCGGACACAAGGCATCAGGGCTACAGCTACATCAACGATATGCCGTTGCATCTTGATCGCTAGATCCCATAGGGTGTGGCGAGTACTCAGAATATGCGCCAGCTTCTGGTAAAATTTTGCTTTTTTCAGCTTTTTCAGCTGTTCTTGATTACGAATTACCGGCGCTTGATTAGGGGAAATACGATCCAAACCAGCTTTCTGCCAAGCTTTGTAGAGTGTTGTCACTGAGGCTACCGATTGTCCGGCTTCGATCCCAGTGATTGGCTCAGTCAGAGAGCTATCTTGCCAGATCTGATGGGACACATCAGGGGATTGAATCACATCAAACAGAACTTCACTAACTACAGCATTGATGACTGCAGCTGCCTGCGGATGCAATATCCGACCTTCTGCCAGCCAATGACATAGCAGCGTATACTCCCAGTTAATCGCAAAATCATCTGCTTCAATCTTATCCAGATCTCGCTGCCAAGCAACAACATAAATCGGAATCTCTGGACAATGGCTAGACAAATGCCGGCGCCATCTTCTGCCTGCATGGGTGCCACCTGTTGCATACACAATGAGACCCCGTGACCAATAAAAGTCCCATTTCTGTCCGGCAAGATTGGTTAGCTCAAGATGGCCGCTAAAGTGAAGCTTCTCTAGCGTTCTAAATAATCGAAGATCGTTCGCTTCAGTCACGTTACGGGTTACTACAGGGAAGACATGTTTAGTCATTTTCTGGGCCGTACTATTCCAGGCAGCTGAAGCTGCCAATTGCTGCGTGTTTGCCTACAGCCAACTTTTTTTGAACTGTCAGCTTGAGGCATTGGATTAGATCTGACCACCCTCGCATTTGACAGACAGCTTTAAGGGCTATTTGGTTCCAAGCATTGTTAAAGAAGTTTGATGAATGGCCTGTTGCAGGACTTCAGAACAGCCGATTCATAACTATTTTGAGCCAAAAAAATCCATCGGTAACCGCTGGAGATGAGGCCAGATAGATGCAGCGTTAATGCCGGATAGATGCAGCGAGGAGAACCGGTCTAGCACGATAAGAGCACCTTACTTCAGACAGAGTGCCCAGCGATCGCACAAAATATGCAGATTATCGGCAACTTAACACAGTCAGTACAGTAGCTCAACAGTAAGTCTTGGTAATCATCAATATGGCCTACAAACAAACCAGGCAAAGTATCGCTTTCACCCAAAAGCCGGACAACCCCTTTGCCCGACCTTGGAAGTAATTGATACATTACACTGGATGACCTCTCCCTATAAGGCAGGGTCATACTGTCTTCCTCAAAGAAGAGATTTTCTAATAATGATTTTTGCGGCAGCTATGGGGGCTCAGGAGTGCCTGCCCCCTTACAAAATTTCAGAGCTGTAGAATATCCTTATTTCCGTATCAAGCAATGTTAAGGTATTGAACAATACGATCCCAGAAGGCCGTAACCACCATGTACGTTGCCAGCGACAATAGCAACAGTCGAAAGAGCAGAGTGACCAACCCCTCTGGTAGCTTGGGTAATAATCGAGCTCCTAACTGAGCTCCTGCAAAGCCACCGATACCTAGACAAATACCTTCAGCCCACAGAACATTACCTGAAAGTGCATGGCGACCCACCGCCCAAACAGAAATCAATACAATAGCGCCAAGACTTGTGCGCACAGCAGCTTTGATGTCCTCACCCAAAAAAAGCATCTGTAGCGGCACCATTACAATCCCACCACCAACACCAAACAGCCCCGATAGAACTCCAGCAATCAAGCCAATTCCTTGAGTGCGAAAAACCTCACGATCAGTTAGCTTACTGCTATGCCTGACAGTAGGCTGCGGCAGCTTGGTTCGGCCTTTGCTGAGCCTAACAGTAGTCTGTGGGTACGTCGCGACCCGAGGCATTTCACTGTTTACAGGGACTTCCCTAGAATTGACTTGTTTCAGCTTTCGCTTCAGGCCAATCAAATAAATCGAAGCAATTTGCAGCGCAGCAAAACTCAGCAGTAGCAAGTCCGAAGGCAGCTTATTCGCGAGCCAAACACCGAGTTCACTGGTCAACATTGCAGGAGGCGCCAGAAGCGCAACACGCTCCAGCCTGATCTGCCCCATTCGCCAATTCTGAAAGGTACCCGAAGTAGAACCGAGAACAATCCCAACCAGGCTAGTCGCACTTGCTTGTAGAGGTGTCGCCCCCCACTGAACGAGTGTTGGCACCATCAACAGGCCACCGCCAATACCTAGCAATGCGGCTACCATACCAACCCCTACACCAATGAACAGAAGTCCTATCAGTGCAGGGTTCGAGAAGTCCGCTAATGCAAAACCTAAAAACACACAAGAGGGCAAATCCGCAGTCCTCAATATTTCCTGTACGCGGCATGATGCACCACGACCAAGCCCCGTAAAGAAAGCCTTACCACAGGAGGGACGAAGTCCACTATCCTCAAAGCTCCCTCAACTTGACAAAGCAATCTTATCCCAATGTAGACACGAACATTACGGCTGATAAAGCTCTCCAGACAATTCCTGAAAGCATAACCTTGGAAAAACAGCGCTACGAAGCTGAAAGAAATGTTTGCACTCGCGCAGTTTTTGTTCGGATTCAGCAGATTTAGGATAAAAGACCCAACTGATCACCCATCATAGACCGTTGGGTCTCCTGTCTAAATATTGACCTATGGCAATATCTAACTTCTCAACAATTCTAGGCCCAGGTATTCGTTGGCACCTTGGTAAAAGACTTCAGTTCGATGCCATGTCCAGAGGGGTCCTCAACGAACATCACATGTTGCTCATGTCCTTTATTTAAGAACCTTAGATGTGGCTTGAGCACAAACTTGGTGCCATTGGCCGACAACCGTTCCTTGAGCTTTTCGAACTCGTCATATTCTAAGGCTACACCAAAGTGAGGTACCGGGACATTCTCTGCATCTACCTCACGTTGAACACTTTTAGCGTTATAACCAGGCAGGTGATGACAGGTTAGCTGACAACCATAGAAGTCAAAATGTGCTGAGGTCTTAGAGGCCCGCTGCTCTTCAAGACAGAGCGTATCTCTGTAGAAGCTACGGGCAGTGTCCAAGTCATTGACACAAATCGACAAATGGAACGGCAAGTTACTTGTTAATGAATCGTTCATTGAGAAAACCCCCTTCTTACACTGTTCACTCTTTACGAGCCGTGAGTTGAAAATTTCAGTTATGTTCCTGCGCATTAAACATGCAACAGAATCAAGACACACGAGTGGGCACCCTTTGAACATGCAAACGCAGCCACAAGTTCCAAACTTAAAATTACTGCGAGCAGAACTATAAGCATGACTTCTAGTCTTCTAAAGTCATACCATCGGTGCCCTAAGACGAAGCCTTATCTACGACTGTTCCCACATATTGGCGGTGCTTGCGAGTAGAGCCAAAAGGGTATAGTCGCTATCAATCAAAAGCGTGCTCCTGATCGATCTTCGACAGCCTATTGAAGCACAAGACCTGTAGCACTAAACAGTGGTATAGCCAGATACACCAAGCAAAATATTAATTGATAACAACAATCAATCAGCACCCCACTTCACAGCTTGGTTAAGACATTGTCCACTGCTTGCTTATGGCTAGTCGAAATTTATAACCACTATTAGATTCACCCAGAATCTGCTTTCCGGCAGGAGAGCACGTGCCAACATTAATTTGTTCTAGATTCCCAGGTAGTATTATATCCGACAGATCACGGGAATATTAATAAAATAAAAATGTTTTATATCTGTGTATAGATAAATAATTTTGCTTGATTAGATAGAACAGAAGAATTTACTCGAAGTTAGAATAGTCTTTGGTTTTATCACCTATTGAAATCCGAATATAGTTTATGCTGGCAGAGAACATCAACAAAAAATTTAATCGGATAAATTATGAAAATCCTACCAATAGAATAATTGAATTATGGTTTCTTGACAGGCAAATGCAACCATAGAAATGCTGATTCTTTATGATAAAGAAAATGAGTTATCCGTAAATTCCCCATAGCCAAGTCTTTGGCAATTGTTTAAGCGTGTGTTTTGGTAGCGCACACCTCACCTATTCATAAGGAAATATAGATATTAGATATCCGAAGGAGAGGTAAAAGAAAAATCGCAAGGAGGATACATAATCCAATTGCGCGTCGCCCTACAGCGTTTCTTGCCTCCGTAAGATATAGATCTGGGGCTGAGACGCCTATGCTTCACAGATCGAACGCACCTCATTAGCTTCGGAAATGTGGTATCGCCGAAAAAGCTATACCAGTTTCTGGAAATCGGATTCTCCGTTAAGTCTGACTCTGAAGACAGGTTCATTTCTTACTTAGCCCCAAGGGAACGGACTTCGATGCCGACTGTTGTGATAGCTTTGAAAGCCAGTCAAGCTGTGCCATGTTACGGCCCCGTCCCTGATGGTCGAGTACACCTGAATGCCGGCACTTCGCAGTTCTCGTTCCACGGATTCTGGCAATATACGACCGTAGCAAATAGCGATCTCAGGCTGAATGGCTTGCAAAAGTGCTTCACTCAGGTCATCACCCTGCCAAACTAAGACTTTGCTTTGTAAAACAGCACCTGCATTAGCCAAGTGGTCTTGTACGGACATAGGTAGAGCGGGGAGCAACAACCAAGCTTGTTCAGCCGTCGCAAGGCGGAGAATCGGATGCTCCATGCCCAGGAGTTGAGCAGTGAGACTCGCAATAGGGGTGCTTTGCCCGACCTTTAGCTGTTGATAATTTTCTGAGAGGCTCGGTAGCGGCGAGGTGTCACGATCGCTATACAGCGTCACACCAGGAGTTTGTTGTAGGAGCGATCGCCAGCCGGCCAGAGAATCCTCATTAAGCGGCAACGCGATTGCTGTTTCGACGCGATTGATGCCTGCCTGCTTCAGAAAAGGCTGCACTGTGTAGAACGCGGTTTTCTCATTGCCACTGTTAATTAGAGTGGTATGACCCTGATCTTGCATTATCCAAATCAACTCATCCCCAGCAGCAAGTACCGTAATTTGATGCTGAGTCGCTATCTGCCAGCCCATCGGCAGCAATAGCAATCCCAGAAAGACCACTGGTAACAGTCGCACTACAGCTCTTTGACACAGGTTGCCAACGCCCATCAATAGCACAGCATAGAGGCCCACAAGCTGCCAGATAGATATCTGCCCGATTGTGATAGCGCTGCCAGGTAGCTGACTACTAATGCGAGCTAGCCAAAGTAGTAGTTGGCCTGGATAATACAGCAGACTGGCCGCTACCTCGCCTAACAGGGGAGAAAACAAGGCCAAAGTACTGCTAACTATCCCCCCCAAACTGAGCACGATTATCGCTGGCGTGGCAATCACATTCAATACAATGCTGAGTGTCGAAATCACATTGAAGTGATATAGCGTTAACGGCAATGTCCAGAGTGTCGCTGCAATGGGAACTGCAACGAAGGAAGCAATCGTAACAGGCAACCAATCCAGCCGTTTTGTAATTGCAGCCACCGTCACAATCAGCCCAAAGGTAGCCGCAACACTCAGCTGAAACCCGATATCCCAAATCCAGTTAGGCTCCCACACCAGTAAAAGGGTAACCGCAACTAGCAAGGCCCCTGAAGGCTTGACCTTGCGCTCCAAAGCTATTCCCAACAAGGTGGCTGCCCCCATCAAAGCTGCCCGCCCGACGCTGGGTTGCAATCCTGTGAGCGTAAGATAGCCAGCTAAAACCAGCAACCCGATCGCTAGCTTAACTTTGCCAGAGCGCGATCGCAGCACAGCCAACACCGCTCCCAACAAAAGGGAAACGTGAAAACCAGACGCGGCGATCGTATGAGCCAACCCTACCCGCGCAAATAAGGCTTGAATATCAGGTGGCAAATCTACAGCACGTCTTCCCAACGCCATCGCACTGACCAGTTGCCCCAGAGGACTTCCCAACGCCCGGATCTGACTGCGAACAATACGCTGCCGCACCTGCCATAGACCCCAACTAGATGCTTTTGAAAAGCGGAGTTCCTGCGCAGCAAAACCAGCAAATGTCCTACGGCTACGCAAATAGGTTGGGAAATCGAATCCCCCGGGATTCATCGCCGCCTGTGGTAGATAAAGTTGTCCCTGGGCACGGACCCACTGACCAGAGTGCAATCCTGTGACCTGCAATAAAGGAGCCGTCACATAGGCATGGCCTTTTACAGGAATTTGAAATGTAACTATTCCCTCGGCGTCTTCAACCTTGAGTTGTTCCACCGCCAAGCGAAAGCGCCCCTTCAGGCCTCGGTTTAGCCGTGGCTCATCTACAACTCGTCCCGAAATAACGTGACTAGGGGCGATCGCTTGAGCACGCTCTACATACAAACTGATGTCTTGCGAGCCTGGGTGGGGCGATCGCCAGCAGGCATAGAAAGTCGCTAATAAGACAACGCCTGCAACCCCTAGCCAACTCTCTCGACGCAATCCCAGCCGCCAGTGTCGAGGCGCCGCCAGTGCCAATACAGCAATTAGTAAACCGGCAACGAGACTAGACAGAGGTAATGAGGACAGGCCGACTGGAAGTACGCCCCAATGCATTCCAGTACAGAGCAGACCGGCAATATAGGCGATGCAGAGAACAATACCGATTGGAATCATCATCGGCCAGTAGAAACACCCGTTTCTAGCAAGCCCAGAACAAATATGTTCCTACCAGCCAAGCAGCACTAGAGGCAAGCCAAATGAATCTGCTTCCAGTACGTCTAGTGTCATCGTGAACTCATACTCCTTATGAAGCAAATATCCTGACATCAGCCAACACCTTGCAGCAGGTGCTTCTTTACTCCTCCGAAGCTAGAGAAATACTATCCATCGAACGCTTCAAGTCTGGATTCTACGCGACCAGATTAATATCAGCTATCAAAGGCGATATCACAAATTCAGGAACACTATAAATGAATATCCAGTAGAATCTCGGAGTATATTCGAAAAATTACTGTTAAGTAAACAAAGACCTTTCCAGCAGTCACTTAAGAGGCTAAAGCCTTTATAGAAAGAGCATTTAATGCTTTCGTATAATAGACTTATGTGAGCTTATCTCAATGAGCCAGTGACCAAGATCACCGATTTCTTCTAGTATGCCAAATTTAACGCTACTACTTAAAGGAATCATAAAGTGAATCGAGAGCGATTTTTAGGTGTCATTTCTGTCGTGAAAGCTGATTAAACCTCATATCTTGGATATGCGACAGTCGAGATTAAGTGGCAACTATGGTATCTACAACTTCGAAGATGACAGTGGCAGCAAGTGTTGCCACGGGTGTATTGCTCTCTTTAACAACTAGTGCCAATGCTCAGAACATTGGATTCGAGTTTGAAACCGAATATTTATTTAACGATGCTCCCACAGGTGACATCTTGCTGGAATCTGTCAAAATCGGCAACGAAGTCGTCCAAGATTTCGCATTCGTTTCCGGGGTTAGTATTGTTGAAAACGATCCTTTTCTGGGTGGTAACACAGGTGCAGCCAGCGCTGACATTGGCGATACAGCAACGACAGGTGTTGCAGTCGAAGATGCTACGACCAATGACATCCTCACCAACCTCAGCAACAACAATCTCAATAACATCATTGACACTGAAGATACCGGCAGTTTCATCATCGATCTAACCTTTGATAAAACGATTGATAATTTGCTGATCTGGGAGCGGGGTAAGAACAGTAGTCTAGGGGTTCAAGCCGTTGACTTTGACGGCAACTTAATTGGTGAAAGACGAGTCATTGACCGTAGTATGTGGTTCAAAACAGACTTCCGCATCAATACCACTGAAATCAGCGGTAGTCAAAAAGTCGGTGCACTTGGCATCAACATTGCTGAAGACCTTGGTGTCGATAGCGGAAATGTCGGCACTATTCGTTTCTTCAGTGAAAGTAACTTCAATGGGCCTGACTGGAAGTTTGTAGGTACTGATTCCACTCGTTCCGCGTCTGTTCCGGAACCTGCTTTTGTCTTGGGTCTGGGCTTATTGGGTGGCGTCTTGGTAACGCAGAAGCGTAAGCAGGCCGTCTAGATAAGACTAGATAAGGTTGGTATCAGCCAATCGACAATCAGCCGTCCTGAAAACACTTGGTGCTGGTTTAAATCGGTGGCCTCAAAGATTAAAACAGGGTGCAGGGATATTTAAATCCCGCACCCTGTTTTGCGTTCTTTACCAATCGCGATGATATTAAGCCGCTTTTTGAAGCACAGAGAAATGATGTTCGGGCACTGAAAATCCAGCTTCCACACAGGTCTCACGAATCACTCTGTTAGTGTCAAAATATACTTGCCAATAGTGCTCATTGTTACAGTACGGTCTTACTGCCAGCACGGGACCCATCGGTGTAAATTCCAAGATCTCTACGTCAGGAGCTGGATTAACCATAACGTTTGGAATAGCAGCAAGCTTCTCTTTGAGGAGAGCGATCGCGTGCTTTTGGTTAACATCATGGTTGAGTTGAGCTACCAGATCGACTCGTCGGTAGGGATTAGCAGAGAAGTTTTGAATTGTATCTGAAAACAGAACATTGTTACCCACAACCGTTCTGACGTTGTCCATCGTATCGATAGCAGTTACGAACAAGCCAATTTCCTGTACGGTGCCGGTGACGCCGCCTGCTGTAATGAAATCACCGACCTTAAATGGGTGAAAAATAACTAAGAAAACACCAGCGGCAAAATGAGCCAGTAATCCGCTCCAAGCAGCTCCAATTGCGATGCCAGCAGCTGCTAACAAAGCTGCAAAAGAGGTCGTCTCAACCCCGAAAAAGCCCAGGATAGCGACAATCAACACAATGTTGAGCAGCACACCAATCGTAGATTTGAGGTAAACCAACAGAGTTTCCTCAATGCCGCCTCGCCGAAAGGCTTGGGTCAGCAATCCGGTTGCAACGCCAATGAGCCAGCGCCCCACGAACCAAAAGATGATAGCCCCAATAATTTTGAGGCCCAACGCGATAACAATGTTTGTCGCATTTGTAAGAATGATATTGAAATCCACAGCAGATTCTCCTTTCACGAACAGCACAGGAACCAATGAATATGGTCCTGAGTCAACTGTGATTTCACTACAGGTTGTTAGCGAATGCTCATATTCTCAAGGGAATTTTAGGATTTCCAGCTGTTCATGCTCCTAATACCCTTATGGCGAAAGTATAAATTTAACCATAGATCTACAGAAGACAAGCGAGCATAGAAAAATGATTAGACCCAGTTATTCAGAGGCCACCTTAGGGGTGGAAAAGGCTTTCTGGGAGAATTTCAGCACCCATTATTTAATGCAGCCTTGGGCTGAGAATTCATCTGTCGATCAGTCCCTTTAGCGCTGTTCGTAAGCGATAAATTTCAGCCTGATTACCGCCTTCGTCGCCCATTTTGGTAAACTGCAGCTTTTTTTGAGCCAGCTCCCCAGCAAGCTGAAGCAGCTGTTTATGAACGGTTCTAGGAATTCGCAATTGTGTGAGTTTGGCCCGACAACGGCGATCGCAAATTGCCTGATAGACTTCGATTGAGATAACGGCTGGAACTTCTTCTCGCAAATGATGCTTCAGCCGTCTTCGATCAATCACGCCAGCGACCAACCATAAAAGACACATCACAGACGCCAGCGCCCCATAGTTCAAAAAAGCCAACCCCAAAGAGGTGCCGTTGGTAACTTCTACCAGCGTTGCGGCGGCATTGTGAATCAGATGCCCAACAATTGCCAGCAGCAGGCCCCCAGCAATGACGAAAATTTGGATGAGGCGATCGCGGGTGTAGCGCGCTAGTCCAAACCCGATTCCCGTTAGAGCTGTCCAGAACCCATGTAAGCCCCCAAACACAATAGCTCGCAACACAAACAAAGCAACCCACTCACTGCCGGAAGCGGTACCCATCAAGTAGAAAATATTTTCAACGTACGCAAAGCCAAATCCCACGGTTGCCCCGTACACAATGCCATCGACCCAACCATCAAACTCGCGCCTGCATGTGAGGTAAAGAATGGCAACCCCTATCCCCTTGAGAATCTCTTCAATAATGGGAGCACCAATAGCAGCTTGGGTCAGTTCACTCGCTAGGCTACCCTCTCCTAAAAGCAACAGAATCGGAACCGACAGCAGTGTCTGCAGTACAACAGCAACGCCAACAGTCGGGATGGCTCCCCAGATGAAGGCATAAAGCAGGTAGAGTGGCGGCTCCTTTTCATATCGATCCACGCTCCAGACCAGTTGTGTGTAAGCGTAGGCAGGAATCGCCAACATCAAAACTGTTATTAAAAATTTCATCACCCATAAGGGATAGCAAGCAACATCATTAGGGTTGAGGCATCGGCATTAATGAATGCTGATTTAACCACTGCCAAGGGGGATTAGATACCCCAACCCTACGGACTAATACAGCGTTTGCATCAAACGTTTCCGATAGTTTTGGGTCAATGGATTGTCGTCCCCTAAGATCGCAAACAGCGTTAGTAGTGCTTTACGCCCAGCATCATCATGATATCGACGATCGCACTTCACCAAGGCCAGGAATTGCGCCATTGCCCTCTCATAGTCTGCGGCAATCGCAGCCTTGGCTCCCGCCAGGTATAACGCATCCGCTTCTGTAGCTGACGTTGTGTCGGCAACAACTTGATGGAACCCTATCAGCGATCGCAGGGCTGTTGCCTGTTCGCCATAGGGGCGCTGATACGGATCGATTCTATCGAGCAGCGCTTCTGCACCCGCCAGATTACTCTGACTCAGCTGAAATCGAGCAGCTTCCAAAACCACTTCGATCCGGTCAGGATAGTGAGCCAGTAGCGCATCATAGCCTTGCGAAACTTTTTCCAAGTCGCCTGTAGCCTTAGCCGCGGCGATCGCAGCCAGCCCCTCTTCAAAAGCAGATTTGAGATTGAGCTGAGTTAACAATTCGCGAATTTGAGACTCTTGCAGCATGCCAACAAACCCATTATGAATCTGCCCTTGCCAAACGACTTTGACATCAGGCACGCCTTCCACCTGATAGATACGAGCAAGCTCTGGATTTTGGTCAATATCGACCTTCGCCAGCACAAACTCATATTCCTGCGTCAGCTTCTCTAATACCGGCTTCAGCATCTGACAAGGACCACACCACTGAGCAAAAAAATCGACCAGCACAGGTTTCTCAAAAGATTGCTCAAGGACTGCGTCCTCAAAGGTTTGGCTCGTTACCTCAACTACTGCCCCCATGATGTGCCTCTTCGTATTTGTAAGCGATGTCTCCCCACTCTGCTTCCCTACATCAGGTAGAGCACCGGGGCCAAAATTTCTTCCTTAGGCTGGCTATTGTTGGGCCAGATGCCTTATCCCTACTTATTATTGCTACAAAAACATCGCAATCACAATCAGCTCATGTTCGTCATCCTGGCGAGCCCAGAGCCGGTATAGGGCATAGAGCCAGTCTAGGTTAGGATATGGCAACGGGAACTCTGCCTTAGCCACGATTGCGATTCACTTCGCAAGTTTGCGCCGAATTAGCCGTGAATTGTCAGGATTCAACCTTGAAAAAGCGACATCAAGCGATTTGCCCCCGTAACCCCATGCAGGTCCGGGCACCGATGAACACAAGCAGACTTATCAACACCCTACTGGGAGACTTGGGGAAATGGAGCGTGTCCTATTTGTTTTGGGCTTACTGGAAGATGAGGATGTCGATTGGCTAGTGGGAGCCGGGCAGCGGCGCGAAACTGACCGGAATGAAGTCCTGATTCAAGAAGGTGTTCCCAATACCGCTATTTACCTCATTCTCTCGGGGCGCTTCGTGGTTTCCGTTGCGCGATCGCCCCACACCGAAATTGCCCACCTATCGAGTGGTGAGGTAGTCGGCGAAATGTCTTTTGTCGATCACTTACCCTCCTCAGCGACCGTAACGGCGTCTGAACCTTCTGTCGTATTGGCCATTGACCAGGAAATCCTCAATCAGAAATTGGCCCAAGATTTGAGCTTTGCCCGCCGCTGGTACCATGCATTGGCTATCCTCCTCTCCACCAGGCTGAGAGGCACTGTACGTCACCTAGAGGCCGAATTTTGGAAACCATTCACACTAGAAGCAACCCTTTTCTCGCCCGATATGGCGGATAGTATGGAACTGGGGGGTATTCGCTTCGATTGGCTGATGCGTCGCCTGCGAGATGCCGATGTGCAACCGCGTGAAACTTAAGTTGAGTAAAACTCAAATTTGTTGATAATAGCCAGAATCCTGCAGCTGTAACGGGTAAATCGGCTTATTCAGAGGCGGGGCCTCACACAAAGCATAATTTTTGCCCGGAAGCAGTCAGATAACTGGATGTAATGGTACAGTTACAACACTTGATTGCTAGACTGGTCGAGTCTTACTAGAGTGACGTTGTGGCAAGTAATAGGAAGAGGCGTTGAGCATGTCTTCAGAGTCTCAGCTCAGCAGCATTCTGATTGTTGAGGACAGCAAAGGACGACGTGAGATTATATTGGATGGCTCGGTCTATTCTATTGGCCGCGATCCGAAGTGCGATATTCGGTTATCTTCGCAATTTGTCTCTCGCCATCATGCCACCCTGGTACAGCTGCCCAAGGATGACAACACCTTCTATTACCGAATTGTTGACGGCAACCTAAAGGGTAAGCCAAGCGCAAATGGCATGCTAATTAACGGGCGCAAGGTCCAGGCTCATGATCTAGTCAATGAGGACGAGATTGTGTTTGGGCCGCAAGCCAGAGCAATTTATTACCAGCTCCGACGCGACACGACATCGCCTGTTCCACCGGATGAATTTGATATTACCCTTATCAGCCCCAACATGGTTGATGAGATGGAGGATGAAGGCAGCGATACTGCGGCAAGCTGACAGCGAATGATGGACCGCACCTATCGTGACTGTCTGACAGTGTGCCTGTAGCGAAGGACAGCAGTCCTGTTGTGCTGGGTCGATGCGTGCAGTCTCCGAGAAACAGGCCTCCTAAAGGGAGGTTGCCGCGATCGCCTGATGAACCAATTCAAAAATCTGATGGCAGTGATTGTCCCGATTCAGGGGTAGCTCTTCGTTCTTAACGACCAAGTCGACACGAGCTGAGGTCTCACCCACAGTCGGGGGGTTAATCAGAACCTCAACCGTAGCTAGCTGATCCAGCTTGACGCCGCCCGGCTTTTCCTTCGCAACCAAATACTCTTCATTCTCATAAATGAGGTTTAGATCGCAAGAGGCGAGAGTATCCGCTAGAGTTTGTCGAATTTGAGTCAGGGAACTCATTGCTCGAAAGAGTGTGGTATATCGTGCCATGGGTGTTCGGGAAATAAGCAGCCTACGGACGTACAAGGAACTCAACAACTTAGCCTGATCTTCGAGTGGAGCAGAGAACAATCACCTGAATACCTCTGGAAAACTCTAGACTGTTCAAGATCCTCCTTGGATGCCTTGCTATTTAAGAGTATCGCCAGCCTGAAGCCTAAATCTGCAGTGTTTACTACGATTTCTCCAAGCACACAAGTAACATCACCCTGTCGACTCGCCCCCTAGATGCTTCAATAAATCCATCTAAGGCTACGCCTCTTTTATTACGTTTAATCCTCTGACTTGTCAAGCGTGTCGGCAGTGTCGCCTCGGCAAATCAAGCTGTTTAAGGGGCACTTAACATATAGATTAGTAACCCATATCGACCGGTGGATTAGCAGAAGTTATTGACTTGATTGAGTCGGCTCG
Organism: Leptolyngbyaceae cyanobacterium; assembly: GCA_050330865.1. Lineage (GTDB taxonomy): Bacteria > Cyanobacteriota > Cyanobacteriia > Phormidesmidales > Phormidesmidaceae > SIO1E4. Next base: position 23,032 of record JBHJHM010000174.1, read on the forward strand.
CCAGTAAAAATCAATACCGAGCTTTACAAGTTACGAGAATGTAATCGTTTTTGTGCAATACTGATGAAATTTTGAGGCTTTTTGCCATGGCAGATGCTCGTCTTTCGCTAGTCATCTCGATATGAAAGGTAAATTAATTGTTTTTGAAGGGGTGGAAGGAAGCGGGAAAAGCACTCAGATACGACGTCTAAGCGACTGGTTACGGACTTATTTTGATTTTCAGCAGCTCCAGATTCAAGGAATTGTTCCTGACTTGATTGCGACGCGAGAACCAGGCGGTACTGCTTTGGGAAATGCTTTAAGAGCTTTGTTGCTCGATAGTAATTCTGCCATTGCTGTAGGAGCCTCAGCAGAACTTTTGCTGTACGCCGCCGATCGCGCTCAGCATGTGGAAACGGTCATTCGACCTGCTTTACAAGTGGGTAACTGGGTTTTGTGCGATCGGTTTATTGATTCAACGATGGCCTATCAGGGCTATGGGCGGAAACTTGATAAAGCCTTAGTGGAGCAGCTAAACCAAATTGCCACGCAGGGAATTCCCTATCACCTTACGCTTTGGCTTCAGTTGAACGCTGAAGAAGGGCTGAATCGCAGTCAATCGCGGGGTGCCCTGGATCGTATGGAGCAGACAAGCTTGGCATTTCATCAGCGGGTGCAGCGGGGGTTTGAGGCCCTGGCCAAAGCCCACCCCGAACGCATTGTGCCGATTGATGCATCTCAATCGGAGGAGCAGGTAGCGCAGCAGATTCAAACGGTGGTGAAACAGCGGATACAGGCATGGTACGGGACGCATTTACAGGATTGCTAGGTCAGGAGACCGCTGTTGAGCTGTTGTGTCAGGCGATCACGAAGCAGCAAGTGGCGCCAGCGTATTTGTTTGCCGGGCCAGCGGGCGTGGGGCGACGGTTGGCCGCACTACGCTTTGCCGAACAGCTGCTGAGCACAGAAACCGTCGATACAACCATCCTGAGGCGACGTATTGAGGCTCGCAATCATCCTGATTTTCTCTGGGTAGAGCCCACCTATTTGCACCAAGGCCGCCCTGTCACGGTGGCTGAGGCGACAGAATTGGGGGTTCGGCGTAAAAGCCCCCCGCAGATTCGCCTCAGCCAAATTCGGGGCATTACGCAGTTTTTGGCCCGCCCCCCACTGGAATCGCCGCGTGCGGTTGTCGTCATTGAGGGTGCTGAGACGATGGCGGAAGCCGCGGCCAATGGCCTGCTGAAAACGCTGGAAGAACCGGGGCAAGCCTCCTTAATTTTGCTGGCCCCAGATACTGCTGCTCTCTTGCCGACGCTAGTCTCCCGCTGTCAGCACATTCCCTTTCGCCGTCTCTCACAAGACACGATGGCCACGGTCTTAACCGAGGTAGGACAGGCTGAGATTCTGCAGCAGCCGGATATTTTGGCGATGGCGCAGGGGAGTCCGGGGCAGGCGATCGCGGCTTGGCAGCAGCTTCAGGCGATTCCTGAAGGATTGCTAGCGGCTCTGCAAACCCCGCCGCGCACTCTGCGTCAGGCGTTGGATTTGGCGCGCCAGGTCAGTAAGGAACTGGATACGGAAACGCAGCTGTGGCTGATTGATTATTTGCAGCATTATTACTGGGAAACGCAGCGATCGTCGGCGCTGTTGAGGGCGTTGGAAACGGCGCGGATGCATCTGCAGCGGTTTGTGCAGCCGCGTTTGGTGTGGGAGGTGACGCTGATGGCGTTGCTCTAGCGATCGGGTTGCGTATCAGGGACCGGGTTCCCAGCCTCAATCAATAACGTCTTGCCACGCTCCAGACGGAACCCGGTCCTAAACCTCCTACAACCTGCATAACTACGAAGTGATTTCAGCGAGAACAGCTTCTAGCTCAGATAACCCACACCCACCCGTTCCCTTGGCCCAATTGAGTAAGTCCATCGCTCGATTTCCTTGAGCACCTGCACCTCCAGCAATGTATTCATGCGGTGCATCGAGGGCAAAGATCAACGCCTCGAATTGGGCTTTCGGCAGTCCCGATAGTGTCTTCGAAAGGCGTATTCGCTGTTGCACTTCGGGTCTGATTTTAGGCTCAGTTTGGGTAGGCCAAGACGCTTTACGATCCTCAGCCCGAGTATCAGCGCTAGCAAAGTCTTCTTTATGCTTAAAAGCGACTAGCTCATCTGGATTAATTGGATCCTGAACGTCGTACAAGAGCTGACGGACACCGACATTTTGGAAACTATTTTGGCACTGGATTTGATAGGTGTCGGCCTCAAGGGCTCTGTAAAGTCTTTCGACCGGAAAAAAGTAGGGTTCATCGACGGCTCGGCACGGATCACACGGGCAGGGCGTTAGCTTGCGGCACTTGTCCTGGAGTCGTTCGTAGGAAGCATTGATTTGATCGAATTCGTGGCTAACTACCATCAGTAAATCGCGACAGCGAATGCCACTGACCCGGATATGGATTTCGCCTTTGTGGTAGTACTCAATGACTTCAGCACGGGCGGAGCCGTTGTTGAGGACAACACCGTTTTTCCACACGAGCTTTTGTCCTTCGATGAAACGGTGCATCTCCACAATGAAGCGAGTGAGAATACCTTTGGGCATGAAGTCGTAGTGGTAGCGCAGCAGCAGGTTGTTGCTTTCGTCCCAGTCGTACTCGGGCTGGTCGATGTCGAGTAGTTGAGGGGCGATGTACTCATTGTCGGTGCCGGGAATTTCGTAGCAGAGCTTGAAGTTCACCATCAGCTGTAGGAGTTCGTCCCGCATATCGGCGTATTCTTTGTCGCTCCAGATGGTGTCGAGCTGGGCGCGACTGAAGCGCCCCAGGTTGTCTTTGACTTCTTGGGTATCCAGAGCTTTATAGACAGCGGTGGTGCCCCACTCAGGCTTGAGAATCAGGGTCTTCTTCAGTAGGGGATCTTCGTGGAAGTGAAGACAGACACCGAGATCATGCAAATAGCGGCTGAGGTTGAGCATTTGGCTGCGGTCTTTAAACTGATTTTGCTCACACAGCTCGTAATACTTTTCGATGGGGATATAGTTACGGTTCTGTGAATAATTCTCTAGACAGGCGCGGACCCGTACCCAGATTTTCGGCAGCGGTGTACCGACGTGGGGTAAATGGGCGATGTACTGCTGAATTTTGGCTTTGATTTCATCGAGACCGCGATTGGTTTTGAGGTTAGTGCGCAAGGTTTCTTTCAGGTTAGAGAATTCGCTGCGGAGCTGGCGATCGTTGATCTGGCAGGTGCGGTCTTGCTTTTCATTTTTGATGATGAAGACAGGACTATTCTCGCTGAGAAGTTCGACAACGTTGAGCCAATAGTAGAGATCGGTATTGTCTTGTCGAGTATCCACAACGACAGCGTAAAGGGAACGCTTGGTGAGGAAAAACTGATGGGTGGCGTGGTAGATTTCTTGCCCGCCAAAGTCCCAGATGTTGGCACGGAATTTCTTGCGATTGAGATGGTCAAAGTCCCAACGGATGACGTCAATGCCTTCAGTCGATTTTTCGTCTGGTTCAAGCTCGTAGGCTGCGTTATCGATTTTCTTAGCCAGAGTCGTTTTGCCTGCGCCGCCTTCGCCCACAATGAGGAACTTAGCTTCATAAAGGGGTTCACTCTCATTGGGGTCGAGGACCTGAAAGTAGAAATCGAGAATTTCGTCAACTTTGCCTGGATCTTCCCAAATTTCTTTTGGGCCCAAAGTTTCAGGGGGAATCGGAATTGGATTGCCTCGCAGATCAAGTCTTTCTAGCTTCGCGAGCTGTCCGATTTCAGATGGCAGGCTGCTGAGCTGGGTATAGCTGAGGTCTAGTGTTTGCAGATCGGTAAGCTGTCCGATTTCAGACGGTAGGCTGGTGAGCAAGTTGCCACTAACTGGAGAAAAACTCGAAAAATCCCCAAAATTCCCGCTAAGCTTCAAATTCTTGACGTTAAAAAGCTTTCTGATTTTGAGAAGCGGACTACTGAGTTGGTTGTTGCTGAAGTCGAGCGTTTGTAGGTTTGTGAGGTGGGTGATTTCGGGGGGCAGGCTGCTGAATCGATTGCAGCCGAGGCCGAGTGATTGTAGATCCGTAAGCCGAACAATTTCGGGCAGTAGGCTGCTGAGCTGGTTGGAGCTGAGGTCCAGTGATTGTAGATTGGTGAGCTGTCCGATTTCGGAGGGTAAACTGCTGAGCTGGTTGGAGCTGAGGTCCAGTGATCGTAGATTGGTGAGCCGTCCAATTTTGGGCAGTAGGCTACTGAGCTGGTTGGAGCTGAGGTCCAGTGATCGTAGATTGGTGAGCTGTCCGATTTCGGAGGGTAAACTGCTGAACTGGTTGAAGCTGAGGTGAAGTGATAGCAGACTGGTGAGCTGTCCGATTTCGGAGGGTAAACTGCTAAGATGGTTGTAGGAGAGGTTGAGAGATAGAAGGCTGGAGAGAAATACGATGTAGGAGGGTGAACT
>JBHJHM010000175.1:0-16036 GCA_050330865.1 Leptolyngbyaceae cyanobacterium
CGAGATTCTCTGGCGCTTTATCAAGTATGACTGGTTAGATGTGAGTGCATATCAATGCTGGGCAAGCCTTGTTAGGCAGGTTGAAGAGATACTCCGAGAATTTGGAGAGAAGTATGTAATTAATTTTGCTTAACCACTTAGTCTCATCGAGTATGGCAACAATGCGTTTATCGCCCAGCGTCAAGGCCAAACCACTGACGACCTGCCAAATATCCCATGGAGCATTCTCAGGCCAAAGCTGTACAGGCACATCGAATTCTGCCTGAAACCAGGACAGGAGGGCGGCGGCTCCCAACTCATGTAAATAAACCCGCCAACGAGCTGCAGCGTCTGATATTGATGCGCAGCGTTGCCAGGCCGCTAAATCAGCTGGCAGTGTCAAAACAGGTTGGACTGGATTGTCGAACAATACGCTCATTTGCAAGCCTCCGGTGTTGCTGGCCCCAGGTGGTCGCGCAACCACTCTTTAATGACCTTGCTAGCAGTGGCTAATACGGTGGACTTGGCCGAAATATCCAAGGTTGCTTGGCTCCATTGGGCAACACTGAGCAATAATTCCTCGTGAATGCGTTTGAGCTTTTTAGCAACCTTAGGCTGCTTAATTTGGAGCTGAGCCGCGATCGCTTCTTGCGTCAGGCCCTGCCGATAGTAAAGCTGCAGCAAGGTCTTTTCCTCCAGAGCGAGGGTCGCGATCGTGGCCTCTAATACCGCTTCCATTTGCCGGATTTGCTGCAGCTGTTCAGCATAGAGCAGTTGCACCATCGGCATATCGTCCCCAGGTGCGCTGAGGATATCTTGCGGTTCTTTGCCCATGTCGTCAGCTTGGTTAAGCGAAATGATAGGCGGAACGAGAAAGTCTCTAGCCGCTTTGGCTGCCACCTCTAGAGCTTTCTCCAAGGCGGCAGCATCCAGAGCGGCAGGAACCGGACTGTACTGATGGCGCCAGCGGTTGTAGCGCTCGACCATTTGGGCGAACTGGGCTTGACTCGGTGGGGGTAGCCGTCGTGCCGATCTTTTAGGCTCAGGGATACAGATAGCTTTAAAGCATTCCCAAACCAAAATAAACGAATCTGTCTGTGTATATCCGGCCAACAGCAACGATTTTTTTAACTGTCGTTTGCCGAGTCGGCGCAGTAATCCCCACTGAGTACAGATATGGATTTCGTGTGAATCGCGCAGACGCTCACGGATGGTATTACCAAAGACCGTCCGGGCATAGGACTTGAGGCTGCTACCAAGGCTGGGACTGTAGCGCTTGAGAATGCGGTCGAGGTCGGCGATCGCCATTTGAAATCCATCCGCCACCGTGCAATGGACTGTCACAAACCGCCCGGTCACATGGACTGCAGCCCAATAGCAAGGTTCCTGTAAATAAGCCCATAGGTGGTATTTGGCCATTGGGAGCGAGTGCTTCTGCGATCGCTGATGCCAATACAGCGCCCAAAACCCCTCCTGATGCTCTAACTCAGGGGCTTCTCCCGATGTCTGCGTGAGCTGCCGCTGCATACTCTTCACCAAGCGTGGATCCGATATCCACGTCTCAAATCGATCCTCAGCAAATTCGATAAAGGTCGAAAAGCACTCCAGGATGGCTGTTCGACAGGGCATCATTGGCAAAATAAATTCATAAGAGGTTTGATTAGAAAGAGGAATATGAGCAAGGCCGATGGTCCAGGATCCGCTTCATTTAGATACTCTCAACGGTAGCAACCGTCACCAAAAAATAATACTTACTTTAAGAAAACTTGTTATCACGCCAGTTAGTCATGGGAGGGCTTAACTGCTTGAAGATATCAATCAATTAACACAATATAAAGTCATAACGATTATGATTTAGAGAGTTGTCATCGAGTTCGCCATATCGAACCGAAGCTAGTTATGAAAAAACTTCAGGGAAAGAACATTCTGATCACAGGTGCTTCACAAGGGTTGGGGCGTCAGCTAGCGCTCTCTTTTGCTGAGCAAGGGGCAGCAGGTATTGCTATCGTGGCGCGCGCTCAAACGGCGCTTGATGCTGTACGACGAGAAATTGAACAGGCCATGCCAGCGGTTGGGGTGGTGGCGATCGCAGCTCATCTCCAGCCGTCGAGTGATATCGAAACGGTCATGGCCGATATCCGGCAGCAGCTGGAGCAGACACTGCACCGACCTCGGGTCGTCACGATTGCCGCAGACCTGACCCAGCCTGCTGACATCGAGCGAGTAGTGGCCACTACGCTGGCTGCTTTCAATGGGCGTCTGGATGTTTTGGTGAATAATGCTTCAGCACTGGGTCCCTCGCCGATGCCCTATCTCCTCGACTATCCACTGGAAGATTTCCGAACCGTTCTGAGTACCAACCTTATTGCCCCCTTCTTGCTGATCAAAAAAGTGCTACCGGCCATGATCGAGCAGGGCGGGTCAATCATTAATGTCACCAGTGATGCGGGCACTACGGGCTATCCTGGCTGGGGCGCCTATGGCATCTCGAAATTTGGCATTGAAGGACTCTCTCAGACATGGGCGGCTGAGCTAGACAACACAGGGGTTCGCGTTAACTGGGTTGACCCTGGCGATATGAATACAGCCATGCATAGAGCCGCTGAGCCAGAGGAAGACCCGACCCAGTGGGCCGATCCTCATGAGGCGGTAGCGGTATTTGTTTATCTAGCCTCAGACGAGTCCACTGCGGTGAACGGTCAGCGTTTCCAGGCGCAGGAAGCCAATTGGGGTATGCCTCAAACGCGCTCAGCTGCCTAGTACTCGACGGCAGAAGTCCGCGCACCCTTCAGAATACGTGAAAGGTTCACCCGTCGTGGTTTTGAATTTGAATTTTGGAATGTTGAATTCCGCGTAGCGGTACTAGTACAGTAAACAGGAATTGCTTTATGAATACGCTTTCCTTTACCTTGCCAGAAGCCCTTTCTGCTAAGGAACCCCCCGAACGTAGGGGGCTGGCCCGTGATGATGTCAGGCTCTTAGTGATAGAGTCTGATGGACGCGCTCAGCATTGCCAGTTTAAACAGCTCGACCAGTTTTTATACCCTGGCGATTTGTTGGTCTTTAATGCCAGTCGAACTCTGCCGGCATCTTTACAAGCTCGTGTTCTGCCAGACGGTCCCGATGTTGAAGTGCGGTTAGCCCATAAGCAAGCTGATGACGCATGGCTAGCGCTGCTGCTATGTCAGGGCAACCAGGAAAATGATTTGTTTGCCTGCGGCTTGCACGAGCATATGCAGCTCGACTTTGGTTCTGGTCTAACGGCTACTGTCGAGACTCGCAATGCAAGAATCCCGCGACTGTGGCGACTAACCTTTTCGCTTGCGGGTACCGAGCTGATGGATTGTCTGCACCAGATTGGTCAGCCCATTCGCTATAGCTATGTGTCTGCCCCTTGGGATCTCGATTATTACCAGACGGTCTATGCCACAGTACCCGGGTCGGCAGAAATGCCGTCAGCCGGTCGCGCCTTCACTTGGCAGCTGCTTTTCAAATTACAGCAGCAGGGCATTCGTACCGCTCATATTGTTCTTCACACGGGCCTTTCCTCCTATATGGATGATGCCCTCGATGCGCAACATCCGGCGTCTGAGGAAGAATACTTCATTAGCGCCGCTACTGCTCGAACCATTAATGAGACGCGACGCCAGGGGGGCCGGGTCATCGCGGTTGGCACAACAGTTGTGCGCGCGCTCGAATCGGCTGCCGATGCTAACAATCAGGTTGTAGCCGGACATTGCTATACCCAACTCATGATCACAGCTCAGCATCGGCTCAGGGCTGTAGATGGCCTGCTTACAGGGATGCACGAACCAGAAGCAAGTCACCTCGATTTGCTAACGGCGTTTTTACCCGCAAATCAGCTCCAAAAAGCCTACGTAGAAGCCGTTCAGCAGGGCTATCTTTGGCATGAATTTGGCGACTTAAATCTGATTCTGCTTCCTGACACACAGAGCACGTAAAAACCTGGGCGTCAGGCTTTAGTCCGCTTATACCAATCGCTGTAAACGCTACCGATCCGGTAGCCGCGTGACATCTCACGCGGCTACATTGATATCTTGCTGAGCTACTAATCTTCGTCTGTCTTGGTGGCGCTGAATACCAAAGAATAGTTTTTTGTAATTATTTACTATTTCCTAAGCTTTTACCCCTTTTTGAGATCAGCATATTTTTTGATGACTGGTAAATTGTGTAAGTATCTCCTTCCGTACAAAATCAGTCTCTTACGCACGAGCAGGCTCATGAATACTGGTAACGATTGGATGGTTGCTGAAGATGGACATTGCCAGACATGTCCCACACCTCGAGAATGGGATTTACTCGAAACGCCCTACCGTTTTCATCGTTTCCTAACAGACGTAGAAGATGTCCTCAAACAGGCGATTACAGAGCACCAGCATGATTGCCTCCCTGCCCTTCGTCGCTTAGTCCGTAAACTCGTACTCAACTCCTATTGGTTGCAAACACAACGTCCTGAACCTTCCCCAAAGGCAGAACTTGCTATCCTCAATCTCTATGATGAAATTGGTTATCCTTTAACGGTTCAAGTTGAAACACTTTTGCCAGGTGCAATGTCACCGGTTCATAATCATGGCACTTGGGCAGTTGTGGCAATTCTTCAGGGTCAAGAAAAAAACACATTATGGCAGCGGGTTCCTGAAGCGAAGTTTCCCAACAAAATAGTCTGTGCCGAAGAAAAGACACTGGCATACGGTGACGTAATTAGTTTTACATCGGAAGCTATCCACGGCATTCAAGCGGTTGGCGAGAAACCATTGGTAACCTTTAATCTCTATGGCGAAACTGAACGCAAACAAAGATTTGAATTTGATCCGATCGCTCATCAAGCTAAGCACTACTGAATCCAACCGGAAATTCATGAATGGCCGCTAATCCTTTTTTTGAGTTGCCCTACGTGGCGGCTCTAGAATCCTTAGGGGATGATTTTTACGATCGCGTTCAACCCGCTGCCTTTCCGCGATCGCGGCTGCGTTTTCGTAATAATGACCTGCTGCCCCATTTGGGATTAATCCCGGAAACGGTGACCGATCAGCACTTCATCGAAGCCTTTGGTCAATTCCAAGGACAAGCATTCCAGGAAACACGATCAGGGTTAGCGTTGCGGTATCACGGCTATCAGTTTGGTCAATACAATCCTTATCTGGGGGATGGGCGCGGCTTCCTCTATGGCCAGGTTCGCACAGCAACTGGGCAAATCCTCGATTTAGGTACGAAAGGGTCCGGGCAAACCCCTCATTCTCAGGGGCGAGATGGACGGATGTCGCTGCTGGGGGGGATTCGGGAAGTCCTAGCGGCAGAAGCTTTGCACCGATTAGGAATCCCCACCTCACGTGTTCTCAGCTTGGTCGAAACGGGCGAAAAGCTAGCAAGAACCGATGAGCCCTCATCCACCCGTTCAGCGGTGATGGTCCGCCTCAGCCAGTCTCACATTCGCTTTGGCACCTTTGAGCGTCTGGAGTATTACGATCGCCCTGACCTAGTGCGGCAACTACTCGATCATGTGATCCAGCATTATTACCCTCACCTCTGGCAGTGCTCTGATCGAGACATCCAGTTCTATGCTGAGTTGGTGCAGCGAACAGCTTATCTGGTAGCTCAGTGGATGGCGGCAGGATTTTGTCATGGTGTGCTCAATACTGACAACATGTCCATCACAGGCGAGGGCTTCGACTATGGCCCCTATGCTTTCATTGCGACCTACAGTCCTTACTTTACGGCGGCTTCTTTTGATCGGTGGGGGCGTTACAGCTATCGCAATCAGCCCAGTATCTGTCGCTGGAACCTAGAGATGTTGCAACGTCCTTTGGCACTGGTTATCCCTAAGGAAGCAATGGAACGGGTGCTGGAGTCATTTACGGAAAGGTACGAGCAGGCATACCACCAGGCGATGGTACGGAAGTTGGGATTTGCATCCCTCGCTGCTGAAGATAGTGAGGCGCTAATTCACCTAACCCTGCAGTTTTTATTCACGACCCAGATTGAGTACCATCGATTTTTTCAAGAGCTGCAGCGCCAGTTTTCGGACTCGTGGCGCGAAGACCTGACGGCAGTTTTGACAGACCTCAGCTTTTTGAATGCCGCTGAGCAGGTGCTGGCGCTCAAACCCTGGAAGGTCTTTTATCACCGGCTATTGCGCCAATACCCAAAAAGCGAGATGGCCTCTATTGCTGAACGCCTGAAGCGTCACACCTCAACCACGGTGCTGATACCTGCTGCTATCGAAGCAATCTGGACTGCGATCAATCAGGCCGATGACTGGCAGCTTTTCGACGCCGCGATCGCTGAATTTTGTTCGCCATAGCAGCCGACAAAGCGAGAGCGCTGCTAATCAAATGCGATTGTTTCACCTTTAACTCATGGCCCAATCGAGGTAAGTATTACGTAATAGGATAAATGACATCGCTAAAGAGCCAGACAACACACAAATTTGTGTCCATCCTCGTTTTCAACGGGTTCAAGTTTTATCAACACGCTCCTATCCTGGCGCTTGAAGTGCTGATAGTCTAAAAGCCAACATGATGATCAACCCTGCTTCTCAAGTCATTGCCGCGCTGCTGATCGGACTGTTGACGACTTTCACCTGTCAACTATTGCTGACGAATGTCGGCCTCGCTCTCGGCATTACGATTTGGGGCGGGCCATCTTGGCAGCAGCACGATGACGACGACTCAAAAGACACCGGCGTTGACGACTCAAAATCAGGTTCTATCGGCTTAGGGACACTCAGCATTGCCGCTGGTTTGGGACTTTTACTCACCGTAAATAGTGTGCTGTTTGTAGCGTGTTACATAGCGGTCAAATTTTGTATGCCGGTGACTGCCTTTGCGGGAGCCATTCTAGGATGGGTTGTTTGGTCGGCTTATATGCTGGTGATGACTTGGGTTAGTACCCAGGCAGCCAACTCGCTCGTTGCGTTTATCCTCAGCTCAGCGGTGTCGGGACTGCGACAGATTTTTGCTGTGCTGGGTTCGCTCTTGCAGTCGACGTTTAGCGGCGAAGAAACATCGGTGACGCCAACTGCACTGGCAAAACAAGTGCGTCAAGAAACGCAGCTAGCACTTGAACAAATTGATATTCCTGCTTTGATTGAAGACTACATTGACGAGCAAATGCCACCCCAACTGCGGTTAGAGACCGTGCAGCCGCAACTGGAAAATACTTTGCAGCGGTCTGGTCTAGGCTCTGCTCCAGGCAATGTAGAACAACGAGGATTTTTGTCTCAAATCAATTTAAGTACCTTTGGTCAGTGGGTCAAAGATGAGATAGGCTTATCGGGAGACATCGCCGATACGATCGCGAATCTACTCAATCAGGTTTGGCAACGGATTATCAGCAGCGATGCTTCACCTGTGCAACAACTACAAGATTTGTTCGCGACAGCTTCGGTGGACGAATTTATACCCGAGCGAATTAGCAGTATTTTAGAGCGCTTACAGCCGGACAACCGTCATGATTCTGAACTTTCAATTGCGCAAGGAGCCCGTCAGTTAGTCCCTTCAGAAAGTACAGCGAAGCCAAACAGCGCCGATGGCATCAGTCGTCAGCTAAGGCAGATTCTACGACAGCGGCTGGATTTGACGGATTTAGATATCCAAACAATCTGGCGTCGCCTCAGCCCGCTACTCACAGACTGGCATCCGGGGGCCACCTCCTCCTCTGAGCTGCAAATCATTCGCGAAGATGTTGATGACTATCTACAGCAAGTATTTCCCTGGCGCTTAAATCACGCAATCCTACAGCAGGAATTTCGCGAAGTCCTAGTCGATCCAGAGGCAGCTGCTGATCAGGTCTTATTGCAACTGCAGGCGTTAAGTCCCGAAGACTTTGCGGATAGTCTGAAGCAGCGAGGTGACCTGACTGCCCAACAGATTGATGAATGCGTGACCGAACTGGAGGCCATTCGCCAATCAGCGATCGCCAGCCTGAGCCAATCGGCGATCGATCAAGGGGATAAGGCAGCTGATGCGAGTGAGGCGGATACTCAAAATGAAACGTCTCAAGCCCTGGAAAGACAGACGGCAGCGATCGCTGAGCTGCAAAAAAAACTGGAAAACTACCTGCATTACACCAGCCTCAGCCAAATCACCGCTGATGCGGTTGCTCACAAAGTCGCAACGCTGGTGGAAGAAGCTCCTGTATCGGTCGCGAAACTGCATCAGGTGAGTCCACAGCTACCGACCGCTCCGCTAATTCAGGTGCTGGATAGTCGTCGGGGGCTTGACTCAGCCCAGCGAGACCAACTAATCCATCGAGTACAGGAAGCGTGGCAACACGCTACCGCCAGCAATGCGATCGCCCATGATGAATCACTTAACGATGGGCCTATTAACCCTGAAGTGGCTGTAGCGGTTGAAGGGGTGCTTGTTCTAACGGTGGCTCAACTCATCAGCCGCCGTATCGATACTCAAGACCTATTGCCCCAGCTGATGCGCTCTCTGGAAAACGTAACCAGCGATTCTCAACAACTGCGGCGGTCCATTGGCCAAATCGACTGGCAGGCGTTACGTAACAACGCTCAGGCACAACTAGAGGTCTCCGAAGCAAACGTTGAGCAGGCGGTTCAGACCGTTCAGGCCGCCTTGGTGGACCTTTTCAAGCTACCGCAACGCTGGGCACTCCGGCGCTCGGCTGCCGTCAAAGACTTCTGGGATAACGTAACGGAGTATCTCAGCCGCAGCCATCCGGATCAGCTAGAGCCAGCTGCGATGCGTCATAACTTAGAGTGGCTATGGCAAGCCTCTAATCAAGCGCTTGACGCTTTGCCGAGTATCCCGACTGAGTCAGCGGCAATCAGTTCGTTTGACGGGAGTATGGTTAAGGACACACTCATTCACCGTCAGGATCTGGCGGCTGAGCAGATTGAGACGATTGAGGCGACGCTAAACCAATTTATGCAGTCGCTTTTGCATCAGGCAAACCAAGCTCGTCAGCAGGCTCAAGCTTTCTTAGAATCGTGGTTAGCTGCTGTCAAAGCAATCTTGCAGGACCCAGAACAGCGGGTGTTTGACCCGGATCAGCTCAAGACCAATTTGCGATCACTCCTGCAAAATTCTTCCCATGTTTTTGCGACTCTGACGCAGCCGCTGAATTTGCTGGATACAGCTGAGGATTCCGTAGCTGCGATCGCTCAGCTCAGTCAGGAGGCTCTGCAGCAGCTTTTAAAGGTGCAAGGGGTTCCCAAGGTGCTGCTGGCTCAGGCGGAAGGTCTGCCAACTTGGATACAGGCCAAATTGGCTGCTGTAGAACAAGACCTGCAGCATCGGCAAACGGTCCTCAAACAGACTGCCTTACAGCGACTGGAAGGTGGTCGCAAGGCATTGGCTGCTGCTGCTTGGTGGTTGTTTGCGATCGCGATTACCTCAGGGACAACTGCAACCGTTGCAGGTATTTTGGCAGTGACAGGGTTTGACGCTATTTGGCTAAAGCTACGGGGTTGAGCCCCTTCAAGGTCTTCTGATACCAAATCCGATTTCCACACTCCTTAGGCGATTTCTAGAAATGGCTGTACCACTGTAGGTTGGCGTCTATGATCGGTAGCACCTAAAGTACTCTCAACCGTTTCAATCGTAGGAGCAAACTCGCTTGCTCCCACGATTGACCCATCGCTAGCTACGCCTCGACCGCCTGATGCACAGGGGCCTGGTTGTTGGTGTGAGCTGGTTCATACATTACCGTGTCTAGCGGCTGAGGATAATCGAGCTCTTCAGTAGTTAGCTGGGGCTGTTCGTATAACCTGCGGGGCGATCGCGCGCCATACGCAAACTCCGATTTGGCACTTGTCTGAGCCGGCGACTGATAGACCGTGCTCTTCTCAAGATGATAGGTCGTTTGATACAGAGTGTTCTTGACCCCGTTGATTTCAGTTAAGCTACGCGGCTCCATACCCTGCGATTGCGCGTAGAAGTAGCTTTCGAAGGGCTGCTCCTGCTTTAGCAAGGGTTGGGGCTTAAACTGGGGCGATTCATACTGCACCGACAGCAGTGGCTGGGGTTCGGTATAAATGGGATTCTGATAGGCCAGGGAAGGATTATCGCTGGCTTCAGCGATATTCTGCCGCCAGTTTTCGAGCAGGCTGTTGAGGTCGAAACCCATCGCCCGTTGAAAATGCCAGAGTCCCCCCTGCAAGAAGAAAAAGGCCAGATAGAAATGGCTATTAGCCAACCAAGTGCGAGACGTGTAGCCGTCTGTGGCAAGGGCACTGGGGTCAAAGTAAGCAGGCAGAAAAGCGGACTTTAGCTCCAGCGTTGGCCCATAAAACTCCACTGGATAGGCCAGCGTATTAAACCCGCAATAATAGGAAGCGGCAAAGCCAGCGATCGCAATCCCGAATAACGAGTAGGACAAAATGCCATCAGCGGAAAACAAAAATACCCGCTCGACCCACTTAAAAGGAGGCATCAGAATGTGCCAAGCTCCTGCTGCGATTAGCAGCACAGCCACATAAATATGTCCCCCTACCAGGTCTTCTAAATTATCCACGTCAAACAGGTGGGTTCTGTAGCTCCAAAGGCTGCCGGGGTCTAACGTGGGCGCTGTTACGAGCCGCACCTCTTCAACGTTGGCGTCGTACAGTCCTCCAAAGAACATCGCTTTGGCTACCAGTAATACGGCACCCAACCCCAGAAAAACCAGATGGTGCCCCAAGATAAAGCCCAGTTTTTGGGAATCATTCCATTCAAAATGAAATTTGGCTGCGTTGCCTGACTCAGTGTCCAAACTGGGAGACAAGCGAGAGCGATGGAAATAGGCCCCAAAGCCTAAAACGCCAGCCGCTACGATATGGATGACGCCGATCGCAAAGATGGGAAACGTGTCAACCAGCGTTCCGCCAGCGCCGACACCCCAGCCTTCAGTAGCCAGATGCGGCAGCAGAATCAATCCCTGGCTATATATCGGCTCATCGGGAGAGTAGACAGCCAGTTCAAAGAGCGTGAATAAACCAGCCCACAGCATGATGAGGGCTGCCTGGGCCACATGAGCCACGATAAACGTGTTGGATAGGTCAATAAATCGGGCATTGCCAGCCCACCAGGGAAATTGCCCCTGGATTTTGCTTGAAGCGTCCATGGTGATAGGTCGACTGCAATAACGGTTTGCAAAAAAGGCCCGCCATAGGCAGGCCATTGAGTCCACAGAGAAAAGCTCAACCCAGACCCGTAATGATGTGATCGAGGTACACATCCATCTCTTGACCGGCTTCCGTGCCAACCCGTTGTGTGACCACTTCTTTCATGGCCTGAACGGCCTTAATCGTCGGTTCAATGGGAACCCCCAAGGAGAGGTAAGTCTCTCTTAAGCCATTCAGTACGCGCTCGTCGAGGATGGAAGTATCGGCTGCCAGCATGGCATAGGTGGCGTAGCGCAAAAAGTAGGTCAAATCGCGCAGGCAAGCCGCATAACGCCGCGTCGGATACATATTGCCGCCAGGGCAAGTGATGTCGCCATAAAGCAAGCTTTTCTCAACCGTTTCGCTGATAATACTGGCAGCACTCGCCCCAATTTGGGTGGCGGCTTTTACCCGTAACGTACCACTCTGAAAGTATTGCTTGAGCTGGTCTAGCTCACTTCCTTCCAAATAGTTACCCTTTTCATCAGCAGGATTAATGGCAGCAGTGATAGTGTCTTGCATGGTTGTCTTATCCAAATCTTGAGTTTGAGGTACACAGCAGAGCTATTAAAAGGTTTCTCAGGATCACAACACAGATCGCTGATGGTCCTTAGACTTCAGGTGTTGGAGCATCTAGAATGCTCGAATGAGTTCGTCAAAGTAAGGGGCTGCCAGAGCGCCTTCTTCAGAGCTCAAAATTCCCATGGCAACCTCCTTGAGGCAGCGCATAGCCAACTTCAAATTGGCCAAAGGAACCCGCAGCGACACATACATATCACGCATGCCATCCAGCCCAATATCTTCTAAGGGCTTGGAATTTCCAGCCAACACACAGTAGCTCACCAAGCGGATGTACCACCCCTGATCACGCTGACAAAGCGATGTTTTTTGCGGATTACCGCTATTGCTTGGCGTATTCGGACACTGCGCCCAGAAACGCTTGCTGCCTTCCTCAACAATTTTTTGCTGATTCTCTGCTAATTTCTGGGATGCACTAATGCGCAGCGTTCCATTATTAAAGAAATCTTGGAGCTGAGTCAGCTCCGCACTGCTCAGAAAACGATTTGATCGATCGGATTGAGCAATAACCTTAGCGACAACACTCATTGTGGAAAACTCTCCTCATTTGAAATTTTTAATTCAACGTATTGAAACCGATAGCATAATGACAGCCTGATCGGAGAAATTTGAGCAAGCCAAAATTCAACATTCTTGTTTTCAAGCAAACGAGAATATAGCGGCTTTTCCTATGGAGAGCTTTCTACTTTACCAATGTATTTTTGGCAAAGTAGAAAGCAATACCATTCAATCCAATATTGCTCAGCAATTCTTTGATACCCACTACAGCCTAGAGCTGGCATTTGACATCAAAAAAAACCGTTCGATAATGGATCCAGGACAATTTGAGAACCTTGGTTAGGCTCACTGCTAAGTGACCGATAGGAATTCAAAGTTCCTATGCTCAAGTTTTAGCGGGCGCTAAATCATGCTGCTAAAAGAAAACAGAATTTTGCTTTTGCTTACTCTTAAAAGATATAAAGTCAAGCGCTACCCTTTGAAGGGTTTGTTCAAAAACTGAACACATAAGTTCAAGGAAGTTTACCTACGAAGAGAGGATTTTGCTGCTCTCAATTTATTCGATAGAAGTGATACTTTTTAAGCATGTCGATGTATTTCTTGCCTTAGGCTGACCTGTGAGATAGAAAAAATTCTGGGGTGGTTTGTCCTGCTCTATCCGAGTGCTGCTAGAGTCTTTTTCTGATAGCAATAGAATAATACAGGTTAGTTATGAGAACCCTTCGACAGGCTATGCCTACGCGGAGCGACTCTGCTAGGAGTCATGAAGCGAAGTGCAATCGCGGCATTTAATCCTCGTTCGTGCCAGGTGACAATGCGACGAACGGTGATTCCTTTACCTGCAATGTGGGGACTTCCTCCATGCAGCCCCGGTGTACGGGTAACCAACGTGCCAATATCAATGGATGTTGGTGTCATTTATTTTTTCTCTTAGCGTTGGCTTAAATGCAACGATGCGAGCAATCTCTGCTTCCGATGGTTTGTTCGGTGGGTTAGGGCTGATACTCATGATGGCCATCCAGTGATGTATGTTCAGGAAACCTAACCTACGGCGAATTCGGTGAACTGACGTTTGAAGGGAGAGTGGAAGCCAAGAACAATGTCCTGCTTGGGAACGCCGTGCTTGACTAACTCATTGGCGATGCCACCTTCGGTGCCGTCGTGTTGAATCCAGATTTTGCCGTCTTTGATATCGAGGTGGAGGACGCAGCCTTAGACGCGGCGTTTGTTGGACCAGCCGACATGGACAACCTGGTAGCAATTCTTGCGGTTAGGAGTGATGGCTTTCAACGGTGACAAATGTTTGCTTGAGCACTCGAGCATAGATGCGGTCTCTGGCACTTGCCGCGATGCTCCTCTGGAGCGGCTACGCCAACGCTTGCCAGTCTTCTTGGGTTAAAACTTGGCTAAACACCCCACGAATTTCGGTGTGAACGGCCTCTGTCATTGTCCACGCTCCTTGGGGTTTTGAAAGCTTGGCTTCAAGTAGATCTAGAAGTATTTTCTGAACTTCCTTTGGTGGTTCTAGAACTGAATATTCCTGCGACAACAGAGCAATGCCTGAATGGGTTTTATCTTGAGCGATAAATTTTGAGTGAATACGGCAGAAGTCAGCAATATTATGACTGTACAGTACTCGCTTTTGAGAGGTCGCTAATGTGAGTTGCTCCTCATCAAGCTGTCCTTCCGTTTGTGTATCGAGAACGGTGATGACGTCGATATTTCTGGCTTTGAGGGCACGAATCAAGGCTTGATCCATGGAGTCTTCGTCAATGTATAGCCGAATTTCACTTATGGTTCGTCTGGGAGAGGCCGCTGTGAAGTGCTTCTAGCCGTTTGGCTTCAGCAGCTTGCATCGCTAAATCAGTCTCGATCGCGGTTTTGTTGGCGTGGTAGTAAGTTAGAGCGGCATAGACTTCTGCAAGGGTTACATTCCCGATGCGATCGCTGATTTCCTCAGCATTCAATCCTCGTTTGTACCAGGTGACAATGCGACGAACGGTGATTCCTTTACCTGCAATGTGGGGACTTCCTCCATGCAGCCCCGGTGTACGGGTAACCAATGTGCCAATATCAATGAATGTTGGTGTCATTTATTTTTTCTCTTAGCGTTGGCTTAAATGCAAAGATGCGAGCAATCTCTGCTTCCGGTGGTTCGTTCGGTGGGTTAGGGCTGATACTCATGATGGCCATCCAATGATGATACGGACAACGTTACGTTCTTTGAGCGGTTTGCCCAGCTAAAACTGTTGAGGCAAGCCAGCCTGTTTCAATACTGCGTTGGCTGTATGACGTGATTTGATAGCGCTGTCTACGACGAACCGCCTTTGGGTAATGGGACTGTACCAAATTTCGTGGTCGCCTTTACCGCTCTTTCAAAAGAACATTTCGCTTCGAGTAGAATCTTCTTCAATTTTGGCGTCAACGACTTGGCCATTGATCATGCGACCTCGACTGTCTCTCGCGTATGGCTAGTCAATTCAAATGAAATGGGGCCTTTGTAGTCTTCTGCAATAACTTGATTGAGGACTAGCAATTCTGGCACAATCGATCGCAACTTTCGTTGCAAGGACTCGAAAGACTCTGCTTCGGTAGCAAGACCTGGAACATCATCGCTAGTCGCAACCCAAACGGCTGCGTCGGCATCCCAGAAGGCATTGATTTGCAAAGTACTTGGTTGTGTCATCACGGTTCATCTTGTGCCGGACGAGTGTTTCTGAGGCAAGTTTAGCCTACGGCGAATTCGGTGAACTGGCGCTTGAAGGGGGAATGGAAGCCGAGAACAATGTCCTGCTTGGGAACGCCGTGCTTGACTAACTCATTGGCGATGCCACCTTCGGTGCCGTCGTGTTGAATCCAGATTTTGCCGTCTTTGATGTCGAGGTGGAGGACGCAGCCGTAGACACGGCGTTTGTTTGACCAGCCGACATGGACAACCTGGTAGCGATTCTGCAGGTAGGAGTATTAGCTTTCAACGGTGACGAATGTTTGCTTGAGCACTCGGGCATAGATACGGTCTCTGGCACTTGCCGCGATGCCCCCCTCTGGAGCGAGTTGTCTTGCGTTGCTGCAACTGGCGACTAGAAGTTATGTCTGCCGCTAGAAAATCCGCCTGCGCGGACTAGCTGTACCCAGGATTTTGGCAACCTGCGGAGGCAGGTTTAGTCTCTATAGGCGTGGTTTTAACCGCCTGCCGAAAAAGTTTTTTTAGTCAATCAGGTCACCTACTAGCATTAAGAATAGTGAGACCGACAATTTCATCTTCATCATCGTAGCGGACCACGATGTCTTCGTCGGTCAACTCGCTATCGCTGGAGGATTTAGGTGGGTTGTGGAAGTCAATGTAAAGGACATCAGCTTCTGAGTCGTAAAGCATCAGAAACGGACGCTTGGGCAAATCGTGCAGTATAGGTAGAAATTTAAGATAGTCTTGTGCTTCCCTAAAGTTTGCTACGGCCACAGTTGCTGCCTCCTGTTGAGAGAGTTGATTCTACGAGTTGGGAAGGCGGTGATTACAAAACCATCTTCTTCTTCTTCTCGATAAACGACAACTAGCCATCGATCCGGTTCTAGCTGCTTCACTGCCATCAAAGCGCCTTCATTACCTGCCAGAATACGATCCGGTCTAGAAAGGGTCTCCAGGACAAGTTGCTGTTTGTCGGTAAGGATACTGTGGCGATTAACAATATGTTCCCAGCGCCCTTCTGGTAGACTTAGATCTTGCACCCAGCTGGCCATGCCCAGACATCCGCGCCGAGTTGAAAACTCAGCGCTCACTGAGCCAAGTCCCTAAAGGGACTATCAAAGGCTAAACCCATTGATGCATAAGGATTACACGCTCTTCAACCCCTT
>JBHJHM010000176.1:0-16343 GCA_050330865.1 Leptolyngbyaceae cyanobacterium
TATTGCTGACCTGAAGGCCAGGATCCTAGATTTCATTGCCTATTTCAATGACACCATGGCCAAGCCATTCAAGTGGACTTACGAAGGGAAGGCATTGAAAGTCTGAGCAATGGTAGAGATATTCCCGCCACGGAGTACTAGGCTAGGACACCGAGTAGCGTCAGGTGCTCAGCGCATGGCCAGATGGCTTCGCCGTCTTGTCCTGATGGACTTGGCGACGGCTATAGACGCTACGCGGCTTCCCGCAGGGTGGAATCTCAATTGAGTACGAAAGACCGAACCGAGGTGTCTCGACTCCGTTTCACCCCACTCGACATGACATACGTGGCTCTGAATTGGGGGTTTTAAAATTTTTTCCTGTTAGAGAATCAGTCCTACTCCTATGACCCCGGAGGCAGTAAGGGTTGTGAATGGAATAACTGATCGGGATTTAAGAAAAAGAGGAGGGGCTGGTCATCGGATTGAACGATTAGCCCTGTAACGCACTGAACGTTAATTTTGGCCGCGTAGCTGGAGGGCAAAGCCACCATCGCTGACTGGGCAACTCGTCGAACGGTCGGAGCCGATTGGGTTGGCAGACCAATAATGTCTCCCTGGCGATCGCGGATGATAAGCAGATATTTAGCCGCGGATTTTGCTTCCGCATCGGCAGAGGTAGCCTGCTGAGCTGTCGACAGGGCTGGTGATGTAGTGGGTGTCTCAGCCGCGGCAGTTGAGTTGGGAGCAAGACTGCGATCGCGCTGATTGCCGAAAATCTGCTGCTGGATGTCTAGAACCAGTAATTCTTTGCCTTCATAGACGGTGAGCCCAGCCCCTGTACCGTGATAGTCTCCTTGGGTTTCGTTTCTGGGCACAACTTTTTTGACTGCGAAGATAGGCAGCGCGAACCAGTCTTGTTGAATTTGAAAAACAATGACCTGTTGGGTCGCTTCGCCCTTGTGGGAGCGCAGTCGCCGCGATTTTAGAGGAGATAGGATAGCCATGGGCGTTACCGGACTGTACTAAAGGGTTGCGGTTGCAATACTTGCTCAATCATTTGCAGCAGTTCGTGGTCTTGATAGGGTTTGGTGATGTAAGCATTGGCTCCCAAACGCATGGCGAGCTGACGATGTTTTTCGCTGCCACGGGAAGTCAACATAATGATCGGCAAATCTTTCAGGTCAGGGTTGTCTTGTAGCTCTGCCAGTACCCCGTAACCGTCTAGACGAGGCATCTCAATATCACAGATAACGGC
This sequence comes from Leptolyngbyaceae cyanobacterium, assembly GCA_050330865.1. GTDB lineage: Bacteria > Cyanobacteriota > Cyanobacteriia > Phormidesmidales > Phormidesmidaceae > SIO1E4. Next base: position 1,235 of record JBHJHM010000176.1, read on the forward strand.
GTGAACAGACAATCCCCCGAGCAGTTGGTCGATGGCATCTTGACCGTCTTTGCCTTGCTCAACACGGTAGCCTGCTCGCTCTAAGGTCGTCCCCAGAAGATGTCGCATGTTGATCGAATCATCCACAACCAAGATGGTCGTTTGTTCAACTGGCGGCAGAGCTGGCGGCTGCGTTTCGGAGCCTTCTAAAGCCGGAGCCGATTGCAGAAGATGCTGCCACGGGTGCGGCGCACTGGGAACTTCATCATCCTGCTCAATCCAGTCCAATAATTTAGAGGCATCAGCCAGAGGGACAACGTTGCCATCCTCTAGGATGGTACAGCCGTTGAAGCCTGGCGGCAGACTGATGACATTTTCAACCTGTCGAATGACGACCTCGCGCTCACCCCAGAAGCGATCAACGTAAAGGCCGCTGAGGCGATCGCCTCGGCTAATAATGAGAATCGATGGCTCGCTGATGATAGGCGATGTTTCGGACGCCTGTGAGGCTCTAAGCGGGCACCGAAAATCGAGCCACTGATCCAAATGAATCAAGGGGACGGTCAATCCCTCCCAGTTAATAACTTTTTGTTGGGGCGAGTCGAAAACCTGTACCGCTTTGAGGCGAATCATTTCCTCAATACCATCGGTAGGAAATGCCAGGCGCATACCACCACTTTCAACCAGCAAAACCCGTACGATGGAGAGGGTAAAGGGCACGCTAATGGTAAATGTCGTCCCAATACCAGCCTGCGTATCGACCTTAATTTCACTGCGAATTTGTTCTAGATTCGTACGCACCACATCCATCCCAATGCCACGACCTGACAAATCAGTCACTTTGGCAGCAGTACTAAATCCAGGTTCAAAAATAAGGCCCAGAAGATCCGCTTCACTCATATTGTTGAGCAGGTCTTCCGTTAACCCCATTTGGTACGCGCGATCGCGAATCTTGCTGAGACTAATTCCAGCACCATCGTCACTGATCGAAATCAGGGTCTGGTTGCCTCTGTGAGTCGCTCGAATTTCGATTTGGCCCTGGGAGGATTTACCTTTGGCCTCGCGGGTCTTAGCATCTTCAATACCGTGATCAAATGCATTCCGCAGCAAGTGCATAAGCGGATCGCGGAGATGGACTGCTACAAAGCGGTCAATTAAAGTCGATCCCCCTTGGATTTTCAGCTCAACCGCCTTCCCATACTGCAGTGATAGCTCTCGTACGGTTCTTGGGAAACGCTCGACGATATCTGCCAGCGGTCGCATACGGGCCCTGGTGACATTGATTTGAAGCGCTTTAGCCGTGCGGTTTAGGTTACTTGAGGCCTGTTTGATTTCTCGTAGATTAAGCTTGACGTCGCTTGTGACCTCTCGCAGCTGTACTAGCGTTTCTCGTTGCTCTTGGGACAATAGGTGCAGGTCGCTGTAACGATCCATTTCAAGGCTGTCGAATTCCGCCTGCCGGTGACCTACTTCCGGGGGGGATTGCCAAGACTGAGGCTGTGATGGCGCTGTCGCTTCGGCTGCGACTAAAGCGGCTCCATTCGCCGAACGCAAAGCCGGAGCTGAGGTCACGACCGCAAGCTGGTTGCAGAATGCCTGGAGTTGAGCATTCGTGCCGTCCAGGCTACCCATGCGCTGAGCAAACAGAGTTATCAGGTCTTCCATCTGACTCAGACGCGAGTTCATTGTGTTGCGCTGGATAATCAGTTCGCCGAATAAATCATTGAGCTGGTTTAACAGCTTAATCGGAACTCGGACAGTGCTTTCTTGAGGATCTTGAGCTTTCTTAGCAGCCGCGGCTTCCAGCGGTTCAACCAGAACCTCTACCGTTTCTCCGGGGGGCGTTTGTGACTGTGGGGGTAAGGAAAACTCAAGCTGGGGACTAGATTCGGTAGGAGCCGTTGCACGGGGCGTGGGTGAGAAAGACTGAACGGCCTCTTCAGGGTCTGTAGGATCCAGATGAAAGTCTGTGGGATCGAAATTTTCGATCGCAGCCTGAATGCTATCAAAGTCAAGACTCCGGAAATCACTGATGTTGCTGACATCGCGAGAAGTATCGCTGACATTCTTAACCTCATCACTGCTATCAAGAGCGTCAACATCATTCCAGTTCGCTGCCTCAGGCGCGCTGGAATCCGCATGTGTAGGATCGGTTACTGTCGCTGACTCAGCCCCAAAAATAGAGTCTGTAACTGAACGGATTGACGGGAATTGATCGGGGGGCTCAGCGTCAGCATGGGAAGTGTTCGATGTTTCAGCGCTAGGTGTTGCTGCATGTTCAGAGTCGTCCTCTTTTAGAGGGATGATTTCAGTGAGGGGTACATCCAGCTCCGCAGCAGTGAACTTAGCAAAGTCCTGAAGCTCATCTGGCAGCGGCGAATTCGCCTGATCGGTCTTCGATTCTGGCACCGGGTCACTGGTTTCATCGTGAGACTCGGCAACCGGCGGTGAGAGCGTTCCTAGACGGTTGGGTAGTTTGGCAAGCTTGCCTACCATAACCAAAGCCTGCGATCGCTGCCAAAGTTCCAGCGCCTGGCGGGCAATCGGTTCAATTTCAGAGGGAGACGCTGCATTTAGCGCTTGCTGAATCGAGTCGCACAAGTCGGTAAACGCATCTAACTGGAGCATTCTGCCTAAATCATGCAGCTCCTCTACCATCATCTCCAACTCTTCTTGCAGGCAAGGCAGGGCAGGATCCGCAAGCACTGAGGCCAAACGACCCAGCAATTCCTCCACCTCGGTCTCGAACATAATGACGGCTGTATCAGCATCCGATTCCTCAGATAACAATGACAGCTCATCGCTGGGTTGAATCTCACCCAAGCGACTGTGCAGCCTTTCAAAGGTAGGGTAAGCATGGTCGGTAAGCCAGGGTTCGGTGATCGGTAGCGCCTGACGATGACGTGACCCCACCTGGCGCATGCTGTCGGTGCCTTTTAGAAGCAACATTTCCAGTTCGGCGTCGACCTGGATACTGTCTCGACGCGCCGTCACAATCTTTAAGAAGTCCTCGAAACGATGGGCCAAATGGCTCAGCGAGGCGCACTCGATCATGGAACCAATGCCTTTGATCGTGTGCACTGCACGCAGAGCAGCTCCCATTTGCCCAGAATCAGTACCCGATTCAGCAATACCGATTAAAACCGATTCAATAGTGTTGAGATATTCGTCAACTTCGTCCAAAAAGTTGAGCCACACCTCACGATCTGCTTCGTTTGCCATGATCTTGACCTAATAGAGCAGCAGCGCCAGTCCAATTTCAATAAACCCAGTTGTTACGCTTCTGCCCTGACCTTGAACTGATCCACTGCCGATTCCAGTTCGCGCGCAACCTCCACGGTTGCTTTCAGCGTTCCTGCAACCTGTCTTGAAGAATCTGACGTTCGTTTGGAAGCATGCGTAATCTGCTGCATGAGTTGGGCTACCGTCTGTGATGTTTCCGCCTGAGAGACCGTCGCTTGGGAGATTGATTGCAGCAGATGGTCAATTTTTTGGGAGACTTCCACAATCTGTCCCAGTCCTTGCTTCGTCTCTTGCACCAGTTGCGTACCTTCAACGACCTGAGTAGTGCCTTTTTCCATGGCTTCCACCACGTCTCGGGTACCCATCTGAATGTTTTTCACAATCTGCTCAATTTCCTTGGTCGCAGCTGCCGATTGTTCCGCCAGCTGACCCACTTCGCTTGCAACCACCGCAAAGCCTTGTCCTTCTTCCCCTGCGTGAGCTGCCTCGATGCTGGCATTCACGGCAAGCAAGTTAGTCTTCATCGCAATTTCGTTAATCAGCGAAACCACTTGCGAAATTTGCTGGGAGGATTCCCCGAGCTGTTTCACCTTTTTACCGGTTTCGGCTACGGTTGAGCGCAAGTCCAGAATACTTTCCACCGTACGGTCCATCGCCAAACCACTATCCTGGGCCGCTCCTGAGGCAATTTGGGCAACTTCAGCTGCCTGACGGGCGTTGTCCGCCACATCTTGAATTGAGCGCGACATCTGCTCAACCGAATTCAGAGTGCTGGTAATTTCATCCATTTGTGCCAAGGCTTCATCCGCCAGCTGCTGAATCGCTCCTTCGCTCTCATCAATCGAGGTATTCACATGACCGGTAGCCTGTTTTACCTGGATCACAATGGTCCGCAAGTTCTCAATAATGGCGTTGAATACGTCGCCAACGATCCCGATTTCACCCGCTGTCAGCTCAGTTCGGACCATCAAGTTACCGTTCGAGGCTTCTTCCATTTCGTTCAGAAGTTGCAGCAGTTCGCGCTGGACAACTTCACTTCGCTGTCGTTCTTCCTCGGCCCGCTCCATCTGAGCTTGTGCTGAGAGCTGTTGCTGCAATGACTCTTCTTGCTTGGTCAATAGATCTTGGATCTGGGTTGCCATCAGGTTGATGTTTGATCCCAGTTGGCCGATTTCATCTTCGCCCTGGGTATTGATGCGAGTTTTCAGGTCGCCAGCTCCCAACTTTTTCACTGATTCTGTAATTCTTAGAATCGGCAGCGTGACTTGACCCGCAATCAGGGTCGCGATCACAGCTACGAGCAGTGCAGTGACTCCCGTTCCCACAAGTACCGTGCCGAGCAACTGTCGAGATGCCGCAAATACCGTTGAGGTATCAATCAAACTCACCACGCCCCAGTTCAACTGAGGGGTACCGGGATCATTGAGAATGGGTGAGTAGACAGTCAAATGGGGATCTTCCCCTTCAGCTTCCAGGACCTCGGCCTGCGTTTCCCGCTCTTCTAACCAATCCACTGAATTGGGCAGATCGGTCAGAATTGTATTGGTGCCGATATCTTCAAGATTAGAGAGGAAAATCTGCTCGTTGGCGTCAATCAGAGCTACATCGGTGTTTTCAGTAGCGAAGTTAGCAATTCGTCGCTCCAGCTCTTGTACGTCCAGACGCATCCGGATCATGTATAGCATCTCGCCCGTCACGCTATCGAAGATAGGCGCTGCCCCGATCAAAGCGAAGTCGAGCCCACCTGCCAGTGGAGCTCTAGGCTGAACCCAAGCAATGTCCTGGGTAGCAATAACCTCTTGGAACCAATCGTTTTGACTTACGTTAGATGGAATCCCTTCAGGGTTACTAACCGCAATTGGATTGCCATTGAGATCAACGACTGCTATGTCTTCGTACAGCGACGAGTTGTCCACTAACTGCCTTAAAAGCGCATTTTGGTCAGCGACGGTGACAACGCCACGGACCTTAGGATCAGCAAAAACACTTAGCTGGGAGAAGGTTCTCAGATCCTCAAATCGACCGTTCATAAATTCCGCTGCAAAGTTGGCGATGTCAGTCGTTAGTGCCTGCTGCGACGCTGTTACCTGACTCTCAACTCGCTGCTGCACGAAGAAATATCCAAAGCCACCTACCGCAATTACGGGGGAGACACCCAGCGCCAGTGCGATCGTGATCACCTTCGTTCGGAGGGTGAGCTTTTGCCAGAAGCCACCAGAAGACTTTTGTTGTGGCAACTCCGATACGGGAGTTGATTGCTGATCTACCTGCGCTTCATCAGTCGCACTGCTCAAAGAGGCTGTATTCGTGACGGCACTGTCGTTTGAGGAATCAAGGTTGCTCAACTGAGAAGGAATGTTTTGGTTAGTGGTCATCGTTCTAGATCTCTAGATTGGCAGGTAATAGGTAGCGTATTTTGAGGAGTACGTTAGCGGCGATTCAGTCCCGCGAGCTTTGGAGAATAGGAGAGCGTGCGATCGCTTCGGCATCTAAAACCAGCAGCATGTCATTTTGCTGTAAAAGGCACCCCCTTAAACAGGGCATTAAATTCGGTGCAAACCGTCCCCGTGGGGTCTGAATCAAGTCAGGTGAGAAGCGAATTACACCCTTCATTGCTGGCACTATCAGGCCCAAAAGAGCCTGACTATGAGCCGTCGCCAAGGGCTGGTTTTGCTGCTGTAGAACCTGAGCAACCCGAATGATGACGACGTTGTAATTGCGCACCGTCGATGGCAGCGGAGTCCCTAATAGCATGTGAGCCAAATCTACAGTCCACATAACTCGACTGCGCCGAGTCGATAATCCCAGCACGCAAGGTGGCATGTTGGGCATCGGAGTAACTTGCTGGGCTGGGCTGACAACGACTTCCTGTACCTGACTCATCGCAAAAAGTGCAGGTGTTCGCTCGTTGAGTTGAAATCTTAAATAAGCAGTTCCAGAGACTGACTGTGGCTGAATCAGCCGCTGAACGAGGGCTGAGGTGCTCATTGGCTCAAGCTGTACCGAACAGCATTGACGAGTTGATCTTCAGTAAAGGGTTTGGTGACGTATACGTTGATTCCCTGCTTCATAGCCCAGAGGCGATCAATCTCACCTGATTTGGAGGTACAGGCAACGATGGGAACCTTTTGGGTCGCCGGATTCTTTTTCAGGGTGCGGCACATTTCGAGACCATTCATTCCTGGCATCACTAGGTCCGTCACAATCGCATTCGGTTGATGCTCCAATGCTTTACTCAAGGCTTCTCTTGCATCGGTAGCCACGATGACGGTGTATCCGCTTTTCCTCAAGTAATTGCTAATAAGCTCTAACTCATTGATGGAATCATCGACAACCAAAACCTTAGTCATTTTGAATTACCTCACAAATGCTGCTTCAAATAAATTGCCAAAAACAATACTCTTAAAGACAAAATCAATTGCCAATCGAACCCTTTCTCCTTGTCTAGCTTCAAACTCCTAAAACTCTGCCACTAGTTCTGGCTCTATCTAGGGTAGATTTCTCGATATCACATCGATAAGGCTGTCACGAGTAAAGGGTTTCTCCAGATAATCTGTAGCCCCTACTAACTTAGCTCTGGCCTTGTCAACGACTCCCTTCTTTCCTGTCACCATTACAATGGGTATTTTTCTGAATCCGGGAAGATTTCGCAACATTCGGCAGAGCTCGTAGCCACTAATTTTAGGCATTGTGAGATCCAGTAAAATAATGTCAGGTTTAATTCGTCGAAGCTGGAATGTTGCCTTAACAGGTTCAGGAAACTTAAAGATAAGAAAGTTCTCTTTTCCCAAAAAGCGCTCAATCTGATTTAGGGTATTAGGACTATCATCCACGCAGGCAATCACCACATGGGAAGCAGGGTCGATCTTCTCAACGGAAGAAGGAATACCGTTAGAAGCCTTGACCACACCGGTAGTTGCTCCTTGAGTCTTTAGAGAATGAGCAGGCTCTGCTCCATATAGATGTTCGAAGGGTGGTTCAGGAGCCCTCAAAACAATAGACTTATTATCAATATAGGGATACAAAAACTTGGCAATCTCGAATTCATCGTGCTGCAAAAGCGCTGCGATATGACGGATACTGTATCCCTGCAGAATGGGTACCAGCTTGGTTTTCAGCCTTGGCGAAATGATATCTAGATTGCTGGGTTGGCAAAAAACATGTTGGTTAGCTATGTAGGGGCGCTGATGAGGCGATGAAATCAAAGGGGAAACAGATTTCCAGCTCTGTAAACGCGTTTGGCAATGTTCAATAACAACTCTGGGCTCAAGTTCTCTAAAGGTGTGGATTTTCGGTTCCTTGTAGTTGATCTTAGCGGTTCCATCGGTTAAAGATAGAAAAGATTCTATAGTTTCTCGCATTAGCTGCTCGATCAGAGTTGCAGCTTGGTTGAAGGTGAGATACTGTTGTTCAACCAACCATGAAATAATTTGATGCTCGAAGTACTGGATAGAATCGCTGTTTTCAAATTCCAGATTTAGCAGCTTCTCAGAATTTCCCTCTATCCATAAAAAAGCTCTTGAGCTGATATTTTTTAGCTCAAATTTGAGTCGATGAAGTGAATAAGGAATACTCTTTTTCGCTAAGTGAGAAGCGTAGATAAATTTACCATTCTTCAAATGAATCCACCATGAGAGTGAATTCGAGCGGACTTCTAAGCAGCCATGCCTGTAAGTATAAGCAAAATCTTCAAGTAGACTCAGAGCTTGAAAACTCCGTTTGAAGTCATCTTCTTTCATTAAGTCTACCCTGCTTGTTTTCTTCATGGAGTGCATGTTTCTACGCTTTCTAAAAGCTTGTACTGCGAGACAGTCTTGGCAATGACTTGAAGTTTGAAATAGGCTGGACTGCGATTGCCTTGAGAAGATCCTTGATCATGGCTTATATAGCTTGAGATCGATGCAATATCAACCTTATGAACTCAGCTTGATAAGCTCAGAGAACTGCTTTGTAGCTTTTTGACGGTAACTGATTGTAAAAGATTGACTTTTAATCAATTTTGACAAGCTTGGATTAAACGTTTAATACCCACTTGATAAGTGGTTTTGTACCCGGCTTTTCCCTTTGAATCAAGCATCAAGTCATCGCAATTTGCACGGCGAAGATTGCTGGTAGGGAGATATAGCGGGATTCAAACTAGTCTCAAGTCCCATGAACCGCTTGAAAAATGTTCATAGTGAGATTGCTAGGCAACCGCTAATGGCATTCTGCTTAGTTCGTTAGAGTCTGTAAATCATGGAGGCTTGAGTTAAGACCCTCTGGCTTTTTTTGAAATAGCAAACTCAGTTCTGAAATCTTCCCTAGTCTGCAGTAGCTTCGCTGCTCCAGACATAGCACCCTAGGGATATCTCAAAAATTCTCAGTACGGCAGATTGCCCTTCGCATGGAGTGGTAGATAGGAGTCTTCAAATACCTAACCCAGGCAAATCATACCAAAAAAGTCAGGAATTAAATGTTGAGTCTATGACTTGTATCGTCCTTAACTTAATTGTTAAAGGCAATACAGACTGAGACAAATTTATCAAGAGTTTGCGCATATGGATTCAAAGTGAATTCCTTGGAAAAACTCTAACTTTACAGGAACAACGGATATCGCTCGTAAACAACCGCACTGACATTGGTTATTCGCTACGGTTAGAAGACAGTCTGACTATAAAGCCATCAAGGCTACTGAAATAGCAACCTTTTCTCCACACATACAGGGAAAACTCTATTCCAAATGTCTGCGATCGTACAAAAGATTCAGTTCACCTACCGTAGCTCCAATCTTAGGCACCACGGATCGCCTGTAGAGTGCTGGAAATCACTTTGTTAGTCTGGCAATCTAATTTCTACCCCATCGTGAGGACTGCCTCTGCAACATGACCTTCTGTTGCGGCTCTATCTGAACAATGTAATCTCGGATACATTTATCGTGGCGCTCCTCAACTCGATACATAGCCTTTCTAAAGAGAACAACACTTGTTCCTTCTACTGAGCACCTTGCAAGAAATCAGAATAAAAATGCATTTATTCTGTCTATGATTTAGTCAGCTAACTATAGACATTTGGGTACTATGCCAGCCAGTACTGGTCTACGCAGTCAGCAATTATTACACGCGGTGTTCGCTATCTTTTTGAGCAGCAACTTCCAAACACGCCGACAGCAGGGCTGTGTAAGCGTTGCCTCCTAGTGGCTGCCACTCAGCTCGATATCGCTCACCGCTCACCACTGAGGCTCTGAAAGCAAGAATAGGAGTGACCGACAATCCAGAAACTGTTTACGACACTCTCGCTACATTTGGTATTACAAAACTGAACGTATATAGCCAGCCACCTACAGTTTCCCCTTTAAAGTGGGGTCACGTTTTTATGTTGATTGATGAGAAAACTCTTAAAAAACAATTGACGAAAAATTCAGGCAACTTATTAGCTTAAATGCTCGTGCCATTCAACGTCATAGTGAGCGTATTCAGCAATTTGTTCAGCAAACAATCAGGTGTAATGGCTACTCAAATTCAACGTCTCCTGCTTCTCGTCTGAGTAGGTAATCCAAAATGCGATCGTGGCGCTCACTAGCCGCCGCTAAGCTATCGACTAGTTGAGTGAGAGTATCCTTCGCTGAGTCAAGTTAGACATCTGTGAAGCAAGTGTAGCTAGGGTCTGAGTTAAAAACTGCATGTCAGACGATTGACGGCGAAGTCTCTGATGCATGAACTTGATATCCGCTGCATTCCTTTGAGCAACTTGAGAGGCCGTCATGAGCAACTGACCAGCGCTATTCATCATCGCTTCTAATCGGTTCATGCGCTGCTCGAAGTTGTCGCCAGGTTGTGCGCTCGTCATGGCTCAAAAAGGTCAACAGGACTTACCAGCTTATGCCAAACTGATGCTAGGAGGCGGACTTGAATCAGCCGACATGAGGGTTCTCAGAACTCTCCCGTGTCAGGTGAGTCGTTGCATCCTTTCGCAGATAGTCGAAAGTTTTGTAGCAATTGCTGAAATGTATGCCAGGAGGCGGACTTGAACCGCCGACACGAGGATTTTCAGTCCTCTGCTCTACCAGCTGAGCTATCCCGGCTAGAGCGCTGCGTTGAGCGCTTGACTAACATAACAAACTGTCAGAACCTACCGCAAGCATTCGACCAAATTAGTCAGCCTAAGAGCCGATCGCGATCGCATTCTCCATTGCCGCATAGAGAACACACATCACCTGCAGACAGCTCTTGAGAGTGTCAAGTCCTGAGATTTAGTCCAGAGGTGAGCAAAATCGTAACCCACGCAAAGCCAGGATTTCTAACCATCGACGGGTCTAAGGCGAGCTACCTTCAGAAAAAACTGCCCGGTTCCTTGGCCAGCATACGACCGTACCCGCACGGTATAAGTACCAGTTTCAGTCACCCGGGCAAACAGTAGCGAGTTGGTTGTGCCATCCGGCCCATCGTCGTTTTCGCCTACCGCATTGCCATCTGGTCCCATAAGTGTGACTAACGTATCGAACTCTTCGGATGTGAGGTCAATCGCAACCTGGTCCCCCCCTTCTAGGTAGACTGTGTAATCGCGCGCGAACCCTCCAAATCCAGTTGGGATGTCTTGCTCCGAGAGCGTATCGGTAATTTCGTTGCCTTTAGGCAACTGAATGGGATTGTAGAGTACAGTTTGGGCCGACGCTTTTGTAGCGACAAGACCCGTTGCCAGTGTCAGTGCTACGGGCATCCATAATAGTGAGCGAGCGTACGTCAATAACTTCATAGCCTAGTCCGATGGTTCAAGACGGAATTTCGTGTGTCATTATGGCTCACGTTTCCAGGTTTAAGCGTGAAATCAAGATGGATCTCACAATTCTCAGATTTCTTTAACTAGGCGCGTCGGGTTTGAAGTAGTCGTCTTTGCTGGGTTGCTGCGCTTCGCCCTGAGCATTGATGCATCCAGGTTTGTTGACGTACTGACAAACCCGTGCCCACAAACGGGCGCGTGTCCCCGGATTGCCTGAAGAGAATAGTACGCGATCGCCCCCCACAACGCCCACCATGATTTTGACGTTGCAGACAGGACAAGTTTGAGTATTGGATTCAGTCATTATCGAAAACTGGCAGACTCAACAAACGTGTTGGAGAATACGTCTCCTGTGAATGGCTTTCTATCAAAAGACAACCGTTCACGTCACTGTGGTTATCGTAGTGGGTTCCTGACATCCCCCAAACGCCTTGGCATAAATTGCAATGGTTTTTACCAAATGCTCCCATTGCTTTACTACCTTCCCCTTGTCGCCGAGGTCAAGTCATTCTACGTTTGTATGCTGGGTCGCATTCCTGTAGGCTCTTCCACGAAAATACCTATTGATGTTCGACGGCGGTGGCGGTGCCAATTGGCGTCTAATACTGTTCCTCAAACTCTTACCCAACAAAACACCATGAAGAAAACTTGCTTTTATCCTCGTTTAATCGCGATCGCTGGATTGACTTGCGCGATCGCTGCCTGTGATGGTCAGAGCACTGATACGGCTGGCGGCACTAACACGGTCACGGTGTTGGGCGTCATCGTAGGTGAGCAACAGGAAAAACTAGAACAGGCCCTGGCCCCCTTTGAAGAGGAAACCGGCATCGACGTCGAGTATGAAGGGACCGACACATTTGCGATCACATTGCCAGCGCGGGTGGATTCCGGCAATGCACCCGACATCGCGATGTTTCCTCAACCAGGCCTCATGCGCGACTTTGCCCAAGAGGGAAGCCTGACGCCCATCGGCGACTTTATGGCGCTCCAAGACAACTATTCTCAGGATTGGATCGACTTGGCTACCGTTGATGGTGAACTCTATGGCGTGTGGTATCGGGCCTCAGTCAAGAGTCTGGTTTGGTACAATCCACAAGCCTTTGCCACTGCTGGATACGAAATTCCTACCACCTGGGACGAACTAACGGCGCTGACTGAACAGATTGTGCAAGATGGCGGTACTCCTTGGTGTTTGGGGCTGGAAAGTGGTGACGCTACGGGCTGGGTCGGGACCGATTGGGTCGAAGACATCATGCTGCGAACTGCCGGTCCCGAAGTTTATGACCAGTGGATTACCCACGAAATTCCCTTCAACGATGATCGTGTAAAGGCTGCATTTGAGCAATTTGGCGAAATTGCGCTTAACCCTGACTATGTTGTCGGCGGTACGATTGGTGTACTCAGTACCCCTTTTGGTGACTCTCCTCGTCCCCTCTTCGAAGCAACTCCCGGTTGCTATCTGCACCGTCAGGCCAACTTCATATCATCCTTCTTCCCGGAAACCGTTGAATTGGGTACGGATGTCAGTATTTTCCCATTGCCCGGTATTGATCCTCAATACGGCACTCCAGTCTTGGTTGCTGGCGACGTTTTTGCTATGTTCAACGACACTCCAGAAGCACGCGCCCTTCTGGAGTATCTGGCGTCTCCAACCCCCCATGAAATCTGGGCTGAACTGGGTGGATTCATTTCCCCTCATCAGCAGGTATCCTTAGACACTTACCCAGATGAGGTCTCACGCCAACAAGCCGAAATCCTTGCCAATGCTGATGTGGTCCGATTCGATGCCTCCGACATGATGCCAGGAGCTGTGGGGACTGGAACCTTCTGGACCGGTATCAATAGTTATGTAGGCGGTACCGAGTTGGAGCAAGTCCTGGAGGACATTGAAAATAGCTGGCCGAATTGAGCGACAATGGCATCACTTGTACAGAGCTGTCCTGGAAAAAGATGCCAGAGGATTCCACGCCCCCTGAATCAACCCCTCAGCCGCCTGAATCAACGTCGTCTCAGCCTTCAGAAGCGGAATGGACTGACGATATCGACTCGTCACCGCTAGAGAGCGATGTCGTTCCCCCTATCAATCAGGAAGCCACGCCAGATGTGTGGGAGCGAGATGAGCTGGATTGGGAGGATGAGGTAACGCCGCCGCAGGAGCCTGAACCTCAGGTAACCTCTACCCGTGAGGCCCTAGCATGGCTGACTCCCGTCTGGCGACGGGGAATCGCAACTTGGCGCCGCATTTTGGCGGGTGTCAGGAGTCGTATTCCTGCTGTTGCCAACCTCTCTGACACCATCTTGAGCGGCATTTTGTTGGGAGGATTAGTGCTGTTGCTGGTTTTGGTGAACAGCGTACGGCAGCCTTCAGCAGCTGCCAATGTGCCGGTTGCGGATACGCCGATTGCGGATACGCCTGCAGTGACCCCGCCAGCTACTACCTCTGAAGTTGAGGCCGACCCCACGGATGAACCGACGATCGCACCGGACGACTCTGCCTCAACGCCAACACCGGAAACGACAGCAGAAGCACCAGAGCTTGATCCAGCCGAGCGCGATCGCATGGCGGCTATCCAAGCCCAGCTCACAAGTGGTGCTCTGAGTAACGGTAATGGCTTAGTTGAATCGGTGCAGGCCGATTTTACTCACAACCAGCTAACGGTCAACCTGACGAATGGGTGGTATCGACTCTCGACCTACGAACAGGAAGAACTCGCCAATACCTTCAAGCAGCGCTCCGGTGAGATGGCATTTGACGATGTGGAATTGCGATCGCCTAATGGCGATTTGCTTGCCCGCAATCCGGTCGTTGGCAACAACATGATTATCCTGCAGCACGAAAAACCTCCCACGGTTGAACCGCCCCCTCGACCTCGGTATCGAATTACGATTGAGCGGTAAAGAGAGCGGTTGGTTCAGCGATCATTGCCGCTGATTGTAGAGGGGGGTAGTAATATCCTGGCATGTATCCCAGCACACACTCGAGTCCATGCGCTAATTTCCTCTCCAGGAAAAAATCTCATTGCGGTCATAATTGGGAGGCAGTCATGAGAGTAGCCCTATGGATTTGGCTCAGTTAAACAGCGATTACAGCATTTCGGGACAGCTCGAATTCGTTTCCGGCAAAGGTGATTTTCCCTACATCCAAATCACCAATGATCAGGCCACAGCTTTAATTTCGGTTTACGGAGGCCAGGTACTGTCTTTTCAACCCAAGGGCGTTGCTCAAGACATGATGTTTGTTAGCGAAAATGCTTATTACAAAGCAGGCAAAGCCATTAAAGGGGGAGCACCTGTTTGCTGGCCTTGGTTTGGTCCCGATCCAGAAGGGGCTGGACGCCCTAGCCACGGCTTTGCCCGTAACCGTCCCTGGCAGGTTCTTGGCACCGAAGCACTTTCTAGCGGTGCAACCAAAGTGAGCCTGGGCTTCAGTGATACCGAAGATACGCGCGCTCTGTGGCCCCATGCCTTTGAACTGGCGCTTGAAATTACCGTGGGGACAACTTTGAATATGGCTTTGGTGAGCCGTAACCAGAGTGACAGTTCCTTCGACATGACCCAAGCCCTGCATACCTACTTCACTGTCGGCGATATTACCCAAACCACTGTGGAAGGGCTAGATGGCACGAGCTACATCGATAAGGTAGACGAAGGCAACGTCAAACCCCAATCGGGTCCGGTAGCGATCGCCTCCGAAGTTGACCGCATCTATACCGGCGTTCCCAACGAACTTGTGATTCAGGATGGCGCCCTGAACCGCCGCATCCGGATTACCTCCACCGGCAACAAAACTGCCGTTGTATGGAATCCTTGGGTTGAGATTTCTGCGAAGATGGCTGACTTAGAGGACAACGACTACACTCGGTTTATCTGTGTTGAAACGACTAACGCTGCCGATGATGTGGTTACCGTTCCCGCTCAAGGCGAATTCCGCTTAGAAGTGGTATACGCGGTCGAATCGTAATGCAGCGATGGAAGATGCTGGAGAGGGTAGACTTAGATCTTGCACCCAGCTGGCCATGCCCAGACATCCGCGCCGAGTTGAAAACTCAGCGCTCACTGAGCCAAGTCCCTAAAGGGACTATCAAAGGCTAAATCCATTGATGCATAAGGATTACACGCTCTTCAACCCCTT
>JBHJHM010000177.1:0-28097 GCA_050330865.1 Leptolyngbyaceae cyanobacterium
ACGTGTGCCGGGCATGTACACGAGCTAGGAGGTGAAAGTCCTCTGCCAACCAGATGGAGGTGAAGGCTAGCGAAGCGCAAGGGCGGTATCGCGAGGTGCGGTCTGAAGGCAGCGTGGAGCAAAGGTATGAGCCGACGAACAGAAACTGGATAGTGAGGCGTGAAGGTCGGACGAGTTAGCGTGAGATAACGAAGTCCATATCCATCAAGGACCGGCAACGTAAATCCAGCGGTTGTGTACCGAAAGTGCGTGTGCTTACCCCGGGAGGTCTGCAGCCGGTTCGTTACTGGGAGTTTCCAGTCCGAACTGAAGGATGAGCAATCATCGTTGACCCGGCTGCAGAAATCAGCAGCGGGCATAGTAGGCGAAAGCTGAAGGCCCCAACGGTAGAGAGCGGTAATTGGACCTGAATCTTATGAGTAATGAACAAAGGCAGACAACCCCGATAGGGGCTTTCCTTGCACCAGCTCTGGTGAAGCCGGAGGGACGTGAAGGAACGGCTGATTTACTCATAGCGAGGCAGCCTTCCGAGACCCCGATGTTTGGTGAAGCATTGATGGAGGCGATCTGTGAGCGAAGCAATCGGCGGCAAGCGCTGAAGCGGGTGGTCGAGAATCAGGGAGCCCCGGGTATTGACCACCTGTCAACTGGGGAGCTTACCGGCTATCTCAAAACCCACTGGCCCGAGCTCAAGGAACAACTGCTAACAGGGACTTACATGCCCCAACCAGTCAAGCGAGTAGTGATCCCTAAGCCAAGTGGCGCGGGGTCCAGAAACCTTGGCATTGCGACCGTGGTAGACCGCTTCATCCAGCAAGCAGTGCTGCAAGTGCTGCAAGCGAAGTGGGACGCCAGTTTCTCCGAATTCAGCTATGGCTTTCGGCCAAGACGGTCGGCCCATCAGGCGGTTGAGCAAGCGCAACGCTACCTGCAAGCAGGCTATGAGTATGTGGTGGACATCGATCTAGAGAAATTCTTTGACCGTGTCCACCACGATAAGCTCATGAGCGCCTTATCGCAGCGGATAGCGGATAAGCGAGTCCTCAAACTGATCCGGTCGTATTTACGAGCGGGAGTGATGGCGAATGGGCTCGTAAGCACTCCGGAGGCCGGGGCACCCCAGGGTGGTCCGCTTTCACCCTTCCTTTCTAATGTCGTTTTGGACGCACTGGATAAGGAATTGGAGAAACGGGGCCATCGGTTTGTGCGATACGCGGATGACTGCAACATTTACGTGCGCAGTCAACGTGCTGGGGAGCGAGTGATGAAGAGCATTAGCCGGTTCATCACGCACCGACTCAAGCTGAAAATCAATCAGCAGAAGAGCGCGGTGGCCCGACCTCAGGAGCGGAAATTCCTGGGATTCAGCTTTACGGGTGGCCGACGTGCCAATCGGAAGAAGATAGCGCCTGAATCGCTCAAGCGATTCAAGCGACGGGTGCGTCAATTGACCCGCCGCAGTCGTCAGATGAGCTTAGAGCAACGGATATCGCGTCTATCAGTCTACCTGAGAGGTTGGAAAGCCTATTTTGGTCTTGCCGAGACTTCATCTGTCTTTCGAGATCTGGATAGTTGGATTCGACGACGACTCCGCTGTATTTTATGGAAACAGTGGAAAACCTATCGGCGTCGCAAACGCGAGCTAGTCAAGCGAGGTGTTGGCGAGTCCCTGGCTTTTGCAGCCGCTTGGAGCAACAAAGGTCCTTGGTGTATCTGTCATACGCCAAGCGTGCGCATGGCGCTTCCCAATGATTTCTTCGACTCACTGGGTTTACCTCGACTCAGTGCTTAATCCAGACATTCAACGATACCGAACCGCCTTGGTACGGACCCGTATGCCAGGTGGTGTGGGAGGGGGGGACCGTGAGGTTTCTCCCTATCCCGATTTATCAACGACGTTCATATCGACGCTGATAAAACCGCCGACCAAACCAAGCCACCCCGACGACGACCACGATCGTCAGCACTACCTTCGAGATAGGTGCAATAAAGGCTTGCACCTGCTCAAACTGACTACCTAAGAAGAAACCAGCGATCGCCAAAGCCCCGGTCCACACTACCGTTCCCACAAAGGTGTACAGCAGATAAGGGATGAGTGGCATCTGACTAAGTCCTGCAGGCACCGATACGTAGGTGCGGATACCGGGAATGACACGCCCAATACCGACAACCCAAAGCCCTCCACTTCGTTGGAAAAAACTAACTGCCTTCTGAAGGTCTTGAGGTTTAAGCGCAACCCAGTGACCGTAGCGTTTAATCCAGCTCATCATTTGCTGCTCTTCAACTAATCGGCCCAATAGATACCATGTCAGTGTTCCGATCATCGAACCAGCCGTACCAGCGACAATTGCCCATTTCAAGCTCAACGTTTCACTGCTATTGCTAACAAATCCCGCCAAAGGCATGATGAGCTCTGACGGAATGGGTGGGAACAAGTGTTCGAGCACCATCAGACAGAAGATGCCCCAATGGCCTAACGTCTCAATCCAGGTTGTAATCCAGTCAAGCATGGGTTTGAATTGTAAAGTTCATAGGCACCACAGCTTCGTAAGCTATGGCTGTATTTAGCGGACGAGACCTTACCAAGGCCGGTACTCTCCCTGGCCATCATCGAGTACTGCTAGTGCAGCTTATGAGCATTTAGGAAGATAAAGCCTCTATCAAACGAGCCATATCAATATTCTTTCTGGAAGATTAAAAATCTTCTGGTAGAGCCAAGTTTTGAAGCGGACGCCCCCATATCTTGCTAAATGTTGATATGTAGCCGTCGCCAAGTCCGTCAGGACAAGACGGCGAAGCCATCTGGCCATGCGCTGAGCACCTGACGCTACTCGGTGTCCTAGCCTAGATGGCTAAAGCTATATATAGGGTGTTCATACTATTTAAAGTATGAACACAACCTGTCTATAAAGGTATATAGCGTGGCGAGTATGGCAAATGTTTAGGGCCTGCGTATAAGCACTCTTTTCTATATAAAGAACGATTTTTTCTGCGGGAAATATTATTAATTTATTGTTTAAGTAAGGCCAAAAGCACAGCTCTAAGACAATCTAGTACATCACGGCAGAAGTATGCTCACCATTCAGAATATGGGGAAGGCTTATCTGCCTTAGGTTTGGATTTTGGATTTTGGATTTTGTAGAGCCTTGCTCTTCTCGAAGAGTATTTTGAATTCCGCGTAGCGGTACTAGTTGGCTAGCTTGCAAGCCTTCTGTCAGATCATTCAATGTTATTAACCATGGCACAGAAATTTCATAAAGGTGATAAGGTCACGTGGAACTCCGGTCAAGGGGAGGCAACGGGTACGGTCGAAGAATACGTTACCGAGTCAAAAACCGTTGAAGGGCAAACCGTTGATGCTTCTCAGTCTGATCCCCGTTACCTAGTTAAGAATGACAACACAGGCAACGTGACAGGCCACAAACCAGAAAGCTTGTCAAAAGCCAGCGGCAAGGCCAAAGATGCGTCGAAGCAGTCAAGCAATTCTTCCAACAATTCTGATTCTTTTCAGTCGGGTGATAAGGTGCAATGGAACACGTCTCAAGGTAAGACCACGGGCAAAGTTGTTAAGAAGCTGACTTCTTCCATGGCGATCAAAGGCTATACGGTGCCTGCCTCCAAAGAGGATCCTCACTATTTGGTTGAGAGTGATAAAACAGGTGAGCAAGCAGCCCACAAACCAGATGCTTTGAGTAAAGTCAGCTGAGTTCAGGGAAAACAGCAGCGAGACCAATAGAAATCATCCTATTCAATAGCTGGCTGAGCAGCGTCGAAGCCAGTGCTTTTCACCATTCGGAGTACTTTCCAAGCGGTATAAGTGCTCTCTCTTCCAATTGCCTCGCCCCTTATCCTCAGGACAAACTCAGGGAATTCTATACATGTTCCCAGAGGCTACTGCCGGAACTCTATCGGGTCTGTCCGTAGTATGAAAAGGATTTCTCCATCTTTTTTCCTGACGCTTACAGTGCCATGGCCAGCATCTTGCAATCATCAATCGGCCTACTGCGATCGCGCTTGTCGCGTCGCATTGTCAGCTGGGTCTTTTTTAGCCTCATTCTGATTGAGGGGGTTGTCTTTGTGCCATCTTACCGTCGGCGTCAGCGCGAAGAATTGAGAGAGTTAGAAGAACTCTCTTCGGAAGTTCTCTTCACCGCCAAGGTAAGTGCCATGATGGCGGGCGATCACACGACCCTATTGGAGAAAATCCAAACAAATCTGCGGCCCGATTCCGTCATCTTGGGGGCTATCCTATGCGAGCCCAACGGCAATACCATTGACTATTTTGGCGATGTCTCTGACATTAACTGCGGTGACATTCCGCTAGGGCAAGTCGTCAGACAACTGACTCAGAAGGGGCAGAAATATGATGTGGCTTGGCCCCGCGATCGCTTTGAAGACCGGTACATCTTGGTAGTGCGTCACGATGCCACCAAAGTCCAGCAGGAAATGCGACAGTATGTCCTGAACGTCGTAGGCCTCGTGATCATTATTTCTGCCTTTGTCACGCTGGTCACCATTTTGGTTTTAGAACGCATTCTCATCATCCCTATCCTTCACCTACGGGATGACTTGCAACAAGCAGGCTACGCCGTCAGTCGGTCTCGCCCTCCGGCTTTTCACACCCAGGCCATGAACCGACGCGATGAACTCGGCGAAGTCTCCCAAGCTTTCTTTGAGATGTTTGAGCGGGTCCATCGTGAAATTGAGGAAAGAACACAAGCCGAAAGTGCGCTCAAGGCCGAACAGGCTAAATCAGAAAAGCTGCTACTCAACATTCTGCCTAAGAAAATCGCTGAACAGCTCAAGCAACAGACGGGAGCGATCGCCTCACGTTTTGAATCCGCAACTATCCTATTCGCCGACATTGTGGACTTTACGAGCCTGTCAGCTCAGGTTCCCCCAGGGCACTTAGTATGTCTGCTCAATGAAATCTTTTCAGCCTTTGACCATATCGCCGAACAGCTAGAACTTGAAAAGATTAAAACCATCGGCGATGCCTATATGGTGGTCGGCGGGGTTCCTAATCCTCGTGCTGACCACGCTGAAGCGGTACTGCAAATGGCTGTCCAAATGTTGTTGAAGATTCAGGAGTTTCAGCGTAGCGACGGTACGCCTTTCCGTCTACGGATTGGTATTAACACCGGCCCGGTTGTCGCCGGTGTCATCGGTATCAAGCGCTTCAGCTATGACCTTTGGGGCGATACCGTCAATATCGCAAGTCGTATGGAATCACACGGCATCGTTAATCGCATTCAAGTGAGCGCTAATACCTACCACCACCTCAAGGCCAAATACGAATTTGAAGATCGCGGTCGTATCCACATCAAAGGCCGTGGTCCGATGCAAACATACTTGTACAAGGGACAACCCGTAGAGCAATTGGCGATGAAGAGCGGTGGTAAGAGAATGAAATAAGCCCCAATAACAAGGAACCATTAGCTGATCGCTAACCATCCCGGCTCGATCAGGTAGGCGATCGCCATTCCCAACAACCCCAACAAGGTGGCGCCCAGCAGCCACAATGGAAAAGAAGCTTTAGTTTTAGCCATCATTTATGAATGTCGTCTTTTTCACCCTATCACCCCCGTGTCGATACTTCTGCCGTGATGTACTAGTGCTTATCTCTGTAACCTTGATCCTGCTGAAAAATTGGCATTTTCACTTTTAGATTAATTGGACTAACAAGCACTTCTTGAATCATAGAGGGCAATCACGCCTCAATTGCCTTCCCAATGTCTAGAATCGGTTGTGTAACTCTGATCACGCAGTTTGCGAATCACCATGGCGATTAAGTTTTGGGCTCGACGTGGACTTGGAATATTGGCAGGGGCCCTAGGAGCTGGCCTTCTGCAAACGGTTTTGATCGCTTCACCTAGTTTGAGTGCGGAGCGCGTCTACGCCAGCTTTGGCCCTATTGAGCGTTTCATCTCCATTGATGACCTAGAAACCTATGCCCGTACAGGCGAGATTACAGGCGAACTAAGAGCCTACAGCCGCTATTTAACATCTGATCAGCTTGAACAGTTTCGTGAGGGGCTCCTGATTAGTGCTGACTTAGATGTCGTTATGATCTCTCAGTTTCTTTACACCCCTCAAGGTGAAGCAATTTTAGAGTGGCTGGGCGAGGTAATTCAAACAGCAGGACGCCAAAACGGCGCGATCGCTATCCGAGCTGCAGTGATTAAAGCAGCCGTTGACCCCGATGGTGGACTGAACGCTCTCAATATATTGAAGCATTTTCCTACTCAGGGGCCACGAGTCGATTTACAGCGCCTGTTGGTGATCACCAGAGTGGCGCTGGCTGAAATCAATCAGACTGAGGATATTGCCGACAGTATCCAAGCTCGAGCAGCCCGGGCAGCCGCAGAATCCGAACAGTTACCCGCTTTAGCGTCGCCCAGTGTGCTGGCTGCGCCAGGCATCTTTGATTGGGAAAAACGCAGTTTGCAACCGGCTCCTCTGCCCACAGATTTATATCTGCCACAGGCACAGAACGCTCCCCTTGTAGTGCTTTCGCACGGTTTAGGAAGCAATCGGTCGACATTGGCTTACGTCGCTGAGCATCTAGCTTCCCATGGATTTGCGGTCGCTGTGGTCGAGCACCCCGGTAGCAGTACTGATCAGCTCAATGCATTGCTCGATGGTCGAGCTAACGAAGCGGTGATTCCCGAAGAGATGGTGGGTCGCCCAATTGCGATCCAAGGCCTGCTGGATGCTTTGGATGCAGCCAGTGAGCGGGATCCAGATTTGGGCGATCGTTTAAATACTCAACAAGTGGGTGTTTTAGGTCAATCGCTGGGAGCCTACACTACCCTGGCACTAGCAGGAGCCACAGTTGACTTAAACGGTCTGCAAGAAAGCTGCCCACCTCAAATCGGGCAGCTGAACCTATCACTACTATTACAGTGCTTAGTGCCCAACTTGCCGCAGCCGCTACCAACGCTGCAGGACGATCGCGTACAAGCTGCATTTGCAATTAATCCCTTCAGCAGTAGAGTCTTCGGCCCGCAGGGACTCAGCAATATTGAAGTGCCTGTCATGGTAGTTGCCGGTACTTCCGACACCGTTACACCTGCTTTAGCCGAGCAAATCCGTCCCTTTACTTGGCTCGAATCGTCCGAGCGCTATCTCCTACTGATGGAAGGGGGCACCCACTTCTCTGCCATCTACGACCCTCAAACGGTAGAAGAAGCTGTGGCTGTACCGGAACTCGCGATCGGACCTAGCCCTGAACTAGCCCAGCGCTATATCAATGCTCTGAGCTTAGCTTTTTTCAAAACCCATCTTGTCGGTGACGAAACCTATCGCCAGTATCTAGATCCTGCCTTCACAGCAGTCCTGAGTCGCTCCGATCTGCCCATTTCACTGGTACGTGATGTGTCCCTTAACAATTAGTTGAGGTGATATGACAGGAAAGGGAGGAGGTTGATGAGCCGATGGAGTGATGAGAGCTCGGAGAGGCAAACAGGTCGCCATGAAAGTCGGATTTTTCCTTGGAAAAACCATTTATTCCCCCACTTCCCTACTCCCTCGCTCCTCTATTCCACCATGCTCCATTTCCCCACTCTTCTAGCCCGCTGCCGACAGTTCCTCCAATTTAGCTTTCACAGCTTGAATGTCTTGCCACATCAGCCATTTGGGTGAGCCTTTTTCCCGCGAGGGATTGCGTAACAAGTAGGCTGGATGGAAGATCGCCATGCACCAGCGCCCTTCCCATTGCATCCACTGCCCCCGAATCTTGGTGATGCCTTTCTTTTCTCCGGTTAGTCCCTTTAGAGCAGTAGCTCCTGTCATCAAAATAATTTTGGGATTCACTAGACGGATCTGCTCTAGCAGATATCCTTTACAGGCAGCAGACTCATCGGTAGTCGGCGTACGGTTGCCAGGAGGGCGGCACTTCACCACATTGCAGATATAAACATCTTCTTCACTGTCAAATCGAACAGCCGCCAGGATTTTCTCCAAAAGCTGCCCTGATTTGCCAACAAAGGGGAGTCCCTGCTCGTCCTCTTGCTGTCCCGGTCCTTCTCCTACAATCATGATGGGAGCTTTGGGATTGCCGCGGCTCACAACTACGTTGGTACGCCCCGTTGCCAAGCCACAGCGCTGGCAATTTTTGCAGTGAGTTGTTAGAGTCTCGAGGCTATCGTAAATACCTCTGGAAATCGGGATATTAGCACTGGTAGGAATTGCATCGAGGTCAAAATCTTCAGGCGGAGCAGCGGGAGCCTCTGGCGAAGCGAACAGATCAATTTGATTTTCAGTCATGGGGCAGATGGCCATCTGGCAGGGCAAACAAAGGCTGAGATTCTTCAGAAGGCATTAGGATATCAGCATGTAGAAGACTATTCTACATACCTACTTTTTTCTTAGGGTATGGATAGGCGAACTTGACTGAACTCGATGATGGTAACCGTTCCACAAACATGGTTGGTTGAGCAGAGCCATGCACTGGGTAACTTTTAGCAGCTAGAGTTGCCTAGTCAACACCCTTTGCGTCTCCGATCACAGGACGCTTACCTACGGTTTTCTTGGAGGCCTTGACGAAAGGCTGTGGATTTCTCACTAATGTCCGCTAACAAAGCTTCGTACTGAGACCAGGACACATGGCTAAAGACACGCCGCTCTTCTGGGTCATCTAGGACTAATCGGCTAGACAGATCGTTAAGCAGAACCATGCGGCCTATCCTTCAATCGTTCAACGATATTCTAAGAGGTTCTACGGTCCTATGCATTTTGGGGCAAGTCGGTCGGGTCAGGTTATCCTGCAGCGTTGATCGGTGCTTCCTTCACATTATCGGCTTCGTTACTAACAGTCTCACCGGCATTGGGATGAAAGTACTCATAGATTTGCTGGGCCAGACGGGGACCGATGCCCGGAACCGAGGCCAGTTGGTCAGGGGAAGCTTCGCGGATATAGTCGATGGAGCGAAATGCAGCCAGGAGTTCTTTTTGACGGTGTTGACCCAGGCCAGGAATATCCGATAGTCGAGAACGACGCATGCGATCGCTGCGCTTTTTGCGGTGAAAACTTACCGCAAAGCGGTGGGCTTCATCGCGTAGACGGCGCAGAAGTTGCACTCCCGGCTGTTCGGCTTCGGTCTTCAGGGGAGTAGACTCACCCGGCAAAAAGATTTCCTCACGCTTCTTAGCCAAACTGACTACGTGCAGTTCGGAGAGCACATTCATCTCGCGCAATACCTCGACAACGGCAGACAGTTGCCCTTTGCCGCCGTCAATCATGACCACGTCTGGCCAGTCAGGATTACCGATGCGCGGCTTGCTCGGGTCGTTGGCATAGCGTCGAAAACGACGACGAATCACCTCAGCCATACTGGCAAAGTCGTCAGAATGTCCTGCACGCACCTCCGGATTTTTAATTTTGTAATGACGGTAGTGCTGCTTAGCGGGCATTCCGTCTACAAAAACGACTTGTGACGCGACTGCATCCGAGCCTTGAATGTGCGAAATATCATAGCCTTCAATCCGTTTGGGCTGGTCGGGCAGATCCAGGATTTCGGCGAGATCTTGCATGGCTTGGGCGTTGCGATCAGCGACTTTCTGAGTCCGAACCAACTCGTACTGGGCATTGCGCTCTACCATTTCGACCAATTCGGCTTTGGTTTGGCGCTGGGGCATTTCGATCGCAACCTTGCGCCCCCGTCGTTCGGTTAGATACTCTGCCAAGATGTCGCTATCCGGTAGTTCGTGCTGCACTAGAATTTCGGCTGGAATTTCGATGGACTCTACGGTTTGATAGTGCTCCTCAAGTACCCGTTGGAGAATTTGCCCCGGTGTGCCTGACTGGGCATCAGCATTGAAGCCCAGTCGTCCTACTAGCCGTCCAGCGCGAATTTGAAACAGCTGAATGCAGGCAAATTGGTCATCTCCAGCTAGGGCGATCGCATCCCGTGAAACGGTGTCATCCGGTAACGCCACCTTTTGATGAGCCGTTAACCGCTCGAGCCCTTGTAGTTGGTCTCGTATCAAGGCTGCCTGCTCAAACCGGAGTTCTTCGGATGCTTTCGCCATCTGTTTTTGCAGCACGTCAGTTAGCTCGTCGGTGCGGCCCTGAAAGACCATCGCTACCCGCTGCACCGTCTTGTGATAGTCGTCCGAGGAAATCAACTGCTGGCAGACTCCCGGACAGCGTCCGATATCGTAGTTCAAACACGGTCGATCTTTAAACAAGGGCTGGGGGCGCTGCCGCAGCGGGAAAATACGCTTTGCCAAGCTGAGAGTACGGCGCAGCAATCCCGCATCCACATAGGGACCGTAGTATCGATCCTTCAAATTCTTGCGGCGCTTGCGAGTGACAAAGATACGAGGGTAATCTTCAGACCAAGTAATGCAAAGGTAAGGATATTTCTTGTCATCCTTCAGCAGCACATTGAAATGAGGCTGATGCTGCTTGATCAGATTGGCTTCTAGCGCTAGGGCTTCGGCTTCAGTGTCCGTGACAATGAACTCGATATCCACCACCTGCATCACCATCATGGCGATGCGAGGCATGTGACGATGCGTATCGCGAAAGTAAGAGCGGACTCGATTCCGCAATCTTTTGGATTTGCCGATATAGAGGATCTGCTCCCGAGCGTCTTTCATAAAGTAGACGCCCGGTTCAACCGGTAGCTCCTTAAGACGAGCTTCTAAGCGTTCGGAATCCTTGATGAGTGGGGTGAGTGCTTCAGAAGACACAATGCGTTGCTTGCTGGGCAAGGGTTGGCTCTAACAGCATAGCGAGAATGACACGTAAAGGTCCTTTGTTCAATAAATAGATAGCCACAATTTTCTTAGGATGTGTCATCGCGCAGCGTAACGCCCCCCCCGTAACGGTGCGTTGGGCTGAAACCGCAAAACACCCTACAGCCTTCTTGTTTTCGGCCACCCATTTATCACCGATGAGCTGGGTAGATAGCCCTTTTTAGATAGGCGCATTCAGTAATTTCTAATGATTCTAAGCCTGCATTCAAAAAAGATTAATCCTGACTTCAAATACCCCATCTGTGTCTATGGAAGATTAATAAGGTATGTAAGGCTTTGTCTTCGCCGATTTGAGACATTCAGTAACTCACGGCAGCTGAGCTCATGGCATGGTATCTATAGGAGATTCACTGGACTATGACACGTCTTTCTCAATTTACTTCGCAATGTCTCAAAATCGCTGGTATCGGGTTCGCCAGCTTGTTCATTGCACTGCCCGCAACGGCTCAAAGCACCAGTGATCAAAGTATTGCCGAAATTGCTGGCTCCAGCGATTCCTTTGATGTTCTGACAGCTCTGCTTGACCATGCGGGTTGGTTAGGTGCGTTTGATGGTTCTAATGGAAAAGCATTTACGGTCTTTGCCCCTACCGATGATGCCTTTGGCCGTTTACCTGAGGGAACCATTGAAAGTCTCTTCCAACCTGAAAACAGAGAGACATTATATAGCGTTCTTGCTTACCATGTTGTGGGTGGTAGCCTAACCTCTGATCAGCTTATGCCGGGGGCTTTGTCTACTAAACATGGTGGACAAACTTTGGATGTAGGGTTGGGTCAGCAGGTCACCATTAATGAAGCTACCGTCAGTACAGCGGATATCACTGCGACTAATGGTGTTATCCACGTAGTTGATACCGTATTGATTCCACAGCAATAGGTTTAATTCTCATCGCGTCGGGGTGGGTACAGGGTACACCCCGACGCACAAGCTAGTGGTTCAGGCAAGGCTCTGGTGGAGACAGGCTCTGAAGGAGACAGGCTCTGAAGCTGCTCGTTCATATCTCTGGAAACCGGATCGCAAGCATCACTCCATTACTTTGTCGCGCCCTCAACGCACGGGACCGTTGTACTCAATAATTACTTCTCCACTGGGTGTAATAGTTATGACGCTTTCAATGCTGTACTCAAGACTTTCGGGACGCCTTCCCTGAAAGGTAAAGGTTAGAGAGCCGTCTTCGTTTTCAACAAAGGGCGCATCAGCGGCTGGACCATGCATGGCAAGCTCAGCTCGGTATTGGCTGAGGCCACCGTTCTCGGCTTCAGCAGTCTGACGAGCCAAATTTTTAGCTCCGATCAAGGTGATACGGTCCAGGCAAGCTTCGGTGACAGTTGTGTCTTTACCTAAAGTGCTGGGAGTGGCGCGATCGGTCTGCACGCCGGAGCGGATAGGGCCGTTGTACAAGACTTCAACGACATTTCCATCCGTCACAGTGACGACGCTCTCTGTCGTGAACGAGACCCCTGGAGGCCCTCCAAAAAAGGTGAATGTCAGAGAGCCATCGCCGTTGTCTGTGAAAGGAGCTAGGCAAACAGGACCATGCATCGCGGGTTCGGCGCGATATTCTTGCAGGCCCCCATTTAAGCTTTCGATCGCCTGTCGCGCAGTGTTTCTAGCCTGACCCAAATTAATATTTTCAAGGTTGTTTTCAGACTGGCTCCAGGCCGGACTTTGATTCATATTCAACCCTGCAGTAAGAGTCGAAACAGCTAGGGTTAGTATCAAGAGGGTCTTTTTCATAGTCTTCGGCTAGGTGGTCTGAGTAAAGTGGCAGGTACACATAAACAGTGATTCAGTCGCTCGATCCGGAGAGACTATCTAGTCGCCAACAATCTCCCGGAGCCCGTATCAAGGTTTCACGAACAAGGCCTGAGAGCAAAGTTTATTTTCTCAACAAGGCAATGACACTGCAAAACATGTCTGCCCAGGCACTGACGAAATCATAAGACTGCCGCTATGGTGATTTTCGACGATCCGCCGTACGGCATCGAGCCCAAGACCCGTTCCCTTACCCATGGGTTTAGTGGTGAAAAAGGGATCGAGAATGCGGTTCTGGATTTCGAGGGGAATACCCGGGCCGTTATCTTCAATTTGAATACGAATGTAGTTGTTGCGTTGATCGGTGCGGAAGCAGTCCGTACGAATCGTAATTTTGGGAGGAGCGCCATCGGGGGTTCCCGCTTCGAGAGCATCGATCGCGTTGTCGATCAGGTTAGTCCAGACTTCATTGAGTTCGCTACCGAAAGCCATAACTTCCGGCAAATTAGGCGCATAGTGTCGTTCAATAGCAATCCCATTCTTAAGCTTGAAGGCGAGGAGGCGCAAGGTATCTTCAAGCCCACTGTGAACGTCAACCTGCTGCTGAGCCCCCTGATCCATGTAGGAATAGGACTTCATTGATTGCACTAGGGTCGAAATGCGTTCGGCCCCCTCTAGCCCGTTTTTGATCATGCCCATCACATCAAAGGACAGGGCTAGCCAGCGTATCCCCATGTCGTGCAGTTCGGTGGGATCGTCACGCCAACGCTCTACCATTGCTTCCAACATCGCGGGCTCAATTGCGGCATTGGCCAGGGGTTCAGCCAGCTTCCAGGCGTTTTCAACTCCATAGCCTTCGAGCCAGTCAGTCAGCGCATCTTCTCGCTCCCCCTGCGTCAGCGGGTCGCTTTTAGAGTTCGTAAGCGCCTCGTAGCCGCGATCGCGCAGATCCAACCACTGCTGCGTATGATCCTCATCTACTTGCCGCTGACCGTAGACCAAATTCATCCGTTCTAGTTCCAGCACAGCAGGCTTAAAATCTCTCAGTGCGCGCACTAGAGCCGCCGCCGGATTATTGAGTTCGTGGGCCAGACCAGCCGCCAAGGTTCCCAGAGCTGCCATCTTTTCGCGTCCGCGAATGAAGGACTCTAGCCCCCGCAGCCGTTCACCAACGGTCCGAAAGATATCGCGCTCAAACTCACGACAGCTATGCAGCACTTCTAAAAAGTCGGGGCAAACAAGTCGGTATAGATCCGTTGTCGTATCAGCCGTCAGGGTAACGGGAACAGGGTCTTGGGTGAGGACTTGAATTTCACCAAAAAAAGACGGGCTCTCATGGCGTCCGACCGGAATATCGGCACCATGACTGCGGCGGGTAACGGTAATCTGACCACTGATTTGAATGAAGAAGCCTTTGGACGGATCGCCTTCGCGAACCAGGACCTCACCGGGAGCTAGCCGAATGTGCTCAGCGCGATCGCAAATCCAGTCCAGGCGATCGGGGGGGAGGGTCTGAAAGGGCTTCATCTGCAGCAAAGAGTCGGTGCAAAGAGTAATTTCGGCCTCTTTACAGGGATAAATGTCGACATCGCTGAGTTTGCTGGGTAATGTCTGTGCCATAGAGATAACGCTTTAGCAGTGCTGAACTATACGACCCGAGATAAATGCCTCAAAGCTCAGATAGGCAAGCCTTTAAGAGGCGGACCTAGCAAGCTTGAGCAATATCATCTAACAAAGACAGGGGTGCTTGAGGATGCCAACCCAGCTGCCGAATGGCTTTGTTTGCAGAAATCTAATTGTTAATTGCAAAGAAAGCCGCAATTCCTCTTCCCCATTTTAGAGTGGCTTGCTCCATTGAAATGCCTTCAGTTCTATACCCAACGACTGAACTAATTGCTTCAGCGATCGCCTTTTCCGCAATGCCAGACTCACTCGCGGCATGAAAGAGCGACCCGGCTGGGGCTTTTTCCAGCGCTCGTACATAGAGCTGCCCCAGCCCAGTCTTCAAAATCGTGGATGAATGCGGTATGGATAACCCCATCAGCCTGTCTTGCAGCTTCTGCGAGCTGTTCAGGATTCTGTAAATCCCCAAAAAACGGTTGAATGCTTCGTTTTACCAGCTTTGCAGCCGTCGCTTCATTCCTGGCTAAGCCGACAATCGTGTGTCCTGCCGCTTGGAGCTTCGCAGCGATAACGCGACCGATGTAGCCCGTTGCTCCGGTGAGAAAAACATTCATGTCGTCACCTTCTAGATCGAAAACACCCACCAACCTCAAAACTTAGAACTCAAAACTCCCCCACTTTTAAGGTGATCTCTAAGAAAGAAATTACCCAGAAAATTGTCGGTTGTAGGTTGGGTTGCAGCGCTAGCAAAACCCAACAGAGCGGGATGTTGGCAATGTTGGGTCTCGTGCCTCGACGCCAACCTATAGTGGTACATTCATTTCTGGAAATCTCCTAAGCTTTCGGCTCGCTATCAGTTTTTGGAAACGCCACATGAATAGTCCCGCTACGACGGTAATGGCTACGGATTGCCCAATCCACAGACCGATGCTGCCTAGATTGAGTACAAAACCTAGAACGTAGCCCACTGATAACCCAACGCCCCAATAACCCAAGACGTTGAGCAGCATGGGAATTTGCGTATCCTGAAGTCCTTGCAGAGAGCCATACACTGCTTTTTGCAAGCCATCCAAGACTTGTGCGATCGCTGCGACTACCAGCAGCGGCAAGGCAATCTCAAATACAGCTGCATTATCAGGATTCTGGACATCCAAATAAATGCCGATGATCTGTTTGGGAAACAGCAAGAACGCGATCGAGACCCCCACCATAAACACAAGGGTAATCGCCATGCTGACCCAGGTTGCTCGCTGAATGCCGGGGCGATCGCCGCGTCCCAGCCATTGCCCCACCCGGACCGTCGTCGCGTAAGAAATGCCCAACGGCACCATAAACACGACCATAATGGTTTGAAAAACGACCTGATGGGCGGCTAAAACTTCAGTTCCTAGCGTCCCCATCCAGAACATGATCACCATAAAAAATCCCATTTCCAGTCCTGTGAATACGCCAATAGGAACGCCTACCCAGACCAGTTCACCCAGAATTCGGGGGCGGACGCGGTGCAGTTCTGGAAAAATGCGATAGCTCCTCAATCTGGAATTGACCACCATGTACAGAGCTAGCGCTAAAAACATTCCCCATAGAGCCAATACGCTGGATAGTGCCAGTCCGGCTAAACCGAGCTGCGGCAGCCCCCATTTACCAAATCCCAAGGCATAGTTCCCGACAATGTTGAAAGCTGTGCCAATCACCATAATCGTCATCACCGGGCGAGCTTGCGAAAGAGCCGCAACAGTCGCTCGCAGCGCCGCGAACCCCACCGCTGGAAATAAGCCCCACAGCATGATGTCCAGGTATGTGTTCACAAGTCTCACTGTGGTCTCAGTTTGGCCGCTATGAGCTAACCAAGTGTCGAGATGTCCAGTTCCAATCATCAGCGGCAGCGAAACCAGCAGCGTTAGCCATAAACCCTGACGGGCGATCTGTTCGATACGCTTTTTCTGTCCGGCACCAAAAGCTTCGGCAATCAGCGGACTCACCCCCATAACCACGCCACTGGCCGAGGTCATGATGGAGAGAAAGATGATGGCGGCAAGTCCGCCCGCAGCTAGCACCTCCGCCCCCATGCGGCCCATCATAATCGTGTCGGCAAAGCCAGTAGCCGATTGAGCCACTTGGGCACTGGCTAGAGGAACGGCAAGCTTGAAAAACTCGCGAACTTCTGTGCGGAGATTAGAGTGTCGTGAAATAGCAATCATGATTATGCTCCTCCGAATGACCGACGCTAAAGCTTTCTTTGCAAGTAGTTAAAAGGATCAAACCAGCCTCTGCAGGTTATTTTTTTGATCTGGCCAGTCCGCGAAGGCGGACTTTCCATTCTCAGGCGCGACTTCTAGTCGCCATACTAAAATTTATGGTTCGTTTTTGGTTTCTGAATTCTGTTCAGGCATGAAAAAGATAGAACCTGTTAAAAACAAGACACCTTCAGACAGATGCATAAAAGACATGACGGAAACATGATCCGTGATTTCAGAAACGGCATCTATCAGAAATAATCCTGAGCCGATCAGAAATAGCCAGCTTGCGAGGAATAAACGCTTTTCCATGGGTCTAAATCTCAAATTCTCAAAGTTCCAAATATTAAAGAGAGACGGGTGCAGAGGTATGTTCATGAACGATTAGCCAGCGTCCGTCGTGCTGCTGCCATAAATCAGTCTGGCGACCTTCGGCTTCGATCGCTTGGCCATCTTTTGATTCAGCCGATAAATGGTAAGTAAACGTGGTCAAGACTGAATCGCCATAGTGAATTGCATGAAGATCATTGTTTGCACTCAACTGAAAGCGATTAAGTTTGTCGAACAGATGAGTTTGAATGCCAAATCGAAAATCTTGCCAGCCTTGATATTTCAGCGGGGTGGCATCGTAGATAACAATGCTTGGATCTTTGAGATAAAACTCAGCTACAGCTTCTGGATTTTGAGTATTCCAGGCAGCATAGCTGGCATCCGTTAGCTGCTTGAAAAACACATCATCGGTTATTCGATTTGTTGCTAAGGCGGCGGGTTGGAAGTGAATCCAGACACAGAGGACAATAAGCGCGATCGCACTGGCCTGCTTGAAAGTCGCCAATAATTTTGTCGAGGTATTCACTCGTTTCCATTGCTTAGCAGCCCTTCTGAACATTCGATAAAACCAAATCTGTGTGCTTGAGAGAGCCCTATTGCGGCGCCAAAAATAAGCCATGATTCAGAACCTCCTTTGTTTACTACGATTAGTGACCTTGTTGGCTACAATTCCAAAGTAGAAGACCTGAAAGCTTTGGAATATCTGGATTTTGCGACTTTGGCAAAATCTTGCTACCAGTTTTACCCCACATCCAATTTGGGAGCTGGAGTTTTTCCTTAGGCAAAAACCAGGGATCTGGATGTGATCCAGGTATGTAAAGGGACAAAATCCTCATGACGACGTCATCGCCAGCGACAACAGCTAAAATCCCGCCAACCGCTCAGTCTGAGTGCCTACCCCCCATCGCATCGAGCCAAACGCTTGGTTGGAAGTCGTTGCTGGTCGAAGAGTTTCAGCAGCCTCCGGGCGGGGTAGACCAGCCCGAAGTGTACGAAGAACATATATTGGCGCTATGTCTGGCTCCTCGTCCGCACCGGATTTATCAGGCCATGGGCGATCGCAGCTATACAGGCATCTACACCAAGGGTGATATTTCGATTACGGCAGCGGGGGTGCCAGCGACTTATTGGGCTGAGGGAGAAGATCATTACCTCCATGTTCAGATATCGCCTCAGCTAATCCAAAAAGTGGCTGAAGAGGCGATCGAACTGGACCCCAAACGCATTGAACTGGTCAATGAATTCCGCACACGCGATCCTCAAATGGAGCAAACATTATTGATGTTGCGCTCCGAACTGCATAAAGGAGGCGGTTGGATGGGACAGCTCTACATTGAATCGCTGGCGAATGTGCTGGCGGTGCATTTACTCCGAGAATATTCGACGGCTCAGCCCTGTGTAGCGCTGTACGATGGCGGATTGGGCGATCGCAAACTGCTGCAAGTTTCCGACTATATCCGCGAATATTTGGACCAAGATATTAAGTTAGAAGATCTCGCTAATTTAGTCGGTATCAGCCAATTTCACTTCAGCCGCCTATTCAAACAATCGATGGGAATTTCACCGCATCAGTATGTCGTTCAACAGCGGGTCGAACGAGCGCAGCAGTTACTGAAGGGATCTGCGATGGCGATCGCTGAAATCGCCCTGCAATGCGGCTTTAACAGCCAAAGTCATCTAGGCAAATCTTTCCGTAAATTAACCGGAACAACCCCCAACGCCTATCGCAAAAACTTGTAGGGTAGGCATTGGAAGGTTATACAAATCTCCGCGTTTTTTCATATAGCCAATGCCCAACTCTATATGGAAATCTACAAAGTCGTTTCTAGCATCAGATCATGTATTTCCCATGCTAATTCGCCAGCACAATTGCTTTGATTGCCCAAAAGAATCACATCAATATTTTGCTTGGGATAGTAATAGAGTCTGCAGCTAACACCTTCTTCTTCGCCAGTGTGTCCCCAGCGGATAACTTGGTCTTGTTTATCTAGTAAGAAATAGTTTCCATAGCCATACTTCCAGATATAGCCCCTAAACAGTTCGTCATCTTCCAAAACTTTGGGCGTGAGCATTGCAGAGGTCATATCAGCCGACAAAAGCTGTCCTTGCCTGAGAGCTTCTGTGAAGCGACACAGATCCTCAACTGTGGAGGTAGCGCCCCCGTCTGCGGCTGCTTCGGGAGTTGCTGAGTAAATATTTTTGCGCCAGCCAGCGATCGCTTCACAACCCCTTGTATCAGTCTCAGTTACTGGGATGTAGCCCTCAGCTACATCATCGTAAACGCCATCTAGAGCCAAAAAGTCGGAGCGCGTCATCTGGGCTCTCGCAAAGATGTGTCGCCGGACATAATCGAAATAGGAGACACCTGACAGCTTCTCGATGGCAAGCCCCAAAAGGATATATCCGGCGTTGTTGTAGCAGTGCTGCTGCCCAACAGAGAGTAGCGGGGGTTTGTTCAGAAAAAGCGGCAGGTAATCTTGATTCTGCCTGAATAGATAAATCGGATGGTCGCGACACAAAGCTGCCCAGTCTTCCTCGACATCACCCGACTCGTCAAACCAATCAGCAATACCCGACGTCATGGTCAGCAGGTGGTAAACGGTGACAGCTTTAGGGACAGCGGTATGTTGGAGTTCCAGGCATTCTACGATGCCTGTATTCAGAGTGAGCTTGTTAGCATCGATCAGCTGCAAAGTGGCCACTGCAGTAAACATCTTGGCGATTGAGGCAATGCGGAAACGAGTGTCGGTTCGATTTTTTATTTGCCAAGATTTGCTTGCTTCACCATAAGCGGCCTTAAACAGATCTTCGTTTCCTCTTTTAACAAGAACAGCTCCTGAAAACTTTCTCTCGCGGGCTCTATTCTCAAGTATCGAATGTAGCTGCTTGGCAAAATCCACCCTGAATTCTCTGCGTTAGTGTAAGGTCTCAACTGTCGAGGCTACGCGATAGATTCAATTACTTGCGGAGGTGGTGCAAGCGGCCCCCTTTGAGCTGAACAACAGGATGATCGCAAATTCTTACTAAGTGCTCATTGTGAGTGGTAACAATTATGGTGATGCCGATGGAGTTGAGTTTTTTGAGAATTTTGATGACTTGCAGTGCATTGTCAGCATCGAGATTACCGGTGGGCTCATCCGCTAGCAGCAGTGGGGGGGTACCGACCACGGCTCGAGCAATGCTGACTCTTTGCTGTTCACCTCCAGACAACTCATCGGGAAAGCATTCTGCCTTGCCCTGCAGACCCACCATTTTGAGCGTCGGCCAGAGACGCCGATGAATTTCTTTGCGCGTGTAGCCTTGAGCCCACAACACGAACGCTACATTTTCTGCCACCGTACGACGGGGAATGAGCTTGTAATCCTGAAAAACAACGCCAATGCGGCGACGCAACATCGCTAGCCGATTCCCTCGGAAATGGCTAATGGGGCTGCCCTCAATCAAGACCTCACCCGACGAGGGACGCTCTTGACCATAGAGCAGCTTGAGCAGCGTGGACTTACCGGCCCCAGAAGCTCCAGTAATGAATAAGAAACCGCCCTTGTGAATGTGCAGATTCACGTCTTGCAGAGCTTGACTGCCGTTTTTATAGGTTTTGCAGACGTTCTGCAGGACGATCGCCAGCTCTTTCTGCTGTTTGGGTTGAGTAGGCTGTTGCTTAGACGGCGCTGACTGCTGCCTGGGTCGATCGGGCTTGCGGTCCTTCGCTTGAGTGGATTTAGGCTTAGCAGTGGAGACCGGCAACTTGCTAGCCTGAGGAGGCGTGGCTATAGCAGCAGGGCTCACCATTTGTAAGCGATCGCGCAGCAGCGACCGTACATCATCGGGTAGCCGTTCGTACTGAGTATTCGAACGTGTGAGAACAGAGGTCATAATTCAAGAACTTCCAAAACAAGCCAGCTGCCCAGGTTTTGCCTAGGGACGAATGGGTCTGTAAACCGCCATGCCGCTGTATTGTACAGAACTTATGGGAAATGTCTACCCCTTTTCTGAAAATCGAGAAGGATTATCTAGCGTTTCATAGATACAGGTCAACGCCAAATATAGAGTAGACTTCTCAATGCCTACTCATCGCCATCGACAATTTAGGAAACCGCTAAACACCGCCCTGCACTGAAAGTGTCAGGGCTCACTGACTCAAACCCCTAAAGGGGTTGAAGAGCGTGTAATCCTTATGCATCAATGGGTTTAGCCTTTGATAGTCCCTTTAGGGACTTGGCTCAGTGAGCGCTGAGTTTTCAACTCGGCGCGGATGTCTGGGCATGGCCAGCTGAGTGCAAGATCTAAGTATTCCCTATTCCCTGCAATCAAAGCAAGTGGTACTAGACTGAAATACTCAGGGCCATAGAGAAATACTCTTTCCAGACGACAGCATTCGCGTTTAGTGCCGTGTAAACAGATACAGGTCTTTTCTTTTTAACAGTGTTATGTTTATTTGCTAAAGCCCCTAGAAGTCAATAGCGGATAGTCCGCAGGTTTAGCAAAAATGAATGCGTTGCTCCCCCTAGCCCCGTGTTTTGCCAGCACGTACACAGTCTTTTTACAAAATCAGCTGACTCCAGGAGTGCAGAGAAAAATTCTCTAGCACCGGCATCGGCTGGCGATAGGGACTTGGTCATACATTTCCTTGTCAACAGCGGGTGCCTTGAGAGAATCTCTCAGCAAGTAACTGTCTCGGTAGATTTTGTGGGCTAGAGATAGTAGCTCTTAGAAAGCTTTTTACCCTGCCACTTCCCATTTAGTATTTCTAACGTTTGTAGTTTTAATGCTCTGTTAGCCATCATTTTGCAGTTGACTGAAACGCCACCAGCCGAGCAGTTTCCATGGTTTCCTTCACAGGTAATGCTGGCTATCTGCTGGCTGATTTTTATGGAGTGTTCAGGCACAGAAAGCATCCTTTTGTTCTCGGCAGTGCTATCCCGAGGGATCTTTTGCTACACAAGCACGTCCTTGTAGAGAACTCTATTTTTCTTTTCACAGAGTGTGTGCTTCAGTATCCCGAGTTAAGCCGTCAGGTGTGGCTACTCCTTCTCGCCCAGGATTTAGACATGGAGTCTCGCAGTTATGGTTGTCACCACTAATAAACAGTTCACGCTTTTTGCCACACAGGTCACCCCGTTATTGTCTAAGGTCTATCCGCAGGCAGTCGTCGAGTCTCTCATTGAGCGGCTCTTTGATTTGCTGCAGCCTTATTTGCACCAATCGGGTGAAGAAAACTGGCGCAAATGGAATCATGACAATATTTTGATGATTACCTACGGCGATAGTATCGTCTCCCAAGATGAGCGATCGCCCCTCGCAGTCTTAGCAGAGTTCTTAGAGACCCATCTGCAAGACACGATTACGGGAGTGCATATCTTGCCCTTCTTTCCCTACACCTCAGACGACGGCTTCGCGATTGTGGATTATGAGAAGGTCAATCCTGAACTGGGAGACTGGCCAGATGTGAAGCGCATTGCCCAACATTTCAATCTAATGGTGGATTTGGTCGTCAACCATGTTTCCAGTCAACATGCTTGGGTAAAACAGTTTCAAGCGAATGAGAAACCGGGATGTGATTATTTGATTGAGGTTGATCCGGAGAAAGATCTCTCGGAAGTTGTTCGCCCCCGCAGCACGCCGCTATTAACTGAACTGGAGACGACCGAAGGATCTAAGCATGTCTGGAGTACTTTTAGTGCTGACCAGCTTGACGTTAACTTCGAGAATCCGGAAGTCCTGCTGGAGTACGTCAAGATTATCCTATTCTACGTCAATGCTGGGACCCGTTATGTTCGCCTGGACGCAGTGGGCTATCTCTGGAAAAAGTTGGGCACCTGCTGCATTCATTTACCCGAAACGCATGCGATTGTGCAGCTTATCCGTGTACTGCTGCAGATG
Source organism: Leptolyngbyaceae cyanobacterium (assembly GCA_050330865.1). Classification (GTDB taxonomy): domain Bacteria; phylum Cyanobacteriota; class Cyanobacteriia; order Phormidesmidales; family Phormidesmidaceae; genus SIO1E4. The sequence continues at coordinate 22,590 of JBHJHM010000177.1, forward strand.
ATTGATCCTGGCATTGCCATCATTACCGAAACCAACGTCCCGAATCGAGAAAATCTGAGCTATTTTGGCAATCGCAATGAAGCTCACATGATCTACAACTTCAGCCTGCCGCCGCTGTTGTTGAATGCGCTGATGCAGGGACGGGCAGACTATCTGCGGCAGTGGATGATGAGCATGCCACCAGCTCCTATTGGCTGTGCCTACTTTAATTTCACGGCATCTCATGACGGCATTGGGATGCGTCCGGCTGAAGGACTGCTAACGAAAGAAGAATATGACGCGCTCATTGCCACCATGCGACAGTTTGGCGGCGAAGTGAGTATGCGCAGCCGGCCTGATGGTACAGAGTCGCCCTACGAAATCAACATTTCGCTGTTTGATGCGATGCAGGGCACGGTCGAGGGCAAGGATGAGTGGCAGATTCCGCGCTTCTTATGTTCTCAAACCATCATGATGTCGTTGGAGGGTATTCCGGCCTTCTACATCCACAGTTTGCTAGCCACGCGCAACAACCATGCGGGTGTTAAAGAAACGGGACACAACCGCTCTATCAATCGCTATAAGTGGGATATTGAAGCGCTGAATCAAGCCTTGGCCGATCCAGAGACACCCCACGCGATCGTCTTAGCTGAACTGCGTCGCCTGATCAAGATTCGTCGCCGTCAGCGTGCCTTCCATCCGAATGCTACGCAGTATACTCTGCATCCCCCCACGCCTGCGATCTTTGCATTTTGGCGGCAAAGCATGGCGCGTGACCAGAGTATCTTCTCGATCCACAACCTGAGCAAACAGCCTCAGGAACTCAATTTGGCCGATCTCAACCTGCTGAATACGGACGAGTGGATCGATTTAATCAGTGGCGATCGCATCGCCTCCATCGAAGATACCTATGTCCTGCAGCCTTACCAGTCTTTATGGATTACTAACAAGGTGGATTCGGCTCAAGATCGCTCAACTCCCGATCCGCTGTTGGATGAGTGAAGCACACAGATGAAACGATATGATGAAGGGCCAAACAGGCTGATCATTCATTCATAAGGACGGCTGCCATGGCTGAGGTAGAGACGGTTACAGGTCAAGGTATTCCCCTCAAGGGCGATGACATTGATACGGATCGCATTATTCCCGCGCGGTTTTTGCGATGCGTCACGTTCGACGGGCTAGGTGAGCAGGTATTTGCTGACGATCGCACCCAACTGGACGGACAGCACGCCTTTGACCAGCCTCAGTATCAGGGCGCCGAAATGCTTGTGGTGAACCGCAACTTCGGCTGCGGTTCATCCCGCGAACATGCCCCGCAAGCACTCGCTCGCTGGGGCATCAAAGCTTTGATTGGTGAAAGTTTTGCCGAAATCTTTTTCGGTAACTGTGTGGCGATGGGGGTTCCCTGTGTCACTGTCAGCTCTGACGTGGCCCAGACACTCCAGGAGAAAATTGCCGCTGATCCGCAGCAACCCCTCACTCTGGATCTGAACACGATGGCCGTGACTATGGGCGATTACAGCGCTGCCGTTGCGATCGCTGACGGTCCTCGTCAAATGTTTCTGAGCGGTACCTGGGATGCTTGTGGTCAGCTGGTTGCCCAGGCTCCCGCGATTCAAGCCACGGCGGCAAAGTTGCCGTATGTGGGATGGCAAAGGAAGGCAGGGTAGACGGGTGGATGGGGAGGTGGCGAGATGAGTCGGCGAGGGGGGCGTGAGGGAGACGCGACATGTCGCGTCTTTACACTACGGATTACTCCCCCTCCGCTGCCTCTGCTCCCCTTCTTACCCACCAATTACACCCCTACTCTTCCCTATTCTGCAGATATTCCCTAGCCTCATAGGCCCATGCATCCTCCTGCGGGTTGGTGGGGTCGGCAAGGGTGATGCAGTTCTGAGCGGCGGCGGCAGCGGTGGCGCGATCGCTGCTCTCCTCAGCAACTTGAAAGAGGAGACAGTAGGCATGGGCGCTGGAGTCGGTGGCGAGCGTTAGCCCTGCACGGTTTGGGGCTTGAGGTGCTAGCTCGGCGTTGCTCTGAGTTTGAGGTGCGAGTTCAAGGCTGTTTTTGAGGCTGTCTCTGGCTTCGGCGTAGCGTCCCTGCTGCACTCTGGCCCATCCCAAGTTGCTCCACAGTTCGGCCCGGAGCGATCGCGTTTCAGGGCTTTCTTCAACACGTTCTAGACCGTCCAAAATGAGGCTGGCGGCTTCGTCGGGGGAATCGTTTTCCAGGTAAAGGGTGGCCAAGCTGTTGTAGGCGGGAAAGTAGCCCTCTTTCACAGCGATAAAGAGCTGGTCTTGGGCTTCTTCGGTGCGGTTCCAGGCGGCATAGAGTTGTCCTAAATCGTGATGGGCTTCAGCTTGGTCCTGATCGAGGCTCGTTGCCAGCTGGTAGGAGGCTTCGGCTGCCTGGAGATTGCCGGCTGCTTCCCACTGCTGACCCCGGGTGGCAATGCGTTCGGCAATCAGCGGCAGGCTGCCATGAAATCCGACGAGTCCGAGAAGTAGTGCTAGAGAAAGGCCCAGTTTGGTTTCTTGCCACCAGTGCCGCCCCAGTCCCGAATTGTCGAGGGCTTGCTCAATGAGCTGACGACCACCGTCGGTCAGGACACCGCCAGCGGTTGCCAGAGTCAGGACACTCTGGGAGATAACGGCGAAGGAGCCCCAGGCTCCGGGGGCACCGACGCTTAGAAATCGACCACAAATATCTACGACCAAACTAGCCGAAGCGGTAAGTGCAGTGACGGTACCGGCACTCCAGAGCCAGTCATAGCGATCGCGGACGTGAGTCGGGGCTGCTAAATACCACCACCAGGCTGAGGTGGGCGGCTGCAGGCTCTTTTGCCACGCTTCTAGATCAACGGTGTTGTGAATTGTTCCAGCCTGTTGAATGAGGCGGTCATCCAGGGTGATGAGGTGTAGGAAGCAGTCGGGGTCCAGATCGCTGTCAGGATCCTGACGGGCCGCTTCGACCTGATCGCGCGATCGCAGCACGTTCAGCACCACTTCGGGGTTGACGGTTTTCTCTAGCTGGGCAATGGCAATTGCGTAGTGTTGGATGGCTGCAGGGAAGTTCATAGCAGGTACCGTTGCAGGTCACAGGTTTGGGTCGGCGATCGCGGGTGATGGGCGATCGAGACGCACCGTGAGTTGGTATATTCAGAGCCTAGAAACGAATCGAGAAGAAAGCGGGAAAGGAAAAAAATTAAAGGGTTAACTCAAAACCGGGCAGTACGTCTCGGCCTGATAATTTGGCCGATAGAGGCAATCCTTCAACAGCTTGGTTAGGCCGATAAATCTCAACTTGCTGGTCTTGCGGATTGATCAGCCAGCCTAGCTGCAGTCCACTTATAGGTCTTGTTGCGATTCTTCAATAACCTCATCATAGGTTTTGCCCGATTGCTTTGAGAACTTGCAAGACCTGATACAAGCAATTTCGCCCCGGCAACAATAACAGTACATCCGAAACGGCGTAGCGTGGCTGAGGGGCGTGCACGAGTTTTAGAAACAAGAAACTCCCCCCATTTGTAATCAGACCGTAGGTAGGTCGTGCTGGATTAGGATTCGTCAGCATATAACCCAGAGCTTGAGGAAGCGCTGCATCGACTCCGAAGGCAGATGCTTTTGACTCAACAACCAGCACCCAGAGCTGTTCTTGAATCACCAGAGCATCAATTCGTCCACGCCATACTTCGCTACCATCTTCGAGTGTGAGTTCAACAGATTCTTCTAGTTTGACTTCGAACGGACGGCGATAGAAACCTGCTAAATAAAGTAGTGGTGAAACGATCACTAACTTGATGAGTCCTTCGGAAATCTGGCGATTTCGGATTTGATCGAAGTATCCCTGTTGGACGTGATCAATGAGCTGTCTTTCATCATCCAGCAGGCGAGGTAGATCTTGGTGCCATTCAGGAAAGAATCCAGGCTCGTCTGCCAACTGAAGATTCTGCTTTTCTTCAAGCTCTGGTAAGGACAGATTTCCGATCGCGATTGTTTGAACCATAGCCGGGACGACGGTAAGCGACGAATAGCTGCAGTATAGCGGTAGCATCGAGGTGCGGATTTCTGCCAAGCCCAGCGATCGCGCAAACTCCTCCCAGAACCCTAGGTTCTGAGAGCCAGACAAATCTTCGGGGTACCCCTACCAAGTTATCTGGCCCAGGTTGATTTTCGGGCGCTGCGCGCCAAGAGAGAGAAAAGAAGAAAGTGTAAAGTACAAGAGTACTATAGCGCAAAGGGCTAAGGAAGTCACTCGGGGGAAAAGACGACCCGAAAACCGATAACGCTGCTGCGGTAGCCGGAATCGACGTAGTTGCGATACGCCGAACGGCAGATCCACGGATAGCCGTTCCACGAACCGCCGCGCAGCACTCGAACAGTTTGATTGCCGCCTTCTATCCAGGCACTGCCATCATCAGGAGCCCCTTCATAATTTTCGTGCCACACGTCCTGACACCATTCCCAGACATTGCCGTGCATATCATACAGACCAAAGGCATTGGCTACTCCGTAACTCCCCACAGGGGTGGTTTCATTACGAGGTTCTGCGATTGGCCCTTGCCCATAAGATTCCTGCGTCCAGTAATTTGCCAGCTCTGGTGTGATTGTCTCACCGAAGTGAAATGGTGTTGTTGTTCCGGCGCGGCAGGCATATTCCCACTTGGCTTCGCTGGGCAGGCGGCAGGGGATGCCTAAGAAGACTGAGAGGCGATCGCAAAACTCCACCGCGTCTTCCCAAGACACTGATTCGACGGGGCGATCGTCTCCTTTGAAGCTGGACGGATCAGGATCTAAATCACGATTAACTCGCTCCAAGCGCTCTGCCACAAACCGCCACTGAGCTTGCGTCACCGGGTAACGCCCCATGGCAAAAGCCGGCATGTCGACCGAGTGCTGAGGCCCTTCAGCCGAACTTCGCTCAGCTTCACTCCCCGGAGAACCCATTAGAAAAGATCTTCCCTGCAAAAGGGCGCGCTCTATTTGGGCAATACTCTGCAGCACATTGGCTTTAGATTCACGGTCATCAATAGCTTCGGCAATTGTCGAGGTTTGAGCTAGAACTCCTGCAGCTGATTCAACGTCCCTTAGCCCGGTGTAAGCAGTTGCAATATTTATCAGTGCTGAGGCTTGGTCATATGCGTTCTCCGTACCCTTTGCAGCTGTTAAAGCCTCTGCTAACGTTGCCGCTGCTTTGGCCAAATCCCCAGCTTGACCGTAGGCATAGGCAACCACTATCAACGCTTTAGATTGAGCAACCGGATCTTCGGTAGCGCTAATAGCAACCATCGCATCTTCTATCGCTCTTATATTGGACTGTGCTTCTGCCTTCTGCCTCACATCAGGCAGTTCCGAAGAGGCAGGAATATTAATCATATGCAGGGAAAACGTAATTGCTCAACTCAGTAGCCAATCGGTCTGTGATGAGGTAAGGGCTCGCGAAATGGCCTCAAAAGCAGAAATGCCCTGCCGTCTCGCTGTATTTACCAGGGAGCGGACCTGGGCAAACAGCTCTGGCCCCCAGTCGGA
>JBHJHM010000178.1:0-5470 GCA_050330865.1 Leptolyngbyaceae cyanobacterium
CCCCCCCCCCCCCCCCCCCCCCCCCCCCCCCCCCCCCCCCCCCCCCCCCCCCCCCCCCCCCCCCCCTCTCCTCTCGCATCCAGACTTGTAAACTGTAGCAGATAAGCGCTTCAGCTTGATCGAAAAGAAGTATTTCGGACCTTCTCCACACGGTAAATTGGGCATTTCGAAGATCGGTTACCTGGCACAGAAACAATTCAAAATTCAAAATTACGAATTCAAAATTATTAGCGAGTAGGTTGGGTTGAAGCATGAAACCCAACACCCTAGACAAGAAATTAGCGATCGAAAGTGTTGGGTCTGTGCCTCGACACCAACCTACAAACCCTCACTCCCAATTCTTCGACAACCCGATTTCCTGATTTCCACCCCACTCTGGAACATACAAACCACGATCTACATAGCGACGAAAACTCGAATACGGCCAATCACAGAGAGTCGCTACCAATCCATGACGCACTGGATTGTAATGGATGTAATCGACATGTCGCTCAAAATCGGACTCATCTCGAATTTGATGTTCCCAAAACCGACGTTGCCAAATGGCTTGCTCCTGCTTTTTGAGACGCGACAATGACCTTTGCCATTTGTAGCGTTCAGGGCAATGGCGACTAAAGTAAGTCTTAATCAACCGCCAGCGGGTCGAGAAATTAGCATCCCCAGGAGGTAGCGTCCACAAGCAATGAAGGTGGTCGGGCAAAACCGCGATCGCGTCAATAGTGAAAGGGTGACGCTGTTTGACCGTGCGAAAGGCATCACGGAGAAGTTGCACGGTTTCGGGATGGTTAAAAAGGGGCTTGCGATTATGGGTGACGAGGGTAAAGAAGTAGGTTGCGCCCGGAGTCGTGGCTCGTCGATATTGCATGTTGGTTGCCTATCCCATTTCATGCTTAGAGTAGGCAGTTAGGATTGGGAATTAGGGATGGATGCTAGAGTTCATGCTTCACCTTAATCTGCAAGGCGATCGGTCTTAGACCTTGGATAGTGTTGGGTTTCATGCTTCAACCCAACCTACCAGACCTCATTCTTGCTCATCTTCAGCAATGACTCCTAAGTACAGGCGCACGAATTCTTTTGCAGCAAGTGGGTCTAAAGATTTGAGCGCGATCGTGATTTGAGCAATATTTTCAGCGCTAGGGTCAAGTCCGTGATACCAGCGTCCAACATTGGCGCGGCTGATGTTCATTGTCACAGCCAATTTATTTTGGCTGATGCCATAAGCATCTAAAACCTGCTTCAGTGCTTCACTTGCTCTTCCCATGCCCTGATCGTGTCAGAGAGGCATGAGAAGGTAAATGTCACACTTGTGGATACATCTATCTCATGTTAATGTCACACTTGTGACTACATCAAATGTTGTTTTCTTCATGTCAGACTTTGTCCCCAACACCGAAACCTACAGCCTCCCACCCGATAACTCTACCGACGCTCCTGCCCGTGAGCCCATCCGCATCATCCTCATCGGCTCTATCCGGGGCATCGACCTCATCATCGGTATCCTCCATACCCTTCACTTCGCTGAACCCCGCGCCTGGAGCAAGCCCCAAATCGATCCTGCTAGTGGCAAGCCTATGCGGATTCTCACCAAATGGATTCGGTCATGAGTTTAGAGGGCTCTGTTGGGGTTGGCGTATAGCGCGCGATCGCCCCAAGAGCAAAACAGCACATGGTTCAACGCATCCAAATCCGAAATCGCTGACTGCGGGACTGTAGAGCAAACCATAGCGGCTGCTCAATTCCCGGCTGCTCAAGTTTTAGTCTTGAGAATTATGGAAGAAGCTTATGAGCCTCTTTGACTACTTGTTTGATTCAGACTTCCGGCAAAGACGAGACCTCAACGAGAACAGAGAGCAAGTTGACCGTCTCAGCTACACACTTCGTAGAAGAGCTGACGACTTAGCCTCACGTATTGAAGAGTTGGAAGATGAAAATTCTGAGCTTAAGCTAGTTTGCTTAGCACTTATGCAAACGCTGGTAGAGCATGACCTTATGACCGAAGAAGGCTTCTTGCAAACGGCTGAGCAAATCAGGGCAAACGTTGCTAATCGACGCGGACAGTTTACAGGAAGAATTCTGCCTGAGCCTGAACCTAAATCAACGTTGCGATCGGGTGTTGGGATTGATTACACGTCGGCGAGGCAGAAACCAAAAAGCCTAGAGCGCTAACAGTTTTCACTATGATGCTCTCTGTAGGAGCCGCTGGTACAAACGATAGGGCATTAGTGATTACTGGATATGACCAACGATCGACGTTCGCGATCGCAAGCCAAGTTGAGCGTGCCAGCGTGAGGGAAAGTCCGAATGAAAATTATTTCAAATCGTCCTCAGTGATAGAAGAGTTCGCCGTCGGTACCTTCGCGGTAGGTATCGCAGCGCGTGGAAAATGCGCAAAATCTATCCAACGGTTTACGAATATCATCCTAGCTAGCGATAAGGTGGGAAAGACGCATCAGCTATGGGCCCTCGCCAATTATGTCTTTGCAACGCTCCAGCGGAATTGTCTTACACCCCACCAGTTTGCCCAGCCAGTTTGGTATCGGGGATTTAGGTCAGTCGGCTTACGCTTTCATCGACTTTCTCAAGCGCAGCGGCCAAAAGCTGTGGCAGGTGCTGCCATTGGGGCCAACGGGCTACGAGCACTCGCCGTACACGATGAATTTCAGTGCGTTTGCCGGCAATCCCCTGCTGATTAGTCTGGAAAAGCTAGCTGAGGAAGGTCTGCTGAACGCTGCTGAGCTAGAGCCCTTGCAGACAGAAGACGCGACCCGCGTTGATTTTGATCGCGTCATTCCACACAAGACTCAGTATCTAAGACGCGCTTACCGCGAATTTCAGCCTAGTGTCGAATTTGAGCAGTTTTGCCGCGAACAAGCATACTGGCTCGAAGATTATGTGCTGTTTATGGCGCTATTGGATGCTAACGACGGCAAAGACTGGAATGAATGGGACGGAGCGATCGCCCGCCGCGAGCCTGAAGCCTTGAAGGACTGTCGCTTCAAGCTTCAGGACGAGATTCAGTATCACCGTTTCGTACAGTTCAAGTTTTTTGAGCAGTGGAAAGCGCTGCGGGCCTATGCCAATGAGCAGGGCATTCAAATCGTGGGTGATATCTCGATCTATGTTTGCTACAACAGCGCCGACGTGTGGGCCAGCCCTGAGTGCTTCAAGCTCGATGCCGACACGCTGAAGCCGACTTACATTGCCGGAGTCCCGCCCGATTACTTCAGCGCAACGGGACAGCTCTGGGGCAATCCCATTTACGACTGGGACTATCTGCAAAGTACAGACTTCGACTGGTGGATTAAGCGTTTCAAAGCCACCTTAGAATATGTCGATACCGTCCGCATCGATCACTTTCGAGCCTTTGAGGCATACTGGCAAGTGCCCGCCGGGGAAGAAAACGCCATCAATGGCGAGTGGATTAAATGTCCTGGCGATGCTTTCTTCGAAACATTGGGCCAGCGACTGGGCCGTCTTCCCGTTTTGGCGGAAGACCTTGGAATTATCACACCAGAAGTCGAAGCCCTGCGCGATCGCTTCGACTTTCCTGGCATGAAGATCCTGCTTTTTGCCTTTGGTGATGATGCTAATAACCCCTATCAGCCCCATAACTTTGTGCGCAACTGTGCGGTCTATGTCGGTACTCACGACAACGATACGGCGATTGGATGGTGGCAGCAGGGTGCAACCGATCAGGAGAAGCAGGCTATTGCCACTTATCTGGGGCTGGACTCACCTGAGTCGATACAGGCAATCAACTGGGCGCTGATGCGGTTGGCCTACGGGTCGGTTGCCGATTTAGCGATCGTTCAACTTCAGGATGTTCTCGGTCTCGACGGCAGCGGTCGTATGAATGATCCCAGCACTCCCTATGGCAACTGGCGCTGGCGCTATACCCGCTCTGATGTCCTTAGCGCCGAGCTGGCGGAGAGGCTCCTGACGCTGACCCAAACCTATAGCCGCTAGGTAGCCAGGTCTTCCCTCGATCTGAGAGGTCTGAGCTGGTTGACTGACAAAAGTTTCTAGAAACCTTGTGTTTCGTGGCCGCAGCTGGCGACTAGAAGTCGCGCCTGCTGATCGAAAGTCCGCCTGCGCGGACTGTTTAGATCAAGGGTTTTGGCAACCTGCGGAGGCAGGTTTAGCCCCTTTAGGCGCGGTTTCAACCGCCCGCCGCCAAAGTTTTGTCAGTCAATCAGGGGTTCTGAGCGTGGGTGAAAATTTCTGGCTGGCACGAGTAGAACCTTAGAATCCTTCTACGCCGATCTAACTTGCTCTTTCTAAGGCCGTCAGCCTTCCTTCATGGCTTAGTGTTTGATCCACGAAGCGCTCTGTGAGCTGAGTCAACCTAGCCAGCCGCTGGTCAATTTCTGCCATTCTCCGGTCATGTTCGGTCAGTCGGTGATTGTGTTCCTGAGCCGTAATTGTGAGCTGTTCAGCAAAGGCTGCAATCGCTTGTGTATTAATCATTTGCTGTTGGTTGATTTCAGCCATCTGGCGATCGTGGTCAGCCATTCGGCGATCGTGCTCTTGCGTGGTGATTGTGAGCTGTTCAGCCAGGGCAGCAATCATTTGGGCGTTCATTGCTTGCTGCTGCTCAATTCGCTCTGAGCGCTCTCTCCAGTCTTCAGAATTTGGACTAATGTTCGTGCTGTCCGTCATAGTTGACTACGGATCCAGTTGGCAAAGGTAAAACAGATCAGCCCTTGTCTTGGTAATGCTGAGCTTGCAATAGCATAGCCCACGATGCGTTTGAGAAGTCGCATAGTCAACCAGCTAATATTTCTGCATCATTCTGAGCGGGTGCTCAGGTTACCCAGCTTGATGGGCGGGCATGCTGAAGATATGCCCCATGGTGTAGCCGTAACTTTTCGACATGAAATCCACTTCAATTCGCAAGCGTATCGCTTATGGCTATGCCTGGCCATTGTGTATTGCATTTGCAGGCATAGGCTTCGGGCTTTTGGCGGGTAGCCACTATATCCACCGAGCGCTCGCGATACAGGAAGCGGCGATCGCTGAACGGAAGCTCTTCGACGAAGTTCGCATCAAAATTCTTGCGCATCGTCCCGCTAAGCAATTTACACCGACCCTCGACGATCCGGCTGCCTTCGAAGCAGAAAGCGAGGTGTTGCTGAACCTTCTGACTGACGTGAGACATGTTTCGTCACAACATAAGGACATTCACAATAGCATGCACAACATGCGCGCACTAAAGGTTCAAGAATCGCATGACGAAACAATCGCTGATCAACCGCTGACTGCCGAACAGCCTCAATTTGCAGAGGGAATCGAACAGGGAGTAGATTCCGATCTCGGAATAGGGTCAGCGAAGGATCTGCGCAAAAATAACTTGAACTATTCCGATTGTTGAGAAGGCAATATCTGATAGTTCCACTCCCCATGAAAAGAGTCACGCTCAATCAGGATGGAATTAAACTGCTCCTGACTCACTTGAATACCTGTGGGATAG